>JALFYY010000010.1 GCA_022783865.1 Bacteroidales bacterium
GACCTTCAGAACCGGAATCTGACGCTCTAGTCAGCTAAGCTACGGACCCAAGTGAAACCGCAAGGATTTCAATACGGGCGCAAAGGTAAGGAAAATATGGGAGATATGCAAGATTTCCTGCTACGAAAACACAATTTGCGCTATCCGACCTTAATCGCGCCGTGAAACCAAGATCAAAACATAGTAGAAAAGGGTTGCCAATGATGCCATAGCTGCCACAACATAGGTGTAAGCGGCAGATTTGAGAGCGGACCGGGCTGCTTGATGCGTTTCGAATGTGGTTATTCCCGCATCATTCAACCAAGCCAAAGCACGACGACTGGCATTGATTTCAACGGGTAAGGTGACAAAAGCAAAAAGCGTGGTAAGCGCATATAATCCGATACCGACTTCGAGGAGCAAAGGAAAAGTCTCGACCATGATAATTCCAATAAGCAGTATCCAAGACATCCAGCGAGAGGCGAAGTTAACGGTGGGAACCAAAGCGGAACGGAGTTTCAAAGGAGCGTACGCCTGAGCGTGCTGCAAAGCATGACCACACTCATGGGCTGCTACGGCTGCAGCAGCGATATTGGCACCGGAATAGACGGCTTCTGACAAATTGACAGTTTTGGTGGCAGGATTATAGTGGTCGGTGAGATGTCCTCCGGTGGAAACAACTTGGACATCGGTAATACCGTTTTCACGGAGCATCTTTTCGGCAACCTGTTTGCCGGTGAGGGCTACAGGTATCTTAGAGTACTCCTTTATTTTATGTTCCAAAGAGGATGAAACAATCCAACTCAATAAGGCGAAAAGGAAAAAGATCAGGTAAATCATAGGTCAGTCAGCTAACAGTAATATATAACAATATTTGTACATTATTATTGGAACAATGTCCTTGTCAGGTTATTATTGTGCAAAAACAGTGCCAAGTCTATAAAACAAGAATAGAGACAAGGGGTTGGCTTATCTCTATTCCGGTATGATTGCAGAAGATTAGTACGAAGTACGTTGTGCAGCAGCGTAGTTAATCTTCAGTGCGTAGGCACGTCTCAAAGCCTGTTTGATATCAGCAATGACACCCATACGTGTATCGGCATCAGCTTTGATAGAAACCGTCATCAAACCTTGGTCTTGTTCAGACATGGCTGAACGTTCGTTAACGATGTAGTTCTCGATTTCGGAAATTTCAGCAAACGCATCGTCTAACTGAATACGGGTTTCGGCACCGAATTGTTTGCGGAACTCATCGGTAGGAGTACCTACATAGATATAACGTACCAAAGATTTCTTTTCGAGTTTGGTAAGCTCGGTAGCTTGCGGAGGTTTGATAGTTACTTTGTATGTTACCTCTTTCATGGATGTAACCGTCATGAAGAAGAACAAAAGCATAAAGATGATATCCGGCAACGACGATGTATTGAGCGCCGGCATTTCACGTTTTTCAGAACGACGTATCTTTGCCATTATTTGTTTCCTCCATAGTTTTTCGGTTCAGCTTCGGAAATCTTCTGAGGATAAACTTTCTGTACTAGTTTTTGTTCTTCCTCATCCAATTCGTTGAAGGTACGACCATTGAATTTCTGTTTTGCATATTCATTACGCAATTCGTTGTATGCAGCCACGAGTTCGTTTTGTACATCCAAATAAGCCTGATACTGTGTATCAACGTCGTTTTGTACGGAGATGACGTGTGCTTTGGTATAGGTTACTTCTCCCAAGCCTTCAATTTCTTCAGTGAAGAGTTCAGGCAAGTTAGGGTCGTTATTCGGATTGACAATAAACTCTTTGGTCTTCTCGCGGAGTTGCTTGATGTTAATCTCTTCGCCTTGTACAAGGAGCTGATTGAGCGAGTTGATTTTTACAACGAAAAGGTTACGCTCTTTAATCTCTTTGCTTACGTCCTCTTTCTGATCGGGTGGGACAGGTGCGGGCAAACGACGTGCCAGACCTTGGTTCACATCCATAGAGGTAGTGACAAGGAAGAAGATAAGCAGCAAGAACGAGATGTCAGCCATAGAACTCGCATTGAGTGCGGGAACTTTCTTTTTGCCTCCTTTTGCCATAGATATTAGAGTTTATTACCGTTGCCCCAAACCATTGTTCAGAGCAACGGTGTGGATTAGATTTATTTCTTAATGCGTGTATAAACAGCTCCCCACAAGATTGTAACAATCAAGGCAGCCAAGAGGATGTAGATGGAGTAGAGGACAGCATCTGTAGTTTGTGCCCAAGCACCCACATTGTCAGTTCCTTCGTACCCCAAGATGTTGATTTGTTCAGGGCTTCCCAAGAACCAAGCAACAACGAGTATGATAACGAACAAGCCAACTCCACCCAAACTCTTCAGTGCGGATTTCTTATCAGCTTTGAAATTCTGAACGAAACCGGCGATAACTCCTACGAGGGTAGCAAGAATGGTAATGCCTAAGAGGATATATACCCAGAAGAGCATTTGGTCGGTGAATTTAGGAATCGAGAGGTAGTCACCTGCAACTTCCAATTCGCCTACACTTCCGCCCACGTAGAACATTACTGATACGATGATACCGAGTATCAGCAACACCCACAAGGTGATTTTAGATATTAAACTATAGTTTTTCATAATTGTTCTGATTTAGACTTCCGGCAAGTGCCGAAAGATTCAACTATAAAGGTTTTTCTCTGATTATTTCTTTTGTTCAGCATCGTAGCGAACAACGAGGTCGAGCAACGTGATAGAAGAATCTTCCATTTCGTTAACCAAGCCTTCAATCAAAGAAAGAATGTAGTTGTAGAACAATTGAAGTACGATAGCGATAACCAAACCAACCAAAGTAGTCAACAAAGCGACTTTGATACCACCTGCAACAACGGTAGCGGAGATATCGCCTACTTGTTGAATCTTATCGAATGCCTGAATCATACCGATGATGGTTCCCAAGAATCCCAAAGAAGGAGCGATAGAGATGAACAATGTAATCCAAGAGAGGTTTTTCTCCAAGAGACCCAATTGTACGCCACCATAAGAAGCAACCGTTTTTTCTACAACGTCAACGCCTTCTTCGTAACGGGAAAGACCCTGGTAGAAGATGCTGGCAACAGGTCCACGTGTATTGCGGCATACCTCCAAAGCTTTTTCGATACCACCTTCTTGCAAGGCAGTCTCAATCTTAGCCAAGAGTGCTTTGGTGTTAGTTTTAGAGAGACTCAAATAGATGATACGCTCGATGCAAAGAGCCAAACCAAAGATCAAGCAGAGACAAGTAGCAGCCATGAAGCCTGCGCCACCTTCAATGAATTTGGTTTTCAAAGTTTTGTGGAGAGCGACAAGAGCAGTTTCTTCTTGTGCAACTTCTTCAACTACAGCTTCTTCCACTTGAGCAACTTCTGCAGAATCTACTACAGCTTCAGTGTTGTCTGTTGCAGCAGGAGCTGCTTCTTGAGCCATTACCAATGCTGTGCTACCGAAAGAGAGCATAGCAAAAACCGTAAGGGTTGCAAATAGTTTTTTCATGTTGTTTGTGTTTTAAGTTATGAATTATATGGTCTTTATTAATTATCTTCAGCTAAATATCATTGTCACATGGTATTGAGCGGAGAGAGGGGGATTCGAACCCCCGAAACCCTTTTGGAGTTTACACGCTTTCCAGGCGTGCCTCTTCAACCACTCGAGCATCTCTCCTCAGTTATAAATTATGTCTGTTTTGCTCCTTGTGCAGTCTTGCTTTTGCTTCTGTTTTACCCCTTATGAAGAAGGGAAATATCCCCTGCACAAAATCGGCGGTAAAATTACAAAAAAAATATGACATTCACACAAATTTCCGTCTTTTTTCTTTCTTTCTTTCTTTTTTTACCTCAAATTAGAGCTGAAAAAGGTTTTTGGCATTGATTGTTGTGACGTTTTTTATGTCTTCGACAGTGGTTTGGTAAACTTGTGCCAAGCGTAGAGCGACGAAGTGCATGTATGAACTTTCGTTGCGCTGTCCCCTATAGGGAACTGGCGCAAGATACGGAGCATCGGTTTCCAAAAGAATCTTTGAGAGCGGTATGGCGGCAATGTTGTCCGCCAATTTGGCATTCTTGAAGGTAATGACACCTCCTATTCCGAGATAAAGCCCCATACCGGTGATTATCTTTGCAACTTCGGCACTACCCGAGAAGCAGTGCATGACACCCCGCAATCCCTTAGGGGTATATTCTTTTAGGATACGGAGACAATCTTCGGTGGCATCGCGTGAATGAATCATAACGGGCAAGTCGCGTTCTATAGCCCAATCGAGTTGGGTGCGGAAAACGAATTGCTGCTGCTCTTTGTAGGTAATGTCGAAATGATAGTCGAGTCCGATTTCCCCAATGGCAATCCACGGACGGGTAGAGAGAGCGTCGCGGAGTTGCTGCAACACGGATTGGATTTGTTCATCAGTTCCCTTCACTTCTTCCGGGTGAAGCCCTATGGCGGGATAGCAGTATCCGGGGAAAAGGTCACAGACAGCAGGAACGGTAAGAAGGGAACTGAGATTGACACCCGGTACCAAGATTGCCTCGACACCTGCATTCTTTTGGCGTTGGATAAAGGTTTCCAATTCGGGAGCATATTGCTCATCGTCGATATGTGCGTGTGTATCTATCATTGCCGGAAAAGTATGGAGCTGTCGCCGTAACTCAAAAAACGGAATGAGTGTGAGAGCGCGTAATCGTAGATATTCTTCCAATCTCCACGGACGAAAGCACTGACGAGAAGAAGGAGTGTGCTTTTGGGTTGGTGGAAATTGGTGATGAGTATGTCAACAATACGGAACGTATAGCCTGGGCGAATCATAATCTGCGTGGCGGCATGGAGGACAGTTTGGTGAGTCTTATCCAAATAATCCAAGACGGCTTGCAAAGCATCGTAGGATGACAAAGTGCAGGTTTGGGTATAGGGTTCGAACTGCGCTACACGGATTTCATCGGCAGCAAGGGAACGGGACAGTTGTACACCTATATAATAAAGGCTCTCCAATGTCCGCATGGAGGTGGTACCAACGGCGCATATATGTCCGAGCCGCTGTTGGATACGGAAAACCGTTTCCCGAGGTACGGCAATGATTTCGGTGTGCATGGTATGCTGATTGGCATCTTCGGTTTTGACGGGCTGGAAAGTACCGGCACCCACATGCAGGGTCAGTTCTGCCGTTTCAATCCCCCGTTGCCGGAGTCCGCTAAGGACTTCGTCGGTGAAATGCAATCCGGCAGTAGGTGCAGCCACAGAGCCTTTTATGCGTGAATAGACGGTTTGGTAGGTGGTTTTGTCGCTTTCCTCAGTTGCCCGATTGAGATACGGCGGAATAGGCAGTTCGCCTGCGGCATCCAAGAGTTCGGCAAAAGAAAGAGAAGAATCATCCCAAGAGAAACGGACTTCGAAGGTATTGCCCATTTGGCGAATGCGTTCGGCACAGAGCGTGCAAGGCTTGCCGTTGAGGTCGAGATGAGAGGTGAGAACGCCCGTTTTCCATTTCTTAAAGTTACCTATCATACATTTCCACGTACAACCGGTGGTGGAGGAAAGGTTGAGTTGGTAATCGCCGGGTGCAACGGGTTCCAAGCAAAAGACTTCGATACGGGCACCGGTTTCTTTGTGGAAAACCAGGCGCGCCTGAATGACACGGGTATTATTATATATAAGGAGTGTATCGGACGGGAGGTAGTTGCCTATATTATAAAAAACGTCTTCTGCCGGTTTGCCGTTGCGATAGACCAAGAGTTTGGAGTGGTCGCGTTGCGTAAGAGGATATTTGGCAATGCGGTCGTCAGGCAGAGGATAGTTGTAGTCTTCGATTAAAAGCTGTTCCATAGTCAATGATTGGATGCGTTGCGCATTTGGTTTTTCTTAAAGTCTTTATGCTCTCCCTTGAATAACTCGTACTTACGGAAGAAGCAATCCAACTCTCCGTTGAGGAGTTTGATTTGTCTGGAGGGTTTTAGTCCTATATGTTTGAGTGCGTCTTCGTTGGAGGAAATGAGCCAAGCGGTACTGCCGGCAAAACGGTGTTTGAGTACAGTGCCTATTTCATCGTAGAGTTTGGCTATATCACGGGGTTCGATCCGCTCGCCATAAGGCGGGTTAGTGACCAACAAACATTTGTCTGAGGGTGCTTTGACGGCTTGGACAGGTATTTGGTGAAGATTGATATAGCGGGAGAGTCCTGCGCTCTTGACATTCTTTTCGGCTACGCGAATGGCATAGAAAGAAGAATCGGAGCCATAGATACGGTGATGAAACTCACGCTCAAGCGAATCGTCGTTATAAAGCGTTTCAAAGAGAGCGGCATCGAAATCTTTCCATTTCTCAAAGGCGAACCCTTGGCGATAGATACCGGGAGGTATGTTGAGGGCAATCATCGCCGCTTCGATGAGGAACGTACCGCTACCACACATAGGGTCAACGAAATCGGTATCGCCTTTCCATCCTGTCATGAGGAGCATGCCGGCTGCAAGTGCCTCGTTGATAGGGGCTTCGGTTTGCTCAACGCGCCAACCGCGTTTGTGAAGGGACTCACCGGAACTATCCAAAGAGATGGTGACTTGCTCTTCCGCTATGTGTACATTGATATACAAATCGGGGCTCGAGAGACGTACAGAAGGACGATTTTGCCCCTTTTCAACGAAGAAATCGACGATAGCGTCTTTGACACGGTAGGTGACGAATTGGGAATGGCGAAAGGTGCCGGAATATACGGTGGAATCGATGGAAAAGGATGTAGAAGAGGACATATACCGCTCCCAATTGATGTGTTTTACCTGCTCGTAGATTTGGTCGGTGTCCTTTGCCTGAAAAGTGGCGACAGGTTTGAGAATGCGTGTGGCGGTACGCAGCCAAAGGTTAGCCATATACATAAGGCGCAAGTCGCCCGTAAAGCTGACCGCCCGGCGTTCGATTTGGATATTGTTAGCACCCAATTGCAAGAGTTCATCGGATAAGACATCTTCCAAGCCCTTGAAGGTTTTGGCTATCATTTTGTATTCTCTGTTCATGGTTTTGTTGAACTATTCAGTAAGTGATATTCGGGTGCAAAGATACGGAAAATAACTGAGAAAACCGGAAATTATCAGTTAATAGTTAATAATTAATATTGTATAGTGCCGGGAAAGGTGTGATGAGGATAGGAAGATGTCCCGATAAAATCCCGGTGATGTTATACGAATGTTACGTTTATCCTACGTATATGTTACGTATATGTTACGTATATCTTCCGTATATCCTACGTAAATAATGGCTACATTTGATAATGTGGCCATTTAGTATTTGGCAATTGGCAGGCAAAGTACAATACATCTACAAAAAGTATAGTAGGGATAAATAAAAATCCCGATGAAATCGTGGAATACGGAATGTAAGAAGAAGGAAAATGCGAGAATAGGCGGAGAATCTGTTTTGTAAGTCATAAATAATGCGTATCTTTGCAAATGATGAGAAAGTACGTTTTTATATTACTTTTAGGAGTGAGTTTGTCGGCAGTTGCACAGACTGCGCAACAAGCGGACGCATTGTTTATGGCAAAGGATTACGCAAAGGCACAGACAGCTTACGGGAATCTGTTGCGTAAGAGTCCGAAAAACCAGCTGTATCTGTATCGTATTGCAAGGTGTGCTTACGAATTGGGAGATACTCAGACCGCCATCTGCCGATTTGAGGAAGCCGGTGAGAAATACGCACTTCGGAACTATTATTTAGGTGAATTGTACTTTGGCGAGTATCGTTTTGCTGAAGCCTTTGCCGCTTATGAGCAATATCTGGAAAGTATTGAGCCGGGCAATGAGCGGTATCATTATGTAGAGGAGCAAATGGCGCGCGCCGAGAAAGGCGAACGCTATATGCGCAGAGTGGAAGATGTGAGCATTGTCTCCCATACGGTTGTGGCGAAGCAGGATTTTTTGCGCGCGTATGAACTTTCGCCCGAAGCAGGAACGCTGACGGAAACGGACGGGCGTGTGACTTATACCAACCAAAGAGGCGACAGGAAAGTGATGACTTGCGATACGGCGGGCCGGAAGAATCTGTATTTCAGTCAATGGCTGATTGACTCATGGGGAGACAGCGTAGTTTTGCCGGCACCCGTTAATACTATGGCTGAAGAGAATTATCCTTTCTTGCTGACGGACGGCATTACGCTGTATTTCGGCTCGGACAGAGGTGACGGTTTGGGTGGATATGACATTTATCTGACGCGCTACAATTCGGTGACAGACAGTTATTTGCAACCCGAGAACATAGGAATGCCGTTCAATTCGTTTGCCAACGACTATATGCTTGCGATAGACGAGAACAAGGGTATCGGGTATTTTGCGACAGATCGGAATACGGCGACGGACTCAGTGAGTATATATTGTTTTGTACCGAACGAGGAAAAGATTATTTTGCACAATTTTACCGATGAAAAGGCAAGATTAGTCGCTCAATTGAAGACCTATCGCAAGGTACAAAAGGAAACAGAAATAGAGATGGATAGTGCGGAAGAAGTGAAGACAATAGAGGATGAGGCAGTATTTATGCTCGTTGTGAATGACACGACGGTTTACTCGGATTGGCAAGATTTCCGTTCGAAAGAGGCAATGACACTATATAGAAATTATCGGCAAACTGCCCGTCAAGCGGAACAAAACATATTGAGACTCGGCGAGCTGCGTCAACAATATATGACGGCAACAACAGAGGAGCAGACGACAATCGGGGAGCAGATTCTGGCATTGGAAGAGGAAAATCCTATCCAAAAAGAAAGACTGCAATCGACATTGAATGAAGTCCGGAGATTGGAGAATGAAGAATTGCAAAACTTCCCTATATTGGAAAAATAGGGGTAGAAACGTCCATTTCATCGGTGTTTTTGAGACAGGAATACTGGAATTTGCTATCTGAATACGAAATAGACGGCGAGAATGAGCAGAACGCCGGCTACGATGTGATTCCATCTGATTTGCATGTGGAATGCGATGACGGAAAATGCGATGAAAACAATCAAAGTGATGACTTCCTGAAGAACTTTTAGCTGCATAAGGCTGAAAGGACCGCCATTGCCCGAGAAACCGATACGGTTGGCTGGCACTTGGAGGCAGTATTCAAAAAAGGCTATTCCCCAACTGAGGGCAATGACAGCGATGAGCGGGAGTTGTTGGAACCATTTGAGTTCACCGAGTTTGAGATGGCCGTACCAAGCGAGAGTCATGAAAATGTTGGAACAGCATAAGAGAAGTAGTGTGATAAAGGCTTTCATACTTTATGAGGAAGATATTCGGGTTTTATGTTTTCCATCGCGCCCCAGATGCTGTCACGCACATTGGGGTTAAGGGATTCCAATTGGCTGATAATCTGCTTTATGTTGTGGCGATTGCTCTCTTGCTCGAAGGGGCAGAGTTTGTTTTGCTTGTGATAACCGGAGAGGACGGCATAACGCGCAAGATCTTTCTCGCAGATGAGACAGAGGGGACGAATCATTTGCATGGAGAATTTTTGCATTTGCAATTTGGGTGCGATAGTGCCGAAATTTCCTTGAAAAACGAGATTGAGGAGCAGGGTCTCGATGATGTCGTCTTTGTGATGCCCGAGGGCAATTTTGTTGCAGCCGAGTTGTTGCGCCACCTCAAAAAGTGCTTTGCGACGATACCAGGAGCAGAGAAAACAATGGGATTTGCGCGTGTCTTCGGAATCATCAAAACGGGTGGTATGGTGGATGAAAGGTACTTTGTGATGTTCGCAAAAAGATTTGAGATAGGCAGTATCGGATTGGTACGCAATGTTTTCGATGGAAACATGGACGGCGCTTACCCGAAAATGAGGGACGTATATTTGTGAACGACGACCGAGCAATTCGACGAGTGCGAGCGAGTCTTTTCCACCGGAAAGCCCAATGAGGATATGGTCGCCCTCTTGGATGAGCCCATAGTCGGTGCAGCCTTTGTGAAAGAGGCGGGTTATTCGTTTCTGTAGGTGAATAAGTTCGATTTCTTGCGGTGTATGTTGCATAGATAAGTAGTTAAAATGTGTATTGCGGTTATCTTTTTGCGGCTGCAAAGGTAATAAAAAGTAGGGAAATAACATTTTTCTTTCAAAAAGTTTTGGTAGTTCAGAAATTTGTTGTACTTTTGCAACCGCTTTCGAAAGGGAGCCGATGCGGAAATAGCTCAGTTGGTAGAGCACGACCTTGCCAAGGTCGGGGTCGCGGGTTCGAGTCCCGTTTTCCGCTCCAATACGTAATGACGATGCAGAACAAGCGAGTTCTGCGTTTTTTCTCTTAAAAACGGCGTCTTTGCCCAAATGGCGGAATTGGTAGACGCGCTCGTTTCAGGTGCGAGTGTTTCACGACGTGCAGGTTCGAGTCCTGTTTTGGGCACAAGAGAAAAACACTATTGACAACAGATTGCGCAGGTGGTGAAATTGGTATACACGCTACTTTGAGGGGGTAGTGGTCGCAAGATCGTGTGAGTTCGAGTCTCATCCTGCGCACAAAAACAACCATGATAAAAAGATTTAAATAGTGCGATGAGGGCAATCGGAGACGGTTGCCCTTGTTGTTTAGATACGGTTTAGTTGCTCTATTGTCGCAAAAAGCAAGCGAGAAATCTGTTCTTTTGGAGCAAAAACAAGGAGTGTGGAAAAAGAGATTTGCAGAATTGGTATTTTCTTTGTATCTTTGCTTGCTATTTGTGACCCTGTTGACATAAAGAAAACAAACATACTTACAAAGCATGCAATTCAAGGATATAATCGGACAGGACGATGTGAAGGCACGGCTGATTCAGTCGGTTCAGGAGGAGCGTATTCCCCATGCCCAACTGCTGACCGGCAAGTCGGGTGTAGGCAAATTGCAGTTGGCTATTGCCTATGCCCAATATATCGCTTGCGAGCATCGGACGGAGACAGATTCGTGTGGTGTTTGTCCTTCGTGTCTGCAATATGCAAAACTGCAGCATCCGGACTTGCATTTTGCTTTTCCGATATACAAAGTGAAGGCGGGCAAAGAGTCGGTTTGTAATGATTTTATCAATGAGTGGCGGGAGATTGTATTAGAAGAAAAGTATTTTGATATAAACGATTGGTATCAGAAGATAGGTGCGGAAACAAAGCAAGGTGTGATATATGAGGCGGAGAGCGGAGAGATATTGCGTAAACTGAGCTTCAAGGCGTTTTCGGGCGGGTACAAGACGATGATAATCTGGTTGCCGGAGAAAATGAATGTTGCCTGCGCCAATAAACTCTTGAAGATATTGGAAGAACCTGCGGACAAGACATTGTTTTTGTTAGTATCGGAAGAACCGGATTTACTCTTGCCGACCATCATCTCGAGGACACAATTGCTTAAAGTGGGGGATTTGAGCGAGCAACAGATAACCCATGCATTGACTGAAGAATATCATGATTTGCCGGATGGAGACGCTGCTGATTTGGCTCATATTGCCAACGGCAGTTACTTGAAAGCCAAAAAGGCTGCTTTGCAAACGCAAGACACGAATGACAATCTGAACAGCTTCATACAACTGATGAGGAATGCTTACTCAGTGGCGGTGAAAAGGGATTATAACGCATTGGTCAATATGCGCAAATGGAGCGACAGTATGGCAACATTGCCGACCGGAAGGGAAGGACAAAAGAACTTTTTGCAATATGCCAGTCAGCAGATACGGGAGAACTATATATATAATTTCGGCCGGCATGAGATGAATTACCAAACGAGAGCCGAAAGCGAATTCAGTGTGCGTTTTGCTCCATTCATTACGGAAAACAATGTAGGTCAAATCATGGAGCAGTTGGACTTGGCGCAAAGGCAGATTGAACAAAACGGAAATGCTAAAATCATATTCTTTGACCTTTGTCTGCAAATGATAGTGTTGATAAAACGCAAGTGACAGACAGACCGAAGGAGTGAAATACAAATAAAGAAAAAGACTATGGATAAAGATAAGATGACATTGAATAACGGCAATTGTCAGTTTGATATCAGAGGCTGCAGAAGAAATTCTGCACTCCAACTGAGTGTGACAGACTGGTTGTGCGATTTGCCGGAAAATACGAACGAATCGGACCTTGTGGAGGTACAATTCAAAAAAACGAGAAAAGGGTATTATCATAATGTGGACAAGTTGCCTTTGGAGAAAGGGTCGATAGTGGCAGTGGCAGCCGCAACGGGACATGATATCGGAGAAGTGTCGCTTACGGGTCGATTGGTGGAGCTGCAAATGAAAAAGAACCACATCGATACGAGCCGTTATGAGATAAGGAACATTTATCGTTTTGCGACTGAACAGGATTTACAAAAACGAGACGAAGCCAAAGCGAAGGAACAAGCGACAATGATAAAAGCAAGGCAACTGGCAAAGGATTTGGGGCTGAAGATGAAAATTGGCGATGTGGAGTATCAAGGCGACGGCACGAAGGCGATATTTTATTATATTGCCGATGAAAGGGTGGATTTCAGACAATTGATCAAGGTTTTTGCAGAGACGTTCCGTGTGCGTATTGAAATGAAGCAAATCGGTGCACGACAAGAAGCGGGTCGTATAGGCGGAACTGGATCTTGCGGAAGAGAATTATGTTGCGCGACATGGATGACCAACTTTCATTCGGTTGGCACGAGTGCAGCACGATTGCAAAACATTTCGCCCAATCCTCAAAAACTTGCCGGTCAGTGTGCAAAACTGAAGTGTTGTTTGAACTATGAAGTGGAAGTATATCAAGATGCTATACAGAATTTTCCGGATAAGAATATCCCGTTGGAGACCCGGGACGGAACTTATTATTTCTTCAGTTCTGATCCGCTTAAACAGGAGATAACTTATTCATCGGCACCCAATATTCCTGCCAATTTGCAACAACTGACACCTGAACAAGCAAACGATATTATTGCGATGAACAAACGAGGCGAGAAACCTGTCAGTTTGGGCGGTAAGCAAGGAGGCGTTTCGGGTGTAATAGAACAAACGCCTGATTACGAGAATGTTGTAGGACAAGATAGTTTGACCCGTTTTGACAAGAAACGTTCGAATAATGCAAGAGAACAAGGCAACAGACAATCGCCCAGAAACGGCAACCGCAACAACGGTAATAACCGAAGAGACAGACAGATGAGACAGAATAACAAACCTAATAATGCCGTTGCTGACAGTAACAAAAATAATGACAATCAGGCAAAGGCTCAGATGCCTATCCGCAACCGTGTAAATCGCCCGAAATGATGAAAAAGACAGGTTGGTTGACAGGATGCGTGATAGCGTTGCTATTAGCCGGTTGCAACGGCAATACGGTGTATTCATCGTCGAAATCGCTGCAGGAAGACGGTTGGAACAAAGACTCTGTGCTATCGTATCACTATGAGATTATGGAAGACGGACAATATGATATTTTGCTCTATGTGCGTCATACGGCAAACTATCCGTATCAGAACATGTGGCTATTTGTTGATAATGATACAATAGAGTTCTATTTAGCAGACCAACGAGGCAGATGGTTAGGCAATGGTGTAGGACGGCTGAAAGAAATGCCGGTACTGTACGGGCAAAATAAGACATTGCAGAAAGGCGAATATACACTGCACATACAGCAGGGTATGAGAGAAGATATGTTGCAAGGAGTGAGTGATATAGGTGTGAGAATAGAAAAACATCAACAGGAATAGCGTATGGGCAAGAACAAGCTAAAGAAGTTCGCAGAGATGGAAACCTTCCCCAATGTGTTTCAATGCGGTGCCAGAGAAATAGACGGGGAGTCGTCCATTTTACAGATACAGGGACAATGGCGAAGCCGGTATTTTAAGAATGACTATCCTATTGTACTGGAGTTGGGGTGCGGAAGAGGAGAATATACTATCGGATTGGCAGAATTGTATCCTGAGAAGAACTTTATCGGTATTGATATCAAGGGTGCACGTATGTGGGCAGGTGCCAAACAGGCTGTTGCAACAGGAAAAACGAATGTGGCATTCTTGCGCACGAATATAGAAATGCTTACACGGTTCTTTGCACAAGATGAAGTGGACGAGATATGGATTACTTTTCCTGACCCACAGATGAAGAAAGCTACGAAGCGCCTGACCTCGAGCTATTTTATGGCAAGATACCAGCAAGTGATGAAAGACGGTGGACTGATACATCTGAAAACCGACAGCCCGTTCTTATATGGATATACCGATGAAATGGTAAAAGCAAACGGGTATGAAGTGGTATATAAGACAGACGATTTGTATAAGTCGGATTTTGCAGATACGGTGAGAAGTCTGAAAACACACTATGAAAAGCAATGGTTGGAAAGGGGTATGAAGATTAAGTATATCCAGTTCAGAATGACGAAAAAAGAACAATTGACAGAACCAGAGGTAGATATTGAGTATGATGACTACCGCTCATACGGGCGTTATCGTACACAACAGCTACCGACAAATACAAAGTAATATGTATCCTCAACAGATTATAGATGCACTATCTCATGTGAGATATCCCGGCAACGGAAAGAACTTGATAGAGAGCGGTATGTTGGAAGACGATATCCGCATATCGGGATTGGAAGTGTCGTTTTCATTGATATTCGACAAACAGAACGACCCTTTTTTGCATTCGGTTGTGAAAGCAGCGGAAACGGCTGTCAAAACATATGCGGATAAGAATGCTGCCGTGAATATCCACACCAAATTCCGCAAGCAGATTGTTCCGCTGGAAACGGAGCAAGTGTTGCCGGAAGTAAAGCAAATTATCGCCATTTCATCGGGAAAAGGAGGTGTCGGCAAATCGACAGTAGCAGCTAATTTGGCTGTAGCATTAGCCCAAGCAGGCAAAAAGGTTGGATTATTGGACGCAGATATACATGGTCCGTCGCAACCCAAGATGTTTCATACGGAAGATGCCCGTCCAGTATTGGCTCCGGTAGAAGGCAGAGAGCTGATAGAGCCTATTGAGCAATACGGTGTGAAGATGCTGAGTATCGGTTTCTTTGTAGAAACCGGTAGTGCTGTAGTTTGGCGTGGAGGATTGGCAAGCAATGCGATAAAGCAACTTATTACCGATGCGAATTGGGGAGAGTTGGACTATTTACTGATAGATCTTCCTCCCGGAACGAGTGATATCCATTTGACGATTGTACAAACAATACAACTGACGGGGGCTATTGTAGTGACGACACCTCAACCTGTGGCATTGATTGATGCGAGAAAGGGTGTGGATATGTTCAGGAATGAGAAAGTGGGTGTAAGAGTACTGGGTATCGTAGAGAATATGTCGTGGTTCACTCCGAGAGAGTTGCCAGAGAACAGATACTATATATTTGGTAAGGATGGCGGCAAAGAACTTGCAGAGGAGCTGAATGTACCTTTGTTGGGACAAATACCTTTGGTACAATCAATAAGAGAAGCCGGTGATGAAGGACTGCCTATTGCCTTGCAAAAAGGGCATCCTGCTGCAACGTTTTATCAAGAGATAGCCAACACATTGATTAACAC
Source organism: Bacteroidales bacterium (assembly GCA_022783865.1). Classification (GTDB taxonomy): domain Bacteria; phylum Bacteroidota; class Bacteroidia; order Bacteroidales; family Paludibacteraceae; genus Colicola. Next base: position 15,423 of record JALFYY010000010.1, read on the forward strand.
GAAAGAATAATACATTATATATATGTCTGCCACACCTACAGAATTAGGGACACAACCGATAAGCAAATTGCTCCGGCAATATGCGATGCCTGCCATTATAGCAATGACAGCATCTTCCTTATACAATATGGTGGACAGTATTTATATCGGGCAAGGTGTCGGTTCGATGGCCTTCTCAGGGTTGACAATTACCTTTCCGTTGATGAATATATTGGCTGCTTTCGGGTCGTTAGTGGGAGTGGGCACCAGTGCACTGATTGCTATCAAATTGGGACAGAAGGATTACGACACAGCCAAATTGGTGTTGGGCAATGTGGTGCTACTTAATATAGTATTGAGCGGTATTGTCGGGATAGCAGGTCTTATATTTTTAGACCCGATTCTGTATTTCTTTGGTGCAAGCGAACAGACAATTATGCATGCAAGAAGTTATATGCAAGTAATTTTGGTTACAAACTTCTTTACGCATATCTATTTCGGCTTGAACGGTGTGTTGCGTTCGTCGGGACATCCGAAGCAAGCAATGTATGCAACGATTGTGGCGGTAGTTACCAATATCATATTAGACCCGATATTTATCTTTGCTTTGGAATTAGGAGTGCAAGGTGCTGCGTGGGCAACTGTGATATCACAGTTTGTGGCTATAGTATGGCAATTCAGTCTGCTGTGCAATAAGAAAGAGTTGTTGCATTTTGACAAACATTTGTTCCGTTTCAACAAGAAGATAGCCATGGATACATTGTCGATTGGTTTGTCGCCTTTCTTGATGAACTTGGCATCGTGTGCAGTGGTTATTGTACTCAACAGAGAGATGGCACGCAATGGCGGAGACTTGGCTATAGGTGCGTATGGTGCTATTAACCGCATTACTTTTATATTCTGCATGATTGTGATGGGTTTGAACCAAGGTATGCAACCGATAGCAGGATACAATTATGGTGCACAGAAGTACGACAGGATGTTGAAAGTATTCAAACAAACTGCACTATGGGCAACCGGTGTAACTACTCTGCTGTTTTTATTGGCAGAGATTGTGCCGATGGGGATGATAAGTATCTTCTCGAAAGATGAAGCATTACTTGAGTTGGCTGTACCGGGTATAAGGATTGTTTGTATGGTGTTCTTCTTGAACGGCTTTCAGATGGTTGCGGGTAATTTCTTTACGAGTATAGGCATGGCGAAGAAAGCGATTTTCCTGAGTTTGACCCGTCAAGTGCTGTATTTGATACCGTTAGTCATATTGTTTTCCCGATTGTGGGGCATAAACGGCGTATGGCTGAGTCTGCCTGTATCAGACTTTTTGGCATTCTTAACCTCAATTGTTATGGTAACAATTCAAGTGAAGAAGTTTATCGTCCAACATCAAACCATCATATCAACAACAGCAAATAACACACTAACAACATTATAACATGAAAACAATTATCATTACAGGCGGTGCCGGCTTTATAGGCAGCCATGTGGTACGCTTATTCGTTGAAAAGTATCCCGAATACAAGATTATCAATGTAGATAAGTTGACATACGCAGGCAATCTGGCTAACCTGAAAGATATAGAAGACAGACCTAATTATGAGTTTGTGAAGGCAGATATTTGCGATTTCGACAAGATGTATGAATTGATGCAGACCCGAAAGGCGGATGGTATTATTCATTTGGCAGCAGAAAGCCACGTTGACCGTTCGATTAAAGACCCCTTTACTTTTGCCCAAACCAATGTGCTTGGGACATTGTCGCTTTTGCAGGCTGCCAAACTATATTGGGAAAGTTTGCCTGAAGGATACGAGGGAAAGCGTTTTTACCATATCTCAACAGACGAAGTGTATGGGGCATTGGAACTGACAAAACCCGAAGGCGATAAAGACGGAAGAGGTCCGTATGGTGATGAGTTCTTTGTAGAGACAACAAAATATACGCCTCACTCTCCCTATTCTGCCAGCAAGGCAAGCAGTGATCACTTTGTAAGGGCATTTCATGATACATACGGTATGCCTACGATAGTGACCAACTGCTCTAACAACTATGGTCCGTATCAGTTCCCTGAGAAGTTGATACCGTTGTTTATCAATAATATCCGCCATCGGAAACCTTTGCCTGTGTATGGCAAAGGCGAGAATGTGCGTGATTGGTTGTATGTGGTAGATCATGCAAGAGCAATTGATACGATTTTCCACAAAGGAAGGATAGCCGACACCTATAATATAGGGGGATTCAACGAGTGGAAGAATATAGATATTGTCCGCACATTGATTCGTGTAACCGACCGTCTGTTAGGTCGTGAAGAAGGAGCAGATATGGATTTGATTACGTATGTAACAGACAGGGCAGGGCATGATTTGCGTTATGCTATCGACTCTACAAAACTAAAAAGAGAACTCGGGTGGGAGCCCAGTCTGCAGTTTGAAGAGGGCATAGAAAAGACGGTACGGTGGTATTTGGACAATCAGGACTGGTTGGACAATGTAACATCAGGTGACTATCAGCAGTATTACGAGAAGATGTATGCCAATCGGTAAGGTGTGCTTTTATATCGGTTGATCGGATGATTGTCTGTATAGCGGAGAAGCCTTCAGTGGGCAGAGACATAGCCAAAGTGTTGGGTGCAACCTCTTCACATGACGGCTATATGGAAGGTAACGGTTACCAAGTAACCTGGACCTTCGGGCATTTGTGTGCCTTATTGGATCCGCAAGAATATACAGAACAATGGAAGAACTGGACATTGTCGTCGCTTCCGATGATACCACAACGATTCGGTATCAAGGTGACGGCTGATGCAGGTGTACAGAAACAGTTCAGTATCATCCGCCAATTGATAGAAAAAGCCGAGGCGGTGATTAACTGCGGTGATGCGGGACAAGAAGGTGAATTGATACAACGCTGGGTGCAACAGAAAGCCGGTTGCAAGTGCCCGGTAAAACGTCTGTGGATATCGTCGCTGACAACAGAAGCAATACAGGAAGGTTTTGCCCATCTGAAAGACCAAGATGCCTATCAGACATTATATGAAGCGGGATTGATGCGTGCTATCGGAGATTGGCTATTGGGCATGAATGCAACGCGTGCCTATACATTAAGATACAGCAAAACACCGCAATCGCAACCCTCTAACAATAAGAAGGGGTTGACACGGCAAGTACTTTCGATAGGACGTGTGCAAACTCCGACATTGGCACTGATTGTACAACGGCAACATGAGATAGAGCAATTTGTGCCTCGTACGTATTGGGAGTTGAAGACAGAATACAGGGGAACGCTGTTTTCCGCCATAGTACGCAAAAGCGATGAGGACTTGGCAGACGAGTTAGAGAAACTGAAACAGAAAGCAGAGAAGTCGAAGAAACCTGTTCCTACATGGGAAGAACTGCAAGCAAAGAATGCTGGAATAGAGGCTATCCAAAATGCGGATATAGGACAAAAACTCATCAGCCGTATAGAAAAGCAGCCGTTTGAGATAGTGTCTGTAGAGAAAAAGAAAGGAACAGAGTCAGCTCCACGCTTGTTTGACTTGACTTCGCTACAAGTAGAGTGCAACAAAAAGTATGGTTTCTCTGCAGATGAGACATTGAAACTGATACAGAGTCTATACGAGAAGAAAGTGACTACTTATCCGCGTGTAGATACTACTTATCTGAGTGAAGACATCTATCCGAAGTGCGGCAGTACACTGAAAGGAATAGAATCTTATTTTGAAGCGCAGATAGCTCCATTGCACGGGCAACCGCTACCTAAATCGAAAAAGGTGTTTGACAACAGCAAGGTAACGGACCACCACGCTATTATACCGACAGGGCAACGTCTAGACAATATAACAGAAACGGAGCGGAAAGTATTCAATTTGGTGGCTTTGCGTTTTATTGCAGCATTCTATCCCGATTGTGAGGTGTCGAATACGACAGTTATGGGACAAGTAACGCTTGCGGATTCGGAAGAAGCAATATTGTTCCGTGCTACCGGCCGGCAGGTATCAAAACCCGGTTGGAGAACCGTATTTGCACAACCTGAGAATGCGGAAGAGGAGAACATCGAAGGGAATGCAGTTACTGCACTACCGGCATTTACGAAAGGAGAGCGTGGAGATCATACTCCCAAACTGATGGAAAAGCAAACAACACCACCACGTTACTATACGGAAGCAACATTGTTGCGTGCTATGGAGACAGCGGGTAAGACAGTGGAAGATGAAGAATTGAGAGACGCTTTGAAAGAGAACGGAATAGGTCGCCCAAGTACGCGGGCAGCTATTATCGAGAAGTTGTTTCAGCGTCAGTATATTATCAAAGAGAAGAAGAATTTGAAAGCAACTCCTATGGGTATGGAGTTGATACAGATATTACATACCCCGTTGCTCAAAAGTGCAGAACTAACCGGTCAGTGGGAAAGGAAGCTCAGACAGATAGAGCGAGGAGAGCTTACAGCACAACAATTTTTAGATGAACTGAAGGCATTGACAACGGAAGTGGTACGGGATGTGAAAACCAGCAAGATCGGTATGCTTTGTCCGGTGTGCAGGAAGGGTACGATTATCCGTGGTAAAACCGCATACGGTTGTTCCCGTTGGCGAGAGGGATGCAATTACAGAGAACCCTTGACGTAAAGACCGGAGTCCGACAGCAGTACTTACAGCAATGCCTATATGATGAACATCATATAGGCATTAGTATTTTGCTTATTGTATGTCCGACAGTACAACCGTCGGTATGCTATGTGTAACAGCATGTTCAGCAGCCAGCCGAGTTATCGCATGATGCAACTGCATTGAGGATAGCACAGGTATGCGGCAAGCGGTTCTGTTCGTACAAATTATTGATGTAATTTGCCGAGGATTGCGTTGTTACACTGGAACGTATGACAAAGAGGGTGGTATCGGCGAAAGATGCCAAAGCGAAAGTGTCAGAGAATGTTCCAACCCTTGCCGTGTCGATAACGATATAGTCGTATTGCTCCCGGAGCGTGCTCATCAGAGTGACCAAAGAACCGCTATTCAAGAGTTCGTTAGGATGTAGTGCGGCTGAACCGGCAGGCAGGATATCCAATGCGTCTTTCGTGGTGATGAGCGAGGAAAGACCGGTTTGCTGTTGCGAGAGATAATCGGTCAAACCATAGGAAGCATTCAACTGAAGAACAGTTGCCACTTTGGGATTGCGCAGATTGGCATCGATGAGCAATACCTTTTTATTGAGCAGTGAAAGTGACAGGGCAAGATTGGATGCAACAAATGTTTTGCCTTCACCTGTTCCTGCCGAAGTTACCAATATGACTTGCGATTTGTTTTCTATGAGTTTCTGCCGCAGGAAACGGAGTTGTTCTGACAGCGTGTTTTCAGACAAGACAGGCAAAAGACTGCCTTTAGGTGCCTTGTTCAATTGACCGAGGAGGGGCAAGCGGATATACTTGTCGTACTCTTCACGGTTGCGGATCTTAGTATTGAGCAATTCCAATACAAAGAAAACAATAACAGGCAATAGCAATCCCACTAACAGGGCTCCTCCAAAGACTATCTTTTTGCGTGGTGCAACAGCGTCGGGAGTGGTTTGTGCCGTATCGATGATACGGGTGGGCGTAACGGTGGATATGAGCGAAATGGCGTTTTCTTCCCGTTTTTGATAGAGGAAAAGATAGATAGCCTGCTTGATATTCTGCTGCCGCATCTGCGCAATGTATTCTTTCTCCTGTGCCGGCACATTTTCGGTGCGTGCATTGTAGGCTTGCTCTTGCCGGAGAAGGTTGTTATGTGTAATTTCCAAACCATCGCGTACGCTATGAATGCTGGTCAGTATGTTGCCGCGCATGCTTTCCAACTGTTCGTTGATTTGCAGCAAAGCCGGATTGTCGTCGGTGGCTGCACGTTGCAGTTTCATCCGGCGAAGCAAGAGCGTGTTGTACTCCTGAATGAGGGCAACCAATGATTGGTCCTGCACACCGAGATTGGCGGGAATCAGATTGAAAGTGTTATCAGTATCCTGTACGAACTCCTGGATATACCGAATGAGATTCTGCTGCGTCTCTATTCCAACGATTTGCTTTTGGTAGGCATCGGTGTTTTGCAGGTAAAGAATGGCTTCGTTGCTCAGGTTGGTAATCTGATTGCGTATTTTATATTGCTTTACACTATTCTCAACGGAATCCAATTCGGATGCTACAAGCGAGAGACGGCTATCGATAAACCGTTCTGAATTGCTTGCCTGCAATCGTTTGTCCACAACAGAAGACAGGTCGTAGAGAGCGAGCATGCGGCGTATCATGGCTTCAGCCCGAGAGGGCATATCGGTGACGGTTTGCAGACAAATAACGTTGGTCTCTTTGCTGATTTCTTCAGCCTTCAGGATTTTCCTGTAGTTGTCAACGAGACTCGGCAGGGGTGTGGTTTTTATGCGGTACTTATCGCCGGGTTTCAAGTCGGTGTGCAAGAGGAAAGAAATATCACCAATGCAAGTACGGACAGGCTCGTCCAAAGAGAAAACGGCATGTTTGCTTTTTGCCAAGTCGCCATATTTGACAGCTATACGATAGGCGCGTTTAGTACGTGTCAGGGTGATATGTGTAGTACGGCGCATGGTGTCGCAGAACTGCACAGGGTAAAGGATTTCCAAGTCACAGGACGGATATTGCCCGTACCAACGCATACCTTTCTTCTTACGATATTCGGTTTGCAAGTCCAAATCAACTATGGTTTGGCGCATGATAGCACGGGAGTTGATAATCTCCGTTTCATCGCTATTGATGGTTGCTCCTCCGATACCGAACATGTTTAGCATAGAGGAATTTCCGAATGAAATACCGTTTGATTGTTCGTTTTCCCGGAATTTGAACGTGGATGAGACTTCATATACCGGCGTTTTGGAAAAATAATAGAAGAGAGCCAGTACTACACATAAGATTACAGAGCCGGCAAACCAATACCAGTTATGAAGGCATTTGAGAAAGAGTTTCTTCAAATCGACAATATCATTTTCTTTGGATGGAGTAGTCATTGTATTATCAGCTTGGTTGTTACTAATTGCTTGTATTTACTACGGAGACGATGACGGTTGCCATTGACGCCAGGGTGGTTACCATAGACAGATAGAGAGATATATTCTGCGATGCGAGAGCACGAACTTTATTGGGTTCTACATATACGACATCGTTTTGCTGCAAGAAGAAATAGGGCGATGTAAGGATAGAAGCATCGTTGATGTTAAGCCGTACAAACTCCAACTTGCCATCGGTTTCACGGGTAACAAGGATGTTGTCACGTTTTCCGTAAGGCGTCATATCACCCGCCATTGCCAAAGCATCGAGGAGGGTGACACGCTCGTTGCGTATCTGGTATTTGCCAGGCCGGTTGACTTCGCCCATCACCGTAATGTTGTAACTGAGGAACTGAATGTTGACAATAGGGTCGCGCAACGCCAGTTGCAGTTTTTCGGTGATATAGGTAACGGCTTCGGACTTTTTCAAACCGGCAAGGTGCAGTTTTCCCAAAATGGGGAAATTGATATTCCCTTCGGGATCAACCGTGTAGTATTGCAGACTCGGAGTGGTGGCTGCCGTTTCGGAACCGGGTGTCATAAAGACTTGTGTCGGGAGATTGAAAGGAGCGGCGGCATCGGCATCTTGTGCAGCGACGGTAATGAACAGATGATCGCCTACCACCACCTTAGGTTCTACAATCGGATTATAGTGCTTGTTGATAGAATCGGTAAGCGTTGCATCAACATTCTTCAGGTATGCCATCTTCTGCTGGGTAACACAGGATGTTGCAGCCATCGCTATCAGTACGGATATTACAAGACAAGTTTTTTTCATAGGAGGTATAATTATATATTCATCCGAATCTAATAATTCAGTTGCAAAGGTAATAAAAATTTGCCAACCAGCAAACAAGTATTTGCCATATTGTGACATAAGTTGTATCTTTGCAGCGGAAAAATGAAGAATTGCCAGTATGATAGGTGTTTTTGACAGCGGTTTCGGCGGTCTCACGATATTGAAAGAAATCAGGAAAAAATTGCCTGAATATGACTATTTGTATTTGGGCGACAATGCACGTGCCCCTTATGGAACACGGTCGTTTGACGTAGTGTATGAGTACACTTGGCAGGCGGTACATTATCTGCTCGAGCATGGTTGCCGCTTGGTGATATTGGCGTGTAACACAGCGTCTGCCAAAGCATTACGCAATATTCAGCAGCGAAATCTTATCCAATACAAAGATCCTCAGGTGAGGGTGCTCGGCGTTATCCGTCCGACCGTGGAAGCGATAAGAGATTATACACAGACGAAACACGTGGGTGTAGTGGCAACACCGGGAACGGTGGCGTCGGAGTCGTATGTAATCGAGACAGAGAAACAGGATCCCGCTATTTGCGTGACACAAGAAGCCTGCCCGATGTGGGTTCCGCTGATAGAAAACAATGAGCACGGCAATGCCGGAGCTGATTATTTTGTCAGGAAATATATGGCTGAACTATTGCAAAAAGACCGGTTGATAGACACTATTATCTTAGGTTGCACACATTATCCGCTATTGTTGGATAAGATACGGCAAGTGACACCCGACAATATCCGACTGCTATCGCAAGGGGAGATAGTGGCTAACAGTCTGGCTGACTATCTGGTACGGCATCGGGATTTGGAGCAGACACTGAGCAAAGAGGGCAATTGCCGTTTCCTTACGACAGAATGTCCGGAACGGTTCAGTGAGTCTGCCCGTATGTTTCTGGGTGAAGAAATCCATACAGAAAGGATAGAATTGTAGGCTTATAGGTTGCTTCCGATTATTTCCGTTAATACTTATTTGTATTTCATCGATTGCGGTGCGGTAGCATTGCGATTGCTTAGTAAGTGCTTGATAGTATTGCAATAGTATATGAATCACCCAGTTATCACCCAGTAATCACCCAGTAATCACCCAGTGCTGATAGCACATTGAAAGCTACATTAAAGCTTTGAGGGAGTTAAAAATATGATAGATTTTGGCTTGAATTCAGCTTGATTTTAAGAAGATTTAACAAGTTAAAAATATGCGAGAATAACAGTTGTTATTTGATAGCAAGGAGACGATGTACATATAGTCTCTACACAGCATTGTTAATGGATGTACGCCTGATGGCGTATGCGGGCGAGACGCCCGCACTTTGACAGCATTAGCGAGTCAGAAAAAACAATAGCACCATTGGAGATGGTGCTATTGAAAGAGGTATAAGACACTTATTAGTCTCTTATTTGTTTTCTATCAGATTCCTAAGGACTTGCGGATATCAGCGACACGGGCAAGCGCATCTGCAGTAGCCTTTTCGTAATCGGCAGGTGTGGGCATATTGCCCGGAATCTCGAAGTAGAACTTGATTTTCGGTTCTGTTCCGGAGGGACGCACACTCACCTTCAAACCGTCTTCCATGAAGTACTGGAGGACATTGCTCTTTGCCGGCATTACGAGGTCGGACTCTTTGCCGTCGGTGTACTGCTTGAGGAGTTGGAAGTCTTTGATTGTTACGACTTTGCTTCCTGCAATTTCCTTTGGCGGATTCTGACGGAAACCAGCCATCATTTGCTGGATTTCCTCGGCGCCTGTTTTACCCGGGCGGACGATATTGATGGTGTTCTCTACTTGGAATCCGTATTCCATGTAGATATTCAGCAGATATTCGTACAAAGTCATGCCGTGCTCTTTTGCGTATGCTGCAATCTCACAAATCAAGCATATACTTGCAGGGGAATCTTTGTCGCGCACCTTATCATACGGCAAGAAACCGAAGCTCTCTTCGCCGCCACCAATGTATTTATGAGTGCCCTCCCATTCGCGGATACGGTTAGCAATCCATTTGAAACCTGTGTATTCATCGGTGAGTTCGACTCCCTGACGGTCGGCAATCTTGCGAATCAGTTCGGAGGTGACGATGGTTTTTACTAAGTACTCGTTGCCCTTGAGTTTGCCTAATGCCTTCATATTGTTGATGATATAGTAGCAGAACATCATACAAGTCTGATTGCCGTTGATGATGACCCACTCACCTTTGTCGTTGCGGCAAACGATTGCCAAGCGGTCGGCATCAGGGTCGCTGGCGATGACAAGGTCAGCACCGAGTTTGGTACCGAGTTGCATGCCCAAAGTCATGGCTTCGGCATTTTCAGGGTTGGGCGAAACTACGGTCGGGAAATTTCCATCGATGACCATTTGCTCGGGCACGACATGGATATTCTCGAAACCCCAACTGCGCAAACACATCGGTATGATGACACGTCCAGCCCCATGCAAAGGAGAATAGACGATGTTGAGGTCTTTTTGTTTGAGGATAACGTTTTGGTCGATGATGAGTGATTTGACAGCCTGCATATAGTCGTAGTCGGTTTCACCACCGATGATTTGGATGAGGTCTTTATCGGGTTCCATGAGTACGTCTTTCATGGTTACCTTGTTGACTTCGGCGATGATGCCGGTGTCGTGCGGCGTAAGCACTTGTGCGCCATCCTCCCAATAGGCTTTGTAGCCGTTATACTCTTTGGGATTGTGGCTTGCCGTAATATTGACGCCCGCCTGGCAACCATAGTGGCGAATAGCGAAACTTACCTCCGGTGTGGGGCGGAGCCCTTCGAAGAGATAGACCTTGATTCCATTGGCAGAGAAGATATTAGCGACCGTTTCGGCAAAGAGACGGCTATTGTTACGGCAATCGTGACCGACAACAACAGAGATGTCGTTTTTATCGGGGAAAGCCTTATGGAGATAGTTGGCGAAGCCTTGGGTTGCCATTCCAACGATATATTTGTTCATACGGTTGGTTCCGGGACCCATGATGCCACGCAGTCCGCCCGTGCCAAATTCGAGGTCGCGATAGAATGCCTCGATGAGTTCTGTTTTGTCTTCCGCCTCTATCATGGCACGCACTTGTGCTTGAGTTTCAGCATCATACAAAGGAGTAAGCCACTGTTGTGCCCGCTCGATTACTTGTTTGAGTTCTTCAGTCATAGCAGTTGAAGTATTAAATTACAGTTAATAATAATCTTGTTGGTATGATTTGATTAGACAAAGGTAGTGTTTTCCTTGCGAACTTGCAAATTTCCACTGATAAAAAGTAGAAAAGCACGTATTCATCGGGAAAATTTGTTTCTATCACAGAGTGGGGAGAAAATATGCATTCTGACGGCAAAAATCCCGATGAAATGGAGGAAAACGGCATAAAAAGGCAAAGATGTACAGCTGTTGGATGCATTTGTTTTTCCTGCAAAATCTGTTTATATCGTGCGTATGTGAGAAATTATTCGTATCTTTGCCGATTAAAGGCACAAAAACGGAATATATGATTCAGACGGTTATGAAAACAGACTTTCGGCATATTGGCATGGTGATTGTAAGTTGCACGCTTATAATGAGTTTGGGTGGGTGTGCATTTGTGGAGCGTTACCGCATGGGAGATGCGATTGCGACGGTGAACAATCAGTCGCTATATCAGAAAGACATTGATGCTATTACAAAAACAGCTCAGAATCAGGAAGACAGTGTGAGAATGACTGAAGCATATATCCGGCAATGGGCAACAGATATACTTCTGTATGACAAGGCAAAGAAGCAAACAGGAACGAAAGAGAACATTGAGAGATTGGTGGAGGATTATCGCCGCTCGCTGTATGTGCATGAATATGAGAAACAACTGACAGAGCAACGTATGCCGAAAGAGGTAGATAGCGACAGCATTCAAGCCTTTTATGACGATAATCCGGAGCGGTTTGTTCTGCGTGAGAGCCTGTTGCAAGGCGTGTTGCTGGTGAAACCTGTTGATGCCCCGATGCCGGATAGTTTGCGCTATTGGTTAGGACATATTGAAGAGGGATACTACGAGCAGACAGAAAAATATGCGTATCAGTTTGCCACAGGATACGAACTGTTTACGGAACAATGGCAACATGCCAATACAATCTTGCAACGGATACCTATGACATACGCAGATCTAAACAAGGCTATTCAGAAAGAGCAATTGATAGAAAGAACTGATTCATCGTACACTTATTTGCTCGGGATTACGCGGTATTGTCTGGAAGGACAGAAAATGCCGATGGAATATGCAGCGCAGAAAATAGAAAAAATACTGTTGGAACAGCGTCAAGTACAGTTTTTGCAACAGGAAAAAGAAAACATATATAACAATGCAATCAAGTTAGGATATTTGGTGTTCAAAGATGCTAACAAAAAATAATAACGACATGAAAAGATTAAGTATATTGTTTGCAGTCAGCATGACGGCCCTTCAAATGTTTGCGCAAGGAGCTGTGATTGACGAGGTGATTTGGGTGGTAGGCGATGAGGCTATATTGCGTTCGGAAGTGGAAGAAGAACGCCTTAGAGCACAATACGAAGGACAAGAAATACCCGGCGACCCGTATTGCATTATTCCCGAGCAGATTGCCATACAAAAGCTGTTTTTGCACCAAGCGGAATTGGACTCTATTGAAGTGAGCGAATCCACTGTTGCCAACCAAGTGGAGATGCGGCTTAATTATTACATTTCGCAAATCGGCTCAAAGGAAAAGATGGAGGAGTACTTCAGAAAGAGCGAGGCGGAAATGAAGGAAGAAATGGCTACGACAGTGCGTAACCAAATGATAATCCAACAGATGCAACAGAAGCTGACGGAGAATATCAATTCTACTCCGGCAGAAATACGGCGTTATTATAACCGTTTGCCGGAAGATTCGATACCGACTGTGGCAGCACAAGTGGAAGTGCAAGTAATCAGTTTCGAACCTCCTGTGCCACAGGAAGAAATCGACCGTGTGAAACAACAATTGCGCAGTTTCACGGAACGCGTGAATTCGGGTTCGGCAGATTTCAGTATGCTTGCCCGTTTGTATTCTGAAGATACGGAAAGTGCGAAACACGGCGGTGAGTTGGGTTTTGTGGGAAGGGGACAATTGGTTCCTGAATTTGCCGATGCCGCCTTTAATCTGACTGATCCGAAACGCGTGAGCCGAATAGTTGAAACGGAGTACGGATATCACATTATCCAATTGATAGAAAAACGCGGTGAACGGGTAAATTGCCGTCACATATTGATGCGCCCCCGCATTTCGTCAGACGACAAAGTGGCGGCACTCAACAGGTTAGACTCAATCAGCGAACTGATTCGGACGGAAAAGATAACGTTTGAACAGGCGGTGCTGATGTTCTCACAAGACAAGAATTCGGTGATGAATGCTGGTTTGATGTTGAATGAGAATAGCGGTAGTTCGAAGTTTGAATATCAGGAACTTCCTCCTGAAATTGCACGGCAAATCTATGATATGCAAGTGGGCGACATCAGTAAACCTTTTGTATTGATGGACAAGGTGAAGAACAAAGAGATTTGCGCCATTGTGAAACTGAAATCAAAAACGAGTGTTCACAAAGCCAATCTGGTGGACGACTATCAGATTATCCGTCAAATGTATGAGGAACAAGAGAAGATGAAGTTTATCAACGAGTGGATAAAAAAGAAACAGCAAGAAACCTATATATCCATTTCGCCGGAATGGCAGAATTGCGATTTCCAATATCCTCATTGGGTTAAGAAGAATTGAAAAAGACACGTTACATATTGCTCTTTGCTTTTTGCTTGCTATCATTGCTTATGATGGCACAGCAAGAAACATTAGTGTATTTGGAACATTGCGATTTCTTGTCGTTTGACGAAGAACAACACCCTGATGCGCAGTTGCTTAAAGGCAATGTACAATTCAGGCACGAAGATGCGTTGATGTTTTGCGATAGTGCGTATTTCTATGAGAAAAGCAATTCGTTAGACGCTTTCGGCAATATACGGTTTGTACAAGGCGACACATTGTTCGGATATGGCGATGTGCTTTATTACGACGGCAATACAAAGTTTGCACGACTGAGAAATCATGTGAAACTGGTGCATATCAACACAATACTGACTACCGAGCAACTGAACTACGATCGAAAGCAAGATTTGGCATACTACTTTACGGGTGGAACAATAGAGGATGAAGTGAACACATTGACATCGACTTGGGGGCAATATACTCCTCCGAACAAGCAAGCCGTATTCAAAACCAATGTGCGTTTGACGAACGAGAATTTCACCCTTACTGCCGATACGCTCAAATACAATACGGAAAGCAATATAGCAGATTTGGTCGGACCGACTGAGATTGTTTATCAAGGTGAAACGACCATTTTTTCGACCTTGGGTTGGTACAACACTAAAACCGAAGAATCGAAACTGCTGCAGGACGCAAAGATTGTTCATACTGAAGGCAAAACGCTGACAGGCGATACTATATTTTATAATAAAGCCATTGGATACGGGCGTGTGGTAAACAATATGGTGATGACCGATTCTGTCAGGAAACTGACGCTTACGGGCAATTATGGTGAGATGTATGAAGATGGCAAACGGGGCTATGCTACTGACAGTGCTTTGTTTACGGATTGGTCGAGCGAGGATTATATCTATATGCACGCCGATTCGCTTTTTACGGAGGAAGTGCCGTACCGGATATATTCATTGATAGAGCGAGACAGTGTGTTGATAGACAGTATATTGACCTATCAGACACCGGATACTTTATGGCAAGATACCACCTATCAGCAAGCGCGGGCATTTTACGGAGTCCGTGTTTTCAAAAGCGATATGCAAGCGGTATGCGATTCGTTGGTATATAATTTCCGGGATTCGGTTGTGATGCTCTTCGGGAAACCCATTTGCTGGAATAACGACAACCAGGTTTCTGCCGATTTAATCAATATCTATATGAAAGATTCCACCGTTGATTATGCCCACGGAATAGGTGCCGCTATTGCTATCAAGCAGGAATCGTTTACGCAGTTTGACCAGTTGTCGGGCAAGGAGATATTTGCTTATATACGCGATGGAGAGATGAAACAGATTGATGTGAACGGCAATGCGGAAACCGTGTTTTACCCACGGGAGGACGATGGCAGTATCATTGGGGTAAACAAGACACAAAGCAGTTATGTGAAGATATATTTGGAAGATCAGAAGATTCACCATATTGTTTTTACGGCTGCTACGTCGGGCAATATGTATCCTTTGGATAGTATCTCGCCCGGTGATCAGCGACTGGGCAATTTCTTTTGGGCGGAGCAAGAACGCCCGATGGTGCCGGGTGATGTATTTGCACGACCTCAAAGAGCCAATCGCCCGAAAACGGAAGGATTAAGCGCAATCGACAACGAGAAAAAAGACGCAACAGAAGAACCAACGACCAACAAACGTCGCAACAGACGGAACAACAGAAATAATAACAATAAAAAACAATAAGGATATGAAACGGCTTTGGTCAGCATTAATATTGGTATTGATGGTTGGCAGTGTATGTGCACAGCAACAATCATTGGGTGTGGAAATCGGTTTTACACAACCTGTTTTGCGAGAGAACCCGGCAACGGAGAAGAAGAAACTGCCGAATGTGACGACACTGAACGGAATGAAAGTGGGATTGGTGTATGATGCTACTCTCATCAAGGGATTCGGTTTCCGTTTGGGTGTGAACTACACTTTGGGAGGCAATCAGAGCAAATGGATATCTTCCAACCCGATGGCATTGGCAGAAAAGACGCGGGAAAAGAATATGATGCACACTATTGAAATCCCTATCGACTGGCAATATAAATTCACGATTGCCAAAGAAACATATCTGATTCTATATACGGGACCTGCACTGCAATATACATTTGCGTTTGACAAAACCACACAGACTAAAAACGAATTGTTAGGTACTGAATCTTCCACTAAGGTTAATCACTATAGTGTTGATAGAGATGAAGATGGTAAGCAAGACTATTCTCCTTTCAACATCACTTGGGGCGTAGGAGCGGGATTCCAGTATAAGAATTACTATCTGCGTGGCGGCTACGATTTTGGTATCATCAACCACTATAAAGACCGCTTTTATAACTCATCTATTGAGTCGCAAGAATATAAGATGAACGGGCGTTTCGACCAATGGTCGATTAAACTCGGTATCTATTTCTTGAACTTCTAAACGGTTGAACTGCTGCAAGGTATGATTACCAACGAGACTATCGATCGCATCTACAACACTGCCCGCATTGAGGAAGTGATATCCGACTATGTCACTTTGCATCGCCGTGGTGCGAACTTGATAGGGCTTTGTCCGTTCCATGATGAAAAGACAGGTTCGTTCACTGTTTCCCCTGCCAAAGGCATTTACAAATGTTTCGGTTGCGGCAAATCTGGAACGGTGGTCAATTTCGTGATGGAACACGAGAATTGTTCCTATGCAGAGGCATTGCGAACCATTGCCCGACGGTATAATATTGAGGTGGTGGAAACCCAAATGACGGATGAAGAAAAGGAGAAACAAGACCAACGGGAGTCGCTTTTCAAAGTCAACGAATGGGCAAACAATTGGTTTCAGAACCAATTGTGGACAACCGCTGACGGACAGAACATAGGGCTTGGTTATTTCTACTCCCGCAAACTGCGGGAGGATATTGTGCGCAAGTTCCAATTGGGGTATGCGCCCGACAAAAACCTTTTATATACAGAAGCCCAAGCGGCGGGGTATCAGAAAGAGTTTCTGGTACAAACGGGTCTGTGTGGCGAAAGCGAGAAGAATGACCGGCTATACGATCGTTTCCGTGACCGTGTGATATTCCCAATCCACAACGTCTCTGGTAAGATAGTGGGTTTTGCAGGACGTATCCTCAAGCAGAAAGAGCATGTGGGGAAATACGTAAATTCTCCTGAATCAATCATCTATAGCAAGAGCAACGAACTTTACGGACTCTTTTTTGCCAAGCAGAGTATCGCCAAACAGCAATGTTGCTACTTGGTGGAAGGGCAAATGGATGTCATTTCGATGCACCAGGCTGGTATTGAGAATGTGGTTTCATCGGGTGGCACTGCGCTTACTTCACAGCAAATCCGTTTGTTGCACCGCTTTACGAACAACGTGACAATATTGTACGACGGCGATAGTGCAGGCATACATGCCGCCTTGCGTGGTATTGATATGTTTCTGGCGCAGGGCTTGAATATAAAAGTCGTTCTGTTGCCTGACGGCGAAGACCCTGATTCGTTTGCGCATAAGATGAATGCCTCGGAGTTTATTGAGTTCATCCAATCGCACCAGCAGGATTTTATCCGTTTCAAAGCCGACTTGTTGATGCACGATGTGGAGAATGACCCGAATCGCCTGAGTGCCGTTATCAAAGATGTGGTTACCTCTATTTCCGTTATTCCCGACCATATTTCACGCGAGGTGTATATCAAAGACTGCAGTCAATTGATGGGGATGCCTGTCGATGTGTTGCATAAAGAGGTGGACGAACTGAATCGGCAACGTTACTACGAAACACAAAGGACAAAGAAAAACCAAGTAACCAATAATCCGACCGAACCATCTGCAGAACAAGATTCTACCGTTGCCGCCATGCCTTCGAAAGCATCGGAAAGCGAACAACTGCAGATACGCCTGGGCAACAATCAGCGCAATCTTTTGCAAACCATTGTAAAATACGGAGAAAAGCCGCTTTATGCTATGCCCGACGGGCAACTGTTGAGCGTTGGAGCTTATATTCTGCAGGATTTGCAGAGCGAAGGGATCGATTTCCATGAGAATCCCGTCTATGCCCGCATGCTTACTGAATATAGCAAGCATCTGTCTGATACAGAGTTTGTTGCGGAGAGATTCTTCAAGTTCAATGCCGACCCGGAAATCAGTGCGCTTGCCAGTGACTTGATTGCAGAACGCTATCAACTGAGCAAGATTCATGGCAAAAAGAGTATCTCCGAAAACATACAGGTAGAGGAAAAAATTGTCGGCGAAGAAGACAAACTGCCGGAAATTGTCCCGCACCTGCTTAATGAACTCAAACTAACCATCATTACCATTGAAATTCTGAAAACCAAACAGGCCATGACCGAACTGCAACAATCAAGCGATATTGCCGCAATCACACAACTCATGCGCAATCTGCAAGAGCAGAAGGATATACAGCAACTCCTCTGTAAGGCACTCGGTATCACTTATTTATAACAACCACTATGCTCTTTTCCGAAACCGTATATGGTCCTATCCACAGCCGCCGTTTGGGTATCTCGTTAGGTGTCAATCTGATGCCAAACGATGCTAAATTGTGTTCTTTCAATTGCTTATACTGCGAGTGTGGTTTCAATCATCCTGTTTTGCACCCGCACTTGCCTGCAAGAGAAGAAGTCTGGCAAGCCCTGCATGACAAATTGCTCCGACTCCAAAAGGACAATATCACTCCTGATGTAATCACATTTTCGGGCAACGGAGAACCGACCATGCACCCTGATTTCCTTGATATTATCAGAGATACATGCTCTCTGCGCAATCAGTATTTTCCTCAGGCAAAGATCGCTGTCTTGAGCAATTCAACCCAACTCTGCCGGCAGGATGTGGTGGAAGCATTGTGGTTGGTGGACAATCGCATTCTCAAACTCGATTCGGGTATCGATCACACCATGCGGCTGATGGATCAACCTGTCAATACTGATCTTACCGTCCGTCGGATTGTGGAATTGTTGCAGCAGTTCGATGGCGATTTCACACTGCAAACTTGTTTCCTGACCGGTGAATACAATGGTGAAACCGTCGATAACACTACTGAGGAAGAACTGCAAGCATGGTACAAGCTTGTTCGCGAATTGCATCCCAAGCAAATCATGATGTATGTGATTGACCGTCAAACGCCTGTCTCCACTTTGCAGAAAGTGGATTGCGCAACTATGCACCGTATTGCGGCACCGTTGCAGGCAGAAGGCGTCGATGTTGTTATATCTTGCTGATATTCACCCGTCATCGCTCCGACCTATGAAAATCCTTATCGCTCCGCTCAATTGGGGACTCGGACACGCTTCCCGTTGTATTCCTATCATTCGCCACTACCTGACCAAAGGGTACGAGGTGGTTTTGGCGGGCGATGGTGAAGCATTGTCGTTGCTGCGCAGAAACTTCCCTGATCTGAGAGTAATGGCATTGCCGCACCTCAACCTGCGTTATTCTAATGGCAATTCGCAGATTCGGGCGATGTTGCGCGCCTTCCCCAAAATCATTGCATGGGCGATAGCCGACCATAAAGCCCTCAAAAAGATATTACGGACCGAGCCTTTCGATCGGGTGATATCCGACAACCGTTTCGGGTGTTATGCCAAAGGTGTGCAATCTGTCTATATTACCCACCAGTTGCTTATTCCCCTGCCGCGTCCGTGGCAATGGCTGCAACCGATGCTTCACAGAGTGCATCTCCTTATCATTCAGCGATATAGCGAATGTTGGATTCCCGATCATGCTACCGAACCTTCCTTGTCCGGCAAACTTTCGCACTACTATCCGTTGCCTTCCAATGCCCGTTTTGTAGGGGTGCTTTCGCGTTTCCCTGTCCATTCCTGTGAAGTTCCGCCAACCGGGTCTTACGATGTTGTGGCTGTGCTTTCGGGATTGGAGCCCCAGCGTACTCTTTTCGAACAAGCCATCATCGGGGAATATAGTAGGACCGGCAAATCTTTATTGATAGTCAGAGGCAAACCAGATGCCCCTTTCTGTAAGATTACGAAAAACAATATCACCCTTGTCCCGTATATGGATGATGCTTTGTTGCAGCACTTTCTTTTGCAGGCGGAAACCGTTATCGCCCGAAGCGGTTATTCTACCGTTATGGATCTCTATGCTTTGGGTGTACTCTCGCGTAGCCGTCTCGTTCCCACTCCCGGACAACCCGAGCAGGAATATCTGGCGGCCTATATCGGTTCACTCGGAAAACACTGAATTTTCAGGGCAATAGCGCCGTCATCTTGTCCTCAATAGAGGTACATAGGAAAGTGCTATCGTTATTTGGTGATTATTTGGTGATTATTTGGTGATTACTTGGTGATTCGGCTACCCTTACGCTACCGGTAAGCATACATTGTGCCCTCGTCAAGCATACACTGAGCATTTTATAAGCATACAACATGCTGTTTTTTTCGGAAAAATCATTGTCTGAACCGCTTATATTTGCTATCTTTGTAGCCAATCAATCATTACAATAACTATGTCTGTACCTCAGAAACCGATAACGCTGCCAATCCTTCTGTTGTCTCTTGCCCTTGTTTTTGCTGGCTGCAATGCTCCTTTCCCGGGAGAACAACCCTCGCACGATGACAACGACACCACTCGTCTGCCCCAAGACTCTGTTTATCAGACCGTTCATATGCAAACGGAGGTGACTTCCGTGCAGCCTATGACAGGCTTGGTCCTTTGGCCCGATCACTCACAGGAACTGAACACCACCTATGGCAAATCTATCTCTTTGGAGTTCTCTTATTGTCTCCCTTGCAAGGTTGTAAAGGGCAAGAAGGGTGACAAAATCGAATATGACTGGACATCTTTCGATGCTCTTTTGCAAGATATTGCTTCGCGCAACCATCAGGCTGTCATTCGTTTCCGTTACGAATACCCCAATAGCACTGATGTTGATGGAAAACGTGGCACTACTGCCGTGCCTGACTACATCAAAGCATTGCCCGGTTACAGCGAAACCTACAGCAAGAATCCCGGTGGTGACGGACCGACCTACTATGCCGATTGGCGGAATGCTGAACTGCAATGGTTTACCAAACAGTTCTATACTGATTTTAATCTGCGTTATGCCGATGATCCCCGTATCGCTTTCTTGGAAGTAGGATTCGGGCATTGGTCCGAATACCATATTTATGGTACCAAACTCCAACTCGGAGTCAACTTTCCGAGTAAAGCATATCAGAAAGAGTTCTTCCTTCATATGGCGCAAGTGATGGATATCCCATGGCTTGTTTCTGTCGATGCTGCCGATGATTCTTATACTCCTGTTGTCGGTGATGCTGCTTTGACTGCCTTGGATTTCGGTTTGTTCGACGACTCGTTTATGCACGAGAATCACGATCTCTGGCAAGGAGAGGGCTACAACGAAGAGTGTTGGAATGCAATAGGAAAACAGATACGATGGCAACGCGGTGTTTGTGGCGGAGAGATTAGTTACTATACCGACAAAGACCAGCGCAATTTCCTCAATCCTGCAGGTCTGTATGGGATTACGTGGGAACAGGCTGCCGATAAATATCACATCACTTTCATGATTGCCAACGATGCGCCTGCCGGACCTTATGGCACTGCGGCACGTTTCCGTGAAGCAGGTATGTTTTGCGGATACCGTTTCAAAGTGCTCGACTGCCGTACCAAAGAGGGTGAAACGCAGGTGCTGGTCAAAAACATCGGTATTGCGCCTCTTTATAGGGATGCTTATTTTGCCATTGCCGATACGCAGTCGGAAGAAACCTTGCGCGGTCTGCTCCCGGGAGAAAAGAAAACGGTAACAATTCCTGTGCAGCTCCTTGATGCGTCCGATTTGCATATCCGGTCCAAGCATATCCTCAAAGGACAGCAAATCGAATTCTCGGGCAACTTCTAAACAGCCTGAAAGCAAAGCATATAAAGGGCATAAAAAAAGAAAGGTTGTCCTCTCGACAACCCAATCTTTACTTAACCTTAAATCTAATACCATGAAAAACGTTGCAAAGGTAATGCTTATTCTGCATATACGCAAGTTTTTTGCTAAAAAAATATGTTGTACAGCATATTTTTGTGCTTTTTCAGAACAAAGACAGTGCTTCCCCTACAATGTAATTACTTCCTCCGATGTATAAGAAATCGTTGACAGATAGCGAATTGCGTGCTGAATCAACGGCTTCTTTTACCGATCTGAAGGCTTTGCCTGCCAAATGGTGCTTTTTTGCCGTCTCGAGCAATTGTTGTGCCGGTATGGCTCTGTGAGTGGCGGCTTGCGTAAAGTAGTAGATAGCGTTCAGGGGAAGAAGTGATAACACTGCATCAACGTCTTTGTCACTCACCATACCGAATACGATATGTATGTGCCCGCATTGCGCCGAAAGTGCCTTGATTTGTTCTGCCACATACCGGATACCGTGCGAATTGTGACCTGTGTCGCATACGATAAACGGTTGTTGGCAAAGCACTTGCCAGCGACCTTGTAGTCCGGTCATGTCGCACACATGCGCAAAACCTTGTTGAAGGGCGTTATCCTCAATCCGGAAGTGTGAGGATAGTTGCTGCAATGCCGTATATGCCGTTTGGTGATTCTTCTGTTGGTAATATCCTTGCAATTGGCAAACCATGTCTGCAGGGTAGCGTTGTTGCTGGTCGGCAAAAACAATAGGAGACTGCATTTCTGCCGCTTTCTTGATAAACACGGGTGCAGTCTCAGGGTCGGTTTCACCGATAACTACAGGTACGCCTTGTTTGATGATACCTGCCTTTTCTGCGGCAATCTTGGGCAGGGTACTGCCTAAAAACTCTGTGTGGTCAAATCCTATATTGGTGATGACGGAAAGGAGTGGTGTGAGGATATTGGTGGAATCCAACCGTCCTCCCAAACCTGTTTCGATGACCGCTACATCCACTTGTTCAGTGGCGAAATAATCGAACGCCATTGCCATCGTAGTCTCGAAAAACGATGGCTTGAGTTGTTCTAAGAACTGCCGGTGCTTTTCTACGAATCCTACAACATCTTCTTCCTCAATCATCTTTCCGTTGATGCGGATTCTTTCACGGAAATCCACTAAGTGTGGCGATGTGTAGAGCCCCGTTTTGTATCCTGCTGCCTGCAGAGTGGCGGCAATCAAGTGAGAGGTACTGCCTTTCCCGTTGGTACCGGCAATATGGATTGACGGAAAGGCAAGATGCGGATTCTTCAGATGTGCCGTCAGACGGATGGTGTTGTCCAATCCCGGTTTGTATGCTGCAGCCCCGACAAGATGAAATGCCGGTTGCGAATTGTAGAGATATTGCAGTGTTTCTTCGTAAGTCATACTGGGTGCAAAGTTACAACTTATTTGTGAGTTGCGGTTGCGTTGCACTTGTTTATTTGCATGTTTTGTAGGATAGTGTTGATTATGTCGTAAAAAATCAGTACTTTTGCAGTGAAAGAAAAACGCTTGCTTATGCAAATTATCCAATTCCAATTGCGTCAGGATGAAGACTTTATCCCGTTGATGCAACTGCTCAAAGCCGTAAATGTCGTTTATTCGGGCAGTGAGGCGGCTCATTTGATTACATCCGGTCAAGTGTTTCGCAACGGTACTGTGGAAACCCGTAAGCGAGCCAAAATAACAGCCGGAGAAGAAATTTGTTTGCTGGATTTCCATATATCAGTAACAAATTGAAAAGGATTTGGCATATTCAGTAAAATAGTGTACCTTTGTAAGATAATATCAACCCTTAAACTTTGACATATTTATGCAACAAGAGTTTCGTACAGAGTCCGATTTATTAGGCGAATTGCAAGTACCTGCTGAGGCACTGTATGGTGTGCAAACGCTACGTGGAATAGAGAACTTCCCGATTAGCAAGTTCCGTTTGTCGGACTATCCTGCTTTCGTTAACGGACTGGCATATACCAAATTAGCGGCGGCTGTCGCCAACCACAGGTTGGGCTTGTTGACCGATGCGCAGTTTGCAGGTATCCGGCAGGCTTGCGAAGAGATATTGGCAGGCAAACATCACGACCAGTTCCCCGTTGACATGATTCAGGGAGGTGCCGGAACTACTACCAATATGAATGCCAACGAAGTTATCGCCAATCGTGCTTTGCAACTGATGGGGCATGAGGCGGGCGAGTATAAATATTGCTCACCCAACGACCATGTCAATTGCTCGCAGTCAACCAACGACGCTTATCCAACTGCCATCCATTTGGGACTCTATGCTACTTGTCTGGAGTATATCAAGCACTTCGATCTCTTGATTGAGTCTTTCTCTGCAAAAGCCGTAGAGTTCAAGAATGTGCTCAAAATGGGACGTACACAGTTGGAAGATGCCGTACCTATGACATTGGGACAGACATTCGGGGCTTTTGCTTCGATTCTTGCCGATGAAAAGAAGCATTTGCAAGATGCCGCCGAAGAGTTGCTGACCGTTAATATGGGTGCTACCGCTATCGGTACGGGCATTTGCTCTGAGCCTGAATATGCGACACTCTGTGTTGCCGCTCTGAAAGAGGTAACGGGATGGAATGTTCGTTTGGCAGACGATTTGGTGGCTGCGACAAGTGATACATCAAGTATGGTGGGATTCTCCTCGGTTCTCCGTCGTATTGCCACCAAGATGAATAAGATTTGCAATGACCTGCGTTTATTGGGGTCGGGACCCAAATGCGGGTTGCACGAAATCGACCTTCCGGCTCGCCAACCGGGTTCTTCTATCATGCCGGGCAAAGTGAATCCCGTTATACCGGAGGTGATGAACCAGATCTCTTATAAAGTAATCGGTAACGATTTGTGCGTGGCTATGAGTAATGAAGCGGCACAAATGGAGCTGAATGCAATGGAGCCGGTGATGGCGCAATGTTGTTTCGAGTCGGCGGAAATCATGATGAACGGTTTCGATGTGTTGCGCAAATACTGTATCGATGGTATCAAAGCCAACGAAACGGGATGCCGTAATTATATAACGGGTTCTATAGGGATTGTTACTGCTTTGAACCCTGTCATTGGTTATAAGAACTCTACCAAAATAGCCAAAGAGGCGTTGGCTACCGGTAAATCTGTTTACGATTTGGTACTGGAACACGATATTCTTTCAAAAGAAGATTTGGATACCATTCTTTCTCCCGAGAATATGATTCGTCCGGTGAAGCTGAATATACGTCCGAAGAAATAAGGATATCAGACCGGATATTATAACACGAAACAGATATGCCGTTGCAGTATTGCTGTAACGGCATATTGTTTCTTGTGCGATCCTTATAGAGAGGGTAGTTGTCAATGAAAGCAGGCAACTATTCAGTTGCCTGCTTTCTTGTCGAGATGAGGCGACTCGAACGCCCGACCCCTACGTCCCGAACGTAGTGCGCTACCAACTGCGCTACATCTCGATTCGTGTGGTACACCGAACGGGTTGGCGGTGTATCCGTTATTATTGTTATTTTGTTTTCTTGCTACTGCCTTTCCTATGCGTTTTCGCTTCGGTAGGAGCGGTGGTGGCAATGATTTGCTTGCAATCCTCTTCTGTCAGGGTATCGGCATTGGTGCCTTTGGGCAGTTTGTAGTTGTGGTTGCCTTGCTTGATGTAGGCTCCGTATCTGCCGTTCAGTACCAAGATGTTGCCATACTCGTGGATAGGCAGTGCCGCCTGACGCTTTTGTTTTATTATATGGATTGCCTCTTCCAATGTTACATGTTGCGGGTCAATTGCTTTTGGGATAGAGTAGAACTCTTTGTTTTGTTTGATGTAGGGACCGAACCTGCCTACATTGACAACCAAATCGTATCCCTCGAATTGCCCGATAGTATATGGATAAGGAGTATCAAACAGTGCCAAAGCTTCTTCCAGCGTAATGGTGAATACCGATTGTCCTTTTTCCAAAGAAGCAAACAGCGGTTTCTCCGTATCGGTAGCCGTACCAATCTGTATGCATGGACTGTTCTTGCCTATTTTAGCCATTACTTCCCGTCCCGTTTTAGGATCCTTGCCCAAATGGCGAGCCTCGATTTTCCCCGATGGAATAGTGGTTGTCATCGGATGGAACGTCTTGTAGAACTTGTCAACCATTGTTACCCACTGCAACTTTCCTGCTGCTATTTCATCGAACGAACTTTCTGATTCTGCGGTGAAATCATAGTTGAGGATATCAGGGAAAGCCTCTACCAGGAAATTGTTGGTCATAAAGCCTAAGTCGGTCGGTACCAATTTGCCGGTATCTGCACCATAGGTTTCTGCCTTTGTTTTCTCCGTGATTTTGTTTCCTTTGAGAATCAGTTGCTGTATCTCCCGTTTTTGTCCTGTACGGTTGCCGCGTTCTACATAGTTGCGCGACTGTATGGTTTCGATGATGGTTGCATAGGTGGACGGGCGTCCGATACCTAATTCTTCCATCTTCTTGACGAGCGATGCTTCGGTATAGCGGAACGGTGCTTTGGTGAACGATTGTTGTGCCAGCATTTCGTTAATCTGTAGCGTTTCTCCCGCTTTCATCGGAGGAAGTATGGATGCACTTTCTTCGTTCTCATCGTCATTCGACTGGATATATACTTTCATAAACCCGTCAAATACGATGGTCTCGCCTGTTGCTACAAAGTGGTAGTCCGTTCCTTCGGTTTGGATTTCGATATGCGTAGTTTCGATTTTTGCATCTGCCATTTGTGAGGCAATGGTGCGTTTCCAAATCAACTCATACAGTCTCCGTTCGTCTTCGTTGGCCCCTGCCTGGAGTGTATCCATATAGGTCGGACGGATAGCTTCGTGTGCTTCTTGTGCGCCTTTGGCTTTGGTGTGGAACTGGCGTTGTGTGTAGTAACTGTCACCATACTCTTTGGCAATCTCTTGCTTGGCAGTATTGAGTGCCAATTGTGAGAGATTCACCGAGTCGGTACGCATATAGGTAATTTTACCTGATTCGTAGAGACTTTGTGCCAAACGCATTGTTTTGGCTACTGCGAAGTGCAGTTTGCGTGACGCTTCCTGTTGCAGACTCGATGTCGTAAACGGAGGTGCAGGCGTGCGTTTGGATGGCTTGGTAGTGATGTTGTCCACCTTAAAAGTCGCTGTTTGGCAATGTTCCAAGAAGCGTAACACTTCTTCTTTGGTGGCAAAACGATGGTTAAGTTCCGTATGCAAAAGGATATCCTTTCCGTTTGCATCTTTCCCGATGAAATCAGCGGTTACTACGTATTGATCGGTAGGTTTGAAGTCCCGGATTTGTTCTTCTCTTTCTACAATCAGACGGACAGCTACCGATTGTACGCGTCCGGCAGACAAACCCGGCATGATTTTCTTCCATAAGATAGGAGATAGTTCAAAGCCTACGATACGGTCTAGTACCCGGCGTGCTTGTTGGGCATCTACCAAGTTGTAGTCGATATCTCTCGGTTTTTGGATAGCTTCTTGTATAGCAGTCTTTGTGATTTCATGAAAGACAATACGGCGGCGTTGCTCCTTTTGGAGTTGCAATACCTCGTTCAAATGCCATGCAATAGCTTCTCCCTCACGGTCTTCATCCGATGCGAGCCATACGGTTTCAGCTTGTTTTGCTTCTTTTTTCAGAATGTCAATGAGCTTGTGCTTTTTCGGATCGATTACGTAATGAGGAGCGTAGTTATTCTCAAAATCAATGCCCATACTATTCTTCCCAATACCTTCTATATCACGGATATGGCCTTGAGAGGATAGTACATGAAACTCACTACCAAGAAACTTCTCAATGGTTTTTGCCTTAGCCGGAGATTCTACTATAACTAAATTCTTACTCAAATCGTATTCGTTTTCGAAAAAGCGCTGCAAAAGTACAACATGTTTCTGAATTGTGCAAATTTATTTGAAAAAGTATTGTGAGAAATTGATTAAATCGTAGTATTGATGCGGAAAAATATTTTTTTTGTGCCGAAAAAGACGGCTGTTTCACAGGGTGGTGACCCGACGAAGTTTCGATGATGTTCTGATGATGTTGCATAGTTGTCCCATTCTTTTGCCGTGTTGTTGCCGTCCTTTTGCCGTGTTTTTGCCGTAAATAGATGCTCCTTGGTTGCTACATGTAGGCTGCATGAACGGTGTCAGCAGGCTGTATCCGGTTGCTTTATTTTGAGGTTGTTTACACGAAGCGGCAAAAATAACCAGTAATGAAAGCGGATGTGTCGGCTTTTGCTAATCGATACATTATAAAACGTTTTTGCAAGGCGCAGGATTTTTATTGCAATATATTCTGAAATCTTACCCGATTTATAAGGTGTATGTCATAAATTATTATTATATTTGCAGCCAAAACGGATATGTGTAATCATAACAGATAAACGAACATGGATATTGCATTGATTGTCTTATTGCTATTGGTGGGTATAGCCCTGCTTTTGGTGGAAGTGTTTCTGATACCCGGTTTCGGTATAGCCGGTGTGAGCGGCTTTGCTTGCCTGGCAGGCTCTGTGGTTTATGCTTATTGCTACATGGGAGCTTTTGCCGGAAATATAGTATTAGGTGTGGCAGTTGTGCTGTGTGCTATAGCTGTGTATGTCTTCCTGAAAAGCAAAGCGCTTGACAGGATGGCACTTAAGACGGATATCGAATCGAAAGTGGATTTGCTGAAGGACACCAATGTGCAAGCGGGCGACAAAGGTGTTAGTGTTTCCCGTTTGGCTCCTATGGGCAAAGTGAGAGTGGGTGAAACAGAGTTCGAGGCGAAGAGCAGAGGCGAGTTTCTGGACCCCGATACGGAGGTGGAAGTGCTGAAAGTAGAAGGCAATGTGCTGGTTGTTAAAAGTGTATAATTAATTAAAATCTATATAGTTATGTCAGTACCTGTTATTGTTTTGATAGCGGTGTTAGCTATCTTACTTGTTATTTTCTTCTATTATGTCCCGTTCCTGCTGTGGATATCGGCAATGGTGAGCGGTGTGCATATTTCGTTGGTGCAATTATTCTTGATGCGTATTCGTAAGGTACCGCCCTATAGAATAGTTCAGTGTATGATAGAGGCGCATAAAGCCGGTTTGCAGGATGTGAAACGCGACGGTTTGGAGGCTCACTATTTAGCAGGCGGACACATTGAACGGGTTGTGCATGCTTTGGTGAGTGCGAACAAAGCCAATATTGACCTGACGTTCCAGATGGCTACGGCTATCGACTTGGCAGGTCGCGACGTGTTTGATGCCGTCCAGATGTCAGTAAACCCGAAAGTGATTGACACTCCGCCTGTTACGGCGGTTGCCAAAGATGGTATTCAGCTGATTGCCAAAGCGCGTGTGACAGTACGTGCCAATATCAAACAATTGGTCGGTGGTGCAGGCGAAGACACTATTCTTGCCCGTGTGGGTGAAGGCATCGTATCTTCTATCGGTTCGAGCGATTCACACAAGTCAGTATTGGAGAACCCTGATTCAATCAGTAAACTGGTATTGCGCAAAGGTTTGGATGCCGGTACCGCTTTTGAAATCCTGTCCATTGATATTGCCGATATTGATATAGGTAAGAACGTAGGTGCACAATTGCAAATGGACCAGGCTGAGGCGGATAAGAATATCGCTCAAGCCAAGGCTGAAGAGCGTCGCGCCATGGCGGTTGCATTGGAACAGGAGATGAAAGCCAAGGCACAAGAAGCGCGTGCACATGTTGTGGAAGCCGAAGCAGAGGTGCCACAGGCAATGGCAGAAGCCTTCCGTTCGGGCAATTTAGGCATCATGGACTATTACAGAATGAAGAATATCGAGGCGGATACGGCTATGCGCGAAAGCATCGGCAAACCTGTTTCTGCGAAAAAGAAATGAGAGTAGCCCTGTTGCAATATCCCATTGTGTGGGGCGATATCAATGAGAATCTGCGTCTGACAGAGCAGCGTTTGGCTGCTTTGGCAGGTAAGGCGGATATGGCATTGTTGCCGGAGATGTTTACCACCGGTTTTTGTGTGGACGAGCCGCATTTGGCAGAACCGCCGGATGGCAGGACAATGGCGGCTTTGCGTTCGTGGGCGTCAAAGTACGATTTGGCGATTGCCGGTAGTTGTATAGCAACAGAGAACGGGCAACTCTTTAACAGGGGATTCTTTGTGCGTCCCGATGGGAATGCGGATTTTATGGATAAGCGCCATCTGTACGCTCATGGCGGTGAAGCCGGTTTGTTTACTGCCGGTGAACAGCGTGTGGTTTCCGAATACAAGGGAGTGCGGTTCTGTCTGTTGATTTGCTATGATTTGCGCTTTCCAGTATGGAGCCGCAATCGTTCGGGGCATGATTATGACGTGTTGCTCTATTCTGCCAATTGGCCCGATGTGCGCATCAAATATTGGGATGCTTTGTTGCCGGCTCGTGCAATAGAAAATCAGTGTTTGCTATGCGCAGTGAATAGGGTGGGTGCTGATAATCTGGGGCTTTCGTATCCGGGACATTCGGTGGCTTTCGATACGCAACTGAACTGTTTAACCTCTTTCGAAGAAGGGGAAGCAGGGACACAAATCGTTGATTTGGATATAGAGGCTTTGCGGCATTTCAGAGAACGATCGCCGTTATGGAAAGATAATGACAGCTTTGAATTGCATTTGTAGAATGAGTAAACGGAAGTGAGAACTATGGAGTCGAAATGGATTATACAGACGCTCACAAAAGAGCAGGAAGATATAAGTCGTGAACTGGCTGATAAGTTGAAAATCAGTCGTGTATCGGCAGATATGCTGGCACGCAGAGGTATCCTTACTGCCGAAGAGGCAAGGATGTTTATCCGTCCCGATATGCAACGATTGCACAATCCGTTTTTGCTGAAAGATATGGATAAAGCGGTTAGTCGTCTTTCTGAAGCAATTGATAAACAGGATCGTATTCTGGTCTATGGCGATTATGATGTGGACGGAACCACCGCTACTGCGTTGGTTTATAAGTTTCTGCGTGGCATACACAGCAATCTTGATTTCTATATCCCCGATCGTTATACCGAAGGTTATGGTGTGTCGAATGCAGGGGTTGATTATGCTGCCGAGACGGGTTGTAACTTGATTATTGCTTTGGATTGCGGCATCAAAGATGCGGAGCAAGTGGCTTATGCTACTGAAAAGGGGATTGATTTTATCATTTGCGACCACCATCTTCCCGATGAAACTTTGCCTCAGGCAGTGGCTGTTGTTGATGCCAAACGCAAAGATTGCACCTATCCCGACAAGGGATTGTCAGGTTGCGGAGTAGGATATAAACTATTGCAAGCCTATTGCTTATACAAGAATATTCCTTTGGAACAACTCAACAGCTCGTTAGAACTCTTGGCACTGAGTATCGCTTGCGACATTGTGCCTATGCGGGGTGAAAACCGCATACTCGCCTACTACGGATTGCGCCAACTCAATGTCCGTCCTTCGGTCGGTATCAAATGTTTGTTGGATATATCCAAGGTGGAACAAGGCAAAGTCAACATTTCCGACCTTGGTTTCAAAATAGGTCCCCGTATCAATGCAAGCGGACGGATCAAATCAGGCAAAGATGCTGTTAGATTGCTGATAACCGATGATTTGCAAGAAGCAAAAAACATTGCTGAAGCAATCAACGATTATAATGATGACCGACGCAACAAAGAAGAGGAAATCGTAAAAGAGGCTAAGACGTTATTGGAGGCGGACGGGAATAACAATCAGCATAAAGCCACTGTCGTTTGTGGACAAAATTGGCTCAAGGGAGTAGTGGGCATTGTAGCTTCACGCCTTATTGATTCCTATTATCGCCCGACGATTGTTTTGTCGGAATCAGATGGTATAGCATCAGGTTCTGCCCGTTCTGTCGGGGGCTTTGATATTTATGCGGCTATTGATTCTTGCAGCGATTTGTTGTCCTCTTTCGGCGGCCATGTCTATGCTGCAGGATTGTCGATGAAATCAGAGAATGTTCCTGCTTTCAAACAACGTTTTGAGCAGTATGTTGCAGAGCATATATTGCCGGAACAATGCTTCCCGACCATTCAAGTGGAGTCGGAAATCTCTTTTGCGGATATTAATAACAAGTTCTTGCGTATCATCGATTGTTTGGAGCCCTTCGGACCGGGCAACCCTCGTCCTGTCTTTGTTACGCGTGATGTATGCAACTATCGATATACCAAGACTGTAGGCAAACAACAAGAGCATCTTCGTCTCGATGTTACCGACCGCACGGGCTATATGCAGGGTATCGCATTTGGTAAAGGTGAGCTGGCTGTGCATTTGCAGAATGGCGAAAATGTGGATTTGTGCTACGAATTAGGGCAAAACACCTACAATGGATATACCACCACACAAATGATGGTGAAGGATATAAAATTAATCAAATCAAATAATTAACACGTTATGTTCTCTGAATTGGATCAGAAATCGCCCATACAGCGGCGTGGTAGTATCGAAGTGGTATGCGGTAGTATGTTTTCCGGTAAAACCGAAGAACTGATTCGCCGTATGAAGCGGGCGCAATTTGCCAAACAGAAGGTCGAAATATTCAAACCGTCTATCGATGTCCGTTACTCCGATGTCGAAGTTGTGTCGCACGACCGCAATGCCATTCCTTCTACACCTGTCGATTCGTCGGGCAATATCCTTTTGCTTGCTAATGATGTTGATGTTGTGGGTATCGATGAGGCGCAATTCTTTGATAATGGAATAGTTGATGTTTGCACTGAGTTGGCAAATCGCGGTATTCGTGTTATCGTTGCTGGTCTTGATATGGACTTCCGTGGCGAACCGTTTGGACCTATGCCTGCCTTGATGGCGATTGCCGAAGATGTATATAAGGTGCATGCCATCTGTGTGCGTTGCGGTGGTTTGGCGTATGTTTCTCACCGTCTGGTGGATAGCGAAAAGCGGGTATTATTGGGCGAAACCGAAAAGTACGAGCCCATCTGCCGTGATTGCTATGAGAAAATCAAACGTGGTGAATTAGTCTGATTGTCTGTCTTCAATCTTTTTCTCCGATGTATGTTGATGTCGTCTTCCCTTTGCCTCTTGCAGGTGTTTTTACCTATCGGATGCCCTCTGAGGGTGTTTCTGTGGTAGGAATGCGTGTGTTGGCGCCTTTCGGAAAGAAAAAGATATATGCCGGTGTCATAGTTGCCTTACATACAGCAGAAATTCCTGATGGAATGGATATAAAGGATATTATCTGCTGTTTGGATGATTCTCCGGTTGTCACTCCTCAGCAATTGCGTTTATGGCATTGGGTGGCAGATTATTATATGTGTACGCTTGGGGAAGTGATGAAAGCCGCTTTGCCGGCTGCCTTGAAATTGGAGAGTGAGACCCGTGTCACATTGGTCGAAGATGTTGTCTCTGCGTCATTGTCGGTTGCTCAACAGAAAGTTTGCGATTTTCTGAGTGATGGCAAACAGCATACTATCGATGAAATCGGTCAATCAATCGGACTTCGTTCTGTCCTGCCTGTGCTGAATAAACTGATTAATCAGGGCATGATTCAGTTGAGCGAACATGTCGAAGAGAAATACCGGCCTAAGACCGCAGATTTTGTTCTGCTTACTGATGAATACACCGGAAACGATGCGCTGCAAGCCCTCCTCAGTAAGCTGAATGCGGCTCAAAAACAGCAGCAATTATTGTTGTCCTATATTGAACTCGTCCGTCCGGGTGAGGAGGTGAGTAAACACCGGCTTTTGCAGCATGCCAATGTTGGAGCACCTGTTCTGAAAGCATTGATAGACAAGCAAGTTTTCTCTATCGTCAAGCATAAAGTTGAACGCCTTGATCGTTTGGCAGCCGTTGCTCCCGTTGCACATAAGCTCAATGCTGAGCAGTCGGTTTGCTGTCAATCCATTCAGTCGCAATGGAAAGAAAAAGAGGTGGTTCTCTTGCATGGCGTGACCTCCAGCGGGAAAACCGAAGTCTATATCTCACTTATACAGCAGCAGTTGGCGCAGCACAAGCAAGTTCTTTATCTTGTGCCGGAAATAGCGTTGACTACGCAACTCACCGACCGCCTTCAGGCAGTTTTTGGTGATAAATTAGGAGTCTATCATTCCAAATTCTCTGATGCCGAACGAGCCGAGATTTATCGTACACTCTTGGAAACCGACCGCTATCAGATTATTCTTGGTGTGCGCTCCTCTGTCTTTCTCCCATTCCGCAGTTTGGGCATGGTCATCGTTGATGAAGAACACGACTCGTCCTATAAGCAGCAAGACCCTGCTCCTCGCTATCATGCTCGTAATGTGGCGATTGTGCTGGCGCAACTCTTCCAAAGCAAAGTGCTGCTCGGTACTGCTACACCGGCTGTCGAAACCTACTATAATGCGCAAAACGGTAAATACGGCTTCGTGGAAATGCTTCACCGCTATGCAGGCTTGGAGTTGCCTGATATAGAGATAGTTGATACCAAAGAGCAATATCGCCGCAAGGAAATGACCTTGCATTTCTCCGACCGTCTGATAGGCAAAATTGCCGATGAAATCGAACATGGCAAGCAAGTCATAGTCTTCCAGAATCGCCGTGGCTATGCGCCTTATATGGAATGCAAAGAGTGTGCTTATGTGCCAAAATGCGTCAATTGCGATGTGAGCCTGACGCTCCATCAGCACCAGCATATTCTCCAATGCCACTATTGTGGCTATACCATATCTGTTCCTGATGTATGTCCTGCATGTGGAAACCATACATTGATAGATAAAGGATTTGGAACAGAGAAGATTGAAGATGAATTGCAACAGCTCTTTCCTGCGACGCGCATTGCGCGTATGGATCTCGATACCACCCGTAATAAGAATGCTTATAGGAACATAATTAACGATTTCGCTCAACATAAGACCGACATCCTCGTTGGTACGCAAATGGTGAGCAAGGGGCTTCATTTTGATGAGGTCAGTCTCGTGGCGGTGTTGAATGCGGACAACCTGATGAATCAACCAGACTTCCGTGCCTATGAAAAAGCCTTTCAGATGCTGGAACAAGTCAGTGGGCGGGCAGGCCGCAAAGGAACTAAAGGAAAAGTGATTATCCAAACCTCTCAACCCGATAATCGGGTGCTTCGGCAGGTGGTTAATCACGATTACAAGGGCTTTTATCGGCAACAATTGCAAGAGCGTGCCGACTTTCGTTATCCGCCGTTCTATCGGCTCATTTCCGTCACTGTCCGCCATCGTGATGCAGCCTTTGTGCAATATGCTGCAGAGCAACTCCAAGCAGTCTTGCACACTGTCTTTGCAGGGCGCTGTTCCAAGGTGGTTATGCCGGCAATCAGCAAGGTGCAGAATTTCTATATTCGCCAATTGCTCCTTAAAATCGAAACCAATGCTTCGTATGCCAAAGCAAAACGGCTCTTACAGCAAAATATCGATAATCTCCGTTCCACGCCGGCAGGCAAAGGCGTGACCTATATTATCAATGTGGATCCTCAGTAATAAGTATAAAACAATGAAAATCAAAGGTGTATTAAGCAAAAGCAGTGCAGTATGGAAAGTCTGTCAATTCCTCTTGGTAATGCTTTTAACGACCATATTGGCAATCTTCCTATGGTCTGCCTTGTTTCATGGCAGTCAGTCTCTTGTTTCGCTTAAGGTCCTGCAAATGCTGCAAACTATAGCCACTTTCATGTTGCCTTGTTTCATCATGGCATACCTTTGGAGTGATGCCCCTATGTCTTATCTGTCTTTGGACAAAAAGCCAGATGGAAAGGCGGTTTTTGGCGTTATTCTCCTGATGATAATTGCAACTCCCTGTATCAATCTGATGGGGTATTTGAATGCTAAGATTCAACTTCCCGCTTTCTTGCAGGGCTTGGAAGAACTCATGAAATCGCAGGAGTTGGCAGCAGAGCAACTCACCGAACGTTTCTTGCAGGCGGATAATATATGGGTGCTTCTGTTCAATCTTCTCTTGATGGCTGTTTTGCCGGCATTGAGCGAGGAACTCTGTTTCCGTGGGGTTCTGATGAAAATCTTCGGTGAAAAGGGCAAAATCCAATTGGCGATTTGGGCAAGTGCCATTATCTTCTCTGCCATCCATTTCCAATTCTACGGCTTCATACCGCGCATGCTCATGGGAGTGTTGTTTGGCTATCTGCTCTATTGGTCGGGCAGTCTGTGGCTTCCTGTTGTTGCGCACTTCACCAACAACGTCTTTGCCGTTGTCACCTATTATATTGTCTCCCGTTACTTTGCTGATTCCGTCGGTTCCATCGATACTTTCGGAACGGGCAGTACGCTTTGGGCAGGCATTCTGAGTGCTGTCCTTACCGTTGCAGGAATCTGTCTGCTCTATCGTTGGTTGAAATTGAAAAAGGCAGAATTTTAGTGCTTTTGCCTGCGTTCGCTCACGATGAGAAGTGCCTCCTCTTTCACTTCTTGGGGCAAGTCAATATTGCGCATCTGCAGACTTCTCACCCAACCGGCTACGTCCTTTTCCTGTAGTGTATAGAACACCTCGTTGATGGCTTTCACCTGCTCCTCGGTGTAATTGGCTGCTGCAATGCCGGACAGGGCGTCCAATTCTTCATCGTCGTAATATTCTATCTCGGTCGAACGGTTGAGCAAACTGTCTCTTTCGCATACCAAATGTTGTCCGCAGCATTCTCCGTCTTCGGTGTTCTGGGGCGTAGAAACCGCGGTTTCATCGGTGTTTTTGCTCTTTTTGCGCTCATGTATCTCTTGCGCAATCAGGATTGACAATCCCAATGCGAGAAATACAACTATCAATATCAGTGCTTCCATATGTTTCCGTTAATCCACCGTATCTTCTTCTACCACAAGGTTTTCGATGATAAAGTTCTGCCTGTCGGGTGTGTTCTTGCCCATGTAGAATTCCAACAGGTCGCCCACAGCATCCTCTTTCCTCAGACTCACTTGGTCCAAACGGATGCTGTCGCCTATAAAACCCTTGAATTCATCGGGAGAAATCTCTCCTAAACCTTTGAATCGTGTAATCTCGGGGTTAGGTTTCAAATCCTCTATGGCTTGCAGTCTCTCTTCTTCCGAATAGCAATATCGTATCTCTTTCTTGTTCTTTACGCGGAACAATGGCGTCTGCAAAATATAGACATGCCCTTTCTTGATGAGGTCCGGGAAGAATTGCAGGAAGAATGTAAGCATCAGCAGGCGTATATGCATACCGTCCACATCTGCATCCGTCGCTATAATTACTTTGTTGTAGCGCAATCCGTCGATGCCGTCTTCAATGTTGAGTGCCGATTGCAGGAAATAAAATTCCTCATTCTCATACACTACGTCCTTTTTCAGTCCGAAAGTGTTCTTGGGCTTGCCGCGCAGTGAGAACACTGCCTGAGTCTCCACGTCGCGTGATTTCGTGATAGAGCCCGATGCCGACAAACCCTCGGTAATGAATATCGAACTCATGTCTCTCAGGTCTTTGTCCGAATCTTTGCGTATTGTCGGTTTCGTATCGTTCAGGTGGATACGGCAGTCTCTCAGTTTCGGATTGTTGATGTTGTTCTTCTTTGCCCTTTCCCGTGTTGCCTTCGTAAGACCCAGGATGGCTTTCCGTTCCTTTTCCGAATCCTGTATTTTCTGCAGCATTACCTCCGTAATTCCGGGGTGTTTGTGCAGATAATTGTCCAACTCGCGCTTGATGAAGTCATTCACGAACTTGTTCACCGATATGCTGCCGTCTTGTGGCGACATGTCTCTCGAACCCAGCTTCGTCTTGGTCTGACTCTCAAAAACCGGCTCCTCCACATTGATGGCAATAGCGCCGACTACGCCGTTTCTTACGTCGGCAAGATCCATGTTTTTGTTGAAGAACTCTTTGATAGTCCGTCCGATAGCCTCTTTGAATGCCGCTTGATGCGTACCGCCTTGTATCGTGTGCTGACCGTTCACAAACGAATGGTATTCGTCGCCGTTTTGGTCCGTATGTGTCAGCGCAATCTCAATATCTTCGCCCTTCAGGTGAATAATCGGGTAGAGTGGTTCATCGGTCATCGTTTCGGTCATCAAGTCCAACAGACCGTTCTTCGATAAGAACTTCTGCTCGTTGTAATTCAGGGTCAGACCTGTGTTCAAGTACGCATAATTGCGCATCATTGTTTCGATGTATTCATCGCGGAAAGCATAGTTTTCAAATAGTCTCGGAGATGAATCGGGCTCAAATTCTATCAATGTGCCGCGTGGCGACTTCTCCGTGTCTTTCACGATGCCGCTGTCTGCTGTCAATTTGCCTTGCTTGAATTCCACACGGCGGGTCTTTCCGTCTCTGAAGGCTTGTGCGGCAAACTTCCACGATAAGGCGTTCACCGCTTTCAGACCTACACCGTTCAATCCTACCGACTTTTTGAATGCCTTTGAGTCGTATTTCGCACCCGTGTTCAGTAGCGATACCACATCTGTCAGCGACTCCAGCGGAATGCCGCGTCCATAGTCTCTCACGCTCACTTTGCCCTCTCTTACGGTTACGTCAATCACTTTGCCGGCATTCATTCTGAACTCGTCTATCGAGTTGTCGATGGTCTCTTTTATCAGTACGTATATACCGTCGTCCGAATGTGAGCCGTCGCCCAACTTGCCGATATACATACCGGGGCGGAGGCGGATATGCTCAACATCGTCCAAGTGACGGATATTGTCTTTCGTGTATTCTTCAGTCGTAGTGAGGAGTTGTTCGTCTGTGGTCATAGCGCAAAATAGGTATTGTATTGAATTTCGTGGCAAAGATACTAATTTTTTGCGACTTGCCGGCTATTTTTTCCGAATTATTTACCAAATTGATATCTGATCCGTAGATAACAGCCGTTTTATATCATTCTTGCTCCTTCCTGTCATCTTTTTCCGCCAATGCATTGTAGAGACGCGATTCATCGCGTCTGAAACACTCGATAATGCAATGTAGAAACATAGCGCGCCCCGTCTAAAATGCTTGATAATGCTGTCGGTGCGCTGTCGTCTCGCCTGCCTGTCTTGTCATTGTGCCTGCCCCTTTAATGCAATATTAACTATTAATTATTGACTGTTAAATACCACGTAGCTTCCGTTCCCGTACCATTCCCGTACCATTCCCGTACCATTGCCGTACCATTGCCGTACAATTCCCCGTAGCATCATATGATATCCGTATTCCCCATATGTATCCTGCATGTATCTTTATCATGCAAACAAACTCCCTCTGTCGGAGATATGCCGAATGGATATCTCGTCTCCTGCCTTCCGACATGCTTCCGTTTGCGGCAACAATAGATGATATCACTATGTTCCGGTCTTGATTTTGTCGTGCTTGTCGTGAATCCGAAAGATGATTCAACTGTGTTTTGTGCTGGTTTTTCCGATGAAATCGTCGGAATCATCCTTTTCATCGACCGGATTCCGAACATGCTGCAAATTATTTTTTTCTCTTTCTCTTGTGAGAACCGAAAACTTATACTACCTTTGCAATTACGTTTCAACAAACAGACGAAATAATTTTTTTATGCGATTTGCGTTTAGTGTACCATAGTATTTTATATTGATTTCAGTAATGCAGCAGTCTAATTACATTATTGAGGTAAACAATGTCTCCAAACAGTTTGAAGACGGAAAGTTTGCTTTGGACAATGTAAGTCTTTCTATCAGGAAAGGCGAGTTCGTAACCATTTTGGGTCCTTCAGGGTGTGGCAAAACAACCCTCCTGCGATGTATAGCAGGATTCCAGGTAGCTTCTTCCGGTGATGTGCTACTCAATGGTGAAGATATTACCCAAATTCCCCCGTATAAGCGCCCTGTGAATACCGTTTTCCAGAAATATGCGCTTTTCCCCCATCTCAACGTATTCGATAATGTCGCCTTTGGGCTCAAGCTCAAGAAGTTCGACCGTACCACTATCACTCAGAAAGTCAAGAGTGCACTCAAAACTGTAGGTATGACCGACTACGAATATCGTGACGTTGACAGTCTTTCGGGCGGACAACAGCAGCGTGTCGCCATTGCGCGCGCCATCGTTAACCAGCCCGAAGTCTTGCTTCTCGACGAGCCTTTGGCTGCTCTCGACCTCAAGATGCGCAAAGATATGCAAATCGAACTCAAAGAGATGCACAAAAAGCTGGGTATCACCTTTATCTATGTCACTCACGATCAGGAAGAGGCACTTACGCTTTCCGATCGCGTTGTCGTTATGAGTGAAGGAAAAATCCAGCAGATAGGCACTCCTTCAGAGGTGTACAACGAACCCGTTAACTGTTTCGTAGCCGATTTCATCGGGGAAAGTAACATTCTCAATGGTGTAATGTTGGAGGACCGTCGCGTCCGTTTTTGCGAACACGAGTTCGATTGTGTGGATACAGGCTTTGGAGAGAATGTTCCTGTCGATGTTGTCGTACGCCCTGAGGATTGGTATATTTTCGATGCTTCCGACGCAGCGCAGCTCACCGGTATCGTGCAGTCGTGCATATTCAAGGGAGTCCACTACGAAATGGCTGTTCTCACGCCCAATGGCTATGAGTTTATGGTACAAGACTATCATGCCTTCGAGCCGGGTCGCGAAGTCGGACTGCTTGTTAAACCCGAAGATATCCAGGTTATGAAGAAAGAACGCCTGTGCAATACTTTCGAGGGGGAAATACTTGCCGGTAACAAAGTCTGTTTTTTGGATGCCGATTGGGATATTCCCGGTCAGGTGGCACAGCAGTTCGAAGTAGGAACCAAAGTACAGGTGACGGTCGGATTCAACAGGATTACTTTGGAGGATCACGAGGAAGACGGACTACTTACGGGTGTTGTCCATTTCATTCTCT
The DNA here is from genome assembly GCA_022783865.1 of Bacteroidales bacterium. Taxonomy (GTDB): domain Bacteria; phylum Bacteroidota; class Bacteroidia; order Bacteroidales; family Paludibacteraceae; genus Colicola. Next base: position 55,595 of record JALFYY010000010.1, read on the forward strand.
ATAAGGGCGACCACTACCATCTTACCGTTCGGACCGACGATGGCGAAGACCTCTTTGTCGATACTCGGGATGTTTGGGACGATGGCGACCGTGTCGGTATCGTCATCAGCCCCGACAACATACATGTTTCCCCGATTTCATCGGAAAAATAACCTGTGGAGAGATGAAGAATCTGAGTCGCGTATTTTCTTCCCGTCGGACATGGGCATGGCCCTATGTCTTGTTTTTGGTGCTCTTTGTGGTGCTCCCGCTGCTCCTTATTGTGTTCTATGCTTTTACCAACGGCAACGGACAGTTCACCCTTCGTAACTTCGCCGATTTCTTTAGCAAGTCCGAAGCTGTTAGCACTTTCATCTATTCCTTGGCGATTGCGCTTATCACTACGGTCATCTGCCTGCTGCTCGGTTATCCCGCTGCTTATATCATGGCGATGGCGCAGTTCAAGACGCCCCAAGTGATGGCGATGCTCTTCATTCTACCGATGTGGATTAACTTCTTGTTGCGTACTATCGCTACTGTCGAGTTGTTCCGCTTCTTTGGTATTCCTTTGGGTGAAGCAGCATTGCTCTTCGGTATGGTTTACGATTTCCTGCCTTTCATGATCTATCCTATCTACAATACTTTGCAGAAGATGGACCATTCGCTCATCGAAGCTGCCGAGGACTTGGGAGCCAACCGCACGCAAGTCTTTGCCAAGGTGGTCTTGCCGCTTTCCGTACCGGGTATCTATAGTGGCATTATCATGGTCTTTATGCCCACCGTCTCTACTTTTGCTATTGCCGAACTTCTTACCCACAACAAGGTAACCCTCTTCGGTTCGCTCATTCAGCGTAGCTTTGGCGAAGGCGGACTCACCATGTGGAACTATGGAGCCGCTCTTTCGCTCATCATGCTGCTTATCATTGCACTCACCAGTTTCTTCGGTTCGCCCGAAGATAACGATGCCAATCAGAAAGGAGGTTTGTTATGAGCCGTACCAATCAACCGCCTATGACGTCTGCACAACTCGAAGCCGCCAGACGTGCACGTATATCCCGCCGTCGCCGTTTCTTCTCGCAAACCTATCTTTGGGTTTTGCTGCTTGTGCTCTATGCTCCCATTTTCGTTATCATCATTTTCTCTTTCACCGAGAGTAAGGTGCTCGGTAACTGGACGGGCTTTTCCTTTCATCTTTACGAACAGCTCTTTACGGGTAACGCCGGCCGTAGTCTGAATAGCGCGATTGTCAATACTGCCCTCATTGCCCTCATATCTGCCCTGTTCTCTACGCTTTTGGGAACTTTGGCGGCTATCGGTATTTACAATATGCGCCAACGGGACAGGAAAATCATTAATTTCCTCAACAGCATTCCGATGATCAATCCCGATATCCTCACAGGTATATCCCTCTTCCTCTTGTTCGTCTTCTTGGGTATATCCCGTGGTTTCATGACGGTTGTCATTGCCCACATCGTGTTTTGTACTCCCTATGTGGTACTCAGCGTAATGCCCCGGTTGAGCAAGATGAACCCGAATATCTACGAAGCCGCTCTCGATCTCGGTGCGACACCCATGCAAGCCTTGCGCAAAGTAATGCTGCCGGAGTTGTTTCCCGGAATGTTGAGCGGATTCATACTCTCAGTCACCCTTTCCATCGACGATTTTGGAGTTACTTTCTTTACGAAGGGTAGTGGAGGCTTGGAAACCCTTTCCACTTTCATCTATGTTGATGCGCGCAAAGGCGGTCTTACTCCCGAGTTGCGTCCGCTCTTCTCCGTCATATTTCTGACCATGTTCGTCCTCTTGCTTATCATCAATTGGCGTGCAGAGAGGGGCAATACTAAAAAGCAAAACAACGATAAATAACAATAATTCATCAACAACAATGAAACGAACACTCTCTTTCCTACTCGTTGCTTTCCTGGCAATCAGTAGTTTCGCTGCCGATAGGGCGCACACGCTTAAAATCTACAATTGGGCGGATTATATTGATGAAAACGTACTCTGGAGTTTCCCCGAATGGTATCGCAGGCAAACCGGTGAGGAAGTCGAAATTATCTACCAGACTTTCGATATCAACGAGAGTATGCTCACCGAAATAGAGGTCGGTAAAGAAGACTACGATGTCATCTGTCCCTCTGAGTATATCATCGAACGGATGCTCCGCAACAATCTCTTGCAACCCATCAACAAAGACCTTGTCCCTGATTCAATCCGTGCCTTCGAAAACGTATCTCCTTTCGCAGTCGGAATGTTCAACAGGATGAGCCGGACCGTCAACGTGAGCGACTATGCCGTGGGCTATATGTGGGGAACAACGGGCTTTCTCTATAACCCTGCCTTTGTTTCCGATGAGGAGGTCAGTAGCTGGAGCGCACTCCTCAACCCTAAGTTCCGTGGCAAAATCTTTATGAAAGATGCCTTCCGTGACGTCTATAGTGTAATGGTGCTCTATGCTTATCGCGATGATTTGGAAGCCGGACGGGTCACTGCCGCCGAACTCATCGGTAATGTAACGCAAGAGCGTATCGATACTGTCGAAGCCGTTCTTATGGCTGCCAAAGACAATTTCGCAGGATGGGAAGTGGATTTCGGTAAAGAAGAAATGGCAAAAGGCAATGCATGGCTCAATCTTTCTTGGAGCGGCGATGCGCAGTGGGCAATCGTTGAGTCGGAGAAAGTGGGGCTCGAACTTCGTTATATCGTCCCTCAAGAGGGTAGTAATGTTTGGTTCGACGGATGGTGTATTCCCGTTTATGCCAAGAATACAAAGGCGGCTACCTATTTCATCAACTATATGTGCCTTCCTCAAAACGCCATTGCCAATATGGAAGAGATAGGCTACGTTTCGGTTGTCGCCACACCCGAGGTGATGGAATATATGACCGATGATGAGATTCCAGAAACCTATGATATCACCTACTTCTTTGGCGAGGGAGCCGATAGTCTCCATGTCAATCCTGTTTTCTATCCCGACCGCTCTGTTATCGAACGTTGTGCCTTGATGCACGATGCCGCTGAGAATACCGAAGCCCTGCTTTCCATGTGGAATCGCGTCAAGGGCGATAATCTTTCTATGGGAATGATTGTCTTCTTGGTGGTGGTTGTTATAGCTCTCTTGGGCTTCTTCCTCTATCGCTTCTTGCAAAAGCGCAATGCTGGCAAGCGTCATACCCGGAAGACCCGCCACCGCCGCTAAATATCTGTATATGCGTAGTTAAGTATATCATACTACATACAATACGGGTGTCGGATAGTATTGTCCGACACCTGTATTTTGTCCTTTTGGCTCCCTTGCCCTTCGGGGTGGGATTCGGGGGCGTGGTAAGTCCCTTGTCTTTGTTCCTTGCTCCTTTGTCCGACATCATAAACGTATGTTGTAAAACATCTTTTCTGCTATTGTGGACGGAGTTTTATTTCCGTATATTTGCAATTGCTTCTTTGTGCGATGCTTGATCGTGTGCATAAAAAGGAGATCAGAGTGCTTACTAATTGATAATCAAATGTAATATGAAAAAAATCTACACCCTGTTTACTCTCTTATTGTTAGCTGTGTCTGTTTTTGCTGCAGGTCCTAAGCGTGATTTTCGTGCTTCGTGGGTAGCCACTGTTTGGGGAATCGACTGGCCCAAATCAAAGGTTGTTTCTGAACAGAAAAAGGAGATGGATATTATTCTCGACCGCGCTCAATCGGGAAACATGACTGCTGTCATGCTCCAGGTGCGTGGTTTTTCCGATGCTATCTATCGTTCAAGCTACGATCCTTGGAGCAGTGCTCTTACCGGTACACGAGGCAAAGATCCTGGCTACGACCCTTTGCAATATGCTATCGAAGGTGCTCATCGTCGCGGACTCGAACTGCACGTTTGGATTAACCCGTATCGCCTTGGTACTTATTCTGTCCGTGCCCCGCAAATCAAAGATTCATGGATTCTCCCTGCCGGTATTCTCGACCCGGGCAATCCCGATGTCCGTAAATACATACTCGACGTTATTGCCGAGATTATCGATAACTACGATATCGACGGCATTCTCTTCGATGACTATTTCTATAAGTCCATGGATGAGAATGATTATGTGACCAACGAAACACACCGAACTCCTGACAATAACCCGCACAACCTCTCCCTTAACGATTGGCGACGCGAGAATGTGAATATCTTTGTGCGTGACGTAATGAAGTTAGTGGAAACTAAAAAGCCTTACCTCCGTTTCGGTATAGGTCCTGCGGGTATTTGGAGTACTACATCGCACAATGTCTATGACGAAGACTATAATACCTACGACTATATCACTGCTAATCTTGGTACATGGGATGTATATTCCGAACTCTATTGCGATGCTGCAACTTGGCTCAAACGTGGTTATATCGACTATATCTCTCCGCAACTCTATTGGCCTATGCTCTCTTCCTCCAATGGTTACTATGCTTCCAGCGCATTTGATAAATTATGTCCGTGGTGGGCTGACTTGGCAAAGAGATACGGACGACATTTTTATGTAAGTCAGGATGTGGCAGACAACAACAGCAACGGTTCTACTACGGCACGCTACAACGCTCCCGAAGAGATTAATGCACAAATGCAGACTGCTCGTGCCAACGGCAACGTACAAGGTCATATCTTCTATAGTACACAGTACTTCCTGAACTTGAGAGGCGTAAATGCCAAGTGGTTCTCTTCTTCTGCAGAAGGGTATCATACCTTCCTTACCCAATCATGGTTTGCCGATAAGTCTATTGCACCGGCAATAGAGTGGCGCGACGCACCCGAACTGCCAGCACCGTCCGAACTCGTTCTCTCTGGTTCTACCTTGACGTGGAAACACCCGTCCGCACCTCGCTTCACAGTTTACGCTTATCCCAAAGGAACTGCTGCCGACGTCGCCTTGGAAGATGCTTCCAACCTTCTGGGCGTTACCTATTCCAATACTTTCGATGTGAGCAGTGTAGCTGATTTGGCTGACAAAACCTTGGCAGTATGTGCCTACGACCGTTACGGCAACGAATATACCCCGGCTCTTTATAATGAAGGAGAAAATACCATTGTCGAAGGTACAGTTTCAATGACGCAACTTTGGCAACAACCCCAGTCTACTTCGGGTTATCTGACAACAACGAATGCCAATCGCAGTATGGCATACTACGATGGCGCTTTGTATATCCCGAATAAGGATGCCGGCACTTTTGCCGTCGTTGATGCTTCTACGGGTGCGCTCCGTACTACACGCACTATCACAGCCTCTGCTTTCTGGCAGCACAACCTGCGAATTACCTCAGATGGGCAAATGCTTCTCGGCAATACAGGTGCTGGTAGTACGTCCCTTCTCGTTAAGTCTTCTTCTCTCAATAATGGTGGTGCTACCGATTTGAATACCTTTGCCATTTCCGGTCGTACCGACTATTTCTATTCTTATGGCGATTGGAACGGCACCGGCTTCTTGCTTGCGCTCAGCAATACTGGCAACTTGCTCAAAGTACCGTTCGTAGGTGGTTTGTTAGGAGCGGAAACATCGGTTTCCAATGCCTCATTGCCGTCGGGTACTTCCTCTAAGGCTATTCCTGCCGATGCGGCTTCGTTCTATGCCTCTACTGCCAACCGCTTGCCATCTCGCCATGATACTCAGACGGGCAATCTTTTGGAGTCTTTCGATGCGGCTAATGCGCCTGAAGCAGTCAATGCATCAGGTATGGCGGTCTTCTCTATGCAAGGGCATACCTATATGGTGCTCCCGCACGACGTCTTTGGTAGTTTCGAAGTATATGAAATTACATACGGATTATCAAATGCCAAAAGAGTGATTGAGGCTACAGCTACATTGGGTAGTAATACCAATGCTGCTTTTACGGTTGATTTCTGTACAGCGGTAGAAGACACCGAAGCCACCATCTACGTCCTTGCCCCCAACAATGGTGTGGCAGCCTATCGTTTCGTCTTCACGCCTAAAGAGACAGCTCTCCCGCAAGTCGATGATACCGACAATGTTTTAGTTCGTTCTACCATCGATGGTGTTGCGGTTTCCTTCTCTGGTACAAAAACAGTCGAAGTGTATACTGTGAACGGTATTTTGGTTGACCGTCAGACGGTGTTGTCCACCTATTCTCGTACGCTCCCGCAGGGCATGTACATCCTTCGTGTCGGCAATAGTGTACATAAGTTCATACGATAAGTTCAATATAATAATCTAATATTGTGATTATGAAAAAAGTAATTCTTTCTTTGGCTGTATTTGCCGCTATGGCGGTGAATGCACAAATCATGGATGTAGCATCAGTTACCCGTCTTGCTACTCCTGAAAATGTTGATGCAAAAGTGGCTGGTATCAGTCCTGATGGCACCTATGTGTTGCTCACAAGTGGATCTAACCAAGGCTTGCAGAAGTTCGATTTGACCACGAATACGCTCACCGTTCTTACCGAAGCCGAAGGAGCTGGCTACAATGCCGCTATCTCTGCCGATGGTAAAGAAGTAGTCTATCGTGAGACTTCTCTTGGTGCAGACCGTCTGCGTCGTTCCGCTTTGGTACGTCAAGTTCTTGATACACGTAAGACTACCACAGTCCTGCAACCGACCCGCGACTTGGAAGGTTTCGCTATCCAAAACAATGCCGTAATGGCTGTTGATCGTAAACAACTGAAAGCACGTGCCCTGAACGGTCAGAAACCCGTACAAGAAATGCCCGTTGTTTCTATCAAAGACCGCCAACTCATGATTACTGTCGCTGGCGAGACCAAAGTCCTCTCTCCCAATGGAACAGATAAGAGTTACATCTGGCCCTCTGTTTCTCCCGACGGAACCAAGGTTTGCTATTATGTAGCCGGTAACGGTGCTTGGGTTGCCAATATTGATGGTACAGCGCCCCAATTCATCGGACGTGACTGCCGTGCAGCCAAGTGGTACAACAACAATATCATTATCGGTATGGCAGACCACGACAATGGTCACGTAATGACGGCTTCTGACATCGTTGCCTATACTTTGGACGGAAAGCACCAAGTCCTCACCGATGGCACTAAGATAGCTATGTACCCCTATGTTTCTGCCGATGGTAGCAAGATCGTTTTCTCTACCGACAAAGGCGAAGCTTGGTTGATTAGTATTAACAGTGTTAAATGAGTAGTCTGACTATGAAAAAGCAATTCTTATTGATTGTCGCGTTAGTTCTCACTACGTTGGCAGCAGGTGCCGCTGACCTCACAGGCAAGCGCATCTATATCAACCCGGGCCATGGTAGCTTCGGTCCTAACGACCGTCCTATGGCAACCATCCCTTATCCTAATCTTGCCGCAACCGGTATGCCCGATACTTGTGGCTTCTACGAGACCAACACCAACCTTTGGAAATGTCTTGAGTTGGGTCGCAAGCTCGCTGAGGCAGGTGCAACCGTTGATTATTCCCGTACTGCCAATGGTCCTTGGCCCTATGTCTATCCTTATACCGATTATTCTTATGAGGCTTATAAGGCACTGCCCGACTACGAAAAGTACAATCGTAATCTCTCCGAGATATGTGCCGAAGTGGAAGCCGGCAACTACGACTATTTTATCTCCGTTCACTCCAATGCTGCTACTGAGGGTACTTCTACTAACTATCCTGTGATACTCTTCCGTGGAACAGATGCAGGAGAACAGATGGCAGGTGATAGCAAAACGCGTGGTACAACCGTATGGCCATATCTCTTCGAAGCTATGAATAGTGGCATCGATCCCTACTCTGCGTATAGCAAAACCAATCCGAACGTTCGTGGTGATATCTCTTTCTATGGTAGCAGTAGTACCGGTGCTTTGGGCTATACCGGCTATCTCAGTGTACTCAAACATGGTTGCCCCGGTTTCTTGAGCGAAGGCTACTTCCATACCTATCAGCCTTCGCGTCACCGTGCTTTGAATCGTGATTACTGCCGTCAGGAAGGTATCCGTTATTTCCGTGGCATTATGGCTTACTATGGAGCAGACCCTGAAAGCACCGGCTATATCATGGGTACCGTAAAGGACTTGCACGAGAAGATTTCCCATAATCTGTTCAAATACACTCCTAAAACCAACGACCAATGGTTGCCTTGCAACGGTGCTGTCGTTACCTTGTATAAAGCAGGGGAAAAAGTGGCGGAATATACCGTGGATAACAACTACAACGGTATCTTCTACTTCCCTGATTTGCAACCGGGTGCCGACTATACTTTGGATATTGCTTGTGAAGGCTACAAACCTTTGTCCGACGAGTATAAAACGCCTATCACCGTAAAAGCAAACGAAACTGTCTATCCGATGGTTTATCTGGAAAGCGAAACCTACGAGCCGCCTACCGAAGTCTTCGAAGATTATCCCGACTTATCTACGGTTGCTTATGCAAACATGCCTGCCAAGTTGGTGATGGAGAACAAAGGTACAACCGCTGTCGAAGGTATCGAAGGTACTGTCAAACGTACTGTCATGACAGGCGATTCTACTGTCATTCTCTCTCACGCTGCCGATGGCACACCGCACCTCTATCTCTATAATCATGCTGCAAACACTCTGACTGCAATGTCTCTTGCCGGCATCACACCGTGCGATCCCGACAATAAGGGCGATTTCCTCTCTTTGTCAGATGTGGCGCTTACATGCGATGGCAAACTCCTTGGCTGTAACTTCATAGAGAACCAATACGATGATGGCCAGGTAAACGGCGATCCCGAACACCAAGGTTACAAACGTGGTACCTTGCGTATCTACAAATGGGATAACTTCAGTGCTGACCCCGTAGAATGGGTAACTACCAAGAAATCTGCCAACCTCTATAATGCGGAAATGGGACATACTATGGTAGTCTATGGTTCTTCCGATGATTGCAATATCATAGTTTCAGCCGCTTCCTTCTGGGGTGTGAAATCATTGTGGACATCCATACTCAATGTCGTGGATGGCAAATTGGCAAGCGATGATTTTCGTACTACCGGTGGTATCAAAGTGTTGGGTGAGACCGGTGTCGGCGAGAACTATATGTTCCAACTCTCTCCGCGTGGCAATAAACACAACTTTATTCTCGATGCAGAGCGTATCGCTCCTACCGAATTGGCTCCTGTCCGCAGTACTGCTGCACCCGATACATTGGGTATCTTGCCGGCAGAAGCACTTGGCTTGCCGCTGGTTAACTCTTCTTACTTTGTTTATGCCGGCAAAGCCGTTATGGTAGCACCTTACACCAATGCCGAAAACAAAGTGGCAGGTGTGCGTATGTTCGATATTACCAACGGTCTGACCAATGCCAAACCTGTCGTTGCCAATATGGATTTGGAGACTCCTGTCGAAGCTGCTTATGCTACGGCTGCAGTAAAAGTAGTGGGTATGGACTTCATTGTTCGCCTCATCACTGATGCTCAGGTAACCACTTTCACCACACAGGGCGTAGAACAGCCTGTTGTAGCGGGTATCTATGCTTACGGACTGAATGTCGAACTCAATGATGATGAAACCGAATACACTTTCTCATGGACGGCTAACGCTGCCGCTGTTGCAGGTAATATCATATTCTCGCAAATGGGTAAAGAAGTCGGTCGTATGCCATTGACCTCGCTCAATAAGGGTGTCAATACTATGACGGTTAAGGTAGCCGACCTCCCCGGTTATACTGCTACTGAGACCACTTGGGCAATCCAACTCGAAGGCGAAGCCATCAGTAATATAGGTGTTATTTATGGTCAGTCCAAAGCCGACCTGGGTATGACGCGTGTATTCAATACGGTGGATATCTCGCCTGAATCTGACTATTTCGGACGTATCTATCTCTTTGACCGTAAGGCAGCCAGCGTACCGGAAAATGGCTTGTATGTAATCAATCAGGATTATACTCGTCTGAACACTGCTCCTTATGTGGGTGGACGGACTTTTGGCTCTCCTTATCGTATCGGTATCGATGCCGAAGGTACGGTCTATGTTGCCGACTGGTCTGACGGACACTCCGGTATCTATGTAGTGAATCCTGCCGACTTGGAAGGTGCTTACACTGCTTTCTTCCAAGGTACAGCGGATAAGAATGGTTTGTGGACCAATGCCGATGGTGTAGAGATGGGCTCTTCTACCGCAGGTTGCCATGTCTATGGCACAGGTGCAGCCACCAAGTTGTTGGTTTACAACGAAGACCCGGGTAATACATTGCCTACCAATGGTCTCTGTGTTTACAATATCGGTCAAACTGATGGTACGATTGCACATGCATGGGACAAAGCACCGTCGCAGAAGATTACTTTTGCTGGTCAGGCCAATACCGAAGGTAATGTTTGGGGATGCTCGCATGGTGTTTGGGTAAGCCAGAACCGTACAGCAGGTCAGAACAACTCCGGTGCTACTTCTCTCCGTTTCTATACATGGGATGGCGAATGCACTTTCTCGTCGGCTGATGACCTCTATAATGAAATTATTATCGGCTCGTTCGGTTCTGCCTTTGCGTTGTCTGCAGATGAGAGTATGTTAGTGCTCAATGGTGCTGACAACAATTTCCAGGTATTCGATATCGCATGGAATGCTGATACACCGGTACTCACGCTTCGTTATTCTTACAAACATAGTTGTGGTACGGCTTACAACAATTCCTTCCGTCAGTTGAATTTCGACTACGCAGGCAACCTTGTAGCTACCGGTGATCCGGGTATGTATATCTTTACTCTTCCTCGTGAAAACAATATCACTACCGTTCCTGCTAAGCATACTCTGACCGTTCAGAAACCTTTCAGCGGTAATGTGGAAGGTGTGATACTCGACCAAGAAGCCATTGTTCTCGGTCGTGGCAAGAAAGCAACATTGGTGGCTACTGTTATGCCGGAGCAGGCTGAGAACAAAACTGTTATGTGGATGTCTTCTAATAAGGAAGTGGCTAAAGTAAAAGACGGTGTGGTTGAAGCTATCGCTCCGGGTGAAGCACAAGTCACGGTTATTACGCTCGAAGGTATGTTGCAGGCATCTTGCAAGGTAACTGTTCGCGTGGATATGGAAGGTGTGGCACTCGATAAGACCGATGAAACCCTTGTGGAAGGCAATAAACTTACACTCACTCCTGTCTTCACTCCTACCGATGCTACCAACCAAAAGGTTGCTTGGGCATCTGACAATGAGGCTGTTGCTACGGTTGCCAATGGAGTCGTTACTGCTGTAGCGGCTGGTGAAGCCAATATCACGGTTACCACCGAAGAAGGTGGATTTACGGCGACTTGCCGCATCATTGTTACGCCTGTAGCAGTTACAGGTGTGGAACTTGATAAAGCTACGCTCGAATTGGTAGTACCTGAAACGGCAACTTTGGTGGCTACCGTTACTCCTGAGAATGCTGCCAATAAGAATGTTGTTTGGTCGTCCGACAACGAAGCAGTCGCTACTGTAGCCGATGGGGTAGTAACGGCTGTAGCCGAAGGTGAAGCAATCATTACGGTTACTACCGAAGATGGCAATTTCACCGCTACTTGTAAAGTGACGGTTACTATCCACGACGGTCTCTTGCAAATCACGCTTGACGGTATCTTCTATAGCCAAGGCATTATCCATAACAACAATAATATTGCCTTATGGGTTTACAATGTCAATGGCCAGTTGGTGGCTACCGGCAATACCGATATCGATATGACTTCCATGCCGCAAGGTGTTTACGTTGTCCGTACCGCCCAAGGCTCGCTCAAGTTCATCAAATGATGATAATCATCCGAATCAAAAAGGAGACATAGCACTATGTCTCCTTTTTTTTGATGGTGTTATGTAGAGATATAGTGTGCCTCGTCTGAGTAACTAAATAATTGACTAACTGCCTAATTATGTAGCGGCGGGGCGTGCCCCGTCTAAATAGTCCGATAATATTGCCGAGGGGCGTTCCGCCCGTATAATATAACCCTTGTATAATCCCTGTATAACCCTTGCGAGGGGTGCCCGAAACCTGCGCAAAGGATGCTGTGGCTCCCCCGCCCGCATACGCCGAGGCGTACATTTGTCCCGATAAGGCAATATTAGGCCCAATATTAACTATTAATTATTAACTATTTGTTAAAGATTACGGAAAATTGGTGCAAATTGTTGTGTATTCGGAAATAATGTTGTACTTTTGCAACGCTTTTCGTGAAAAAGCAATAGAATTTATATTAACCCGGGTAAGTAACTCAGAGTAGTTATAACTCACTAAAAGCACATTGAATAATGGCAACAAAAATTCGTTTGGCTCGTCATGGCCACAAAGACTATGCTTACTATCACATCGTAGTGGCAGATAGTCGTGCACCGCGTGATGGTAAGTTTATTGAGCGTATTGGTTCTTACAATCCTAACACCAATCCTGCTACGGTAGATCTCGATTTCGCCCGTGCATTGTATTGGGTAGGCGTAGGTGCACAACCTACCGACACCGTACGCAACATCCTTTCGGGTGAAGGCGTAATGCTTATGCACCACTTGAACGGCGGTGTTAAGAAAGGCGCATTCGACGAAGCTGAAGCTCAAAAGCGTTTCGATGCTTGGAAAGCACAGAAAGATGCTAAGAATGGCAAAATCAGCCAAGCTGAAGCTGACAAGAAAGCTCAAATCGAAAAAGAGCGTTTGGCAGCCGAAGTAGAAACCAACAAAGCGAAAGCAGCCGAACTGGCAAAGAAAAAACAGGAAGCCCTCGAAGCAGAAGCTGCTGCCGCAGCTGAAGAAACTGCCGAAGAAGCACCTGCAGCTGAATAAGTATTGGTTTCGCTCATTACTGAAAGTCCAAAGCAATAATGTTTTGGACTTTTTTGTGTGTGTCAGGTTTTATTTGTACCTTTGACACGATTTTCGGAAGAAGTGCATTGTTGAACCAAAATCGTATCACACTAACCAATGTCGTTGGCAACTGTCATATCAATCATTCTTTTGCTGCTGGGTTTGTCAGATGGACTTACAACACGCATGCCGCGCTTGCAACGGGATATATTCTATGTGGCATTTTTCCTGACTTGGTTTTTGTGCATTATCAAATACTACTATGGTTCCGACACCGTCAACTATGTCCGTTTCTACGAACATGTTCCGCACTATACCTATGTCCTGGCTCATTCGGCTGAACTTACATTCGAAACGGGCTTTGCCGTATTTTGCAGTGTGTTGCACTCGTGGGGAGTTTCCTATTATTGGATGACTGCCATTGTTTCTACCGTCTATTTCGTGGCACTCTATTTCCTGTTGCGGATGATTCCGCAGGGACGCACTTTTGCTTTGATGATAGTCTTTGTTCTCGATGCGAACCTTCCTATGGTACAACTCCGTCAATGTATGGCTGTTGCGTTCTTCATACTGATGGTGCTGTCGCTGCAGAACAAACGCTATCTGCTGACGGCTTTGTTTGTCATACTGGCTTGCAGCTTCCACCGTTCGGGCATATTTATGGTCGCACTGACGCTGTTCTTCTCTGTCTTACATAGCAAGACGATTCCGCTTTATCTCTATCAGTTGCTTATATTCGTATTGGCAATACTGATTATCATACCGTTATATAAAGTTATTGCTCCTGTCGTGCGCCTTTTGCCCTTCCCTGATGAATATGCCGATACGATTGTGCTCCACTTCCGCAAAGGACGGCAAGTGCAGATGGTGTTCTTTATTTATATGACGGCTGTGGTGTGCCTTGCACACTATGTCCAATACCGGAAGACATTGTTTTCTACTGTCGGAATCGTCACTGTCATTGGTCTTGTCTTTATGGTGTCGTTCTATCAGTTCTTCTTCTTGCTGAACCGGATACGCTCGTATTTCCTGCCTTTTGTAGTTGTCTATATCTTCCGTTTGCTCTCTGATAAAGATGCTCTTCAAATACCGTACGCTGCTTTGCTAAAACAAACGGCGGCTGTTGTCATCTATGTGCTGATGCTCCATGCCACGTATCGGTCCTATACCAACAATCATCAGTTGATTAGCAACCCCTCCAATATGTGTACAGTCTTCGAATTGCTCCATGCCGACAAACATGCCGTGCAAAGCCGGCAAATGCAATTGGCGGAGAATTATTGGCGATACGACTATATGAAGCACGATGTGCAAAACCAGATAAAATAATGAGCTATGTTCAATGCGTCCATCGTTTTGTATAAACCTGATATCCGGCAACTGGCACATGCTGTGTCCTTGTTGTTGGAAGTGGATGGGTTGCACAAGCTTTATCTGATCGACAACTCGCCTGTGCAGATACCTGATTTGCCCGTTTCATCGGAAAAATTGGAGTATGTCTATGTTGGTAGGAATCTTGGCTATGGAGCCGGCAATAATATCGCTCTCCGCAAAACTGTCGAAGAGGATATTCCTTTCCATTTAGTGCTGAATGCCGATGTGAGTTTCAATCCGGGTGATATTGGGCGGATGATTCACTATATGCAACAACATCCGGAAGTGGGCAGTATGATGCCCAAAGTAATTTATCCCGATGGCGAATTGCAATATCTTTGCAAACTGCTCCCAACGCCGCTTGATTTGTTCGGACGGCGTTTTTTGCCGGGCAGTTGGCTGGAACGGCGGATGAACCGTTTCGAACTGCGTTTTACGGGCTATAGCCGACAGATGAATATCCCGTATCTGTCCGGCTGTTTTATGTTGCTCAATACTATGGCGCTGAAACAAGTGGGTATATTCGATGAACGTTTCTTTATGTATCCTGAGGATATCGATCTTACACGCCGTATCCACCGCTCGTTTCTGACGCTTTTCTATCCCGAAGTAACCATTGTGCACCATCATGAAAAAGCTTCCTATAAGAATAGGAAGCTTCTGTGGGTGCATATTGTGAATATATGCAGGTATTTCAATAAATACGGTTGGTTCTGTGATAAAGAGCGCCGCCGCGTAAACCGTGCTACATTGTCATCAGTCGGTAAGTGAGATAGCCTGCATAGATTAATACGAGCAGCATCCCTTCCCATCGTTTTACTTCCCGTTCTTTGTTCGTTTCTACGAATATCCACACCAATGCACAGCCGAGTGCGGCAAGAAATGCATCTACTGCCAGACCGTCATAAGCGGGTAGCGGGTGAATAACACTGCTGACACCCAATACAAAGAATACGTTGAAGATATTGCTGCCTATCACGTTGCCTAATGCCAGGTCGCTGTTCTTTTTGAAGGCGGCAACCACCGATGTAGCCAGTTCCGGAAGCGATGTGCCCAATGCCACAACCGTCAATCCGATAATGGCATCTGATATGCCCAAGTCAGTGGCAATCTTCACAGAAGATTTCACGATCATTTCTCCGCCGCAAACCAAAAGCAGTAGTCCGAAAACTATGAGAACCAAGGCTTTCCATACTTTCATCGGACGATAGTTGCCGGCTTGTATAGTGCTTGGAGCCACTTTGGCACGGCGGAATGTAAGCACCATGAAAATCACAAAGAAAATCAATAGTACAATGCCTTCGCCACGCCCTATACCGGCTGTGCCGTTGCCAAACAAGTTATCGGCTGCTACAAATAACAACACTAACAGCCCTGCTGCCATGGCAAACGGAATATCAAACTTACGGGAAGATTTTTGTGACGCAACAGGATATACAATGGCTGTCAATCCTAAGATAATAAATACGTTGATGGTATTGCTGCCCAGAATGTTCGTAATGGCAATATCCGTCGTACCGTGCGCCACCGATACAAGATTGACAATCATCTCCGGCATCGAAGTACCGAAAGCCACTATCGTCAATCCGATTACCAAATCGGAAACCTGATAGCGTTTGGCAATACCCGAAGCACCGTCCACTAACCAATCTGCACCTAATATGAGGAACACAAAACCTGCTACCAATATGGCAGCCAGTGCATACGGGTTTTGCAGCCATGGAGTTATAAAATCAAACATCGTCTTACCTTGTTTATACGTTAAAGCGGAAATGCATAATATCGCCGTCTTGCACCAAATAGTCTTTGCCTTCTATCGAAAGTTTGCCGGCATCACGGCAGGCACTTTCCGAACCGAGACTGACAAAATCATCATATTTGATAACTTCCGCACGGATAAATCCTCTTTCAAAATCGGTGTGGATGATACCTGCGCATTGCGGTGCTTTCGAGCCGTCCATAAAAGTCCATGCACGTACTTCGTCGCTTCCTGCCGTCAGGAATGTTTTCAGATGGAGCAGACTGTATGCTTTCTTGATCAACCGGTTGACGCCCGATTCCTCGAGCCCTATCTCTTGCAGGAACATCTGTCGTTCTTCGTAAGTCTCAAGTTCTGCAATCTCCGATTCTATCTTGGCTGCCACTACGAGCACTTCCGCTTCTTCTTCCCGTACAGCTTCTCTTACTTGCTCTACATATGCGTTGCCCGATATGGCGGAATCTTCGTCCACATTGCATATGTACATCACCGGTTTGTTGGTCAACAGGAACATCTCTTTGGCAATGGCTTCTTCCTCTTTGTTGTCAAGCTTGACGGTGCGTGCCGATTTGCCTTGCTCCAAGGCGGCTTTGTATTTTAGTAATACTTGCACGGCTGCTTTGGCTTGCTTGTCTCCGCCCGTTTGTGCTTGTTTCTGTACCTTTTGCAAACGCGATTCCACCGTTTCGAGGTCTTTCAGCTGTAGTTCGGTATCAATGATTTCTTTGTCTCTTACGGGATTGACTTTGCCGTCAACATGCACCACGTTGTCGTCGTCGAAACACCGCAGAACATGTAATATGGCATCTGTTTCCCGTATGTTTGCCAGGAACTTGTTGCCCAAGCCTTCTCCCTTGCTGGCGCCTTTCACCAATCCGGCAATATCCACTATCTCGACTGTCGTCGGAATGACGCGTTCGGGATGACAGAGCTCTGCCAGTTTGTTGAGACGCTCGTCCGGAACGGTGATAACGCCCACATTGGGTTCTATCGTGCAAAATGGAAAGTTGGCAGATTGGGCTTTCGCATTACTGAGACAATTAAAGAGTGTTGATTTGCCTACATTGGGCAATCCTACTATTCCGCATTGAAGTGACATCTTTATCTGTTTGTTGTTTTCGTGAATAATCTCGCAAAGGTACAAATAATTCTTCGTATGGAAAAATATTATTTTCCGGCTGCATGGCAACACCGTAGCAGCACTTGCCCGTAATATCGCCTGTTGTCTTGTGAAAAGAAAAGATGTTGTAGGCATATGTAACAATGCAAAAAGCGGTATCGGCAGATACAAACAGACCGTTGTATAAAAATTGCAGACTGCCACTATCGGGGTTACGCAAATACTTGGTAAAATTATGCATTGAGATAGTCAATATAGCCTAATAGACTAAAATTCCAATATGGCGTTTTTGCAAACGCTTGTTTATTAAATTGTTTCAAAATAAAATTCTAATACACAAAATTTGGAAATATGCAATTTTTGCAGTATCTTTACAGGGCAACCGCATCAAAATGTCAACAGCCAGACAATCAATACTTGTCAATTTTGTATCTTATCTAATATCATAAAATGTCACATTTGATTATCAATAAGTTAATTAGTTGATAAAATTTTGATGCGGTTGCCCTGGATTTTGACCGGAATATTTGCACCATCCGATATAATTTGCTAAATTTGCCGGACACAATCCAGTTTATGAACGGCAACCAGATAGTGAATGTATATGATGCAGCAGGACGTAAGCTGTATTCAAAAACTTATACCTTTTTGCAGCAATTGGCACAACCCGTCACCCAAGTGTTGCAATTAGAGCCTGCCCCAAGGCATATCGAACAAATAACCACCGTATACAACGGGAACGTTACATCTACCAATAGATTTGGCGAATTAGCAGGATACGGAACACCGCAGATACATACAATCTATAATACGGAAGGATATGTTATGCGGCAGATATATCTTCGGTCATACCGCCAAGAATACGATTACTATTACTATCGCCGCGGCCACTTGGGCAACAATGTGGCGGTATGGAATGCAACCGAGGATAGTACTATGCAACGGACTTTCTACTATGCCATCGGTCTGCCGATGTCTTGCAGCACGGGGCCATCAACTCAAAGCAGAAAATACAACGGCAAAGACTACATCTTTCTACAACTTTCTACCAAAGATTGTCAAAGACCTACAAAGACGATTAATAGCCCTTTTTCTTGCCGTATCTTTGCAGTGATTTAAAAAACACTGCTAATCCGCAATAATCCGCAACAACAGCATTAATCCGCAATTAAACGGAAAATACTCTTTTCTGTCACCGTATCTTTGCATGCAATTGGCGGGGGCAAGGCAGAACGCTGCAGGGTGATACTTGTGAGCATTTGTGAGCGCTTTTGTGCACTTGTGTACAGTTTTCTGACAACGCCCCTTTCCGTTGCCGTATATTTGTACAGGGAAATAGACAATGTAAAAACGGACAAAAAGCGGACACTTGTCCTTGGAAATGGCTCAGTTTCCGCCGTATATTTGCAGAGCGAAATCGAAGTGTCGATGGCAATGCAAAATGAACTTCAGCCTAAGTGCTGCTTATCCATCTGCTATGAGGTAGGTGCTTTCTTCGTAGCGATGTAACCTACCGTCGTGAGACGGGAGAAAAAGCACGATGATCTTTGACAAGTCTGGCAACGCCCTACGTAGCGGAACGTCACCGCTACTGCTAAGGCGTTTTATACTCCGGGGGTTCTGCATATTTCGTGGTGCAAACATTCCGCTGTGCTTCATTGGTTTACGCCCCGAGTTTGTTTTGTTTCACTTCGGGGACTGACCATCCTCCATTGCGTTTGTACATTTACTGAAATAGTAGTACTTTTGCACAATAATTTGTAATGACTATGCAAGAATTGCCAAAACACTATGTGTACACTCCTGAAGTGATTGATTTTGTAACGGTTGCGGCACAAACATGTCTGCTTTTGGAGCATTTGGACGAAATCGGCAGACACGATTTGTTGGATAAGTTGCTCAAATTGCTCCCGTTGCTTTATCTCAAAACACAACTTCTGCCCTTGCCCGAACAAGAGTTGGAAGGATATTCGCAGCAGTTTGTATCTGAAGACGATTACAATGCTGTGCAAGATGGCATAAAGTCTGTCTTGGGTACCGACGATGCTTATCTCGAGGTCTTTATGGAGGATATGCGTTACTCTGACGAACCGATAACTGCTTTCCTGTCAGAAAATCTGGCGGACATCTATCAGGAGCTGAAAGATATGGCTGCCAACTATCAGACTGCCGAAGAAGACATTATGAACGATGCGGTCCTTTCCTGCTTGGAGGCGTTTAAGCAGCATTGGGGGCAGAAACTGCTCAATGCCTTGCGGGCTTTGCATGCCTTATGGGTAGAAGCTGGCGATATGGACGAAGACGGACATCATCATTGCGGTTGCGACGACGATGATTGCGATTGTCATCAACATCATCATTGCGGCGACGATTGCCACTGCCACGATTGATATGAAGCCCAACCGTTTTCTACATAGAATCAGCAAAGAAGAGGTCAGCCGTTTGCCTCTCGTGCAATTCGAGGGGGAGGTGATTGTTGTCAATAATGCTTCTTGCTTGGCGGTGGCTATTGACGAACTGAATCAATGCAAAGTGGTCGGAGTCGATACCGAAACTCGCCCGAGTTTCGTACACGGTCAGAGATACTCTACGGCTTTGGTGCAAATCGCCACCGAAAAGCGTTGCTACCTTTTCCAATTGCGCCACATCGGCTTTCCTGAAGAGTTGGCAATGTTCTTTGCCGATCCTTCTGTTTGCAAAGTGGGTTTGGCTTTTGCCGATGATTTGCGCGGTCTGCAGCGTCTGCATCCTTTCCGCCCGCAAAATTGTGTGGATGTGCAAAAGATGGTGCATCAATATGGTATCTTGGACCTCGGTTTGCAGAAGATATTTGCTATATTGTTTGGCAAAAGAATCTCCAAATCACAGCAGTTGACCAATTGGGAAAATCCTGTTCTTACGCCCGAACAGGCACGATATGCTTCCACCGACGCATGGGCGACATTGCTTATATACAAAGAACTGTGTGCTACCCGGCCGCTCTATCCCAAGATGGTGGAAATTCTTTTGGCGGAAGACCGTCAGCGCCAGATTGAGCACCAGCAACAGGTATTGGAGCAAAGGGCGCAACAAATGCACGAAGTAAACGAATAATATTATGATGCCGATAATCTATCTCAAACCCCGCAAAGAAGATTCTCTCCTTCGGTTTCACCCTTGGGTCTTTTCGGGAGCAATTGCCTATATCAATGGTACGCCTGAAGAAGGCGGTTTGGTGCTGGTCCGTAGCGCAAAAGGTGACTCTTTGGGCATTGGGCACTATCAGATTGGCAGTATTGCCGTTCGTATTTTGGAGTTCTTTACCGAAGAACTGCCTGCCGGCTTTTGGCATGACCGGATTCGTGCTGCATACGCCATGCGCGAAGCTATAGGCTTGATTAGCAACGACAACAATACCTATCGTCTCGTCCATGGCGAAGGCGATTTCCTGCCCGGTTTGGTAGTGGATATCTACGACGATACGGCTGTCCTCCAAGCTCATTCCGTCGGTATGCACTATATGCGTCACGAACTGGCGCAGGCAATCGTTGATGTTGTTCCGGCTGTCAAAAACGTGTATTATAAGTCCGAAGGCACCTTGCCTTACAAAGCGCAACTCAAAGACGCTTCAACAGATATGCTCAACGGCTATCTTATCGGTGCTGAATCCGCTTGCTTGGCAAAAGAGAACGGACTCATCTTTGGTATCGACTGGTTGCGGGGACAAAAAACAGGTTTCTTTGTCGATCAGCGTGAGAACCGTATGCTTTTGCAACGTTATGCCCGAGGCAAGAACGTACTGAATATGTTCTGCTATACCGGCGGTTTCTCTGTCTATGCTTTGCGGGGTGGTGCCAATTTGGTGCATTCCGTTGACAGCAGTGCTATTGCGGTCGATTTGGTCAACCAAAATGTCCTGCGCAATTTCCCGGATACCCGGCGTCACGAGGCTTTTGTGGAAGATGCTTTCAGATACTTGGAAAAAGCCGGTGATGCCTACGACCTCATCATTCTCGACCCGCCTGCCTTTGCCAAACACCGTGGAGCTGTCCGCAATGCGTTGCAAGGTTACAAACGGCTGAATGCCAAAGCCTTTGAGAAGATTCGTCCGGGTGGTATTCTCTTCACATTCTCCTGCTCGCAAGCTGTTGATAAGGATATGTTTCGTTTGGCGGTATTTAGTGCAGCGGCAATGTCCAAGCGCAAGGTGCGTATTCTCCATCAGCTTACGCAGCCGCAGGATCATCCTGTCAATATCTATCATCCCGAAGGCGAATATCTCAAGGGATTGGTGCTTTGGGTGGAATAGGCTTGATAATCAGAGCGATGGTGCTGTCAGTTTCTCGTATTTTTGCTGCCTGCGCAATACTTTCCTGACGTAATTGACGGTCTCCGTGGCATTGAAACTGCCATACCATACCACCGTATCGTTCGCTACATCAGGTTCTTGAAGCCGCTCGAGCCAATATTCCGTATTGTCGAACCATACATACGGACTCCTACCGTACGCTTTGGCTAACCGTCGGGCGTCCATGATATGTGCCGGACCTGCATTATACGATGCTAATACGAAATGTATTTGTTCTTGCGGGTTTCCGATAAACGAGAATGTTTCTTGCAGATAGGCAATATAGCTCACGCCTGCCCTGATGTTTTCTTCAGGAAGAAAAACGGTCGAATCGTTCAGACCGAACCGTTGTGCCGTGGTGGGCATCAATTGCATCAGTCCCAATGCACCGCTCTGGGATTTCGCGTTCGGATTGAAATGTGATTCTTCATAGCACACGGCGGCAACCAATGTCCAATCCCATCCGATGCGTTCGGCTTCTGCTTTGAACGTCTGTTCATACGGAACGATTCCGTCTCTGTCTGTTGACGCTGTTTCGTCTGTCAAATCACCTGATTGGAGAGCAATAAAATACCCTGCAAGAAACATCACTGATAAGATTACCGGTGTTATAACTGACAGAATATATCGATTGTATTGCTTCATTCCTCGCAATCAGGCACTTTCTATGTTTTCTGCGGCGATCAGCGGCTCGCCTTTCATTCTCAGGAATACTTGCGTGGTCGCAACTACGTCCTTCTGACAATATACCGATATCCGTCTGAGGTCTTTTTCTTCGTAGAACACTCTCGCAACTTCGCTGCCGTCAATATCGTCCTTAGGTGTCGGAATACCGAATACTGCAGTGAGCAGTTTCAGAGCCGTATAGCTCTTGAAATCACCGAATTTCCAAAGCTCCATCGTGTCGATGAAAGGTATCTCCCATGGTTTTTTGCCCGCTATTTGCAGACAGTCGGGCAAAGTCAGTCCGTTGATAAGTGCTCTGCGGCAAACAAACGGGACGTCAAACTCTTTGATGTTGTGTCCGCACAGATTGTGATAAGGCGTTAGCATGAACCGTCCTAACAATTCTAAGAAATCGGTTAAGATGGCATGCTCGTCCTCGCTGCAAAACGATTTTGTCCTCAGGTGCCATGCGCCGTCTTTTCTGTAGCAGAATCCCACAGAAATACAAACCACCCTGGCAAATTCCGCATAGACGCCCGCTTCTTGCCAGCCTTTTTCTGCCGTTTGGGCATATCGTTCGGGATTTCTGTCTGCCAGCTTCCCGTATTTTTCTGTCCACAGATGTTGCATTCCCTCGTTCAATAGTCCGAACTCCGCTACCGACGGAGCCGTTTCTATATCGAAAAACAATATCTTGTCAAGCGATTGGAGCATACGTTGAAATGGTTAGATGTCTATTAGTTCCGTTCTGCTATTTGTTGCTTTACGAACTTGATGAGCATATTGATAGCAGCTTTGTTATGCCCGCCTTGCGGAACGATGATATCCGCATATCGCTTGCAGGGTTCGATAAACTGCATGTGCATAGGCTTCAACGTACGGGTATAACGTTCAATCACTGCCTCAGCCGTACGGCCGCGCTCCACCACATCGCGCCGCATTACGCGAATCAGACGTTCATCGGCATCCGCGTCCACGAATATCTTCAAGTCCATTTGGTTGAGTAGCTTCTTTTCGCAAAGACTCATAATTCCCTCTATGATAACCACTTCCCGGGGCTCGACATGTATTGTCTCTGGCAATCGTGTACAGGTCAGATACGAATACGTCGGTTGTTCGATGGCTTTCCCTTCCCGTAGGGCTTTTACGTGTTTTTCCAATAGAGGCCAGTCGAAAGCATCGGGGTGGTCGAAATTGATGTTCTGCCTTTCTTCTACGGGGACATTCGACGAGTCTTTGTAATACGAATCCAAGGGGATAATGGCGACCTCTCCTTTGGGGAGACTTTCAGTTAGTTTCTTTACCACCGTTGTTTTACCCGAGCCGGTGCCGCCTGCAATGCCGATGAGGAACATAGTAGCTGCTTTTCTATGTGATTAATAATAGGTCCTACAAGTTCTGTTTATCCCGCTTTCCTGCGGATAATACATTACGGGCTACAAAGGTAACAATAATCTTCGGTTCTTGCAAATCTCATCGGAAGCACGATGATATATCACCTCCTGCTCATCTCCCTGTCACCTATATATCTCCGTGCTACCGATTACGGCAAAAACACGGCAAAAGCACGGCAACGGCATGTGACATCCGTATGTTCTCATTGAGGTTTCGTCGGCATCGTGTAGAGACGGAGCGTGCCTCGTCTGAAAGATTCGGTAATGTAGTGTAGAAACGCGATTTATCGCGTCTGAAAAAATCCGTTAATGTCTTGTCTGATTGCCTGCATACGCCACAAGGCATACTTCTGTCCGATAGTGCAATATCAAATATTGAATATCAACTGTTCGCTATTTTCCTGAATTGCGAACGGAAACGGGTATGGAAAAGCACGGCGGCAACCGACAGACCGATGATAAATCCGATCCACATGCCGTTGGCGCCCAATCCGCAAGGGAACATCAGGATATATCCTATCGGCAGTTCCAGCAGAATATAGGCGATAAAAGCGTATAGCGCAGGGCGGCGTACATCCTGAATACCTCTGAGCATGGCAATGCCCACGCATTGCAAACCGTCAGAGAGTTGGAAAAGTCCGGCAAATATCAAGAGTGACGAAGCTATTTCTATCACCGCAGGGTCGTTCGTAAATGCCAACGGAATGATTTTCCGGCAACTTATCATCAGGGTAGCGCCGATGGCGTTCATCAGTAAGCAGAGATGAATACTGGCATTGGCAGCCATTCTGACAGCCTTGTAATCGCGTAACCCGTATTGGTGCGATACTCTCACGGTAGTGGCGGCACCTATTCCCACAGCCAGCATGAAAGTCAGGTTGGCAATTTGGTTACCGATCTGATGAGCAGCCATGGCTTCTTTGCTCAGCCAGCCGACAATGATATACGACCCTGCAAAAGCAATCGTTTCCAGCAATGTCTGCGTACCGATTGGCAAGCCCAATGCCGCCAATTGCCGCATTACGCTTGTGTGGATGTTTTTCCAACGGAACGAACGCAGATAGCCCGACCACTCTTTGCGGCATGCAAATACCGCTAAAAACAGTATCGGCATCAATATCCTGGCAATCAGACTTGCCACGCCTGCTCCAAGTGCACCCCACTCGGGGAAACCCCATTTGCCGAAGATAAGCAGATAGTTCAGCAATATATTCAGTAAGTTGGTCGAAAGCATGATGCACATAGCAGCCATTGTATTTCCGATTCCCTCAAAGAATTGTTTGAAGAACTGGAAAAATATGAATGGGAACAGACTGATTGTAATCGTAACGAAATAAGGCACAGCCTTCTCAATCACTTCCGGCTCCTGTCCCATATAGCCTAATAAAGGCACGCAAGCCAAAAGCAAAGCGCATGCTGCTATCGTGATGATGAAGATGAATACCAGTCCGTTATGCAGCAGGTTCGCCACTTCGTCTTCTTTCTTCTGTACAAAGGCGGTTCCCACCAATGGTGTCACACTCATCACAAGACCCATTGTAAACACCATCACCATCAAGTAAAACGAGTTCGAAAACGACACTGCCGCCAATTCCGTCGTTCCGTAATGTCCCACCATCACGGTATCGAAGAAACCGACCAACGCACTGCCTAACTGAGTCATCATCACAGGAAATGCCAAACGCAGATTGCGCTTGTAAAAAGGCATATATCCTTTGAAATACTGCACTGTTCTCCGACCGATACCTTTCTGATTCATACCTTCTGAAACCTGTTTGTTTGAAGCCTGCAAAGGTAGTACTATTTGTATGAATAAGCAAATTTTAGTATCTTTGCAGAGTTAATTGTAGATTCGGTGTGCTCCGGCAATGGATGTACCATGTGCAAATTATTATTATATAATATATTACAATAAACCAATCAATATGAAAACCGTTTATGTCTTTTTGGCTGCCGCTTGTCTTTCTGTGGCTTGTACCCGTCAACCCCGGCAAATTACTGCAATGCAATCCCGGGCCATTGCTGTTGATTCTACAGCCGATGCCATACAAGACACTGCCTATCTCCGTTCTTTGCAACTCGTTCAGGAAGAATTGAGCGGACAACTCAATATACCTATCGGTTACGCACCTGTTCCCATGAAAGCCTTTCTCCCTGAGAGTCCTTTGCTTAATTGGGCAACCGATGCGCTCTACGATATGGCGGTGCAGGTTGCCGGTACTCCGGTCGATTTTGCCATAGTCAATATCGGCGGTATCCGTTGCGATTGGCAGGCGGGCGACATCACTTGGCGTCACGTATTCGAACTCATGCCTTTCGATAACCGTCTGGTGATATTGACTATGAAAGGCGAAGAGGTTCTCCAACTCTGCGATGTCATTGCCCGGCAAGGCGGACAAGGTATATCCCGCACTTTGCGGATGGTTATCGATGGCGACGAGGCAAAGCAAGTACGCCTCAACGGCAAACCTGTTGAGGAAGAAGCTGTATATTACGTTGCAACAAGCGACTATCTCTCTAACGGCATGGATAATCTTACACCATTGGCACATCATTTGGAGAAGAGAGATACCGACCTCAAAATAAGAGATCTTTATATTGAATATGTCCATCAGACTACCGGATCCGGCAAACCCGTTACCGCTTCCACTGACGGACGCATACAAATACGCAAATAATCAACTGGCAAACCGCTTATAATACATTACAACTATGATGAAGAAAACGATTTTATTATTGGGAATGATTTGTGCCGTAGCCTCTTCTTGGGCTTGCACCAATTTCATGGCAGGCAAAGATGCCACTGTCGATGGCAGCACCTTGCTTTCCTATGCAGCTGACTCTTATTCGCTCTACGGTGCTCTCTACTATCAACCTGCCGCTGACCACCCGAAAGGTGCCATGCGACAGGTATATGATTGGGATACAGGTAAATATCTCGGTGAGATACCACAACCGGCACACACCTATTCCGTAATAGGTAATATGAACGAGCACCAGCTTACTATTGGCGAAACTACTTTCGGAGGACGTCCCGAATTGGCTGATTCCTTGGGAATAATCGACTATGGGAGTCTTATTTATATAGCATTGCAACGCTCACGCACTGCTCGTGAAGCCATTCAGTGTATGACATCCTTGGTGGCAGAATACGGCTACTACTCCGAAGGCGAAAGTTTCTCTATTGCCGACCCTAACGAGGTTTGGATTATGGAAATGATAGGCAAAGGCGTAGGCAACAAAGGAGCCGTCTGGGTGGCTACCCGTATTCCGGATGATTG
This sequence comes from Bacteroidales bacterium, assembly GCA_022783865.1. GTDB lineage: Bacteria > Bacteroidota > Bacteroidia > Bacteroidales > Paludibacteraceae > Colicola. The sequence continues at coordinate 82,195 of JALFYY010000010.1, forward strand.
TGTCTCTGCCCATGCCAATCAGGCGCGTATCACTACTATCAATTTCAAGGACAAGGATAACTGGATGTATTCGCCCGATGTCATATCTTTTGCCCGTGAAAAAGGATACTTTTCCGGTAAAGACAAAGACTTCAGTTTTTCTGATACCTATAATCCGTTGGATTTCTCAGGTCTCTATATCTGTGAAGCACGTGTATGGAGCTTTTTCCGTCAAGTCAATTCTCAGATGGATCAGTACTACGATTACGTAACAGGAAAATCGGATAAGCGTATGCCGCTTTATGTTCGCCCCGATCGTAAACTCTCCGTGCAGGACTTTAAGAATTATATGCGCGACCAATACGAAGGCACTCCGCTTGATATCACGCAAGGCACTGATGCCGGACCATGGCATTCCAAATTGCGTTACGGTAGTTTGGGTTTCAAACTCGACAGCTTGCAATACTGGTTCGAACGGCCTACTGCTACCCAACAGACGGCTTGGAGTTTCGTTGCTCAAATGCGTGGCTATGTACCCGACCATGTTGGCGGTATCTTCTGGTTCGGTGTCGATGACGCTGCCACTAACCTCTATGTACCTGTCTATTGCCGTGCCAATGCCGTACCTTGGTGCTATAGTCCTGACAATGGCGATTTATACACCTATTCCGCCACTTCTGCTTTCTGGATCTACAACCAGGTGGCTAACTTTGCTTATGCCAAATATTCCGTTATGCTGCCCGAAATCCGTAAAGTGCAGGCAGGATGGGAAGAGTATTTCAATACTTTGATTCCGCAAATCGATATGGCTGCCGCTGAGATGTCGCCAGCCGATGCACAGACTTTCCTGACGCAGTTCTCCTATTCGCAAGCCCAAACTTCCACCGAAGCATGGCGCCGCTTGAGCGAATACCTGTTGGTGAAATACCTTGACGGACAGCAAAAGAAAGAGAAAGACGGACAATTCTTGCGCAATCCTTACGGGCAACCTTCTTCGCCTTTGCGCCCTGCTTATCCTGAAGAATACTTGCGTACCATTGCTCCCGAAGTGGCACACGAATAAAACAACAAAACAAACTTACAACTATGAACAACTTGCAACCACAGGAAGTATTCTCTATCTTCCAACAGATTACACAGGTCCCTCGTCCTTCCAAACACGAGGAAAAGATTTGCCAATGGCTTATCGGCTTTGCCCGGCAGCATAATATTGAATATGAGTTCCTGCCGCTTGCAGAAAACGCTGCCACCGGCAATATTATCCTTCGCAAACCGGCTACCCGAGGCTATGAAAGCCATCCGGGTGTTATTCTCCAAGCCCATATGGACATGGTGTGTGAGAAGAACAGCGATATCCGGCACGATTTCTTTGCCGATCCTATTCAGACCTATGTCGATGGCGATTGGGTAAAAGCACGTGGTACCACCTTAGGTGCTGACAATGGTATCGGTATGGCTATGATGTTGGCGGCACTCACTTCCACTACGATGGAGCATCCCGCCTTGGAATGCTTGTTTACTGTTGACGAAGAAACAGGTCTCACCGGTGCTAACAATCTGCCTGACGGACACTTGCAAGGCAAACGCCTTATCAATCTCGATTCTGAAGATGACGGACAAATCTTTATCGGTTGTGCCGGTGGTATCGATACGCTTGCCAAACTTTACTATGAGCCGATTACATTGTCGCAAGCCAACTTTTTTGCTCCTTCCGGTGTCGGACAAGAAGATATCCATTGGTTTGCTGCCGAAGTGAAAGTAAGTGGCTTGTTGGGTGGTCACTCCGGAGATGACATCAATAAAGGGCGTGCCAATGCCAACAAGGTATTAGTGCGTTTCCTCTTCGAAGTGGAACAACAACTGCAGCGTCGTCAGATGGGTACCATGCTCCTCAGTCGCATTGATGGGGGTAATCTCCGGAATGCTATTGCCCGTGAGGCTTCCGCACTCATCTGTGTACCCTTTGCTTACAAAGAGCAATTACGCATAGATTTCAATACTTTCGTTGCTGAAATCGAAGCGGAGATATTGGATGTGGAAAAAGGAGTGCAACTCTCTTTGGAAAGTACCGAACTGCCTAAAACGGTAATTCCCAAAGGTGTTTCCGATAAACTCTTGCTGTCGCTTTATGCTTGTCCGCACGGTGTGTTTGCTATGTCGAAAGACATGCCGGGGCTTGTCGAAACATCAACCAACTTGGCAAGTGTCAAAACCAAGAAAGATGGCAACGGACATTTTATAGAAATCAATACTTCCCAACGCTCTTCCGTAGAGTCGCAAAAGCACAATCTGAAGAATATGGTAGAATGTGCCTTGGCGCTTTCTGGTGCAGAAGTGTCGCACGGTGACGGATATCCTGGTTGGAAACCCGATGTCAATTCCGGATTGTTGGCAGTCACCCGCCAAGCCTATATCGGTCTGACGGGTAAAGAACCCGAAGTGCGTGCTATTCATGCAGGTTTGGAATGTGGACTCTTCTTGGAGAAATATCCTTATTTGGATATGGTTAGTATTGGTCCGCAAATGACGGGCGTCCATTCCCCGATGGAACAGCTTTCCATATCTTCCACCGCCAAAACCTGGCAATGGTTGCAGTGCACCTTGCAAGCGTTGTAGTAAACTCGGTTCTATACAGAACTTGGTGGCGATAGAATTACACTGTAAAAACAGAATGTACAACAACATAAACGCAATACTATGAAACAGTCAGCTATTATCTTTGCATCTATGACAGCAGCTGTCATGATGCTTGCATGTTGCAATTCCTCAGATGCAGGTAAAGACAACGGAAAAGAAATAGTACGTGAAGCTGGTGCTCCGGTCCTTTCAGCGGCAGAATCCGATCCCCGTATTATGGGGTGGATGCAAGGATTCCCTCCTGCACAAGACAAGACGCTAAACTCTGCAGATGGATCATATTTCACGTTTCCCGCATTGAGATACAGCGTGAACCATATGCGCGAATTCTTTCCTACGCGTGACGTACCGGCATCCGACGATTTCCGCTACAATGTTGAGACTGATATTGATGCCAATATCGAAAATGTAATGTTCCTGCCTTGGGGGGCCGATCAAGAAATCACACTGCGTCAGTCGCTCGATACAAACTATGTTGACGGAATGATTGTTATGCACAAGGGGAAAATTGTCTATGAGACATATTCCGGCGGACTTACCCCGGACGGCTTGCATGCAGCAATGTCGGTAAGCAAGTCCTTCACGGGTACGCTGGGTGCGATTTTGGTCTCTGAAGGGATTATAGACCCTGAACAGAAAGTCATTCATTATATTCCCGAACTTTCCGAAAGCGGGTTTAAAGACGCAACCGTACGTCAGGTAATGGATATGACGACTGCCCTGCAATATAGCGAGGACTATAGCAATCCTGATGCCGAAATCTGGGCTTATTCTGCATCCGGAAACGTCTTCAGAGGAACCGACTACAAAGGACCGGCAAATTACTATGAATACCTTAAGACGGTAAAGAAAATTGCAGGTGCGGAACACGGCGAGTCATTCGGATACAGAACTATCAATACAGAACTTCTCGGGTGGATTATTTCCAAAGTAACCGGAAAGAATATTGCGGAACTTGTATCTGAAAGAATATGGAAACCACTTGGCGCGCACCACAATGGATACTACCAGCTTGGAACGTCAGGAATAACCTTTGCCGGAGGAGGATTCAACCTGAATTTGAGAGATATGGCGATGTTCGGAGAGATGATGCGCTGCAACGGCAAACTCGGAGGAAAGCAGGTGATCCCGGAGAAAGCTGTTGAAGATATTCGTACAGGAGGCAGTAATCCTGAAAGTCAGGCAAGATTCGCACGTGGTGGATACGACAAACTGAAAGGATGGAGTTATCGTGACATGTGGTGGATAACAAACAACTCCCATGGAGCGTTTATGGCACGTGGTGTTTACGGTCAGGCGATTTATATCGATCCCGTAGCGGAAATGGTGATTGCCCGTTTTGCATCCAACTATCTCGCATCCAATACGCACAACGATCCGTTCTCAATACCGGCATATGAAGCACTGGCGGAATATCTTATGTCAAAAAACGAAGAGTAGGAGCAGAGTTTTTGTTTGGCAAATACCTCAGTTTCTCGTTCCACCATACCCACAGCATGAATAGCATAAAGTAGAACATATATTTGAATAAGTAAGCATGAAGGAATTCAAACCAATCGGGGTGAAACTCCATAGCCAAAGTAATTAAATAGATACGCAGTATATTAAAGAGATAGATGAATATCAATCCCAAAGGAACAAACCATAGTTTGTGTTTCCAACTGCCACGTGCAACTGCCATAATGCATATCCATATGAAACTCTGTTTCAATGCCGTACAACCCCATACAATGCGGATAGCGTTGCCGTTGTTATATCTTAGTACATCAGGCAGATAGAGCCAAATGCTGTCGCGTGTAAGTGAAACCAGTTCATACACTACTTGCGCAATATGCGAAGCCAGCCACAAGAATGGGGCAGAGATATCCAATTCGAACCAAAGGATAGGTCCGGTGCTATTTTCCTCGCCCGTTATAGTATATTTCCAAAAGAAATTGGCGCCGAACAACGCTATTGCAAACAGTAGGATATCTTTGTATGGAGCTATCCTTTCTTTTATTTGCGCAAAGTTCATATGACTCATTGTTACATGTTTACTCGGGCAAAAGGCACCTCTTCGATACTGCAGAACTCACCGTGCTGATACTTGAAATAAGCCGCTTGCGCAATCATAGCGGCATTGTCTGTAGTGTAGCTGAATGGCGGAATAAATACATCCCAACCATATCTCTTGCCATATTCGATAAATGCATTTCTCAGTCCGCTGTTGGCACTTACGCCTCCTGCAACTGCTACCTGACGGATACCGGTATCTTTGGCTGCCAATCGGAGTTTTTTCATCAGGATATCCACTATTGTCGTTTGCAGACTGGCACACAAATCCGCTTTGTTTTTCTCGATGAAATCGGGGTCTTGCTGGAGATTATCCCTCAAAAAGTAAAGGAAGGAAGTTTTCAGTCCCGAGAAACTGTAATCGTATCCTGCAATCTGTGGTTTGGCAAAACTGAAGGCATTCGGATGGCCTTCTTTGGCTAACTTGTCCAACCAAGGACCGCCCGGATAAGGACCACCCATCACTTTGACGCACTTGTCGAATGCCTCACCGGCGGCATCGTCAATCGTCTGTCCGATAATCTGCATGTCGTTGTAATCCTTCACAATGATAATCTGTGAATTACCACCGCTTACCAATAAGCACAAGAAAGGAAATTGCGGGTGTCTTTCTTCTGGTTTTCCTTCACTCACAAAATGCGCTAACACATGCCCTTGCAGATGGTTTACATCAATCAGCGGTATACTCAGACTCAGTGCCAAGCCTTTTGCAAAACTCGTTCCGACTAATAAACTGCCCAATAAACCGGGACCACGTGTGAAACCTATTGCCGACAACTCGTCTTTCCTCACTCCGGCACGCTTTAATGCAGTATCTACTACAGGGATAATGTTTTGCTGGTGTGCACGGCTTGCTAATTCGGGTACAACGCCTCCGTATTCTTCGTGCACTTTCTGACTGGCAGTCACGTTCGACAGAAGAATACCGTTTTTGATGACAGCGGCACTCGTGTCATCGCACGATGATTCTATTCCCAAAATTACAATATCTCGTTCCATATTGAATATTATACTCTATTTGCTCGCAAAGTTACGATAAAATTATGAATAATGAAGAATTTGTTGTAACTTTGCATTCAATATTTGCTGATTGGCGGTTCTGGCTTCCGTATTTTGGTCGCGAAGTGGTGTCCCCGATACAATTGCAAAAACAATATTTGTTTGATATATAGATAATAAAACAGAATATGAAACCAAGTATCCCAAAGGGAACACGCGATTTCGCACCCGAAGAGATGGTGCGCCGGAATTATATCTTCGATACCGTCAAATCGGTATTTCGCCTTTATGGATTTAATCAAATCGAAACTCCTGCCATGGAGAATCTCTCCACTTTGATGGGCAAATATGGCGAGGAAGGTGATAAACTCTTATTTAAAATCCTCAATTCCGGTAATTGGCTGTCAGGCTTGGAAGGAGAAGATTTGCAAGAAGCATCTGTTCCTCGCTTGACAAATAAGGTATCCGAAAAAGGTTTGCGCTACGACCTTACTGTTCCTTTCGCTCGCTTTGTTGTGCAGAACCGCGACAAAATTCAGTTCCCTTTCAAACGCTACCAGATACAACCTGTATGGCGTGCCGATCGTCCGCAAAAAGGGCGTTATCGTGAATTCTATCAATGTGATGTCGATGTGGTGGGAACCGATAGTTTGTTTTCCGAACTCGAATTGATTCAGATTGTAGAGGAAGTATATCGTCGTCTGGGTATTAACGTGTGTCTTCATATCAATAACCGCAAGATTCTTGCCGGTATTGCGCAGATTGTAGGGCAGGCGGACAAAATGATTGATATCACTGTGGCAATTGATAAACTCGACAAGATAGGGCTTGACAAAGTCAATCAGGAATTGTTGGACAAAGGTTTGCCGCAGGAGGCAGTCAGCCGTCTTCAACCCATTCTTATGTTGAGTGGTAGTAATACCGAGAAGTTGCAGTCTCTTCGCACTATTCTTGCAGAATCGGAAATCGGACTACGGGGAATCGACGAACTCGAAACCATCTTTGCTTATTGCCGTGATGCCGAAGTCAATCTCAATATCGAATTGGACCTCACCTTGGCGCGTGGCTTGAACTACTACACTGGCGCCATCTTCGAAGTGAAAGCCTTGGATGTCGAAATGGGTAGTATCACAGGAGGAGGACGATACGATAATCTTACCGGTATCTTCGGTATGCCCAATGTTTCGGGTGTCGGTATTTCGTTTGGTGCTGACCGTATCTATGATGTACTCAATCAGTTGGATCTTTATCCAAAGACGACAACCGATAGCACCCAACTCCTTTTTGCTGTCTTTGGTGAGGCAGAACAACGCTATGCCATTCGTTGGGCAAACGCTTTGCGCAAGGCTGGCAAGAATGTCGAAGTCTATCCTGATATTGTCAAGATGAAGAAGCAAATGGCTTATGCCGACCAAAAACACATCCCCTATGTTGCCATTGTGGGCTCCGATGAAATGCAGTCGGATACCGTTATGCTCAAAAACTTGCTTACCGGTGAACAACAGGCACTAACGCTTGAACAACTGACAAAACTAATCTAATACTTATATCAAATGAAACGTACTTCTATATTTATGTATGCTCTTTTGGCGGTTATGATGCTGAATGCATCTCCCAAATCAGGACATTACGAACAATTGGATGGCACTTCAGCAGCCGGTCTTTGTGAAGCTATCGGAAAAGTGGCTTCCAAAGGATATCATTCTTTGGGATATGACGGCTTATATACTGCTTATAGAACTACCGACAGTAAAAATGGTAGAATATGGGATATGTATAGCAATTGTGATTTTTCCTATTCTAATACATGTGGCAATTATAAAAATGAATGTGATTGCTACAATCGTGAACATTCCGTTCCTCAATCTTGGTGGGGAAAAGGTACAACTAATCAAGGATGCGATATATTCATTGTACTTCCTACAGATGGAAAGGTAAACGGCATGCGTTCTAACTATCCTTTTGGTGAAGTAGGCACTGCCTCTTATACATCTAAAAATGGCAGTAAACGTGGAAGTTCTGCAATGTCAGGCTATTCGGGTGTGGTCTTCGAACCTGTTGATGAGTACAAAGGTGATTTTGCCCGTGGTATCATGGGGGCGATGCTGAAGTGGAGAGGGAAATGGACACAAAGTGAGGGCAACTCAACTTTCACTGGCAATTACACTTCTTCCGGCAACTATGGTTTCACTCCATACGCTGTAGCTCTTTTTATGAAGTGGCATCGTGAAGACCCAGTCTCCCAAAAGGAACTCGACCGTAACGATGGTATCGAGAAAACCCAAGGTAACCGCAATCCTTTCATCGACTATCCTTGCTTGGCAGAATACCTTTGGGGAAATAAGAAAGACCAGAAACTTGACCTGAGTAAACTCATGTCGGCATACGACCCTAATTATTTCTCGTCCGACCAATCGGGGTGCAATTGCCAAACTACCGATATCGAAGACGCAACTGCAGAACCTTTTTATTTTGTGCAAGTGAACGGTAACAATCTTTCTGTTGTTTCAGAGCAGATTGCCAATATCGTGGTTTACGACGTAATGGGACGTATGCTCACTTATCAAACCACCGACTGCTTACAACTTTCTTTGCAGAAAGGTATCTACCTGTTGCAAATCGACGGAACAACGCAGCGTATCATGATCCCATAAGACACAGCACATAATATGAATACAGAAAAACAATACGATACTGTTACACACCGTTGCCGCGAAATCTTTATCTATAAGATGAAGGACTACGGACCTTCGTGGAGAATTATGCGACCGCAAACCGTCAACGACCAACTCTTTATCAAAGCCAAACGCATCCGGGAGATTGAGACTACCGGCGTGAATTTGGTAGGGGAGAGTATCGATGGCGAACTTATGGCGATAGTCAACTATTCCATCATCGGGCTCATTCAGCTCGAATGCGGTTATGCCGATAGCGTGGATATGAGCCGTGAGCATGCGCTTGACTTGTACGATAAGTATCTCGACCGTGCCAAAACGCTTATGATCAACAAGAACCATGATTACGGAGAAGCTTGGCGCGATATGTTGTCCGAGTCAATAACAGATATCATTTATACCAAGATTCTGCGTAATAAGTCAATCACGGCGAACGACAATCAAACCTTGATTTCCGAAGGGGCTGACGGCAATTATTTCGATATGCTCAACTATGCTGTCTTCAACCTTATTAAGATAGACGAACAAAAGAGTGCCTGACTATAACTATAAATAGTGTACACAATGAAGAACAAACTCGTTTTGCGTATCATCGGCTCTGTGAGCCGTGCTTTGCTTGGACTTACCTTTGTCTTTTCTGGTTTCGTAAAGGCGGTTGACCCGTTGGGAACAACTTATAAGATTGAAGATTACCTCAATGCTTTCGGTGGTTTCTTCACTGCCTTTTTGCCTGCTGCCGAAGTGTTTGCATGGCTTTTGATTGCATTTGAGTTCTTGTTGGGTATCTGCTTGTTATGCAATATCCGTACGCAAATTACATCCTGGTTGGCACTGCTCATGATGCTCTTTATGACGCCCCTCACGCTCTATATTGCCATTGTCAATCCTGTCAGCGATTGTGGCTGTTTCGGTGATGCTGTGGTGCTATCCAACTGGGCGACTTTCTGGAAGAATATCGTATTGCTCTGTTTGGTTATATTGCTTCTTCTGACGAAGAAATACATACCGCAAACCCTCAATTGGACAGCCGAGTTGGGTATCTTTCTTTTGGCTGTCGGTTTGCTTTTAGGCGTAATGCTTTGGGCGAAGCTCCACCTGCCAATGGCGGATTTCCGACCGTATAAAGTAGGAAACCATATTCCCACGCTCATGGAGTATCCTGAAGATGCGGCTCCCGATGTGTATCGGACTACCTTTGTGTACGAACAGAACGGAGTGGAACAAGAGTTCACGCTCGAGAACTATCCGAAAAACGACAGCACATGGACTTTTGTGCGGCAGAACACCGTTCTTGTGCAGAAAGGTTACGAACCGCCTATCCACGACTTCAGCATTACCACCGAAGACTTTGAGGATATCACCTACGAGGTGTTGGAATCCCAACAGCCCGTAGTGTTGGTCATCATGTACGATCTGCATAAAACCGACCGACGACAGGCACAGAAATTGAACCGGCTCTACGAACAAACGCTCTTCGACGGTGGTGAGTTTTATGCCTTGACGGGCTCAGGGCACGACGAAGTGGAGCAGTTCCGGCAAGAAACTGATGCGCAATATCCTTTCTGCACTACCGATCCTGTTACGCTCAAAACCATTGTTCGTGCCAATCCTGGTGTGATAGTGTTGCAATCCGGTACGGTAGTGGATAAATACAATTTGCGCAACCGGTAAACAGCAGTACAACATCAATAATGGAACAAATATATAATAAACTAAAATAAACATCAGTACAACTATGAGAACAAAAATGGTTGCAGGTAACTGGAAAATGAATAAAACCCTGCAAGAAGGAGTAGCATTGGCTACAGAACTCAAAACAATCCTGACCGGTGCACAGCCCAAGTGTGAAGTAGTGATCGGTACACCTTTCATTCACTTGGCTACTGTGGCTGAAATCATCAAAGATTCGCCTATCCGTTTGGCGGCAGAGAACTGTGCCGACAAAGAAAAAGGTGCCTATACCGGTGAGGTATCGGCTCAGATGGTGAAATCTACGGGTGCAGAATATTGTATTTTGGGTCACTCGGAGCGCCGTGCTTACTATCACGAAGATTATGATATTCTGCGTGAGAAAGTATTGCTCGCTTTGACTAACGGACTGAAACCCATCTTCTGCATTGGCGAAGTGAAAGAAGAACGCGAGAGCGGTCGTCAGAACGAAGTGGTAAAAGCCCAATTGGAAGGCTCTGTATTCAATCTTTCGGCTGAAGATTTCGCTAAGATTACTTTGGCGTACGAACCCGTTTGGGCTATTGGTACTGGGCTTACTGCTACTCCTCAGCAAGCACAAGATATGCACGCTTATATCCGTGGCTTGATTGCAGAGAAATATGGTGAGCAGGTAGCCGAAAACACTACAATCCTCTATGGCGGTTCTTGCAATGCGAAGAATGCTGCAGAACTCTTTGCTAACCCTGATGTTGACGGTGGCTTGATTGGTGGTGCGTCTCTGAAAGCAGAAGACTTCAAAGCCATTATTGACGCTCGCTGATATAATTATTAGTCCGGTAGAGACGCGATTTGTCGCCTCTAAAAGGTCAAACATTGCAGTGTAGAGACGGGGCACGCCCCGTCTCACTGTAGTGGTAATGCGACCCTCGTTCGCAATACGCCGCAAGGCGTACTAATTAATGGAGAACAAATTGCCCGATAATGCAATATTAACTATTAATTATTAACTGCTAACTGTCATTATGCCTCGTTTCTCGGTTGTCATTCCTGTTTATAACCGTCCTCAAGAACTCGATGAGTTGTTGGACAGTTTGTGCCGTCAGCACTATACGCAGTTCGAAGTGATAGTGGTGGACGATGGTTCGGCTACACCTTGCGAGGAAGTATGTACGCATTATGTAGGGCAGTTGGATATACATTATTTCTACAAGCAGAATGCTGGTCCGGGTCCTGCGCGTAACTATGGTGCTCAGCGGGCAAAAGGTGAGTACCTCATTATTTTGGATAGCGATGTCATTTTGCCCGAACACTATTTCGACGAGATAGTCCGTGAGTTGGATACTGCTCCGGCTGATGCTTTCGGAGGACCTGACAGGGCGCACGATAACTTTACGCCCGTGCAGAAAGCCATCAACTATGCTATGACTTCTTTCTTCACCACGGGGGGAATTCGTGGTGGTAAAAAGAAGATGGACAAGTTTTATCCGCGTAGTTTCAACTTGGGTATCCGCACTGATGTGTTTTGTGCTCTGAATGGCTTTGCCGCCATGCGTTTTGGCGAAGATATCGATTTGAGTATCCGTATTTTCTCGGCAGGCTGTCAGTGCCGTTTGTTTCCCGAAGCCTGGGTGTGGCATAAACGGCGAGCCACTTTCCGCCAATTCTTCAAGCAGGTGCACAATTCCGGTATTGCTCGCATCAATCTTTATAAGAAATATCCTTCCTCTCTGAAATTGGTGCATTGCCTGCCGGCAGTGTTCACCTTGGGTGTTGCGGTATTGTTGCTTTGTATTATCGTCGGATTGGTTATTCCCGTCTATTGGCTCGCTATCGTGGCGGCAATATTGTTGGCGGCTTATGGGTTGCTCATTCTGACGGATGCGGGCTTGCGGAACAAAAGCGTATATATCGGTCTGCTTTCCGTTGTTGCAGCTTTTATTCAGCTGATAGGTTACGGCACAGGTTTCTTGCGTGCCTTTTGGCAGCGTGTCGTCTTGCACAAAGACGACTTTCAAGCCTTCCGACGCAATTTCTACAAATAATATTGATGCGGTATATCGCATCCTGAATATCTGATAAGATTGTCGGAGTATTATCTGCTCTTGTTGCGATAATCAACCATTCTTGTGCGTAGTAAATGTTTGATGTCTAACTGTTTGTAGTCTTGTCAAAGATCACCGTGCTTTCTCTCTGTCTCCCGACGGAGTTGACATTGCCATGAGGAAAGCACATGTCTCATAGCGGATGGATGGGCAACTTGCAGGCTGGAGTTTGTTTTGCAAAGATAATACATTTTTGTCCATTTTCATTCCCGAACTTTTGGGAATGGATTATGACTTTTTCTGTTTATCTTTGCAGCACAATTGCATATATATATCATTGGCTACTTATGTGGCACTGCAGAAATAATATCGCATCATCATGATATCTGCATTGCACGTCGCTTTTTCACAGCACCTCATCAGCACTCTTCGCGTACCCTTGGCAAGGGTCATACAGGGATTATACAAGGGTTGTTAGCTGATAAAATGCAGGTCCTTATTGTACATGATGTATATACATACCGATAGAAGTTCTGCTGTTTTATCGGACAGCGTAAAAAGAAAGGATGCGGTATTTCGCATCCTTCATACAGATTGGCTTTGTTGTTATGCAAATGCCTGCCAGCCTTGTGCTTTTAGTGCAAGTTCTTCGCCGTTGCGTCCTACTAACTTCATGCCGGCTTCCGGTTTTAGAATATGCCCGACAATATAAACATCGTCAAGCGGTATAAGTTTTTCGTAATCGCTGATAGAACAAGTGAATATCAGTTCATAATCCTCACCGCCGTTCAATGCGCAAGTAACAATGTTCAGGTTCATTTCTTCTGCCTGTACAGCCGCTTCGTAGTTGATAGGGATTTTGTCTTCATACACTGCGCAACCTACGCCCGATTGCCGGCAGATATGCATCAGTTCCGAACTTAGTCCGTCGGATATGTCCATCATTGCTGTTGGATGAATACCGGCTTTATGCAACTGCTCGATAATATCTTTCCTTGCTTCGGGCTTGAGTTGGCGTTCCAATAGATACTCTTTGCCTTCGAAATTGGGCGTGGCATTCTCATTCCCTCGCAACGCTATGCGCTCTCTTTCCAACAACTGCAATCCCAAATAGGCAGCACCCAAGTTGCCCGTTACGCAGATAAGGTCATTCTCTTTGGCTCCGTTGCGGTAAACGATGTCTTCTTTTTTCGCTTCGCCGATACAAGTAATGCTGATGGTCAGACCGGTCATCGAAGCGCAAGTGTCACCGCCTACGAGGTCCACACCGTACTTCTCGCAAGCCAAACGGATACCCGAGTAAAGGGCTTCAAGGTCCTCTACGGCAAACCGTTTGCTGATACCTAACGATACTACTATTTGTGTGGGTTTGCCGTTCATGGCATAGATATCGGAGAAATTGACAACAGCAGCCTTGTAGCCCAAATGCTTCAGTGGCACATACTCCAAATTGAAGTGAATACCCTCTAATAGCAAGTCTGTGGTTACCAAACTGCGTTTGTCGCCATGGTTCATTACGGCAGCATCGTCGCCGATACCTTTCTCGGTGGAAGGCTGTTGCGGCTGGATGTCTTTGGTGAGACGGTGGATTAGACCAAATTCTCCCAAGGCGGATATTTCTGTCCTGCTCATAGTTGACAACACGGATGTTGGTTAGCGTACCACTACCAAATAATAGTTCTTTTTCCCTTTTTGGAAGAGGATATATTTGTCGTTGAGCAATGCCTCTTTGGTGATGAGTGTGTCAACGCTGGTCAGTTTCTCTTTGTTCATCGAGAAGCCGTTTGCCAATATCATCTTGCGTGCCTCGCCTTTCGATGGGAAGATTTGTGTATGTTCAGCCAATAAGTCCAACGGACGGATGCCTTCGGCAAGCAGGTCACGTGAGATTTCGAATTGAGGCACACCCTCAAATACTTGTAACAATGTTTCTTCGTCCAACTGGTGAAGTGCGTCGGCAGTGGCATTACCGAAAAGAATGTTGCTCGCTTCAACGGCTGCATTGTATTCTTCTTCGGAGTGTACCATGATGGTCACTTCTTTTGCTAAACGCTTTTGCAAGATGCGCAAGTGCGGTGCAGCTTGGTGTTCGGCAATCAAACTGTCGATTTCTTCTTTGGGTAGCGAAGTGAAGATTTTGATGTAGCGCTCGGCATCCGTATCGGTTACATTGAGCCAGAACTGATAGAACTTATATACTGAAGTATAGCGTTTGTCCAACCAGATATTGCCGCTTTCGGTCTTGCCGAATTTGCCTCCGTCCGCTTTGGTAATCAACGGACAAGTGAGTGCATATGCTTCGCCGCCACCCATACGCCGGATCAGTTCCGTTCCTGTGGTAATGTTGCCCCATTGGTCGCTTCCGCCCATCTGCAGTTTGCAGTTTTTATGCTTGTTCAGATAAACGTAGTCATAACCTTGCAACAATTGATAGGTGAACTCGGTGAACGACATACCTTGAGAATATTCGCCATTGAAACGTTTCTTTACGGAGTCTTTTGCCATCATGTAGTTGACGGTGATGAGTTTGCCTATTTCGCGGGCGAAATCGAGGAACGAGTAGTCTTTCATCCAATCGTAGTTGTTGACGAGTTCGGCGGCATTGGGGGCATCGGAGTTGAAATCTAAGAACTTCTCCAACTGATGTTTGATAGCGGCTTGGTTATGACGGAGTGTCTCTTCTGTCAACAGATTGCGTTCGGCTGATTTGCCCGACGGGTCGCCAATCATTCCGGTGGCACCGCCAATCAATGCAATAGGTTTGTGTCCGCAGCGTTGCAAATGGCGCAGCATCATAATGCCACAGAGATGTCCTATGTGGAGTGAATCTGCCGTAGGATCGATGCCGAGATAGGCAGTAGTCATTTCTTTTTGCAGTTGTTCTTCGGTTCCGGGTATGATATCTTGCAGCATACCTCTCCAGCGCAGTTCGTTTACAAAGTTCATAGTTTATGATTTTTGATAGAGTTATTCTTTGTCAATCAATGCTTTTGTATGGAAGATACCGTTGCGGCGTCCCGATAAGGAACTGCTGTGCGCTGATATTTCTTCTAAAAAGCATATTTCGGACTGCAAAGTTACGACTTTTCTGTGCATAACGCAAATTTTTCTGCAAAACTCTTGCGGGGTTCAAAAAGTTGTAGTACTTTTGCAGTCGCTTCCGACAAGCGGAGTATTGCCTAATGGTGTAATGGTAGCACTACAGATTCTGGTTCTGTCTGTCTGGGTTCGAGTCCTGGTTAGGCAACAATAAAAGGAGTGAAATGGTTCGCTCCTTTTTTGTATCTGTAGTGTAGAGACGCGATTCATCGCGTCTGAAAGTTCCGATACATCTTGTAGAAACGGTGTGTACTATACATTGTCTCTTTGTCCAATATCCTTCTTATTGTTGTAGAAGCCAATCAAGATTGGCAGGAGAAAGGGCTTCAGCGAGGAATTGCTGATAGTCGGCTTTCGCTAATAATTCATATCGCAAAGGAGCACCCAGTTTCTGCAGTTCATCAACCATAGGCTGTATTTTCTCAACAGTAGAATAAGGGTCGTTTTCGCTGGCAACGATACACAGAGGCGTTTTGCTGACCCTTTTTGCTTTGGTGTTCTGAGCAGGGTAAGAAGCAATCACCATACCGCCATTGCAAAGCGTAGGGTAGTCGGTGAGCAAGCGCCATACGCCTGTTCCGCCAAACGATTCGCCGATGATGTATATGCGTTCAATGGCGTGGTTCTGCTTGAAGTCTTGTATGAATCGGTATAGCCCTTCCGACATCTTGCAGCCCAATACGGGGCGTCGTTCGTTCCAATATCTGTCTTTGCGGCATTGCGGCAAAACAACCCAGGCGCTGTATTGCGTGCTGTCCAAATAATTCATCAATTGTTGTACTAAACGGCGGCGCACTTGCAGTTCGTTGTCAATACCGCGGGCGGAACTGTTGTGCAGATATACAATAAGTGTCTTAGGAATAGCCGTACCGGTGGCGGTTTGGCGGTATTGCAGATTTACATGCTGGTTGATGGCAAAATTATGTGCTTCGAATCGCTGTAAAGTGGCGTAACTCCCTTTCGCAACAGGCTTTTTTGCCTTTTCCCAAGCAATGAAACCGCCGTCTAACTCAATGATGGTATAACCGGCTTTTTCCAACGTTGTTGCGGCTTGTTTGCTGCGTCTTCCTGAACGGCAATATATGGCAATGGTGTTGGAGGCATTGTCTTTGCCGGCAATGATAGTGCTAACATTGTCCACAAAGGCAATATCCTGCATATTCGCTAATGAGGCTCCGGGAATATGCCCTTGTGCATATTCTTGAGGGGTGCGCACATCCAAAAGTAGGATGGTTTCGTTCCAAAGCGTTTGCTCGAACTTGTCCACTGAAACAGAGGTAAAGGCAAATGCTGACTGATTGGCACAGAATAGTAATGCCACGATAAAGATGTTGCTGAAAGTAATATGTTTAATCATAGTGCTGTTGTTTTTGTTATGAATGCTGTGGGTGTGGAAGCACTTGTGCGGTCTTCGCTTGCAATATGCTGTCCGTCATACTTTTGCCCGATACGTTATATATAAATAAAATATCCCGCTATCCCGCTTATCACTATCATCAGTATCGGGTGCAGATTGAATAGCAACGACCCGAGAAACACAAAGGCAAACAATATATAACTCCAATAATCAATAAAAGTCGCCTGGTTCATCAGTAGCATTGCAGCCGCAGCAATCAAACCGATTACTACATATCTGAGCCCTTGCAGTGTACCGGCAACATACACATTGTCTTTCATCTTGAAGTATATCTTGCACAGCGACAGCATGATGATAAACGATGGCAGTGTAATGGCAAAAGTGGTTAATACGCTGCCCAAAACGCTTCCGGTAGCGGTATAGCCCACATACGTTGCCGCATTGATGCCTATCGGACCGGGAGTCATCTGACTAATCGCTACCATGTCAACGAATTCCTGTTGTGTCATCCAACCATAGCGGTCGATTTCGTGCTGAATCAAACTCAATATAGCATAGCCGCCGCCAAAGCCGAACAAACCTATCTTGAAAAACGAATAAAACAACTGCAAATAGAGCATACGGATTCCTGTTTATTTGGTACGTCTTTGTTTCATAAATACAAAAAGAAGGCTCGTCGCGATAGTAATCATGATTACCCATACGGGCGAAAAATTCCCGAGCCAGATTATCAGCGTCACGCCGATGGGGATAATGGCAGTCAGCCAACTGATTTTTGCTGCTTTCGCCATTTTGAATAGCGGAGCCGCAATGAGTGCCACCACAGCCGGACGGATACCTTTGAATACCGCTTCCACTTGCGGCAGGTCTTTGAACCGCATGAAACAAGCGGCAATCATCAAGATAATGGTGAACGAAGGCAGGATACTGCCAAGCGACGTAACCAACATCCCTTTCCAACCGCGAATCTTGTAACCGATAAAGATAGAGGCGTTCACGGCAATCACACCTGGTGCAGCCTGTGCGAGTACCAACATGTTCATAAACTCTTCGTCTTTAAGCCAATGCCGCTTCGTCACAACCTCGTGTTGTATCAGCGGAATCATAGCATATCCGCCGCCTAAGGTGAATGTACCTATCTTTGCGAATGTCCAGAATAGTTGCCCGTACAGCTTCAACTCGCTCGACACTTGTTCACTCATATTAGTATCTGTTTCTCAAATACCTACTGGTCTCTCCATTGTAGGTTACATCGAAATAATCGTCCTTCAAGAAAACTACTGACACACTGATTGTATCGTTTCTTTCTGCAGATACTACTTGCAAATCCAACTGGCCCCCTGTAAAACTGAGTGACGGTTGGCGCAAAACCTCTACATCTGTCAAACTGTAAATATAGGTGTACTTACCGGCATAATCATGCAAAGTCTGCTCTCCTTTGCCGTTCACCTTATAATAACTTATCGGCTTTGCTCTGTCTTCCGTCTCAGTTACCACCTCCACTTGTAGTTCCATCTTGTCGTTATATTGTGGCAAGAGTTTCCATTCATACTTGTCTTTATCTATACAAGTCAAACGGAAATCCGACCAACGCAACGTGTCCTCTATCTTATAATCATACACACCTATTTGCCATTCGGCACCAGGCTCACTGATAGTATGTGTATAGTCATCTATTGCTACATCATATTCTTGGGCAATGCGTTGTGCACGCTGAAGTGCCGATTCTGTCAAAGCCTCATTAACCAGTCGGACACCTGTTACAGCAGTATTCAGATTCTTCGGTAAATAATACCAGTTTTCATAAATTCTCCTTCCTCTGTCTGTTGCTGATGGACGGTTATAGGTTTCAACACAACTGCTCAATCCTGCCAAAGCAACGAATAATACGAACCAATATCCTTTTTTCATTGTTCTGTCCTCCTGTCATTAAAACCGTGTGCCGATACCTATATTGGCAAATCCTTTGGCACCGATGCCCAATTCGAGCGTGCCATACACTTTGTTGCCGAAGCGCATGCCCAATAGGTTGAATTGGAAAGCGGGAAGCGGACTTACATACTGGAGTTCCGCATCCTTTGTGCCGAATATCAAACCAACGCCGAACGCCAAGCCCTGATACAATCCGAAATACTTATTGTTGATATATTCAAACCGTGCCGAGAGCATCATTGTCAGCATATGTTCGCTATCGGTCCGATAGTGCGAGTCATCTGCAACAGAACGTCGTTCGTACCCATAGTAATTATATCCTACCTCGGCACCCAACATGAACCATTTCCGAAAAGCATAGTAATAACTCAACTCGAAGGCAGGTAGATGTACCGACCGTGAAGTATAAGTGTTATCTCCAAACCATTCAAGATGAGAGGGCGGTATAGGACAATAATTGGCAACTAACCCCATGTTCATTTGTTGCGCAAAGAAAGCGTCTCCCACCGAAAAGGTCAGATAATGTCTCGGGAAAGCGGCCTGAGCCTTTTGCTTTGTTTGTTGTTCCGGCTTAACGCTGACGGTATAAGCCTGGTCGGACTTGATGACTAATGTATAACTCAGCGGAGCGGAATCTTGCTGCATGGGTTGCGGTTGTGCCACCACAATCTCTTCGGCTTCGTCCGCAGTTGAGGCCTCTTGTGCACCTGCCGTTATCGGCAGCAACGCTATCGCAGCCAATAGTAAAGCATTCTTTTTCATAGCCGTATATTTTATTGTGCAAAAATACAATTATTATTCCATTCTGCCAAATCCGTTTCCAAAAGCCCGCATAGTGCCCTGTAGAGACGGGGCGTGCCCCGTCTAAAACCCCTGTCAACCCCCTCTAAAATATTCGGCAATACTGTCGGTGCGCAGGAGCACTCGTGTGCTCTCGCCCGCATCTTGCTTTCTCGTTGTTATCATCTTCTTCTCTTTCCTTTAGGGATACTTTAGGGATACCTTAGGGATAGTGTACCGGTATTTTTCCGGTATCGTAGTTTTTTTAGTGGAAATATTTGGTAGTTTCAGAAAAGTGTAGTACCTTTGCAGTCCCGATTCGGGATGTAGCTCAGCCCGGTAGAGTACGCGTCTGGGGGGCGTGTGGTCGCAGGTTCAAATCCTGTCATCCCGACTAAAAAAGAGATATTGCAACTGCAATATCTCTTTTTTGTATCCATAAAGTATATAAATATCTATTTCTCAATCCCTTGCTCTACGATGCTCCTTACGGTTTCCATCGCTTCTGTCTGGTCTTCGGGCAAGTCTGCTTTGGTCAGGGGCTTGCCTATCTTCATTTTTACAGGTGTATAGGTGGCATACCAGGCACCTTTCTTCCAAAGACCGTAGCAACCGCTTAGTGAGATAGGTATAATCGGAAGGTTCAAATCGTATGCAATACTGAATGCGCCTCGCTTGAAACGGCCTAACTCACCCGTACGGGTACGCGTGCCTTCAGGAAAAATCACTACGCAGATACCGTCTTTCAATGTTTTTTCTGCTGCTTCAATACTCCGTTTGGCGGCTAATCGGCTGCTTCTGTCAATGAAGATATGTCCTGCAGCGGCACAAGCAGGACCGACAAATGGAGCATGGCGGAGTTCCTGTTTCATTATCCATTTGAATACTACCGGTAGCCAACCGTAAATGGCGAACACGTCTGCCATGCTTTGGTGATTGCTCACGAATACATACGATTGTCCGGGATGAATGTTCTCCAATCCTTCCACCTTTATATTAAGGAAAAGAAGATAGAAGAAACTTTTCGACCAGAATTGCTGTATTGCGTGAACCGGTTTCGAGTTTTTCCAAGGGGCGGTCAATACCGTTACTATAGCCGTAAACACCGTTAATAGCAGGAAAATGGGAATACCGATTAGGTACTGGTATAAAATGTATAGTATTTTCATAGAGTATAACTTATTTGTCGTTTTCGTATTTCCGCATGAAACCTCTGTAGAGCGCACACAGACGGCGTATTTCTTCCCAGGTTTCCTCTGGAAGTTTCGTACCTACAATCTCCACTACGCGACCGGCTGCCAATGTCCCGATTTCGGCACAACGGCGGATATCCAGATCTTCCGACAAACCATGCAGAAAACCTGCTGCATACAAATCGCCGGCACCTGTGGAGTCTAAGCATTTCGAAGTGATAGCACCTATATGGTGCAGTTCGTCTCCTTTTTGGACATACGAACCGCGTTTGCCGATTTTCACGACGGCAATCTCACATTGTCGTGCAATCTCAGCCACCGATTCCTCGGGCGATAAGTGGGTATAGGCAAAACTCTCGTCTTCGTTGGCAAACACTATGTCCACATATTGGTTGATGAGTTCGTGCAGGAACTCGCGGTTCTCGTTGACGACATTGTAACTGCCCAAATCCAACGATACATACAATCCTGCCTCTTTTGCCAAGCGTAGTGCTTTCTTGATTAATTCGTGGCTTTGGAGCATATAGCCCTCAATATGGAAAATGTCATATCCTGTAAAATGCTCGGCGCGGATATCGTCTTCCGATAAGTCGGCGGAAGCACCCAGATACGTACACATAGTCCGCTCTCCGTCTGGGGTGATAAGTGCAGTGCAATAGCCCGACATAAGCGACGACGGCATCAAGATAGGTTTTACATTGTTCTTCTGAATGTCGTTCCGATAGAAATCGCCGATTTCGTCGTTACCGATCTTGCCGATGAAGGCAGTTTTGCCACCCAAAGCGGATATGGCTGTGATGGTATTTGACGCACTTCCGCCTGCAACCATCGTCTTTCTGACGCTCGCAAACCGGCTTTGTATGTCCACAGCAGTGTCAAAACTGATTAAATTCATGCTGCCTTTGGGCAAATTTAACTCTTTAATGTCTTTGTCGGACACTTGTAATAGTATGTCTGTTAGAGCATTACCTATACCTAATACTTTTTTCATGAAAAATGTTGCATTTTTTTTTGCAAAGGTATTGTTTTTTTTCGGAAAAACCACTACCTTTGCACCGCAATTTCAAGGAAAAAGTTATGGCGTTCTTTTATGCCTCGCATGAGTACCTGAAAACGCTTGCTTCCTTAGCTCAGTCGGTTAGAGCATCTGACTGTTAATCAGGGGGTCCTAGGTTCAAGTCCTAGAGGGAGCGCAAACGTCCTACAATCGTAGGGCGTTTTTTTGTTACCTTATAATTACAACAAAATATCCCGCAAACAATCGCTGTCTGCGGGATACCTTATATATAAGAATCTTAGTTCTTGAATACTAATTCGCCTTCGTGTACATCTACTGTTACAGGCTTCTGATGATCCACTTTTCCGGCAATAATCTGTCTTGAAAGTTCGTTGAGCACCATGTTCTGCAATACTCTCTTTACAGGTCGTGCACCGAATTGCGGGTCGTAGCCTTCATGTGCAATCAGCCTTACGGCGTCATCGGTTATCTGTAGTTCAATACCGTTCTTCTGGAGCATTTTGTGGATGTTGGCGATCTGCAATCCTACAACTTCCTGAATCTCATGCTCGCTGAGTTGTGTAAACATGATGATTTCATCGATACGGTTCAAAAACTCCGGTCGGATGGTCTGACGCAAAAGCTCTTTCACTTGTGTCTCGGTAGTAGCCGCATCCACACCTTTCTCTTCGTTTTCTCGGATAAGCGACGAACCTAAGTTGCTGGTCATGATAATCACTGTATTCTTGAAGTTTACCGTACGCCCTTTGTTGTCTGTCAGTCGTCCGTCGTCAAGCACTTGGAGTAGTACGTTGAATACGTCAGGATGTGCTTTTTCTATTTCATCGAACAATACCACCGAATAAGGTTTCCGTCGGATTGCTTCAGTCAACTGGCCGCCTTCGTCATAACCTACATATCCGGGAGGCGCACCAATCAGTCGGGTTGCCGAGAATTTCTCTTGATATTCCGACATGTCTATACGGGTAATCATGTTCTCGTCATCGAACAGATACTCTGCCAACGCTTTGGCAAGCTCTGTTTTGCCCACACCGGTTGTTCCTAAGAAGATAAAACTTCCTATTGGGCGTTTCGGGTCTTGCAATCCCGCTCTCGAACGGCGGATTGCGTCGCTCACGGCTTTGATGGCAGCCTCCTGACCGATCACACGTTTGTGGAGTTCCTCTTCCAAATGGAGTAGTTTGTCGCGTTCCGACTGCATCATTTTCGTTACGGGTATGCCTGTCCAGCGGCTTACTACTTCGGCAATGTCGTCTTCGTCCACTTCTTCTTTTATCAGTGCTTTGTCGCCTTGGATTGCATGTAGTTTCTCTTTGGCATGCTCTATCGATTGTTCGGCATCTTTGAGCTTGCCGTATCTGATTTCCGCTACTTTGCCGTAGTTTCCTTCTCTTTCGGCGGTCTCAGCCTCGTGGCGCAATTCTTCGATACGGATTTTCTCTTGCTGGATGGTATCGATATAGCCTTTCTCTTCCTGCCAGTGTTGCCTCATCTTGTCCGCTTGTTTCTTCAGACCGGCAATTTCCGTGCTCAGTTGTTCCAGTTTGGCTTTGTCGTTCTCCCGCTTGATGGCTTCACGGGCGATTTCTAATTGCTTGATTTGTCGTTCTAATGTATCCAGTTCCTCCGGCAGCGAATTCATCTCCAACCTGAGTTTCGCAGCTGCCTCGTCTATCAGGTCGATAGCTTTGTCGGGCAAAAAACGGTCGGAAATATACCGGGTCGATAGCGTTACGGCGGCAATTATCGCATCGTCTTTGATTCTCACTTTGTGATGGTTTTCATAACGCTCTTTCAGTCCGCGCAAGATACTGATAGCCGAAGCTTCGTCAGGTTCGTCCACCATTACGATTTGGAATCGGCGCTCCAGTGCTTTGTCTTTCTCAAAGTACTTCTGGTATTCGTTCAGCGTTGTGGCGCCTATACATCTCAGTTCTCCTCGTGCCAATGCAGGTTTCAATATGTTGGCGGCATCCATTGCCCCACCGGTCTGTCCGGCACCTACCAAGGTATGGATTTCATCGATGAAAAGAATTATTTCCCCTTCGGCTTGCACCACTTCGTTGATGACGCCTTTCAGACGCTCCTCAAACTCGCCTTGGTACTTTGCACCGGCAATCAGCGCACCAATATCAAGCGAATAAAGCTGTTTCTTCTTCAGGTTTTCTGGTACATCGCCTCTGATGATGCGGTGTGCCAATCCTTCAGCGATAGCAGTCTTGCCCACCCCTGGTTCACCTATCAGAATAGGGTTGTTCTTCGTACGCCGGCTCAATATTTGCAACACACGGCGTATCTCCTCGTCACGACCGATTACCGGGTCCAGTTTGCCCGATTTGGCGCGCTCGTTGAGGTTGATGGCGTACTTGTTAAGGTTCTCGTTGTTCATAGTTTGTATATTATTAGGTTTATACTCGTTTTTGTTTCTTACTTACCTCGCAACACTTGTGCCAAATATTATTTTCTGCCATTTTGGCAGTCTCTTTTCCTTGTCTTCTTTCTTTGTAAATGTTCCAAGGATACTATTTAACTGATATCATAATAAATGGATAGCAGTTTCTCTTCCATTTTGTAGAAATACGTATTATCCGGCTTTTAGCTCGTACAATCCTGCATCATCAAATACATGTGCTTGCCTATTTAATGAAAAAAGTGTAATTTTGTCGCCTGAATTTAATATCGTATGCTTATGGCAGTAGAAATACGTGAAGTAAAGAACAAAAAGGAGCTCAAACAATTTATTGAGTTTGCTAATAATCTTTATAAAGACAATCCCTATTTTTGTCCTCCTTTGTTTATTGATGAATTGGCGGTTTTCTCTCCGAAAGACAATCCGGCTTTCGATGTGTGCGAATCCGTTTGCTATCTCGCTTACCGTGACGGACAGATTGTAGGGCGTATCGCAGGTATCATCAATCATGCGGCTAACCGGCATTGGAACTCCAAGCATGTGCGCTTCGGCTGGATTGATTTCATCGATGACCTCGAAGTGTCCAAAGCCCTCCTCGATGCTGTAGCTGCTTGGGGTAAATCCAAAGGTATGGAAGCCATCAACGGTCCCGTCGGATTTACTGATTTCGACCATGAAGGTCTCCTTATCGAAGGCTACGAGTATCTTGCGCCGATGGCGTCGCTCTACAACTATCCTTACTACGTCCGCCATATGGAAGCCTATGGTTTGGTCAAGGAGAACGACTGGATTGAATACCAGATTACTCCGCCTGCCGAAGTACCCGAACGCCTCCAGCGGTTGAAAGCAATCGTTGAACAAAGGGCAAATGTGCATGTTGACAAGGTTCGCAATGTGCGTGAATTGAAAAAGAAGTACGGCTATACTTATATGGATGTTATCGATACTGCTTACCAATGCTTGTATAATTTCCAGCCGCTCACTCCTCGACAGAAACAGTATTATGCCAAAACCTATTTCCCGTTGGTTAACTTCGATTTCGTAACCATTGTTGCCAACGAAAAAGGGGAATGTGTCGGAGTGGGTGTCGGCATGCCGAGTCTTTCCAAAGCGTTGAAGAAATGTGGTGGCAAACTTTTCCCGTTCGGCTGGTATCATGTCATCAAAGCACTGAAAGCCAAACAAATGGAAGACTTCGATCTGCTCCTCATCGCTGTCCGTCCCGACTATCAGGCTAAGGGGGTAAATGCCTTGTTTATGATTGACCAGATACCTTATTTTAATAAGTATGGTATCAAACGTGTCGAAACCACTTCCATTATGGAAACCAACTGGAAGAATCAGGCAAACTGGCAACTCTTTGAGCATAAGCAGCACAAACGTCGTCGTGCTTATATCAAAGACATCTAAACAACTATCCTTGTCCCTCTCTCCGAGAGAAGAGAGGGACATTGTTTATAGATAATATACCTGTAGTAGCGTGGCAAAAAAGTCCTCATTGAGTCGGACCGAGCAGAAAGCGCAGGAGCGTTATGCTGTGGCGGAACAGATGCTTCTTGATTACCTCAAGGAGAAGGGATTGCGTATGACCAATGAGCGTAAACAATTGCTCCAAACCCTTTGTGCCTATCCGCGATATTTTACGGCGGAACAATTGCTCGATGATGTACGTAAGCAACTCTATATCAGCACTGCCACGTGTTATAACACTTTGTCTCTTTTCGTTGACTGTCGTCTGTTGCGTAAACTCGATTCGGCGCGTGAGAGTCGTTTTGCGCAGTACGAGTTGGTGCAGGGCAAACTGAGCAAAATGCGCTTTATCTGTTCCGAGTGTGGTCGTGAGGTCGAATTTTGGGACAATGCTGTCGAGGACATCCTGCGTGCCAGGCAGTTCTCCAATTTCACCATGGATTCTCTGACCCTGCACGTTTATGGTAAGTGCAAACATTGCCGCCGCAAACGCCGTCAATAATCCCTTGTCCATAACCTTTGTCGTCCTCGCCCGTATAACGTTGCTATCACCAACTTATCATTATGCTGTCTCTATCGGCTGATTATCGGGTGATTCATATATAATCAGTATGTTTTCAAGCAGTTATCATGCTGTCTTTGTGCTTTTCTCAAACTATCAGTTTGCTGCTAAAACTGGGTGATAACTGGGTGATAACTGGGTGATTACTGGGTGATTACTTGGTGATTCATATGCTATTGCTTTGCTTTCAAGCACTTACAACCATACCTTCCCCGAATTTGTATCTTCTTTTCAGTTTAATCTGATGCTGTGTATTATCAGCAAGTCCGCATCTTACACCCTGATAATGCCCGATGATGGTGCGATTAACGGCAAGAAATCAGCCAAGAACCGTCCTTTAAGTACTTTGTAACTTTCTAATGGATGCATCATGTACCCGATTGATGGAACCTGCCTTACATGATACAAAAAAATATTTTCAGCATAATATGCTGTTATATAACTATTTATATGCTATCTGCTGACAAAAACTGAAATTTTTATAGTATTATGTATTGCATAGTTCTATAATTATTCGTACCTTTGCAGCCGTAAACAAAAAAACAATCATTTCTGACTATGATCGACAATATCAAATCGCAGATGCGCAAAGGGATCTTGGAGTATTGTATCCTGCAGATTATCAATCAGCAGGAGGCGTATGCTACCGAGATTTTGGAATGTCTCAAGGCTGCCGACCTCATAGTTGTCGAAGGTACGCTCTATCCTTTGCTTACACGCCTCAAGAATGCCGGTTATCTCGTATATCGCTGGCAGGAAAGCACGCAGGGTCCTCCACGGAAGTATTTCTGTATTACTGACTCGGGTAGAGCTTTGCTCCGGGACCTTGAAAACGAATGGAACGCCATTAGTAACTCGATTGATACAATCGCCAAAAAACAATAAACATTATGAAACGACTCACCAAATCCAACGACAAAATGCTGGCTGGCGTTTGCGCCGGCATTGCCGAATATCTTGACATCGATCCCACATTGGTACGTATTATCTACGTGCTCCTTGGCTTCCCAGGACACGGCATTCTGATTTACATTATCCTCTGTCTCATTATGCCCAGTGCCGACACTTATTAATTTGCATTATTGATAATCATATAAATCCCTGTACTTATGAAACCGACAATCGATATCAACCTCAATGGTATGGTCTATCACATCGACGATGATGCCTATCAGCTCCTGCACGACTATCTTCATAAAGTCGAACAGCATCTCGGCAACTCCGAAGATACCAAAGATATCATGTTCGATATCGAAGCGCGTATTGCCGAACTCTTCTCCGATATGCAGCTTCATCAACATACACAGGTGGTAAACCTCAGTATGGTGCAAAGCGTACTCTCGCAATTGGGTACGCCTGAATCTTATTGTGACGAAGATGAGGCCGGCAATAATCCCACACCGCCTTCGCAATCCAAAGTCAAGAAGCGTTTCTATCGTGATCCCGACAATCAGTTGCTCGGTGGCGTATGCTCGGGTATAGCTGCCTATCTCGGTTGGGATGCCTTCTGGATTCGTATCTTGGTGCTTGTCCTTACCTGTTTCTACGGCATCACTATTCCTATATATCTTGTAGTGTGGATGATTGCTCCGGTTGCCACTACAGCTGCACAGCGTCTCGAAATGGAAGGCGAAATAGCCTCTGTGGAGAATATTAAAAAGAAGATAGAAGAAACCAAGTCCATGCCTCAGGTTAGCAGCGCTTCATCTACCTTTCGCACGGTACTTGGTTTCCTCTTCCGCCTCACGCTCGGACTATTCCTTCTCTGTGTCCTGCTCCCTGTCTTGGCTGTTCTCATTGCTGTGCTTGTTTCTTTCTTTGGAGTGGGAATAGGGTTCTTGGCAGCTATGCCGTTCTTTGGTGATTTCCACATCTTCGATGTCAACGGCTGGTGGATGGCACTCTATATTATCAATGTGCTCTTTCTTGTAGTTATCCCCGTCTATGTATTGATTTGTTGGTTGGTCAAGTCGCGGAAAAAACAACGGCTCACGGCACGGTTCTGGTGGATTAGTGGTGTGCTGTGGTTGCTTTGCGTGACGGGAGTTACTGTTATGTCTGTCCGTTTTCTGCACAAAACCGATATCTCCGAATGGAATATCTTCCATAATAACTTTGCTTCTTCCGAACAGGTCACTGAGGTGCGTGAAGTGCCTTCCTTTGATGTAGTTAACATCTCCGGTGCTGTCGAAATCAAGGTGCGGCAGGATGCCAATCAACTCCTCTCTGTATCTTCTCGCAGTCTCGGACAAGTCTCTACTACAGTTTCCAACGATACGCTGTATATTCAAGCCGTAGGCCCCAAAGATACCGAAATCGACCTTTCTGTTCCTCGGTTGCGTGGACTTCTTCTCCGTGGTGCTGCCAATATCGAAACCGAAAGCACGCTCCAAACCGAAGTGTTCTCTCTCGAACTGGCAGGTGCGTCCGAAGCAAACCTTTCGCTTGATGTCGATACCCTTTATGTCAGGCTCGACGGGGCTTCCGACTTGCAGATGCAGGGCACTGCCGCATGGGCGAATTTGCGTGTCCAAGGAGGTAGCGATATTTCGGCATACGGTTTGGTAACCCAAACCATGGATATCCATTGCAAAGGGGCGTGCCAAGCCGAAGTCAATTGCACGGAAAACCTCTATGCACATGCTTATGGTGCAAGCAAAATACGCTACAAGGGCAAACCGGTCATTCAAGAGCAGGTTACTGCCGGAGCAAGCACCATAAAGGCGAAATTCTGATTGTTAATAACTTTTTTTAACGGTGCTAACTTGTTGGCTGGTAATGATATAAATGGCGAATGAGCGACCTCCTCTGGGGGGGGTAGAAAGCATTGTATATGTCAAATAAACACCGTACCTTTGTGGCATATTTTCTGACCTGACGTACTATTTTGTGTACAGAAAGAGACTATAGTAAAAAATAAACACCAACACATCTTCTCATCTCCTCAACTCCACAACTACTATGATACATTTAGAGAACATACATAAGACATACAACCCGGGTACTGCTAATGCCCTTCATGTTTTGCAGGGAGTCAATCTTGATGTTGCCGATGGGGAGTTTGTGTCTATCATGGGGGCTTCCGGTTCGGGCAAATCCACTTTGCTGAACATATTGGGTATTCTTGATAATTACGACGAAGGCAACTACTTTCTTGCCGGTCGTCTTATAAAGAACCTTACCGAGACGCAGGCTGCCCGTTTGCGTAACGAACTGATAGGTTTTGTCTTTCAGAGCTTCAACTTGCTCAACTTCAAGACGGCTCTCGAGAATGTGGCTCTTCCGCTTTATTATAAGGGTATTTCACGCAAGAAACGCAATCTCCTTGCCATGGAGCAACTCGACCGGATGGGGTTGCGCGATTGGGCAACGCATTTGCCTAACGAGATGTCGGGCGGACAAAAACAGCGTGTTGCCATTGCTCGGGCTATTGTGGCGCAGCCCAAACTTCTTCTTGCCGATGAGCCTACCGGTGCGTTGGATAGCAAAACCACGGTCGAAGTGATGGATGTCTTCCGTCAACTCAATGCCGAAGGTATCACTACCGTCATCGTAACCCACGAACAATCCGTTGCCGATGCCACCAATCGGATTATTCGTATCAAAGATGGCAATATATTGGATAATGCAATATTGGATATTAAATATTAACTGTTAAATATAAGATGCTTGATCTTCTCCACGAAATATTTTCCTCTCTCAGCCGCAATAAGTTCCGTACGGCGATGACGGGTTTTGCTGTTGTTTGGGGTATCTTCATCTTGGTGGTTCTCCTTGGGGTGAGCAACGGACTGGAAAACGGTATGCAAGCCAACTTTGGCAGCCGCCTTACCAACTCCGTGGATATATGGACAAGCTGGACATCCATGCCTTATAAAGGCATGCCCCGTTGGCGTCCTATGCACTTCACCGATCGTGAGGCGGCTATAGTTCGCAACTTGCCTGAAGTGGAGCTTTTTTCACGCGCAGTGAGCAAATATATGGACGTATCCTACCGCACCGAGTCTGCCAATATCGAGGTAAAGGGCGTTGAGAAAGACTATCAGACTATTTTTAAGAAAGATATATTGGCTGGACGTTTTCTCAATCCGCACGACGATTCCGACCGTTCCAAAGTGGCTGTCATAGACACACGTACCGTCGAGATTCTTGCTGTTTCACCCCAAGAGATAGTCGGGCAGTATATTCAGATAGGCGGTATTCTCTTTCGTGTGATTGGTGTGTGCGGGAAAGGCGAACGGTGGGATGGGGCCGCCGTGCATATCCCGTTCGCTACCCATCAGATGCTCTATAGCACAGATCAGAAGTTCGATAAGATGTGTGTTACCATGACTGCCGGTACACGGGGCTCGGTTAATAAGATACGTTCCTTGCTCTGTGGTCCTATGCAGTTCGACCCGTCCGACAAACAAGCCGTAGGTGTATGGAGTCAGGAAGAGAGTATGGAGCAGCAGTCAAAGGTGATGTTTGCTATCCGTATCTTCATCATTGTTCTCGGTCTTTGTACTCTGATTTCCGGTGCGGTAGGTGTTAGCAATATCATGTTGGTATCGGTACGTGAGCGAACCAAAGAACTGGGTATTCGCAAAGCCCTGGGTGCCCCGCCGGCTACCATACTGCAAAGCGTTGTAGGCGAAGCGCTGATGATTACCACTATATTTGGTGTCATTGGGGTTCTCTTGGGTATGGGTGTTGTTTCCTTGGTCGGTATGATGGCGCAAGGTGCCTCTCAAGGTGGAGGACAGGCAATCTTGGTCAACCCTTCGGTCAACTTGCCCGTCGTCCTCATTGCAACAGCGATATTCATTGTTATAGGTGTCATTGCCGGTGCCATTCCTGCCGTCCGTGCCATGCGTATCAAACCCATCGAGGCCATGAGGGATAAATAAGAATGAACCTAATACTAATGCAACTGAGCAATATTAACTATTAATTATTAACTATACTCGTGGATTTCTTCAACGAAATATGGCAAACCATCACGCGCAACCGTTCGCGTAGTATCCTCACGGGATTTGGTGTCTTTTGGGGTATGATGATGCTCATGGTCCTTGTGTGGATAGGGCAGGCAATGGTACGTTTCTCTCAGAACCAGATAGCGGGTTTTGCTACCAACTCTTGTTTCGTGGGTGCCGATGTTACCAGCAAACCTTATAAAGGGCTTCGCAAAGGACGTGAATGGCAGATGCGCAACAGCGACATTCCTTATTTGGAGAAAGAAGTCACAGGTGCTTCATCCCTCACTTATATCCGTTTCATTGGATCGTGGGAGAAGAATACGCACCGCCGTGAATATGTGGGTACTTACAATCTGATTGGTGTGACGCCCACTTTCCAGGATGCTGGTTATACACCGCTTCTATATGGTCGTTTCATCAATGAGATAGATATAGCTCAGCAGCGTAAAGTTTGTGTTATCGGCAAACAGGTGTACGATGAGATGTTCCCCGAAGGAGGTGATGTTACTGGACAATTGCTTACCGTCGGTGGTATCCAATACCGTGTGGTAGGTGTGCATAAATCAGGTAATAGCAACATCAGATTGGGAGGCCCTGTTGATGAACAGATCAAGTTGCCGCTTTCTGTGGCGCAACAGACCTATGCTTGGAATGGAAGCGACATCATCCATATGACCATGGCAGTTGCCAAACCGGGTATTGCTGCCGCTGCCGTGCAGAAGCAGATCAAAGATGTGTTCCGTGCGCGTCACACCATTGCGCCTGACGATGAGCGTGCTTTCTGGGGACAGGATATGGAAGATGAGTTCAAGTCATTCTCCTTGCTCGAAGTGGGTTTGATGGTTCTTGTGTGGTTCATTGGTATCGGTACGCTCATTTCGGGGGCTGTAGGGGTGAGCAATATCATGCTCGTTACCGTGCGTGAGCGCACCAAAGAGATAGGTATTCGTCGGGCATTGGGTGCTTCGCCGGAAACTATTGTTCGGCAGATACTCACCGAGAGCATATGTCTCACTGCCTTGTCCGGCATATTGGGTATTATCTTGGGAGTGGGGCTTCTTCAGGCTGTCTCGCCTCTCCTTGCCAATATTGAAGTGATTGATGCTGCTACGCCTGTTTCTTTCTCGGTAGCGCTTGGAGGATTGATAATCTTGGTAGTCATAGGCTTGTTCTCTGGCTTGCTCCCTGCCAAACGTGCTCTCGCTATCAAACCTATCGAAGCACTGAACGAAGAATAAACGAATAAAGAATAAATGAATGACAAATAAAGAATAAACGAAAAAATGAATAACGAAAACAAATATAAAACCCCACCAGTAGAGACGGGGCGTGCCCCGTCTAATGAACCGTTAATGCACTGTAGAGACGCGATTCATCGCATCTAAGCCCGATAATATTGTCGGAGCGCGGGTGTCTTCGCCCGCATAATCAATCGAGTAATTGTCAAATTGTCAAATCGTCAAATAAAACTATGAAAACTTGGAAAAAGTGGACCTTCCTGTCCGTTATCATTGTCGCCCTTGTGGCAGTATTCGTATCGTTGTGGATGCGTTCGCGCCCTGTGCCGGTAGTCTATGAAAACATCGCTGTACAGCAAACCGATATCCAGCGTACCACGCTCGTCACCGGTAAGGTGGAACCGCGCGACGAAGTCGAAATCAAACCGCAAATCTCGGGTATCATTGCCGAACTCTATAAGCAGGCGGGCGACCATGTCCGTGTTGGTGATGCCATTGCCAAGATTAAGGTCATCCCCGATATGTCGCAACTTGCTGCAGCCGAATCCCGTGTGCGATTGGCTAAGTATAATATGGAGAACGCACGCAAGACTTTCGAGCGTGACTCCACACTCCTTCTACAAAAGGTCATTGCGCAAGAGGATTACGATAAATCTCGCCTCCAGTACATTGCCGACCTCGAAGAACTTCAGGCTGCCGAAGATAACCTGAGCATCACGCGCGATGGTGTTGCTGCCAAAGCATCCGAAGGATATACCAATACTATCGTGCGTGCTACGATCTCGGGTACTGTCCTTGATGTACCTGTCAAAGTGGGTAACTCTGTCATTCTTTCCAACACTTTCAACGATGGTACCACCATTGCCACCGTTGCCGATATGCAAGATCTCCTTTTCGTCGGTTCTATCGACGAAACCGAAGTAGGAAAGCTTCGTGAAGGAATGCAGATGGATCTCATTATCGGTGCCCTCAACGACCAACGGTTTTCTGCCAAACTCGAATATATTGCGCCCAAAGGAACGGAAAACAATGGTGCCATGATGTTCGAAATCAAAGGTGCCGCAGTTATTCCCGATAGTGTAACTATCCGTGCCGGCTACTCTGCCAATGCGGAAATCGTTTTGGAACGTCGTGCTGCCGTACTTTCCGTTCCCGAATACGCTGTTTCCTTCGAAGGTGATAGTTCCTTCGTCCAACTCCTCACTGACACGGTGGAAAACACCTACACCCGTCAACCTGTTATCACCGGACTCTCCGATGGTATCAATATCGAAGTCAAATCCGGACTCAATCAAGGCGACCTCGTTCGTGGTAATGCACAACCCAATTAAATCCTGTAACTATGAAACGTTTTTTCTGTATTCTCCTCGTTGCCGGCTGCCTTTCGTCGTTCACAAAGGCGGAAACCTATACTTTGCAACAATGTATTGCCACCGCTGTGCAGAATAATAACGAACTCCGCCGACAAGACAATCGCCGAGAGGCGCAGCAACTTGCCTACAATCAGGCGCGCCAGAATCTCCTGCCTTATCTCAATGGATCGGTAGGGCAGAGTTGGGTCTTTGGCAGAAGTATCGGGGCCGATAATGTCTATCACTCCCAAAACTCCTCACAGACTTCTTTCAATCTCTCGGCAGGACTCATGCTCTTCGACGGATTGCAGATGAAGTTCCAAATCGACCAAACCCGTGCTTCCCTGCTTTCCTCCGAACAGGATGTCAAAGCCCTTGAGGCGGATATCACCATGAATATCTCTGCTATGTACCTTCAAGTGCTCCTCTGCAAAGAACTGCTCGCTGTAGCGCAAAACCGCCTCGAAGATACTACCCTCAAACTTGAGAAAACCGAAGCCCTTGTCTCTACCGGACGGATGGCGCAGGGCGAAATCTATGCTATCCGTGCCCAACAGAGCAAAGAACAACTCTCATGCACACAGGCGGAAAACGACCTCCGTTTGGCGCTTCTCGACCTCGCGCAGGCAATGGAATTGGACGATTTCTTGTCCTTCGATATCGCCCTTCCGTCTGATGATGAATTGGGGGAACGGCTTCTTCCTTCCAACGACGAAGTCTTTGCCGTTGCCCTGCAGAACCGTCCTGAAATCAAGGCGGCGGAATATTCCTTGCAGGCTTCCGAGAGTGCCGTCAAGGCTGCCAAAGCAGCTTATTCGCCCACTCTTTCTGCTGGAGCAAATCTCGGTACGGGATATTATAATATGAACGGTGCAGAAAACGAAAAGTTCGGAAAACAGTTGGGCGACAACCTCAGTACGTCTGTCGGTCTCACACTCAATGTACCTGTCTTCACCCGTATGCAAACCACCAATGCAGTGCGGCAGGCGAAATTAGACCGTGAGAACACCCGTTTGCAGATGGAGCAGGTCAAAAAAGACCTCCGTAAGAAGATCGACCAAGCCTACTACAATGCTCTTGCAGCACAGAGTCGTCAGCATGCAGCCGGTCAAGCCGAGGAGTCGGGGGCGGAAGCTTTTCGTTATGCCGAGCAGAAATACGAGAGCGGGCGCAGTTCCGTCTATGAGTACTATGAAGCCCGCAACACCTACACTCAGGCGCGTTCCGAACGCTTGCAAGCCAAATACGACTATCTTTTCAAACTCAAGATTCTCTACTACTACCAAGGCTTACTATAGGCGCATCGACTCATCAATCAATATACTAATCATTTTCTCTTGTCCATCTCGTCAAAAAACACTACCTTTGTCATCGATTAAATGTAGTAATAATGAAACTCTCACAAATAGCCCGGGTCATCGGCTCCTCTCTTTCAACTGCTGTCGAAGATACGGATATCGAGTATCTTCTCACCGACTCCCGTCAACTCCGTACCACACCTGCTCAAACCCTCTTTTTTGCCCTCCGTACCGCTCGTAACGATGGTGCTGAATATATATCCGAACTCTTTGCGAAAGGCGTTCGTGCTTTTGTCGTAAACCATTCTTCGCTCCATCTCGTCTCCGAGCAGTCTTTGCCTTATTGTCTCGTGGTGGACGACTCTCTCGATGCTCTCCAAAACCTTGCCGCATACAAACGTTCGCTCTATCATTGCCCCGTCATCGGTATCACGGGTAGTAATGGAAAAACCGTTGTAAAAGAATGGCTTAGCCAACTCCTTCGCAACGATTACCGCATCACTTGCTCACCCAAATCCTACAACTCTCAAATCGGTGTACCCCTCTCCGTTTGGCAGATGAATTCGCAAACCGAACTGGCCATCTTCGAGGCGGGTATATCTCAAGTCGGGGAAATGGAGAAGCTCGAACGTATTATTCAACCCACCATTGGCGTCATCACGTATATAGGTGAGGAGCATGGCGAGAATTTCCAGTCGCTGGAGCAGAAGAGGGTGGAGAAGATGCAGCTTTTCCGCCATGCCGATGTGGTCATCGAAGAGCCGTCTCACCAGAATGTCCGTACTTGTGCCGCTGTCCTGCGCTATCTCGGGTATTCCGAGGAGCGTATCACGCAAATGCTCATGCAGCAGACTCACGAAACCGTCATGGAGATCAATCTTACCGCCTTGGCGGCTAATGTCCGCCATTTCAAGTCCTTGCTGCGTCCTTCTACCCGCCTCGTTTGTATGGTCAAGGCGTTTGCTTATGGTGCCGGACATGTCGAAGTGAGCCGTTGTCTGCAGGATAATGGTGCTGATTATCTGGCGGTTGCGGTGGCTGATGAAGCAGCTGAGCTTCGTCAGGCGGGTATCCGTCTCCCCATCATCATCATGGATCCAGAGCCGGCGGCGCTCAAAAAGATTATCGACAACAATGCCGAACCTAACATCTACTCTTTCAGTGCGTTGGAGAGTATCATCTCCGCCGTGCAGGAAGAGGGGCTCGAGCATTATCCCATCCATATCAAGATTGACTCCGGAATGCACCGCTTGGGCTTCGAATGGGAGGATATGCCTGCCCTTTGCTATCGTCTTCGCAGTCAGAAAGCGGTCCGCGTGTGCTCTGTTTTCTCCCATTTGGCAGGCGCGGACGATCCGCAGTTCGATGACTTCACTTTGCGTCAGATTGCTGCTTTCAATCGCTGTGCCGACTACCTCAAAACCGAACTCGAACAGGCAGGGCACCCTGTCATATTCAAACACATACTCAACTCTGCCGGTATCGAACGTTTTACTGATTATCAATACGATATGTGCCGTCTCGGTATCGGTCTCTATGGCTTTTCGGCGGCTGGTGCAACCCTCCGCAATGTCTGCACGCTCAAGACAACGCTCCTCTCTGTCAAAACCGTCCGCAAGGGCGAAAGTATAGGTTATGGGCGCAACACCTATCTGAAAGAGGACCGTCTCATTGCCGTCATCCCGATTGGTTATGCCGACGGATTCGACCGCCGGCTGGGCAATTACGGGGGCGAAGTTCTTGTGAGGGGCAAGCGGTGTCCGGTTGTAGGCAATGTCTGTATGGATCTTGCCATGGTCGATGTCACCGGCACCGATGCGCAACCGGGCGACGAAGCCGTCATCTTCGGTGACCGTCTCCCCCTCGAAGAATTGGCGCAGCGTCTTGGCACTATCACCTATGAAATCCTCACCTCTGTCTCACGCCGTGTCCAGCGCATCTACTGCTACGAATAACCCGAACTGTTCAATCCGACAATGCTGAAAACTAACTGACACATGGCTTTCATCAATCATACCTCTACCTTTCGCTACTGGGTGATAACTGGGTGATTACTGGGTGATAACTGGGTGATTACTGGGTGATTTATGTATAATACGTATGCTTTCAAGCACTTATCAAGCAATAAACACTATAAAACTATTGAATCATGGCAAAAGTTGAATTTGAGTTTCCTGTAAGCAACATGCTCGGGAAGATTAGTAAAAAAGAAAAGCGTGGTGTAGTCATACGCCAGAAACATTATCGTGATGCCGATGGGCATATAGTCGCTCAAGGTTCCAAAGAATCCTATGTGGTGAAGAATCCGCGCGATTATAAGAAGACGCCGCAAACCGATGCTGAATTGCATGGTGTAACGCTTTTTAATCAAGCCTCAACGATGGCAAAACAAGAACGCAACAATCCGGCTCGTTTGGAGTATTGGACAGCCCGATGGAAAGCGCAATTGGCTAAAGGAGAAAAAGATGCGCCCAAAGATCCGGCAACAGGTCTGCCGAAAGTCTATAAAAAGTTCGATACATTCATCATCTCCGCCATCTATCGCCAACTCAAAGCCCGGTAATGCCTTTGTAGAGACGGGGCGTGCCCCGTCTGAATAACCCGATAATGCAATATTAACTATTCACTGTTAACTATCGCCTATCTTTATGTTCAGTCTCCCGTCTCTTGTCTCAAACCTGAAACTCTCATCCGCAAATGCTGCCTGAAACGCACCGTTCTCAATCAGCATCTGTGGTGTACCTACGCTGACGCCTTGCTCGCTCATCAGCCAAAGCGTATCAGCCATTTGTATAGCCAAGTCCAATTCGTGGGTAGAGATAATCACGCACTTCCCTGTTTGGTGCGCCAACTCTTTCAATAACAATAAGGTTTTGATGCGGTTGGGCAGATCCAGGTGTGCTGTCGGCTCGTCCAATAATATCAATGGCGTTTGTTGCGCCAAAGCTTTGGCTATCAGCACTCTTTGTTTCTCTCCGTCGCTCAGATTGTTGAAGTATCGGTCCTTTTTGTCTTGCAGATTCACTTGTTTCAGCGCAGTTTCAATCTCCTCTTCGTCTTTTCTCGTTAATCCTCCCAAAAACGATGAATACGGATAACGCCCCATGGCCACTACGTCTCTTATACGGGTCTGTTCCACCGACAAACGCTCTGTCAGTACCAACGAAAGCACTTTCGCTTTCTCTTGTAAACTCATCGCTGATAGCTCCTTGTCGTTCACCCGTATCTCACCCTGCAGAGCCGGTTGCAATCCTGCAATCGTCCTGAGCAAGGTCGATTTTCCGCAGCCGTTCTTGCCCAACATACATATCATCTCTCCTTTTGCTGCCTGCAGAAAGAGAGAACTCTGTACGGTTTCTTCACCGTAACCTGTCGTAAGATTTTCGCAACGAAGTATCATCTGTTGTCCTGCTGTTAATCCGACCGCAAAGATAAGCAATATTTGTCATTCCTGCCATAGCCCGAAACGAAAAAAGCCCCTTATCTGCACTTTTATTTGTGTATCTGCGCAAAAAAACTTACCTTTGTAGGCTAATAATTGTGCCATCACCGATGCCAACCGAAAGCAATGCTAAATATGGTCTTATGCTGTTGATTATCTTTGCGATAGCCTCAGTCGATTTGCGCGCGGAAGAAAAGGTCTTCTTGTGCGAATTGGGTGTGCAGGGTGGTTTGGGCTACTATGCAGGCGATGCTACAAAGCACATATTTCAGAACATACAGCCCGCTTATGGTGCCCAATTCCGCTATAAATTCGACTATCGTTGGGCTTTGCAGTTAAAAGGGCAGGGGGCTTCTATCAAGTTCCCCTTGCAGGATGCTGCAGGTAACACGGCAACTGGGTTCGGTAAGAACGATATGATGAATATCGATGTCGTGGCGGAATTCAACTTCTTCCGTTTCGGCACCCGCCAATACGACACCCGGATAAAACCCCTTACCCCCTATATCTTTCTCGGGATGGGTTTCAGTGCCTACAGCAACTTTTCTCAATATGCTGCGTATATTCCGCTCGGTATTGGCTTGAAGTGGAAATTTGCTTCGCATTGGGGACTCAATATCGCTTGGCAACAGC
The DNA here is from genome assembly GCA_022783865.1 of Bacteroidales bacterium. Taxonomy (GTDB): domain Bacteria; phylum Bacteroidota; class Bacteroidia; order Bacteroidales; family Paludibacteraceae; genus Colicola. Next base: position 120,992 of record JALFYY010000010.1, read on the forward strand.
AAATCTATTTTGCTGATAACCTTGAAGGTAAAACATACTACGACAATACTGCCGATCTTAATGGAAGCAATATACTCAACAATGATTTTACTTCCACCCTTACGCTCGGCATAGTTTTTGAATTCGGAAGGAAGAAATCGGCTTGCCGGACATGTGATTTTTGATAACAACGACCAAATGAGTATAAAACAACAGATACGCAACGACCGTCTCCCGCGCCACATTGCCATCATTATGGATGGTAACGGACGTTGGGCGAAACGGCAGGGAATGCATCGTTTCTTCGGACATCAACGCGGTGTGGAGGCTGTACACGAAATCACTGAGGCTTGTGCAGAATTGGGTATTGAATACCTCACGCTCTATGCTTTTTCCATCGAGAACTGGAACCGGCCTCAAGAAGAGGTCGATGCACTCATGTCTCTGCTCATCGATACTGTTGAAAAAGAAACGCCTACGCTCCACAAAAACAATGTGCGCCTGCTTACCATAGGCGATACTTCCCGTCTCCCTCAGACGGCAAGAGAGAAATTTCTCAATTGTATGGAGTACACGGCAGGCAACACGGGGCTTAAACTTGTTTTGGCGTTGTCCTATTCTTCCCGTTGGGAAATCACCGAAGCAATGCGCCGTATGGCTGTCAAAGTACGGCAGGGTGAAATCCTGCCCGAAGACATTACCGAGCAAACGGTTGACTCGCTTCTCACTACTGCCGGAATACCCGATCCCGATTTGCTTATACGTACCAGCGGCGAGTTGCGCATTAGCAATTTCCTGCTCTGGCAATTGGCTTACTCCGAACTCTATTTTACCGGACTTTGCTGGCCCGAATTCAATAAAGAAGCCTTATACGAGGCGATTGTCGATTATCAAAAGAGGGAACGCCGCTTTGGCAAAACCTCGGAACAAATCAATAGCTGACCGTTTTGAAAAGATTACTTTTATCCATATTATGTCTTGTGCTGATTTCCGCTGTTTTTGCTGTGGCACAAAATGCGGACTCCCTTGCTCTTGCACAAGATTCTGCTTTGAAGGCGCAACCTGTTGTGCCCCCCATCGAATATACCCTCCAACGCCGTACCTATGAGATTGCCGGTATCACCGTTTCTGGTGCCGACAACTACGAAGACTTTGTCCTTATCGGTTTCTCGGGCTTGGCGGTAGGCGACCGTATCGAAGTCCCCGGTGAACAGATTACCAAGTCTATACGTCGTTTCTGGAAACAAGGGCTCTTCTCCGATGTCAAGATACTTGCCACCAAGATCGAAGGTAACAGAATATGGCTCGACATCAACCTTAAGCAACGCCCTCGTATATCCGAACTGACCTACAACGGACTCAAAAAGTCAGAGCGCGAGGATGTTGAAGTAAAGGTCGGTTTGTCCAAAGGCAACCAGCTCACGCCCAATGCTATCGACAGGACGAAGACCATCATACGCAAATACTTGGAGGAAAAGGGCTTCCACAATGCAGTCATCGATGTCCTCCAAGAAGACGACCCTGCTCATGCCGGATATGTCAAGGTCACCGTCAATATCGACAAGAAAGCCAAAACCAAGGTCAACGCTATCTATATCACAGGCAACGAAGCCTTGTCGCACGACAAAATCAATCGTGTGATGAAGAAGACCAACGACAATCATATACTCAACTTCTTCCGTACCAAGAAGTTCGTTACCGAAGAATACGAGAAAGACAAAAAGGCGCTTATCGAAAAGTACAACGAACTCGGTTACCGTGATGCCTACATCGTTGCCGATAGCGTAGTGCCTACTCCCGAAGACCCGACCCGTGTCGATGTCTATATTACGGTTTCCGAAGGCGATAAGTACTATATCCGCGATATCAACTGGGTGGGTAATACTATCTACCACCACTCCGACCTTGACGCTGTCCTTGGTATAAAGAAAGGAGATGTGTACAATCTTACCGAACTCAACAAGCGGCTTACTCAGGACGACGATGCCGTTGCCAAACTCTATACCGACCAAGGTTACCTCTTCTTCAATGTGGACCCTGTCGAAGTAAAGATCGAGAACGACTCTATCGATTTCGAAATGCGTATGTACGAGGGCAAACCCGCTACTATCAACGAAATCAATATAGTGGGTAATACACGCGTTTACGAACATGTCGTACGCCGTGAACTCTACACCAAGCCCGGACAGCTCTATTCTCAGTCCGACATCATGCGTTCCTTGCGTGAGTTGGCACAAATGGGACACTTTGACCAGGAGAAACTCATACCCGATATTCAGCCTAATCCCGAAGACGGTACGGTGGATATCACCTATCAGTTGGAGACCAAGTCATCTGACCAGATCGAATTCTCTCTCGGATGGGGAGCGACAGGTATCGTGGGGTCTATCGGACTCAAGTTTACCAACTTCGCTATACAGAACCTCTTCAACCCGAAATCTTATCGTATCGTGCCGCAAGGCGAAGGACAGACGTTCTCTGTCAATGCCCGTACCAACGGATATTACTATACTTCCGCAAGTATTTCCTTCCTCGAACCTTGGCTCGGGGGTAAGCGACCCAACTCCTTGTCTGCAAGTATCTATTTCGCATCCCAAACGGGCTATTCCAATCGTTTCTATACAGCCTACAACAATCTCTACAATAACTCCTATTACTACTACAATAGCGGTTATTCCGACTATGCGCAACAGTTGATGGAAGCCGAGTCTGACCCCGATAAATATTTGCGCACTTTCGGTGTTTCCATTGGCTATGGCAAGCGTTTGCGTTGGCCCGACGATTACTTCACCTTCTATGGGGAACTCTCCTACCAGATGAATATGATGCACGATTGGCCCTATCTGCTTCTTGCCAACGGAACCTCGCACAACATAGCCCTCAACCTTGTTCTCTCGCGCAATAGTATTGATAATCCTATCTATACACGCCGTGGATCGTCTTTCAGTCTCTCGCTCAAACTGACACCGCCCTATTCTTTGATCAACGGCAAAGACTATGCTTCCTTGTCCGAAGAGGAACGCTACCGCTTCATCGAGTATCACAAATGGAAATTCACAGGCAAGGTCTTCACGCCGCTTTCCCGTGACTCGAAATTGGTGCTTATGGCACGTGCCGAATTCGGTTATTTGGGACACTACAACGAACATGCCAAGTCACCGTTCGAAACCTTCTTCATGGGTGGTGACGGAATGACCTCTTACACTTCCTATTCTACAGAATATGTTGCCATGCGTGGTTACTCTTCAGGTGCCTTGACACCCTACGATGCTCTCACTAACCGTAACGCAGGTTACCTCTATAATAAATATACCTTGGAGTTGCGCTATCCTATCACTCTTGAACAGAATGCCACCATTTGGGCTTTGGCTTTTGCTGAGGCAGGTAACTGCTTCTCCGATATAAAGAACTATAATCCCTTCGACCTCAAACGCTCTTTGGGTGTCGGTGTCCGTATCTTCCTTCCTATGTTCGGTCTGATGGGTATCGACTGGGGATGGGGATTCGATAAGATTAACGGACAAACCTCTGGCTCGCAGTTCCACTTCGTCTTGGGACAGGAATTGTAGCATAACCGCTGTGGAAAACGGACAACATATATATAAGGAATAAGAAATGAAGAAAAAAGCAATTATATTGATGCTCTGTTGCATAAGTGCCCTTGCCGCTATGGCGCAAAAAGTTGCTTATGTCGATATGGCATATATCCTGAAGAACATACCGCAGTATGAGTCAGCCAACGACCAGCTTTCCATGATTTCCAAGCGATGGCAGAAAGAGGTTGAAACGCTTTCTCGTGAAGCACAAGTGTTGGCTACCAACTACCAGACCGAACAAATCTTTCTCTCCGAAGAAATGAAGCGGCAACGCGAAGATGAGATTCTCGCTAAGGAAAACGCAGCCTTGGAACTCAAGCGCAAATACTTCGGACAAGACGGTGAGTTCTTCAAAAAACGCGAAAGCCTTATCAAGCCTATTCAAGACGAAATCTATACCGCCATTCAGGAAGTGGCGCAAGAAAAGAAATACGATGTTGTCAAAGATCGTTCTGCTGACCCGGGGCTTGTCTATATGTCCAATAAGTTGGACATTTCCGACCTCGTATTGCAGAAATTGGGGGCAAAATAAGAAGGAATAGAGAATAGAAACAAACCTGAATAAATACTAATTTAATCTATACAGCAATGAAGAAACTATTTTTAATGCTTGCGTTGGTATTGCCACTCGCAGCTGGTGCACAAAAGTTTGGTTACATCAACACGCAGGAACTCTTTGCGCAAATGCCGGAACTCGCTAAAGTAAGAGCACAAATGGATACGCTCAATAGTACCTACGAGAGCCAGTTGGCGAACATGCAGGAAGAACTCAACAAAAAGGTGGCTGACTATCAGCAGAACCAGGCTACGCTCACTGATGGCGTTAAGCAATTCCGTCAACAGGAGATGGCGGAAATGGAACAACGCATTCAGCTCTTCTACCAAACGGCACAGCAGGATATTCAGAAAAAGCAGCAAGAGTATTTGGCTCCCCTTCAGGACCGCATGCTCAAAGCTATCCAGGCCGTAGGTACCAACAACGGTTTTACATATATCTTCGATGCAGGTGCAATGGTTTATACTTCCCCCGATGCCACCAATGTCATGGATATGGTGAAAGCCGAACTCGGTATCAAATAAACGATGGCTGACAATTATCTCGAGCGCCACTACGAAGACTACGAAAAACGTAAACAGCAGTGGCGGCAAAAACATCAATCGTCTTCCGCTTCACGGATCCGCAAAGACCCGTGGAGCGATTGACATGTCTTTATAAAACACTTTTCTTATGATGGAACAAATTCAACTTACTCTCAAAGACAAAGCATGGGCACGGTGGACTGTCCTCATCCTGGTGGCATCCATGATGTTCTTCGCCTATATGTTTGTCGACGTTATGTCTCCCTTGGCTACACTCCTCAACGATGCTTACGGATGGGACAAAGGTGACTTCGGTACCTATGCGGCAGGCGAATACCTTCTCAATGTCTTCGGTTTCCTTATCTTGGCAGGTATCATTCTCGATAAGATGGGTAGCCGTTTCACAGGTCTCCTTTCTGCTGCACTGATGGTGCTGGGTGCAGGTATCAAATTCTTGGGTATCTATTTCGTTGACTATACCAACTCTGTAGCTTGGCTCAACTCTTGGTGGACCGATATGCCCGGTTCGGCAAAGATTGCTATGTTCGGTTTCATGATTTTCGGTTGCGGATGCGAAATGGCGGGTACCACTGTTAGCAAGATTCTTGCCAAGTGGTTCAAGGGCAAAGAAATGGCTTTGGCTATGGGGCTCGAAATGGCGATTGCCCGTCTCGGTGTCTTTGCTGTGATGTGGATAGCTCCTCTCCTTTCCAATCGTTTTGCCGTTGCGGGACAAGGCTCTGTTATTGCGCCGTTCGCCTTCTGTGCTTGCTTGCTCGTTGTCGGACTCCTCAATTTCTTCGTCTTTACCCTTATGGACCGCAAATACGACAATCAGCTTGTCGCTATCGGTGAAGTTGCTGCCGAGCACGATTCCGAAGACGAATTCCACCTGTCGGACCTTGGAAAGATTTTCACAAGCAAGATGTTCTGGCTCGTTGCCCTTCTCTGTGTCTTGTACTATTCGGCTATATTCCCCTTCCAACGCTTTGCACCCAATTTCTTGGAGGAAACGCTTGGTATCGACAACGAGTCGGCTTCCCGTCTTTTCTCCTTCTTCCCCATTTTGGCTATGGTGCTCACACCTTTCTTGGGGGCGTTCCTCGATTTTCGTGGAAAAGGAGCGTCAATGTTGATGCTGGGTGCTGTTATCATGGTAGTATGTCACCTTTGTTTCGCCTTCTTGTTGCCCGTCGTATCAAGTAAGGTGCTCGCAGTCTCACTGATTGCTGTTTTGGGCGTTAGTTTCTCTTTGGTACCGGCTGCCTTGTGGCCTTCTGTTCCGAAGATTATCGACGAGAAAATCCTTGGTTCTGCCTACTGCCTCATTTTCTGGGTGCAAAACATCGGGCTATGCTTGGTTCCTATGCTCATTGGTTCACTCCGTGAAGCTACCGGTTCATACCTTGTTCCGATGATTGTATTCTCTTCCTTTGGTGTAATAGCATTCTTGCTTGCTATTCTCTTGAAGGCGGAAGACCGGAAAAAAGGCTATGGATTGGAACTTCCCAATAAAAAGTAATGTCATCCTCTTCTATGCTCCAACAGTTGATAGATAAAGGCTTGTCCGTGGTAGAAGGCTTGTCCGTATCCACCGATACGCGTAACCTGCCTGCCGGTTGTGCTTTCTTTGCCCTCAAGGGAGAGAACTTCAATGGCAATCGCTATGCTGCTCAGGCATTGGAAAAAGGGGCGCAACTGGCTGTTGTTGATGAACCTGAGTTTGCCGTTGACCCGCGTATTATCCTCGTGGATAATACCTTGATTGCTTTGCAGACTTTGGCGCGCGAATGGCGTGAGCATTGGGGAAAGACAGTGATTGGTATCACTGGCACCAACGGCAAGACAACTACCAAAGAACTTATGGCTGCCGTTCTCTCTCGCAAATACAATGTTCTTTATACCCAAGGCAATCTCAATAACCATATCGGGGTTCCTTTAACCCTCTTGCAATTGCGTCCCGAGCATGAAATTGCTATCGTTGAGATGGGAGCTTCTCATCGTGGTGATATACGTGAGTTGGTCGAAATAGCTGAGCCTTCTTGTGGCTTGGTAACCAATGTGGGACAGGCGCACTTGCTTAATTTCGGCTCATTCGAAGCCGTTATGCAAACCAAGGCGGAACTCTATGATTACCTGCGTTCCCGTCAGGGCTACATCTTCCGCAATATCGACAATCCTTACTTGCAGCAAATGGCTGGTGACCTGCCATACTATTCTTATGCTTTGGAGCAGGATGCTGAGCTTCGGGGTAGGGTAGTCGATTGCACAGGCTTTCTGAAAATGGAAATAATGGGGCGCACTCTCCAAACCAACATATTGGGGGCATATAACGCCGAGAACGTTTTGGCTGCCCTTTCCGTTGGTATGCATTTCGGTGTCTCGCTCGAAGAGGGTATAGAGGCAATTGCAGCCTACTATCCTGGTAATAATCGCTCCATGCTGCTCAAAACAGGGCGCAATACCTTGGTAGTGGATGCCTACAATGCCAACCCTACTTCTATGCGTGCGGCTATTGATAGTTTCGCTTCTATGGCTGTACCCCGTGCCGAACAAGTGCTTGTCTTGGGGAATATGAACGAGTTAGGCGGACAAAGCCTTGCTTTCCACAGACAAATCTTGGACATTGTTGAATCCTATGGCTTTACCGATGTATATCTTGTCGGTACCGATTTCTGCGCTTTGCCTTCTCCTTACCGAACTTTTAATAATGTGGAAGAACTCATTGCCTGTCTCCGTACCGAACCGGTAACAGGTAAATACATATTGCTCAAAGGCTCTCGGGGCAACCATCTCGAAAATTTGATACCCGTATTATAAACTCTATTGCTTGCTACTATGAAAAAATCACTGACCATATCTCTTATCGTTCTCCTTGTTCTCGCCATTGCTGCAGGAATCTATTTCTTCTTGTCGCAACGCCGAACCAAAATCGAAATGCAGGAAATGGTGGAGCAGATGAATTTCGAAAAAGAACAGCTGGAAGATGAGTTCGAAGATTTTGCTTTGCAGTTCGACGGCTACGGCAAAGACATTCAAAACGATTCATTGGCGGAATTGCTTTCGCGTGAACAACAGCGCGTACAGGATTTGTTGGAGGAACTGCGTATCACCAAAGTAACCAATGCACGCCGTATCGCGGAACTGAAAAAGGAATTGGCAACCGTCCGTAGTGTAATGGTGCAGTATGTGCATCAAATCGACTCTCTTTCCTCCACCAACAAGCGGCTCGAAACGGAGAATCGTCAAGTGCGTGAGCAATATCAGGCGGTTGCTGCCAAAGCCGATGAGTTGGAAAAAGAAACCAATCGCCTTACGCAAGTGGTGGAACGGGCTTCCATGATGGAAATTACTGATTTCCGTCTCACTCCTCTTAATCATCGTGACCGCAAGACTTCCATTACTTCCAAGATAGCCAAACTCCAGTTCGATTGCCGGATACTGAAGAATATCACTGCCGAACCTGGTATGAAAACCGTCTATCTCCGTATCGTTCGTCCCGATGGAGAGGTGATGCAGAAACGCCCTGCTGATGTCTTCTCCTATGAGAATGCCGACATTCCTTATTCTTTGTCCAAGGAGTTCGAATATGCCGGCGATGAAGTGGAAATCACTATGTATTGGCTCGTCGAAGAAATACTTAGGCTTGGTACTTACAATGCCGATTTCTTCATCGATGGCAACCTGGTAGGCAGCTATCCTTTCCGAATAAAATAGGGGGATAATGCAAACCCTACTTTGCAAAACTAAAAAATATAAAGAAATATATCTGTAATCCAATGCAATTTTGTAATTTTGCATTCCGAAAAACAACGATATATAAGTATAATATTGTTTAACTAACTAAATACAAACAAACTATGACAAAAGTAGGTATTAATGGTTTTGGTCGTATCGGACGTTTCGTATTCCGTGCTGCCCAAACTCGTAATGACATTGAGATCGTTGGTATCAACGACCTTTGCCCTGTTGATTATCTGGCTTACATGCTTAAGTACGACACTATGCATGGTCAGTTCCAAGGTACTATCGAAGCTGATGTTGAAAACAGCAAACTCATCGTTAACGGTAAAGCTATCCGCGTAACGGCTTGCAAAGATCCTAACGAACTCGCTTGGAATGAAATCGGTGCTGAATATGTAGTGGAATCTACAGGTCTTTTCCTTACCAAAGAGAAAGCACAGGCTCACATCAATGCTGGTGCTAAATACGTTGTTATGTCTGCACCTTCCAAAGACGATACTCCTATGTTCGTTTGCGGTGTAAACGAGAACACCTATGTTAAAGGTACACAATTCGTATCTAACGCTTCTTGCACAACCAACTGCTTGGCTCCTATCGCTAAGGTGTTGAACGACAAATTCGGTATCACCGACGGTTTGATGACTACCGTTCACTCTACTACTGCTACACAAAAAACTGTTGATGGTCCTTCTATGAAAGACTGGCGCGGTGGCCGTGCTGCAAGCGGAAATATCATTCCTTCTTCCACTGGTGCTGCTAAGGCTGTAGGTAAAGTTATTCCTTCTTTGAATGGCAAACTTACTGGTATGTCTATGCGTGTTCCTACTTTGGACGTATCGGTTGTTGACCTCACCGTTAACTTGGCTAAACCTGCTACTTATGCAGAAATCTGCGCAGCTATGAAAGAGGCTTCTGAAGGCGAACTCAAAGGTATCCTCGGTTACACCGAAGATGCAGTTGTTTCTTCTGACTTCTTGGGCGACACACGCACTTCTATCTTCGATGCCAAAGCTGGTATCGCACTCACCGACACCTTCGTTAAGGTTGTTTCTTGGTACGACAACGAGATTGGTTACTCCAACAAAGTGCTCGACCTCATCGCTCACATGGCAAAAGTAAACGCCTAAGTTCCTGTTTGGAACTTGTTTGTTTCCATAATGTACAAGGTTGCTTCCCTATAGGAAGCAACCTTGTATTGCTTTTCTCGGCAATACTTTTCCTGTTTGTCGTAAAACGGCTGATAAAATCGGCAAAATAATACTAAAACAGGCTTCTTATTGAACAAATGCACACTTTCTTTGGGAAAAAGTGAGCGATTTGTGCAAAAAATATTGTGTATGTAAAATGATTGATATACCTTTGCGGCGATTTCCCGTTTGCTTTATGGCAAACCAATCATAAACTTTGTGATAGAGTATAACAAAACAAATATGTTTAACATCTAAATTAAAACATGGTGTGAAAAAGATTTCTCTTCTTGCAACTGTATTGTTGGTGGCTTCGTCCCTCTTTGCAACTCCCACTCTTAAAGCGGACAGATTGAGTCAAAAGCAATTTATGGCGTCATCTCAGTTGGCTGTAAAGTCAACCGATGCATTGTCTGTCAGAAAGGCTCCGCAACAGACTGCTGCAGGCATTACCTACGAAAACGGTATCATCCTCAATGCCAACGGCGAGCAACTCCGTGTTTACAATGCAGCCGGTCAATTGGTGGCTGAAAGCACATGCAATATTGATATGAATACTTTTGCTGCTGGTGTTTATGTGGTTAATGCTCAACAAACTACGTTTAAGATTGCCAAATAATAAACATTGTTACATACCTGCAAACGGATGGGCTCTACGGAGACTATCCGTTTCGTACTGAAAACTAATTAGCTTATGAAGAATCGCATTATCCTTCTCTTTCTTCTTGTTTGTCCGTTCTTGGCAAAGGCGGAACAAGGGTTGACGATTGTCCCTCTCAATGGGGCGGAACAAACCACCTTACTCTCTCGCATCGGCAAACTTCGTTTCCACAGCGACAGCCTCTATCTCTATGCTCCAGATGGCACACTCTTGGGTGAGTCATACGTATTGGATATCAAGCAGATAGTTTTTGCTGATGTATCTACTGCATTGGACAATACTGCTGCATTTTCTCTTCGTGTCTATCCCAATCCGGCTATGGATTGTCTCTTCCTCGAAGGTGCCGAAGATGCCGATGTGGCACGTATTTTCTCGATTGATGGCCGTCTTATGGAAGCTGTTCCGCTCACCGATGGCAGTGCTGCAATTTCTGTCGGCAACTTGCCTGAAGGCACATGGCTCTTGCAAGTCAATACCTCACTTATAAAATTCATAAAACAATGAAAAAGAGAATGATATTATGTCTGACAGCCCTTTTTGTGATGCTGTCGTCGCTTTCTGCCCAAATGGTTCTTTGGCAGAATGGCAAACAGATACTGGCTGCCGATCCCGAGCGGGTGGATAGTCTCACTTTCGCACAAACCGATATGGTGGATATTGCTTTCACATTTTCTTTGCAGGACGCAAAGCATATACTCATCACTCCTTCGCGTAACGATGTGGACTATATCTGGGTGGCTACTTCCGATGCCGATTATGCCTACTACGATTATGCTTCTTACGCCGAAGCATGGCAATACACCGTCGATAAAGCCCAAATGTCCGGTGCTTTGGAAGAATGGAATATGATTGACCGTGGTCTGTCAGTGGTGGACCTTACCGACAACACATGGGACAATACTCATTATGTTATCACGGTTGCCGCATGGAATGGAGAAATCGCTTATTCTGCCTTCTCCGCCTGTGAATTCAATCTGACCGATGGTGGGGCAGTGCTTGCTAATACCAATGCCAATCAGTCTGCTGGTCAAACGCTTGCCGGCAAAACGACGGTCATGCAGTTCTGGCAGAAAGGCGAAATGCTAAAGAGTTTGGCGTTGAATCGTGTGGATAGTGCTACTTTCATTTTGCCTGAGCCCGATCCTATGTTCACTTTGTCGGTCTCCGAAATCACTAATATATCTTTCTTGGCAACCGTAGAGCCGATCGACGACCAAACTTGGTATTTCTTTGATTACGTGCAGAAATCGGTAGCAGACGGCTATACCGACGATGAGTTTGCACAAGCTTATCTCGAACAGTTGTTGCTCCGTTGGCAATACTACTATCCTGATAAGTCTTTTGCCGATGCTTTCCTCTATCAAGGTGCTAAGTCTTTGCGTTTTTCCGATGGGGTAATGGGTGATACCGAATATTATTTGGTTTGCTTTGCTGTGGATATTACCGACAATACCTTGGCGAGTGGGCTCTATAAGACAGCTTTCAAAACCGATGTTACGCCCAAGAATCCTGACCTTACCTTCGCAGTAACTGTCGGAGAGCGGTATATTGCCACTATCACGCCTTCCGACAATACTTCCACTTACTATTGGGGGTACTACGGACCGACCGATATTCGGCAGTATGGTTCACCCGAGAAGGCATGGAAAGCCAATGTAGAAATGTATGGACTCAATTATTCCTCGCATGGAGAAGAAAAACTGAGCCTTGTTTATCAGGCACGCGAAGCGGGCTTGCACTATCTTGTTATCGGTGGGTATGATGGCGAGCAAACCTCTCCGCTCACTATTTTCGAGTACAATGTCACTGAGAATATGTTGCCCTTCTGATTCTCCTAAGCGGCTTGTAAAAGATTGATAAACAACTTGAGAGTTGTTTATAACCAAGTCTCAGACCTTACCTTTACGGCTCTTTCCGTAGGGTAAGGTCGTTCTTTTCATATACCTGCCCGACCTCGTCCTGTCTCTGTCCTATAATGTACTGTACAGGTAGCTATCGTTATTTGGTGATTATTTGGTTATTATTTGGTTGTTACTTGGTTATTACTTGGTGATTCAGCTACCCGTACGCTACCTGTAAGCAGCCTCTATGCTGCCTTCATTAGGTTATTATTAGGTTGTTATTAGGTTATTATTAGGTTATTCGGCTACCGATAAGCCGCCCTTCTGCTGACTGTACCGATATACCTGGTAGAGGAGCAGCGTGCCTTGTCTCTTTTTTCCGATACTTTTGTCGCTGCGTTATGGTATTCGTGCGGTCTCACCTGCAATGCGGTATAGATAGTATCATTAACGGTGATGAATGGAGATATATACCTTTGTCGCTACGCTGCAATATTAACTATTAATTATTAACTATTAACTGATTAGCAGTTCTGCTATCTGTACGGCATTCAATGCGGCACCTTTCCGTATTTGGTCGCTTACGCACCAGAAACTCAGTCCTTTCTGATGGGTAATATCCGCCCGTACACGCCCGATGAATACTTCGTCTTTGCCCGATAGATACAGCGGCATAGGGTATATCTTTTGCGACGGGTCGTCCATCAGAATGCAACCCTTCGCATTGCGGAATGCTTCTTTTGCTTGTTCAGGACTGATAGGTTGTTCTGTTTCCACCCAGATACTTTCCGAATGTGCCCGAAGCGATGGAACACGGACGCAGGTCGCAGATACTTCAATGTCCGAATGCATTATCTTCCTTGTCTCATGGTACATCTTCATTTCCTCTTTGGTATAGTCGTTTTGGGTAAAGACATCAATCTGGGGAATCAGGTTGTATGCCAATTGGTAAGCGAATTTGTCTGTTACGACCGGTTCGCCGTTAAGAACTTGTCTGTATTGTTCTTCCAGTTCCTGCATGGCGGCGGCACCTGCTCCTGACGCAGCTTGATAAGTCGCTACGTGGACCCGTCGTATATGCGAAAGTTGCTCTATCGCTTGTAGTGCCACAACCATCTGGATAGTGGTGCAGTTCGGATTGGCGATGATGTTGCGGGGGTGGTGAAAAGCATCATTGGGGTTGACTTCGGGTACGACCAGCGGTACATCGCTTTCCATACGGAAAGCGCTTGAGTTGTCTATCATGATAGCGCCATAGCGGGTAATATCTTCTGCATATTCTTTTGATACACAGGCACCTGCCGACGTAAAGACAATATCGGTATCCCGAAACTGCTCTCCGTGCTGAAGTTCTTCTATCCGTATCTCTTGATTGTTGAACTCATACTTCCGCCCTGCACTTCGCTTCGAACCGAACAAGTGTAGCGAATCAAGCGGAAAATGTCTTTCCGATAATACTTTAAGCAATTCTTGTCCCACAGCGCCTGATGCACCCACGATAGCTATGTTCATAATAATCTGTTCTTTGTTATACTGGTTAATCTACGGTTCGGATACTTTTCTGTATATCCGTTTGTCGCTATGACAAAAGTAATGCTTTTTTTTCTCTGGTGCAACTCTTTTCGTCTTTTTCTTGCGTTTTTGTAACATGTTGGCTTGTGGAATTTGTGTAAAATGCCGAAAATGCTGTGCATTCGTAAAAATAATTAAGGTTTGCAATAAAAAAGTTCTTAGATATTTTCGCGGATTGTATTTTTTTGTGTATCTTTGCAGACTGAAAGTATAATACTGATTATTGATTGCTAATTATGAAGAATTTACGCTATCTTTTGATTTGTATCCTGCTTACCGGCTTTGTAGCAACAGACAGGTTTGTTTCTGCTCAATGTGGGTGCGATAAGATAAATACTAAGTTTCATAAACAAACCGGTTTGTATGGGGTCAGAGAAGGTGGTAGTCTTCTTGCTTTGCAACTGAATGGTTTGTATTATTATGGTGATGCGGAATCACTGAAGATAAATGCGGCACCCGAAAGTATGGCAGGCTTGGCTTCTTTGAGTTATGCTCAGATGTTTAGCCGTCATTTTGCTTGGCGTGTCGGTCTTAATGGAGGTCTGATTAGGGGAGATAATGAAAACGCTCCGAAAAAAACGTTTGATAAAAAGTTCACTACCGGTTTCTTTGAACCTTCAATTGGTGTGCAATACTATCCGTTTGATAAGGCAGGTTTCTATTTGTATGTCGGATTTTCTTTTGCTTGCAGTTTTATTGATTATCAGTATAAAGGCACTTCCGGTAAAACATTCGGTATCCTTCCGATGATACCCGTGGAGTTGGGCTATAATTTCAATTTGGGTCACAATTGGGTGTTGGGTATCAATGTTGCCGTTCATCAGGGGTTGTGTGATCTCCCGAAGGCAAGTTTGGACGGATGGCCGCTAATATTCGATCAGAATAATACTGGTGCGGAAAATTGGGCGGATGGCTATTTCCAATTTGGTCTGACGATAGGTTATCGTATAGTCCGATAATGTATTCTGTCGTATAAATGTAGTTGTCGTTTGTGCCGAATAAGAAGAAAATAATCAACGACCCTGTGTTTGGATTTATCAGTATTCCAAACGATTTCCTTTATGATTTGTTGCAGCACCCTTACGTACAAAGGCTCCACCGTATTCGCCAATTAGGTTTGAGCTTCTTTGTTTATCCGGGGGCTATGCATAGTCGCTTTTTGCATTCGTTGGGTGCCATGCACCTGATGCAGGAAGCGATTGCTTGTTTGCGTCAGAAAGGTATTGAGATTTCCCATTCTGAAGGCAATGCTGCTTGTGCCGCTATCCTTTTGCATGATATAGGGCACGGTCCTTTTTCTCATGTGTTGGAGCATACGCTCGTAAGTGGTATTTCGCACGAAGAAATCTCTCTGATGATGATGGAGCATATCAATCGGGAAATGGCTGGAGCGCTTGCTGAGGCGATTTGTATCTTCAAAAACGAATACCCGCGCCATTTCCTGCATCAGATGATATCTTCGCAGTTGGATGTTGACAGACTCGATTACCTTTGCCGTGATTCCTTTTTCTGTGGCGTCAACGAAGGTACTGTGGCTTCTGCCCGTATCCTGAAAATGCTCCAGGTGGAGAACGACAAACTGGTGGTCGAAGCAAAAGGTATCTATTCTATCGAGAAGTTCTTGGTGGCACGCCGGCTGATGTATTGGCAAGTCTATCTGCACAAAACGTCTGTGGCGGCAGAGCAATTGCTTATCAAGATACTCAGTCGTGCCAAATGCCTTTGTGCCGCCGGTCATAAGCTCTTTGCAACGCCGGCTTTGCGGTATTTCCTTTATCAGAATATCACGGCCGGTGAATTTGCCAAGGACGAAGAAGCTTTGGCGTACTATGCGCAGTTGGACGACAATGATATTCTTTCGTCCGTCAAAGTATGGGCGGCATCCGACGACAAAGTGTTGTCAGTTCTGTGCCGTGCCTTCGTCAACCGGCAACTCTTTAAGGCGAAAGTGTTGGACGAACCGCTGCAAGATGATGATTTGTTGCGCCTTAAGCAGCAGTATATGGGCTATTTCGATATTGCCGAAGATGAGGCTGCCTGTTTCTTTGCAGAGCATTCTGTTTCCACTGACACCTATTCGGCAAAAGACGATTCTATCGATATCCTCTTCAAGTCGGGTGAGACCAAAGATATAGCCTTGGCGTCAGATATGCTCAATGTGCAGGTACTGACCAAACGGGTACAGAAACACTATTTGTTTTATTATAAGATATAGAAGATGATGAATTTGAGTTTTACAGCGGAGCAGATTGCTGCCATGTTGGGTGGAACGGTTGTAGGGGACAAACAATGTGCAGTGAACGACGTAAGCAGTATAGAAGACGGTCGCGAAGGCACTTTGTCGTTCCTTTGTGATGAGAAATATGTGCGTTATCTGCCTGATACCAAAGCGGGTATTGTGCTGATGAACCGTAATATAGAGTTTTCCGGTACAACCGATGCCACGCTGATTTTGGTGGATAATGCCCGTGGTGCCATGGCACAGTTGTTGCAAGTCGTTTCGCAGTATCTTTCTCCAAAGAAACAAGGTGTAGAATCGCCTTCGTTCATTGCCGATGGAGTGGAACTTCCTGCCGATGCTTATGTGGGGGCATTTGCCTATATCGGTAAGAATGTCCGTTTGGGCAAAGGCGTGCAAATCTATCCGCAGGTGTACATTGGTGATAACGCCGTGATAGGCGACAACACCATTCTTTATGCAGGTGTAAAGATATATCCTCATTGCCGGATCGGCAAGGATTGTATCTTGCATTCCGGAGTGGTTATTGGTGCCGACGGATTCGGTTTCGAACCCGATGCAAATGGTGTCTATCAGAAAGTGCCGCAGATTGGCAATGTCATTATTGACGATGATGTTGAAATAGGTGCCAATACAACGGTTGACCGCGCTATGATGGGTTCTACCAGAGTACACCGTAATGTCAAACTTGATAATCTCGTGCAAGTGGCACACAATGTCGAAGTGGGTGAATCCACAGTGATGTGCGCCCAAGTCGGTGTGGCAGGCTCTACAACAATTGGCAAGCATTGTTTGTTGACAGGTCAGGTGGGTGTAGCCGGACATATTCAAATCGCTGATGGATGTATCTTTGGTGCACAATCCGGTGTTGCGAATAGTGTTCTTGAAGCGGGAATGTACCAAGGAACGCCTGTGATGCCTGCTGCCAAATTCCGTCGTTCGGCAGTCGTATATAAGAACCTTTACGAATTGCAGACTGCTGTCCGCGAATTGCAGAAGAAAATAAAAGATTAAATTAGAGATATATGAAACAACATACAATAGCCGATTCGTTCACTTTTACGGGGAAAGGATTGCACACTGGGCTCAATCTTACAGCCCGTTTCTTACCTGCCAAAGAGAACTTTGGCGTACGCATTTGCCGTGTCGATTTAGAGGGAAAGCCTTGTTATGAGGCGCTTGCGGATTATGTGTCGGAAACTTCCCGGGGTACTGTTCTGGAGCGTGGCGAGTGGAAAGTGTCCACCGTAGAGCACATGCTTTCCGCTTTATATGCTATGGGCGTTGACAACTGCCTGGTGGAAGTGGACGGACCCGAAATACCTATCTTGGACGGTAGTGCCAAATACTTTGTAGAAGCTGTTCAGCGAGTGGGGTTGCAGGAGCAGAACGCCGGGCAAAAAGTATTCGTGGTACGTCACAAAATGGAATTCACCAATCCTGATACAGGCAGTAAAATCGAACTCTTGCCCGACGACGAATATAGTCTTGACGTATTGATAGGTTTCAACTCGCCCGTATTGGGCAATCAGTATGCTTCGCTTTCCGCTTTGTCGGATTATGTGCAGGATATCGCTTCTGCCCGCACTTTCTGTTTCGTGCGTGAGGTAGAGCCGTTGCTCAAGTTGGGCTTGGTTAAGGGAGGCGATTTGCAGAATGCCGTTGTTATCTACGATCAAATCATGTCGCAAAGCGATTTCGATGCTTTGGCTGACCGTTTGGGACAACCTCACCAGGATGCCAACCGTTTGGGCTATCTTTGTCAGCTCAACTATGACAACGAGCCGGCACGCCATAAGTTGCTCGACCTCATCGGAGATCTCTCTTTGTTGGGATATCGTATTCAGGGTAAAGTGATTGCCACTCGTCCGGGACATACATCCAATACGGCTTTTTGTCGCCAATTACGCAAAGAAGTGACACGTACTGAGGTGTTGCCGCCTGTTTACAATGAGGCGCAGAAACCTGTTTTGGATACGAAGGATATTCTCAATCTCCTGCCGCATCGTTATCCCATGTTGTTTGTTGACAAGGTGATAGAGATGACCGACAATCTCATCGTCGGCGTAAAGAACTTCACCACTAACGAACCTTTCTTCACAGGACACTTCCCTGGAGAACCTATCGTGCCGGGTGTTTTGTTGCTTGAAGCAATGGCACAAGCAGGCGGATTGCTCGTGTTGCATAACAAACCCGATGTGGGGCATTATTCTACTTATTTCCTGAAGATTAACAATGCCAAGTTCCGCCAGAAAGTAGTGCCCGGTGATACATTGTTGCTCCGTTTGGAAATCACCGAACCCATTCGTCGTGGTATTGTGACGATGCAGGGGTATTGTTTCGTTGGCGAACGCATTGCCGCTGAAGCGGAACTGACAGCACAAATCGTAAAGAACAAATAGATAAACTATACATTAATTATATATTATGAAACAACCATTAGCATATATTCATCCCGATGCGAAAATAGCAGACTCGGTCGTTATTGATCCTTTTGTTACCATTGATAAGAATGTAGAGATAGGCGAGGGCACACACATTGGTTCTAATGTAACCATTTGCGAGGGTGTGCGTATCGGCAAGAATTGCAAAATCTTCCCCGGAGCAGTGATTGGTGCTATTCCGCAAGACTTGAAGTTCAAAGGCGAAGAAACCTATGTATATATTGGCGACAATACGGTTTTGCGTGAGTTTGTAACTGTTCACCGTGGTACTGCTTCGAAAGGTAAAACCGTGGTGGGCAGCAACTGTTTGATTATGGCTTATTGCCACGTGGCACACGACTGTGTGGTAGGCAACAATGTCATCATGTCGAATGCAACGCAGTTGGCAGGTGAAGTCGTAGTTGGTGACTATGCCGTTATCGGTGGTGGTACGTTGGTACATCAGTTCACCCATATCGGTGCGCATGTAATGATACAGGGCGGCTCCAAGATCAACAAGGATGTGCCTCCTTACATTATGGCAGGCCGCGAACCTATCCAATATAGCGGTGTCAACTCTATCGGATTGCGTCGTCGCGGTTACACCAACGAGCAGATACTCAGTGTGCAGAATACCTATCGCTTGCTTTTCCAGTCGGGACTCAATGTCTCGCAAGCCATGGAGCGTATCGAAGCGGAATTGCCCAGTACTATCGAACGTGACGAGATTATATTGTTTGTACGCAATTCACCGCGTGGTATCCTCAAAGGCTATTTGGAATAATCGTCGAAGTGTCACCTTATAAATAAATGTATTCATTATGAATTTTATCGAGGAAATTGTCGAGAAAGACCTGCAAAACAAGCTCAATGACGGACGTATTCAAACCCGTTTTCCGCCTGAGCCCAATGGATATTTGCATATCGGTCACGTCAAAGCCATCTGTATGGACTTTGGTATTGCTCAGAAATACAATGGTGTTTGCAACCTCCGTTTCGATGATACCAACCCAGTGAAAGAAGATACCGAGTATGTGGATTCTATCATGGAAGACATTGCTTGGTTGGGCTTCAAATGGGGCAATGTTTATTATGCTTCCGACTATTTTGACAAACTCTATGACTTGGCTATCCGTTTTATCAAAGAGGGCAAAGCCTACGTTGATGAGCAAACTGCCGAACAGATAGCACAGCAGAAAGGTACACCTACCGAACCGGGTGTGGAGTCGCCTTATCGCAATCGTCCTGTCGAAGAAAACCTCCGGCTTTTCCAAAAGATGCAGGCAGGTGAGATTGAAGACGGCAAGATGGTGCTTCGTGCCAAGATTGATATGGCGAACCCGAACATGCACTTTCGTGACCCTATCATGTACCGCATCATTACTACTCATCCGCACCATCGCACCGGACGCAAGTGGAATGTATATCCTATGTACGATTTTGCGCACGGGCAGTCCGACTATTTCGAGGGCGTTACGCACTCTATCTGTACGTTGGAGTTTGTAGTGCATCGTCCTTTGTACGACTATTTCCTGGATCAGTTTGTAGAAGGCGGCTATCGTCCGCATCAATACGAGTTCAACCGTCTGAATATTACCTATACGGTGATGTCGAAGCGCAAGATGTTGCAACTTGTCAAAGAAGGGCTTGTCGCCGGTTGGGATGATCCTCGTATGCCGACCGTTTGCGGTTTGCGCCGTCGTGGTTATACCCCCTCGTCTATCCACTCTTTCATCGATAAGATTGGCTATACCAAGGTGGAGGGTACTATCGACCTTGGACTTTTGGAACATACTATCCGTGAAGACCTTAAAGAGCAGGCACCTCGTATGTGTGCTATCTTCGATCCTGTTAAACTGGTTATTACCAACTATCCGGAAGGACAAAAGGAGACCATCATAGCAGAAAATATCGATGGTAAACCCGAATTGGGCACACGCGAAATGCCGTTTGGCAAGGAACTTTACATAGAGCGGGGCGATTTCATGGAAGATGCTCCAAAGGATTTCTATCGTCTTTCGCCCAATGGAAGGGAAGTGCGCCTGAAGAATGCTTATATCATTCAAGCCACCGGTTGCGAGAAAGATGCCGAAGGCAATATCACTGTTTATTGTACCTACGATGCCGATTCCAAGTCAGGCACAGAGGGTGGTAACCGCAAGGTGAAATCCACTATCAACTGGGTGGAATGCCAATCGGCTGTAGATGCAGAAGCCCGATTGTACGACCGGCTTTTTGCTGTGGAAGATCCGTCGGCGAGCGACAAGGATTTCCGTGAACTGCTCAACCCTGATTCGCTCAAAGTGGTAACCTGCAAAGTGGAATCCTCGCTGAGCAATGCCAAGGCGTTCGATCACTTCCAGTTCCTCAAACAAGGCTATTTCGTAGTGGATCCCGATACGACTGCCGACCATCTCGTTTTCAACCGTACGGCCTCACTCAAAGACAACTGGAAAAAGTAGAACATTGACATATCAGCCTAACATAAAACTCCTCAACGGAAAGCAACACATCTTTTGCGACTGGCGGCGCAAGTTCGTCCGCCTCACACCTGAAGAGTGGGTGCGTCAGAATATCCTCCATAGTCTTGTGGAGGATTTTCACTATCCGTCCGCTATGTTGGCGGTTGAACAACCTATACGTGTGGGCAGCGTGCAAAAACGTTGTGATGCAGTTATTTATAGCCCGACGCTCCGTCCGGTTTGCATTGTGGAGTTCAAGGCTGAGAGCGTGAAACTGACGCAAGAGGTCTTCGACCAAGTTGCGGTTTACAATCGCAGTCTGCAAGTGGACAACCTGCTCATCTCCAATGGGGTAACTACCTGTTTTTGCCGTGTACAACCCTCTACGTATCAAATATTAGAAGCTATTCCAACCTACAACGACCTATGCCGGAACAAATAATAGAACTATCCGAAACTTTGGATACTGCCGTTTTCTACGGTGTCAACAACCAGAACCTGCAACTCCTGCGTGATCTTTATCCTGCTGTGCGTGTGGTGGCGCGTGGCTATGTGGTCAAAGTTACGGGAGCAGACAAGGAAGTAGAACGGTTTGTACAGAACTTGCGAAAAGTGGAGCGGTTCTGCGTGGAGCACAATGTGCTTAATGAAGACATTATCATCGACTTGGTCAAAGGCATACATCCCACGACAGTCAAGCAAGACAATCTCATTCTCCACGGACTCAATGGCAAACCCATTCTTGCCCGTACCGAGAATCAGCAAATGCTGGTACGTGCTTTCGAGCATAACGACCTTTTGTTTGCAATAGGTCCTGCCGGTTCCGGTAAAACTTATACAGCCATTGCTTTGGCAGTACGCAGTCTGAAAAACAAGGAGGTGAAGAAAATTATCCTTTCCCGTCCGGCTGTGGAAGCAGGCGAGAAATTAGGTTTCCTTCCGGGCGATATGAAGGAGAAAATCGACCCTTATCTGCAACCTTTGTACGACGCTTTGCAGGAGATGCTGCCACCGCAGAAACTGCAGGAGTATATGGACAAGGGCATTATCCAAATCGCTCCGTTGGCTTTTATGCGCGGGCGCACATTGAGTAATGCCGTTGTTATTCTCGATGAGGCGCAGAATACTACTATTCCGCAAATCAAGATGTTCCTTACCCGTCTCGGTTTGAGCGGCAAGATGATTGTCACAGGCGACTTAACCCAAGTGGATTTGCCGCCTTCACAGCGTTCCGGTTTGCGTGATGCCATTGAGGTTTTGCAAGACGTGCAGGGTATCTCTATTATCCATTTCAATCAGAAGGATATTGTCCGTCACCCTTTGGTGCAGCGCATTGTAGATGCCTACAAAAGAACAACAGATGACTAAAATGTCCGTCATAGTTAATATACGCCACTTATGATTACCTACGATTTTGATCTTGCGCTGCGTGAAGCTACAGCATTGTACCAGCAGGAACAAATCTTCTTGCTCGTTGACGAGAACACCCGTCGTCTTTGTCTGCCCGAATTGCAGAAAACCCTTACTATACCCGAGCAGCATATCCTTTGCTTGCCTGCCGGTGAAACCAATAAAACTTTGGCATCAGTTCAGCATATTTGGGATTTTCTTATCCGTCAAGGGGCAACGCGCCAATCGTTGCTTCTGATTTTGGGTGGTGGTGTACTCACCGATATGGGCGGTTTTGCGGCTTCATGCTTTAAGCGTGGTATTGCTTACGTCAATATCCCTACGACCCTTTTGGCGGCTGTTGATGCGGCGGCAGGAGGCAAGACTGGTTTCGATTACCAAGGTTTGAAGAACGAAATCGGACTCTTCTCCAAGGCGGCTGCTACCATTGTTTATCCTGCTTTCTTCGAGACTTTGCCCATCGAACAACTCCTCTCAGGTTATGCCGAAATGCTCAAACATGCGCTCATTTCCTCTCCTTTGGAATTGGTGCAAGTATTGGCTTTCGACTGGAATGCCGCTACGCTTGATTGGCAACGTCTCAGCGAGATACTTTCCCGCAGTATCGACATCAAAAACTATATTGTTGAGCAAGACCCCGAAGAGCACGATTTACGCAAGACGCTTAACTTTGGTCATACCGTCGGTCATGCTATCGAGAGTTATGCTTTGCAGAACGGTGAACCTATCCTGCATGGCTATGCGGTTGCTTATGGCATTGTGGCGGAACTCTATCTGTCGGTGACGAAATTCGGCTTTCCGCAAAACTATTTCCGTCAGGTAGTGAGTTTCGTGACGGAGCATTATGGTAAACCTGTTTGTCCGTGCAAAGACTACGACCGACTCATTTCTTTGATGCAACACGATAAGAAGAACCAGTCAGTTGGCGAAATCAATTGCACGCTTTTGCGCAATGTGGGTAACTACCAACTTAACCAACATCCTACTCGTGAGGAAGTGCTTGATGCATTGGATTTTCTGTTTAACCAGTAATAATCAACTGATTATTGCTGAGCGTATAAGAAAGTGCTTGGAGTAATCCAAGCACTTTCTTTTTGTGTATGGATGGGTTGTGTCGGGTACATTCGGGTTGTGCGATGGTACGGGTGCACTACGGGTAGGGGAATGCTGCACGATAGCAAACGGACTGCTTGGTCCTTGCTTAATCACCCACCAATCACCCACTCATGATAGCACCAAATATGCTTAGTGCCGGCATAACAAATCAATCATCATCCAATAATAACCCAATAACGATAGCAGATAATAATGACCTATGGATACATTCGTGTCTCTACCGACACACAAACAGTAGAAAACCAGCGTTTCGAAATCAACCGGTTCTGCAACAGACAGGGCTTGTCGGTTGACGGTTGGATAGAAGAAACCATCAGCGGTACGAAAACTTACAACAAACGCGAACTCGGCAAACTGCTCAGACGCATTCGCAAGGACGATCTTATCGTTTGTGCAGAATTATCCCGACTCGGGCGTAACCTTTTTATGATTATGGAGATACTGAATATCTGCATGACCAAAGGGTGTCGCGTTTGGACTATCAAAGACAATTACCGATTGGGTGACGCGACATACTGAGCAAAGTGCTTGCTTTCGCTTTTGGATTGTCTGCAGAAATCGAACGCAATCTTATCAGTCAACGAACCAAAGAGGCTTTGGCACGGAAAAAGGCTGAAGGAATGGTGCTCGGACGACCGAAAAGCAAAAAATCTTCACCCGATAAATACAAGTTATCTGAAAAGAAAATGCTGATTATGGAGTTGCTGGCAATAAAGGTTTCCAAGCGTAAAGTAGCCAAAATCAGCAAAGTAGATCGCAAGACATTAGATCGTTTTCTCAAAGAACAGGTGGCTGAATAAATACGTCCCTTTAATTGCAGCCATCTCTGCTTTTATTCGAAGTCGGATCCATCCTGAATTGCGGCTTATAAACTATTTACACCTTACTATAAGGTACACAACAATATAAACCAACGCAAAGATACGACAAAAAAATATACTGCAAAATATTTTGCAACTTTTTTTACGAATAATCCGGCTGCAATTAAAGGGACGTTTTTTTTGCCGCTATTCGAAGCGTTATAGTTTTTTGTAACAGAAAGTTAAGTGGTCCGGAGAATGAGAAACGATAACTGCTTTTGAGTGGCGACTCAAATAGTATATAACAAAGATAAACAGTTTTTTGCCATAGTGTTTTGGTCGCGGATACGGAGCTGCATAAGACTTGTGATTGGCAGAAAAACAAGAAAAGAGGATTGGCTGTTGCACTATCAGCCGATGTTCTATAAACAACACAGTTATAACCAAATTTAAGTATCATGAAAAGAAAAACAAGAGAAAAAGACTTCCGTAAGTCTTTTGCGTTGATGCTTGTCATGGCATTAACCTCAATTAGCCTGAGTGCTCTGGCTGCACCTGTATCTATTTCAGGTAGAGTAATCGATGCTAATGGCGACCCGTTAATCGGTGTTAATATCACTGAAGTGGGAACCCAAAACGGTGCGATTACCGACATAGATGGCGTTTTCGCCATTACAGCAGAGAAGAATGCTACTCTTTCTGTAACTTACATTGGCTATCGTACGCAAGAAGTGCGTGCCCATAATGGTATGACCGTTATGCTTCGCGAAGACACACAAGTATTGGACGAAGTGGTAGCTGTGGGCTATGGTACACAGAGGAAAGCAAACTTGACCGGAGCAGTTACCTCAGTGGACGTTTCCAAAACATTGGATTCGAAGTCAGAAACAGATGTCGCCAAGGCATTGCAAGGCTCTGTTCCGGGTCTGACCATCACCAACGAAAACGGTGATATCTATGGCGATCCTACTATCGTTAGCCGTGGTATCGGTACGTTGTCCAACTCCGGTAAATCTACTCCTCTCTATGTGGTGGACGGTGTGCCTATGGACAATCTGAGTTACATCAATCCTAACGATATCGAGAGTATCAGCGTTTTGAAAGATGCCGCTTCTACCAGTATCTATGGTACACGTGCTGCCTTCGGTGTGGTATTGGTAACAACCAAAAGTGCCAAAACAGCAGAGAAAGTAAGTGTTACGTATTCTAACAACTTCTCTTGGAGCCGTGCTTCTGTATTGTCCAACTATCCTATAGTGCTGGAGCAAATCACAGCCATGACTGAGGCTAACGACCGTACAGGTTTGGCTTCGGAACTTTTTGGTATGTATTTCAACACACCTGAGTTCATCGGCAAAGTAAAAGCTTGGCAAGACAAACACGGTGGCAAATCCGGCTATCGCAAAATGGTTTATGGCGATGACTACGATGAAAACGGTTACTATGCCGACTGGGATGTAGCAGGCATTCTTTTCAACAATGCCGCACCTGCTCAATCTCACAACTTGTCGGTATCCGGTAACTCAGGTAAGACCAATTACTACATGTCGTTGGCTTATAACCATCAACAAGGTATCATGGAGTTCAATCCTGATAAGATGGATAAGTACAACGCTACTATGAACGTTAACACCAAAGCTACCGATTGGTTGGAAATAGGTGCGCGTTTTTAACTTGTCGAACCGTAACTACACTGCTCCTTATGTACGTGGTCAGGGTTCTTACCAATATGCTTGGCGTTGGGGCTCTTTCTTTGGTCCTTGGGGCTATTTTGAAGATGCAGAAGGCAACCAATATGACGGTCGTCAGATGATAGGTTTCCGTAAGCAAGGCGGTGATTTCTATCGCAAACGTATGATTATCCGTGCAGGTGGTTATTTGAAACTCAATTTGGCAAAAGGATTGACTTTCAATGGTGACTACATCTATACTTATCGTACTACCCGTTATAAAGGTGTTGGTACACAAGAGGATTTGGTAAATACATGGAGTTTGCAACCCGAAGATTTCGGTCATGGTACAATATCTTCCACCACCTTTGTTGAAACCGACCGTTCGTTCTATAGCAACCATGTTGCCAACATGTATTTCAACTACAATGCAACTTGGGCCAATGCACACCATTTCAACGTAATGGTTGGTGCAAACATTGACAAGGACGAATACGAATATCTCAACTACGAGCGTCATGCTATGCAAGACCCTAACTTGCCGGAGTTGGCTTTGTGTAACGAGGATTATTCTTACGAACACCAACATACGTACAATGGTTCTGCCGGTGTATTCGGACGTATCAACTACGATTACAAAGGTATCTACCTCTTTGAATTCAACGCCCGTGGCGATGCTTCTTCCAAATTCCCGAGCGGACAACAATGGGCATTCTTCCAGAGTGGATCTATTGGTTCTCGTATCAGTGAAGAACCTTCTTTCGAGCCTGCCCGTCCGTACGTAAGCAACTTGAAACTCCGTGCGTCTTATGGTACTATCGGTAACCAGGAAATCGGTGATATGATGTTCCTTGAATTGATGTCGAAAAACCCGGACGGTAACAAGGTGAACTGGATGGGTGACGGCAAAACCACTTTGGATTGGTTTGAACAGCCTAATATGGTGTCTCCCTTGCTCACATGGGAAACCATTGCTACCGCTAACGTCGGTTTCGACCTTGATTTGTTCTTCCAAGGTGTAGGTAAACGCGATATGTGGACACAGTCGTCGTTCGTTATGCCGTTCATGCGTGGTGTTGATGGTATCTATGCTAACCAAATGGACTATGTAACCCAGGCAATGGTTGACAACAATACAATCGATCAGAGTGCTATGTATCCTCGTTTGTATGGCGGTAACGCCGGTTATGGTGTTCTTAAATTCGACGAACCGGCTACTCCTGCTATCCGCCGTCAATCCACTACAACCAACGAAACAGATGCTCCTATCTTCTGGTTGGCAGAAATCTATCTGGATTATGCAGAGGCTTGTGCAGAGTTAGGGACTATTACCAAAGACGATCTTGACAAATCTATCAATCTATTGCGTACACGTGTCGGTATGCCGGAATTGACGTTATCTCCTGCTGCTGACCCAGCAAACAATATGGAGGTAAGCGATTTGATTTGGGAGATCCGTCGTGAACGCCGTGTTGAATTGATGTACGATAAAGACGACCGTTACTGGTGCTTGATCCGTTGGCATCAAGTTGACAAGCTCGATACGCAGAAATATCCTGATCAAACCAAGGGAGCATGGATTAATCCGGAATGGAAAAATCCTAACGATCCTTCGAAACCTTTCTATGACGAGACCAACGTTACCTTGGATGCAGAAGGTTACATCGATTGCAATACTGCCAATATATACCGTATCTACGACAAGAAACATTATCTTGCTCCTATTCCAAGTGGCCAGAGTACCCTCAATCCGGCTATCGGTCAGAACCTGGGCTGGGAATAATAGAACGATTGATGAATTGAGTAATCGGATAATCGAGTAACTGATTAATTGATTCGTATATCTCACAACCACGGGCTGCTGTCCGTGGTTGTTTGTTTTTTTTACCTTTTCTCATTTCCTTAACGCTTCAATAAATACACTCTTGTGTATTTCAATAATTCGTTGTATCTTTGCAAGTTAATTTGCGCGTTTAGACGCTTATGGCAAGTTACAAGGTCAGTCTATTGATTAGAACAAAAAAGAAACATATACTTATATGCAGAAAATCAGGAATATAGCCATTATTGCCCATGTCGATCATGGCAAAACCACTTTGGTGGATAAGATGCTTTATACTGCTCACCTCTTCCGTGATAACGAAACAAAGGGCGAGTTAATCTTGGATAACAACGAACTTGAACGTGAGCGTGGTATTACGATTCTTGCCAAAAACGTAAGTATTAACTACAAAGGCTATAAAATTAATATCATTGACACTCCGGGGCACGCCGATTTCGGTGGTGAAGTAGAGCGTGTATTGAACATGGCAGACGGCGTGTTGCTTCTCGTAGATGCCTTTGAAGGTCCGATGCCGCAAACCCGTTTTGTTTTGCAAAAGGCGTTGCAGATGAATCTCAAACCTATCGTTGTCATCAACAAAGTGGATAAACTCAACTGCCGTCCCGACGAAGTGCAGGAAGCGGTGTTCGATCTGATGGTCAATCTTGATGCTACCGACGACCAACTCGATTTCCAAACCATCTACGGTTCTGCCAAGAACGGCTGGATGTCAACCGACTGGCACAAGCCTACTACCGATCTTACTGCATTGATGGATGCTATCATCGAGTATATTCCGGAACCCGAAGTGTTGGAAGGTACGCCTCAAATGCTGATTACTTCGTTGGACTACAGCCCGTATGTTGGTCGTATTGCTGTGGGGCGTGTACATCGTGGTACGCTGCGTGAGAATATGGACGTGACGCTTGCCAAACGCGACGGCTCTATGCAAAAGACCCGTATCAAAGAACTTCATACTTTCTCGGGCTTGGGCAGAGAGCGTGTGCAGGAAGTATCGTCCGGTGACATCTGTGCCTTGATCGGTATCGAGGGGTTTGAGATAGGCGATACTATCTGCGATTTGCAAAACCCTGAACCTTTGAAACCGATTGCCATTGACGAACCGACTATGTCGATGGTCTTTACTATCAACGATTCGCCTTTCTTCGGCAAAGAAGGCAAGTTCGTCACCTCCCGCCATATCCACGAACGCTTGATGCGGGAGTTGGATAAGAATCTTGCTTTGCGTGTTGAGAAGAATCCTAACGAAGATATATGGCATGTGTTCGGTCGTGGTGTGCTGCACCTGAGTGTCTTGATTGAAACCATGCGCCGTGAAGGCTATGAACTGCAAGTGGGGCAGCCGCAAGTCATCATCAAAGAGATTGACGGCGTCAAATGTGAGCCGATAGAGCAACTGACCGTCAATACGCCTGAAGAATGCTCCGGCAAAATCATTGAGATTGTTACCCGCCGTAAGGGCGAGATGATTTCGATGAATGCTGTGAACGACCGTGTGCAGCTGGAGTTCGCCATCCCTTCGCGCGGTATAATCGGACTTCGCAATTACGTACTGACCATTTCTGCCGGTGAGGCAATCATGTCGCACCGTTTCTTGGAGTTCCAACCTTACAAAGGCGAAATCGAACGACGTGTCAACGGCTCGCTCATCGCTATGGAAAGCGGTACAGCTTATGCCTATGCTTTGGACAAACTGCAAGACCGCGGTCGCTTCTTCATCTTCCCGCAAGAAGAGGTATATGCCGGTCAGGTGGTAGGCGAAAATGCCAAAGAGGGCGATATCGTCATCAATGTCACCAAGTCGAAGAAACTCACCAATATGCGTTCGAAATCGGCTGATGACAAGGCAGTGCTCACACCGCCTATAGTCTTCTCTTTGGAAGAGGCACTCGAATACATCAAAGAAGACGAGTATCTGGAGGTCACGCCCAAGAGCCTGCGTATCCGCAAAATCATCCTGGACGAGATAGAGCGCAAGCGTAGCCGCAACTCGTCGATACAATAACCTGTCGAAATAAAACAAAAATCAAAATAACTATGCAAGTACAGAAAACCGACATTGACCAACTCAACGCAATGCTCACGGTCACCGTGGAGCCCGTTGACTATCAAGACAAAGTTGCACAACAACTCAAAGACATTCGCCGCAAAGCCAATATTCCGGGCTTTCGTCCGGGTATGGTACCTGCCGGACTTGTCAAGAAAATGTATGGCAAGGCAGTATTAGGCGAAGAAGTGAACAAAGCTATTAATGATGGTATCTACAATTACCTCAAAGAGCAAAAACTCAATATCTTGGGTGATCCGCTGCCTAACGAGGAGCAAACACCCGAAATCGATTGGGATACACAAGACACTTTCTCTTTCGCTTTTGATATTGCTTTGGCACCTGAGTTCGATGCCAAGCTCAACGGCAAGAACAAACTGACTTACTACGAGGTTGCAGTAACCGACGAAATGGTTCAAAACCAAGTGGATGCCTATGCTGAGCGTTTCGGTACATACGAGCCGGCAGACGACTATCAGGACGGCGACATGGTGAAAGGTCTGCTTCAGGAGGTAGATGGCGAACACAAGAAAGAGGGTGCGGTACTGATGCCTCTTTATATGAAGGATGATGCACAAAAGCAGTTGTTTGCCAATGCCAAAAAGGGTGATACCGTTACTTTCAACCCGATGAAAGCCTATGGTAATGAAGCGGAAGTAGCTTCGTTGCTCGGTATTGCCAAAGAGGATGCCAAAGATTTGAATGCTGATTTTGCTTTCACTATCGAAACCATCACCCGTCATCAGAAAGCGGCTATCGATGCCGAACTCTTTGCCAAGGTATATGGCGACAACAACATCGCAGACGAGGCTGCTTTCCGTGAGACTATCAAACAGGAAATCAAGGGCAACTTCACGATGGACTCCAACTATAAGTTCGGTCTCGATGCCAAAGCGGCTATCCTGCATAAGATGGAGAAACTTGAGTTCCCCGATGCTTTCCTCAAACGTTGGGTATTGGCAACCAACAAGGACCTCACCGAGGACAAACTCAACGAGGACTATCCCAAGATGCTGGAAGAACTCAAATGGCACTTGGCTAAAGACCAACTCATTGAAGCTTACGGCATCAAGATAGAGAAGGAAGATGTAGAGGCGTATGCCAAAGAGATGACCCGTATGCAATTCATGCAATATGGCTTGAACCATGTCGATGATGCCATGCTTACGCAGTACGCACAAGAGATGCTCAAGAAAGAAGACCAGCTCCGTGGTATTGTAGAGCGTGTTTCGGAAAACAAGATTTACGACGCAGTGAAGGCTGCCGTTAAATTGGAAACGAAAGAAATCTCCAACGAGGATTTCTCGAAACTTTTCGAGGAGAAATAAGCGGCACAGCTATCCGAAAGGCAGGGTAGTGCAATTTCTGCCTTTTGTATCAGTATAGACGATGTGCGCATCGTCTATACTTTTTTAGGTGCTTACCGGTGCTTCGCCGGCATAATGCTTTCATCCCATATCCTTTCCTCAGGGATACCGAAGGAATAGCCTGCGGATAGTATATCGGTATGACCCTTGTATAATCCTTGTACGAACCGCCACCCGGTATATAGTTGCCATATACAAAGTAGCGTATGTCGTTTCCTTGAATCCCATATCGAGGTTATGCAGGGGATATACGGGCTCTATAGCACTACGGCAGTTGGTAGCACAATGGTAACTATGCCAATTTGACAATCGGGGGGCGTTGACTATCCGACTTGGCAGAAAAAACGGTTGTAATATCCGATAATACCATATAATGCGCCATTATCTTTGCCTTTATAAGAACTTCTTATTAAAGATGCTAAAAAGTGAGTGTGAATACGAGTGTATTTCCTCGTTTGGTATAGTATTTGCTAATTATTCAGTATAATAAAAAAAGGAATCATAAAATGAAGAATGATCAAATAAAAGCAAGTATCTTGCTTTGTGAGGATGACGTAAATTACGGTATGTTGTTGGCTGAGTATTTGCGCAAAGCCGGTTACCGAGTTGATTGGGTACAAGACGGCGATGCAGCATGGGACAGTTTCAATAACACGGTCTATGATATATGTCTCTTCAATGTAGAGTTGCCATATAAGAATGGATTGGAATTGGCGGAATTGATTCGCAACACGGGTTCGATAACCCCGATTATCTTCCTCTCTGCCAAATCGGCAAAGGATGATATTTTGGCAGGGTATCATGCCGGTTGTGACGACTATATCGTCAAACCTATCAGTATGGATATCCTTACCTGCAAAATCGATAGTATGGCACGCCGTGCCAGGATTGTGCAAGAGGAAGAGGAACTTACTTTCCAATTAGGAAGTGTATTCTTCGATTCAGCCCATCAGACCCTGCAACGGGGAGACAAGACCATCAAACTCTCTTCCCGCGAATCGGAATTACTGAAAATCTTAGCGCTTCATCCTAACCGTTTGGTAGAGCGCAAACAGATACTCCAAACCATTTGGCGGAACGATTCTGTTTTTGCCGGTCGCTCATTGAGTGTATATGTTAACCATCTGCGCAACTGGTTGGCAGATGTGGAAGACATCAAGATTCTCAGTGTCCATGGCAAAGGGTACAAAATTGTTTTGCCGAATGAAGCATAAGTGATTAATTGTGTTATTTATAATTGTGGGACGAGGGCCGTTGCGAAACGCTCCTCGTTATTTTTTTCTCCTTTGCAGAACTGTTGCCGGTGCGCAGGCAGATTGTCTGCATAGGGCGTAAGCCGTACAAACAATGAGTAATGCCGATTTGCTTATTCTAATTAAAAGCAGTACCTTTGCACTATCACCTGTTAACTTCATGAGTTATGGCAAATCGTATTATTTCTCCTTCGGTTCTCTCTGCCGATTTCGGTAACTTGCGGCAGGATATAGAGATGCTCAACCGCAGCAGTGCGGAGTGGATACATGTTGATGTGATGGACGGCGTGTTCGTTCCGAATATCTCATTCGGTTTCCCTGTGATGAAGACGCTCCGCCAATACAGCACCAAACCATTGGATGTTCACTTGATGATTACGCACCCGGAGCGGTATGTAGAGCGTTTTGCCGATGCCGGTGCATGGAGTATAGGTTTCCATCTGGAAGCCGTCAGTGACCCGCGTCCTATCTTGCAGCAGATTCGCCAAAAAGGTTGCCGCACGTGCCTCACAATCAACCCGGATATAGAGGTGGAGCGACTCGAACCCTATTTGGCGGAAGTGGATATGGTGCTACTCATGTCGGTTTATGCAGGTTATGGCGGACAAGCTTTTATTGAAGACAGCTACCAACGTTTGCAGCAACTCAAACAGATGATTACCTACAGAGGTCTCTCCACTCTGATTGAGGTGGACGGAGGAGTCAATCCTCATAATGCAGAGCGTCTGTTCAGTATGGGCGCAGATGCCTTGGTGGCAGGCAGTGCCGTGTTCCATACACCCGATCCCGAACGCTCTATCTTACAACTGAAAGGAGTTTTGTAGTCCATGCGTCGCCTGGCAGCTATCCCTTTTGCCGTATTGCTGTTGCCTTTGCTATGCGGTATAGCTGCCGGTACGTGGTGTCCGTTGCACACTTGGGTGCGGATGGCATTGTGCTGTCTTTTGGTGCTCGGGCTTGTGTCGGCATTTGCCGTAAAGAAACTGCGGCAGACCTTTCTCTTCGTTGCTGCCGGGGTATGCCTTTTCTTACTCAGTTGGTATCGTACAGAGCAGAAATGGAATGCCACGGAAGTCACTTATTCGGGCGAAAACCATACCTATTGCCTCCATTTGCAAGATGTGCCCCAAATGAGGGAACGGACTGTCAGATGCGAGGCGGAAGTGCTGTATTACTTGCAAGACACGGTTTGTATGCCTGCCCATGGGCGCATTATGCTCTATCTTTGGCGTGACAGTTTGTCGGAGCAACTCCGGCAAGGCGATTGCCTTATTGTCAACACTACCGTCAACAGCCGCAACAACGGCAATCCTGCAGAGTTTGATTACGTTGCTTATCTTCGTCTGCAAGGCATTGCGGGTAGTGCTTTTGCCAATGCCGATAATTGGGAAAAGACAGGGAATAAACCTATCCATACTCTGCTTGCCCGAGCCCGATGCCGGCGGCAAGCCTTGCTCGATACTTATCGGCGTTTAGGCATTGCCGGTGCAGAACTGGGTGTACTTTCGGCTTTGACCTTGGGCGACAAATCTCTTTTGGACACAGAAACCAAGCAAGCCTATTCCGTTGCCGGTGCCATGCACGTATTGGCAGTAAGCGGTTTGCATGTAGGCATTATCTATGGCGTTGTCTATCTGCTGCTCACAGGCTTCGGATGGTATCCGCCTCTCTATAGGCAGCGCATCCGGCGCATGGTGCAAACCGTTGTTATCATTCTGGCACTCTGGTTCTATGCTTTCCTCACGGGGCTTGCACCTTCTGTCGTGCGCAGTGCCCTGATGCTCTCTTTGCTTTCGTTCGGTATGGCTATCCGTCGCCGGAGCAATACCTATAACACGATAGCGGCATCGGCATTCATTTGCCTTGTAATAGACCCGCTGACTTTGTTCACGGTGAGTTTCCAACTTAGCTATGCCGCTGTTTTGGCGATAGTGTACTATGCTCCCCGTTTCGCCCGGCTTTTGCCTCATCTGCCTTGGGGTGTACGCCATGTGTGGAATCTGCTGACTGTATCGTTGGCGGCGCAAATAGGTACGATACCTTTCACTTTGTACTATTTTGGGCAAACGAGCAATTATTTTGCCTTGACCAATCTGTTTGTTATACCGATGGCAACCATTGCCGTATGTACCGCTCTCATTGCCTTGCTGCTATCGTGGACACCGGTTGCCGCACTTGTTGCTGCTTTGCTCCGTTGGGAACTGCAACTAATGAATGCCGTTACCGGTTGGATAGAGCACCTGCCATTCGCCTCTACCGCAATCTCGCTCAATGCTCCGATGTGCTGTACACTGATTGCTTTCATCGTGTGCCTGACCGTGTTCTGCCGTTTGCACAAATGGTATTGGTTATCCGCTTCTGCCATCATGCTAACGGCGTTTTTGGGTATATACCGTTACCGCATTCTGACGACTGCCCATACGGAACGATTGGTGGTGTATAATATCAGCAAATGCAATACTTTGCTCTATCAGCAGGGCAATACAGCCGTAGTTTATACCGACGATTCGCTCGCTGCTGCCCGCTATGTGAACGACTATGCCAAATCCGCACTCTTGCAGCAGTGGGAGTATCATGATCTGTCTTGCCGGTCATCTTTCTCCTTTACTTGGAGAGACAGCACCTATTGGCTGGTGCGTGACTCTGTTTTGGTCAACAAAACGACTGATACCCCCATTGTGGTACATGGTTTGCTGTTGGGTGACATAGGGCGTATCTCTCCTCAGCGGTTGTTCGGTATCGTACAGGCAGACAAGGTGTTTCTGATGCCGTCTATGCGACCGTATAAAGTGCAACAAATGGAGCAATATATGAACCAACATGCCATCCCTTACCGTTCGCTGAGGAGTGGCGCCCTCATCGTAGAATAAACACTATATATCATGAAAGAATACAGTCTGTCCGAACTCTGCCAAACCATCGCTTCCGCATTGGAAACCCGACTCTCCGCCACCTATTGGGTGCGTGCTGAGATAAGCAGCCTTAGCCTGAAAGGCGGGCATTGCTATATGGAGTTGGTGGAAAAAGCCAATGCAACCGGTATATTGTCCGCCAAGGTGCGTGCTGTTTGCTGGGCGAACACTTATACGATGCTTTCCTCCTACTTTATGTTCCAGACGGGGCAAAGCCTGCAAGCCGGTATGCAGATACTGATAGAAGCAAGTGTCAGTTTCCATGCTGTGTATGGCTTGTCGTTGCAGATAGAGAACATCGACCCTGTCTATACGTTGGGCGAGTTGGCGCGTCAGCGGCAGCTCACTATCCAACGCCTGCAAGACGAGGGAGTGATGGATATGAATAAGTTGCACCCGTTGCCGACGGTATTGCAGCGTATTGCTGTCATCTCTTCTGCCGAAGCTGCAGGATACGGCGACTTCAGCGACCAATTGCAGCACAACAGTTACGGCTTCCGCTTCCGGACAACGCTTTTTCCGGCAATCGTGCAAGGTGACCGCGCCGTGGCTTCCGTTCTTTCTGCCTTCGACAGTATCTACGCTGCTTTAGAGGCAGACCAACAAGTTTTTCAGGCGGTAGTGATTATCCGTGGAGGCGGCGCTACCACTGACCTCGGTTGTTTCGACAGTTACGACCTCGCTTTCTATGCCTCGCAGTTCCCTTTGCCCGTTATTGCCGGTATCGGTCACCAGCGCGACAATTCCGTATTGGATATGGTGGTGCATACGTCGCTGAAAACACCCACTGCCGTGGCGGAGTTCGTCATCAACCATAACCTCGTGCAATTGGAGCGTCTTACCCGTTTGCACCAACGCTTGCTGCAAACAGCCGATAAGCGCATATTGCTCTTGCGTCACCGGTTGGATAAGGCAACCATGCGTTTGCAGATGGCATTCGCCAACCGTCTCAGGAAAGAGGGTGACTTCCTATTGCAGGTAGAGAAAACCCTCTTGTTGCGCTCGCCCGAGAAAATCTATCGCATGGGCTATACGCTCACACGGCATAACGGCAAGACAGTGCGCTCTGCCGCCGAGTTGCAGCCGGGCGACCGTATCACCACCGAATGGCAAGACGGCACCGTCACTTCGGTTGTAGAAAAAGCTTAATATCTGTAGTCTATGTCGCGTTTCCCTTTTTCCAAAAGCCAAGTGACAGGTACGGTACTCGTTTGCCTGTTCATCGTTATCACTTTCGTTTGCCTGCGCTTTATGCCCCGTTGGCAAAGCAACCGGTCTGCCGGATCTTTGTTTCAGGAGACTGCCGACCGGGCTCTTGCTTTCGAGCAGCGTCTGCAAGAGCGGCAGAAGACGGTCTATCAGACTGCTTACGCTGCAACACGGGATACGGTGAGGCTCGTTATGCAGCCTTTCGACCCTAACACAGCCGACAGCATTACGTTGCGGCAACTCGGTATGCCGGGGTGGATGGTGAGCAATGTACAAAAGTATCGTGCAGCAGGCGGTGTGTTCCGCAGGGCAGCATCCTTTCGCAAAGTGTATGGTATGACCGATAGTCTCTACAGCCGTCTTAGCCCTTATATCCAGATAGATACCATGGCGTTCCGTCGGGATACGGTGCCGCAGCCGCGCTATGTTTCCTTAAAGAAAGATACGGTGCTCGACCTCAACCGGTGTGACACTGCCGAACTGAAATATATCCGGGGTATCGGGTCTTATACAGCCCGGCAGATAGTGCGCTATCGTCAGGAGTTGGGCGGCTATGTGTCGGTCCGTCAGCTCGGTGAGATACCGGCTTTGAAAGGCAAAGCCGATACGCTGATGTCCTGTTTTGTTGTTTCGTCCGATGCCGTGCGGCGTTTGCCGGTCAACCGGTCCAGAGCAGAGACTTTGAGCCGTCATCCGTATCTGACATTCGAGCAAGCCCGTGCTATCTACGAGCACCGCCGTATGCAGTTCCGCTTGCATAGTATTGACGACCTCCGTTCTTTGCCTTGCTTCACCGATTCGCTCCTCAACCGCATTGAACCTTATCTATCGTTCGAAGAATAAAGAGTTGTATTCTTATTCGAACAGTTCGGTAAGGTTTGACGACAGGAAGGTTTCCAACGAAATACCATTCGAGCCGACAAAGATAGAGCGATGCGGGTGGAACAGGTCTTCGAAGCGGTGTAATCCTGCCGTATCAGCAGTGTCGTTGCTTTTTACTTCGATAGCGACAATACGGGAGTTCTTTACCAATACAAAATCCACTTTCTCGGCTCTTTTATTCGAGAGATAAGCGTCTGATATTGATTGCGTTGTATTATGTTGCGAAATTTTACTCAGTCTGTTGAGTAATTTTACTCGCTGCAAAACTACAACTTTTTTCAATATGTGCCAATGCTTCTTATGTAGAGCCACAATGAATCTATCGTGCTCCGTCTGACTTATCCGACACTGCAATGTACGGACGTGATATATTGTGTTCGTCAGTTTGTCATACTCTGTCAGGCATATATCGTCCGTGTTTGCGGAACGATAGGTGTAGCAACCCAGGAGTATATAACGCCTTAGCGGTAGCGGAAAGCTACGTATGGCGTTTCCAGACTTATCAAAGATCACTGTGCTTTGTCTTCGTCTCCCGACGAAAGTAGCATCTCTATGAAGAAAGCACCTACCTCATAGCTAATGGATAAGCAGCCCACAGGCTGAAGTTCATTGTCCCCAGATTCCTGTTTTTTTTCTATGCGGGCGGGGACGCCCACACTTCGACAGCGGCTTGATCAATTCCGCCGTCTTTCAGGAAAAGAGGATAAAAAGTCCAATTGTAAAATTTGTCCAATTGTACATTCAAATGCAAATATACGGCGCCAGAAACGGGCACTTTCCGTTTATTGCGGATTACGCCTATTTTTGCAGTTTATTGCGGATTAGCAGTGCATTTTTTTCATTCCCGCTGCAAAGATACGGCGGCAACAAAGCCATTTCCAAGAACAAGTGTTCGCTTTTTGTTCGTTTTTCTGCATTGTTTATTTCCCACTGCAAAGATACAACTTCAGCCATCTCCGCATCGGGTTACGGAGGGTTACGACCGGTTTCGCAGGGACAAATGCGGATAAATCCGCTTTCGTGCCATATTCCGGTATAAATTGTCAGATGGTAGATTGTCAAACCGCTGTGCTGTCATCTCCCTGTATCATCCCCGTATCATCCCCGTATCACCCCTGCATCATCCCGTAGCACTATGGGACATCCATGGGCTTTGCATGACCTTTGTATGGGGGCTTGTGTTTTGATAAGGAATAGCATCGTCAGTGAGCTGCACTTAGGCAGAAACGGCCAATGTGGTTTTTTCATAGTTGTGTCAGGTTTTGTTTGGTTCATATTGTTTGTTTGGTCAGGTGGCAACTTTTCCGTTGTGTCTTGCTGTCGCTATCGTCCGTTTTCCCGCTTTTGCTGCCAAGCGGCAACCGGAACCACGCAAACAGGGCTTTTGCGCAGAAAAGTTTCCGTATGCAAATATACTACAAGAAAACGCCTTTGTCAATAGCAAATGTTAAGAAAAAGCTTACGTTTGTTAAGATTCGGAAGAAAAATGCATTTTTTTTTGTTTGAAAAATAGTTGTATTTTTGCAGATTAATAAATACCGCTTGCGGTTACATTCCGAAAATGGGGTACAATGCTCTGCCGGATAGATGCAACAAAATAACATAAACCCGATGGTGCGATGGGATATAACGGCAACCGACAATATGAACAAAATCAATCTTTTCAAAGTCTTGCTGTTTGCCTTGGTAGGCGGAACAATTACCTTCACTGCTTGCAGCCCGACGAATGAACCAATAACCAACAACAAACCTACAGCGGAACCGGGTGGTGTCACAATAGAAAAGCCCAACGGTGTTCTTCCCGGATTATTCGCTATCAATGAAAGTGGCACACAGATTCAATTCTCTATGGGTAACTTGCAATACACGCAGAGCACCGCTACTTGGTCTTTTGCCGAACATCAGTACGATTTTATCGGTACGGATAATGTCACAGGTGGTTCAGTCTCCCACTATGCTAATAACAGTGATAGCAAAAATGGTACTGACCTTGCGGATAAGATAGACTTGTTCGGTTGGTCGGGTAGCACAGGCGTTGCTAAGTGGGGCATCAGTATTTCCATTGACTACACTGATTATTCCGGTAATTTCAAGGATTGGGGACAGAATGTTATCAGTAATGGTGGTAACAAAGCCAATCAGTGGCGTATGCTGACCGAGAATGAGTGGTATTATCTTTTGAATACTCGTGCCAATGCAAGCACGCTCAAGGGGGTAGCCCGCATCAACCTCAATGCAGATGGTAGTGAGTATGCCAATGGTCTCATCCTCCTTCCCGACAATTGGACTGCTCCCGCCGGTATTTCTTTCAAGAGCGGTTTCGCAAGTGAGTGGAGCGTACAAGCCTACGCAGATTACCAAACTTTCACCCTCGAAGAGTGGAGTAAGTTGGAGTCTGCGGGTGTCGTATTCCTTCCTGCCTCCGGTTTCTGCTACGGTACGGATGTGGACTACGTAGGCAACAGCGGCGACTATTGGTCTGCTACGCCGTACGACGAGAGCAGCGCATGGTACCTCTACTTCTACTCTGACGAAGCGTACATGAGCCACAGCACCCGCTACAACGGTCAAGCAGTGCGTCTTGTCCAGGATGCAAAATAAGCATTTCGTCTTTCAGCGGGCTGTCCGAGCCCAGCACGGCAGCCCGCTGCGTTTTTCTGCCGCCTTATGGCGGCACGGAATGGGGTGTAAATAGCCATTAACAAGAGTCCGGTAAGGAGTGCCGTCTTCGAGCGTGCCGCTGTGTGCGTCTCTGCAACGGACAAGTGTTGATATCGTGTGATGGTAAGATTTATACCATGACCGGCATACAATTGGCGGAATAAGCGATTGCATTTGCTTATTAACAGGTAAGTATCTTTTTTTATCGGCAGGAGGGCAACTTTCTGCCGATTGTGTGTTCTTTTCATTCGCAAAAAGTGTGTATATACACAGAAATTGCGAATGATATGAAATTAAGCGTCCTTTGTATCTACAGGCTACAATCTGTAAGTAATGGTTATGTGTGATGAGTATAACAGTTGCAAATTGAGCTGTTAATGTGATGTTTTCGGCTTAATAGCTTTTATTGTGGCTATTGAAATGCCGGTTGATTTGCTGCCGGGCAGCCGGATGATGAAAATATCCCCATAAATAGGGATTGCGGGGATAAGAGAAATGCAGTAATTTTGCAGCGTGAAACATTGCAAGCGTAAAACATTGCAGAGGACTCACCGTGCGAAACATTGCAAAGGACTTACAGGAAGAGGAGAGTCCGTCAACAGAACCGATAATATACGGCAAACAAGATGATACAGCAAATAAGATGATACGGCAAATAGTGCGATATTGCTTGGCGTGGGGCTTGGCGCTTTTCTTTCTGTTTCAGGGCATCGGCTTCAACTATGTGCATTACTGTTGCGACGCATGCGCAGCAGAAGGCATCGAGCATGTGATGTCGGAGTCGTGCGACGCCGTACATCAGCACCAACATCACCAACATACCGCCGATTGCCATCATCAGAACAAGTGTGTTTTCAAGCGTCTTGCGGTGAGCAAAACGACTGTGGAACATACGGAAACGCATTTCCCGCCCGTTGCTTTGCTGCTGTTCCAGCATTTTTCTCCCATAGTTCCGCTAACGGCAGAGCAACCTGTTGCCCCCGACCAGTGGCACTCTTATGGGGACGAATGGCAACTGCCGGACGGGAAAACCATATCTATACGGCATTGCTTATGGTTGTTGTAGCAGGATAAAGAATGTAGCGGTCATTTTGGTCACTCCCATGTATCTTTATCTTGGAACTATAATAACTAATCAGCAATGAAAAAATCAGTCTTATTATCTTTCTTTTTGTGTGCCGCATTGTCTGCTGCCGCCCATATCATGGGTGTGGTGCTTGATGATGCGGGCAATCCTCTGATAGGTGCCAACGTCTATTGGGCGGAAAGTACGACGGGCGTTACCACCGACATAGAGGGGCATTTTGCCATAGAACCGGTTGCTACTACCAAACAGCTGGTAACCACTTATATCGGTTTCCATAACGATACGACCGAAGTTGAGGGCAAGAAGCCTTTGACTATCGTATTGGTATCGTCGATCGAACTTGACGAGGTGACAATAGCCGCCAAAAAGATGGCAGTCATCCGCTCCCGCACTTCGGCTATCGATACTTACACTTTGTCAGGTGAAGAGCTTTGCAAAGCCGCCTGCTGCAATCTGTCGGAGTCGTTCGAGACGAATGCTTCGGTGGACGTTGCGTATGCCGATGCCGCTACGGGTGCCAAGCAAATCCGTCTGTTGGGTCTCTCGGGCACGTATGTACAGCTGCTCTCCGAGAACACTCCGGGCGTCCGCGGTCTGGCTGCCAACTACGGTTTGGAATACATACCCGGTCCGTGGATGGAGAGTATCCAAGTGTCGAAGGGAACATCGTCTGTCATCAACGGATACGAAGCCACTACGGGACAAATCAATGTGGAATACCTGAAGCCTCAGCGTACCAACCCTGTAGCAGTGAACCTGATGCTCAATTCAGAACTGCATGCAGAAGCCAATATAACAGGCGGTTGGGATTTGAACGAGCATGTTTCGACGGCAGTATTGGCACACTATCAGAACGGCTCTATGCCGATGGACGAGAACCACGACAGGTTTGCCGATATGCCTATCGGTAACCAAGCCAATCTGTTGAACCGCTGGTACTTCAAGCAGGGCGACTATACGGGGCAACTATTGGTGCGCGGTCTGTTCGACCAACGCAAGGGCGGACAAGTAACGGACAAGACACAGGAGAACCCCTACCTCATCAAGTTGCGTACTTACAGAATAGAC
Source organism: Bacteroidales bacterium (assembly GCA_022783865.1). Taxonomy (GTDB): domain Bacteria; phylum Bacteroidota; class Bacteroidia; order Bacteroidales; family Paludibacteraceae; genus Colicola. The sequence goes on from JALFYY010000010.1 coordinate 163,101, forward strand.
GGGTTTATGAAGAACGGTTATGTGTTCGACCATGACAAAGGCACTTCTATCGGTGTGATTGCGGCAGCGTCGTATCACAACCAGTCGAACCAATACGGACTGCGTGACTGGCAGGCAGCACAAACCAACGCATACCTGAACGCTATCTTCCAGACGAACTTCACAGAGGCACACAAACTGACAGCCGGCTTGTCGGTGAACTACGACCGTTACGACGAGACGCTGCTGCCGAACGATACGGCTGCCGTCGCCAACCTGACGCGTCAGGAAGCCACTCCCGGTGTGTTTGCCGAATACAGCTATACCTACGACGAACATCTCTCGTTGCTCTTGGGGCTGAGGGGTGACTATTCCACACAATACGGCTTTTTTGTAACACCGCGTTTCAATATACGCTACTCGCCTTGGGAATGGTGGACGCTACGTAGCAGTGTCGGTTTGGGTTACCGTTCGCCCAATATATTGGCGGATAATGCTTTTGTAATGCCATCGAGCCGTGAGCTCTACTATGTGGATGCGGATGGCAACCGTTCGCTCTTGAGTTCGAATACGGTATTCCATCAGGAGCGTGCACTGAATGCCGGTATAAGCACCACGTTCTATATCCCTATGGGCAGCCGTGAGTTGCAGTTGTCGGGCGAATACTATTATACCCACTTCTTCGACTGCGTGGTAGCCGATATGGACAGCGATCCGCATGCAGTGCTGTTCTATAATTCGAACGGCGCACGCTCATACGCACAGAGTTGGCAGGTGGAGGCAACCACCGAGATATTGCGCGGTTGGACCATGACGCTGGCTTTCCGTCAGACCGATGTTAGAAACACCTATGCAGGCGTATTGCGCGAGAAACCATTGAACCACCGTTTCAAAGGTATCATCACTACATCGTATCAGACACCCTTGAAGAAGTGGCAGTTCGACTTTACGGCACAATTCAACGGCGGCGGCCGCATGCCGGATTCGTTCTACGACTATGCCGCCGGTCTGATAGCAGGCGGAAGCAAGCAATATACGCTCGCAGGCGGTGATAGCCGTGAGTCGTACTTTACGTGGTATCCGCAACTGATGGCGCAAGTGACCAAGTACTTCCGCACATGCAGTCTGTATTTAGGTGCGGAGAATATGACCAACTTCCGTCAGGACAGTCCTATCGTATCGGCTGCAGAACCGTTTTCGCAGGACTTCGATGCCTCGATGGCATGGGGACCAATCAGCGGTTGGAAAATATATTTAGGCTTCCGCTGGGCATTGGACCGCAAAGACGAATAACAACCGAAACAACATACAAACAATCAACCAATAACTTCACAGACGGGGCACGCCCCGTCTTTACCATCCAACAATATGAAAAAGCTCTTATCTATTCTTTTTATGGCGCTTATGTGCGTCAGTATCAGCGCAGCGGCTGACAATCAGCAGGCTGCCAAGAAACAGAACCCGAAGAAAGCCACTGTTGTCTTTACGGTGGAGATCGACTGCCAGGGTTGTATCGACAAGATACAGCACAACATCGCTTTCGAGAAGGGTGTGCGCGACTTGCTCATCAACAAGGACGAGCAACAGGTAACCATAGTGTATAATCCGCAGAAGACTGACATCGAGACACTGAAAAAGGCTTTTCAGAAGATAGGCAAGCCGGTATATAGCGTGGAGATACCGGAAGCAGGTAATAATTAATAGTTAATAGGTAATATTAGTTATTAATATATACAGGGACGATGTTTCATCGTCTGTACATTGCAAATAATGCAATATTAACTATTCATTATTAACTGTTAACCGAAAGAAAATTGCCGTAAAGTTTGCGTGTTTCAAAAATATGCATTACTTTTGCAGTCGCTTTGCTTCCGACGGGAGGCAGGTGAAAATCTGATATTTTTAGATAGATAGTGATACTTGGCGCAGGCTGCCGGATCCTATCTATATGCGGAAATAGCTCAGTTGGTAGAGCACGACCTTGCCAAGGTCGGGGTCGCGGGTTCGAGTCCCGTTTTCCGCTCTAAAGGACAAAGGATGGGCAGCAACGGCTGCTATGGCATACTAAAGGCGCCGGAGTTCTTTATGATGCCGCGATGGTGGAATCGGTAGACACGAAGGACTTAAAATCCTTTGGCCAGAAATGGCTGTGTGGGTTCAAGTCCCACTCGCGGTACCAAAGAGAGTATATCAAGGAAGGGATATGCTCTCTTTTTTTATGGTGAATAAGAGTCGGGCGTTGTGTGCAGCCGGGAGCGGCAAGCTGAGCGGCGGAGTGTGCTTTGGGGCGATTTTCGCATCAGTACCGGTATGCTATCCCTAAGGTATCCCTAAAGTATCCCTAAAGAAAACCGTAGTTGCTGAAGGCTACTTTCATGCTATGCGAGAGCAAGCGGATTTGACAATTTGACGACCGGACAATCGGGCAACTGAGACGAGGTACACATCGTCTCTACAACCGGGTGTTGCGGTGACAGGCGGTTAGTCGAAGAGAGTGGGGGAGTCGTTCTCGTAACGGCGGAGGATGGTTTTCATCAGTGCTTCACGGATGATGCGGGAACGGTTCTGAATGTTATAGCGTTTGCAATACTTATCCAGCACCTGCAGTTCTTTGTCGTTCAGCAAGAAACTCACCTTGTGCCGGCGAGGTGTGCGCTGCTTACGGTTGGGAGTGGGTTTTGCCATGGCAGTGGTGGGTTGCGGGTTAGAATTGCATAGCCAATTTCAGTCCTACCGAGCATAAGCATCGGCCGGTGCTGTAAGTATAGCGGTTGTTTTCAATTATCTCCGTGATTTCTATCCCTGCTTGCTGTATTCCTGCGCTGATACCCAGGAACAATGCCGTTTTCTCGCTCATCTGATAGCGCCAACCGGCATCAACAGCGGTGTAGAAGCCTCCTTTCTGTTTGGCGGAAAGCGGGATGCCATAGCCTACACTGAGTCCTACTGCGGGTGCGTGCAGTGTCTGCATCAAAGGCAGCCGGGCAGTGAGCATGACGGGCAGGAACGACCAGGTCTTCCCCTGTATGATGTAGGCATTGTAGCCAATGCCGCCGCCCGCAAAGAGATGACGGTTCATGAGGTTGCAGGCACCTATCATAATACTGCCGCCTGCCTCAGCGCCCCAAAGCGCATTGCCATTGCCGTTGCCGGCGGGCAGAGCCGCTCCGCCACCATTGAGTTGCAGGATAACGCCGACTTTCTTTTGTCGTTGCTCTTTCACGGCTTCGGCAGCAGGTGCCTTAGTCTGGTCGGCAACTTCGGCGACTTCCTGAACAGGGAACTGATAGCGTCTGCCATCGGTGTCTTTTACGACGATGACATCCTCGTCCTGAAAAAGTATCTCGCCCGTGACAGTTTGCCCCGAGCGCAAACTGACGACCACTTCTGCCGGCAACAAGGTGCAGCAGAGGGGTAGCAGAAGGCAGAGGATGCAACGACGTATGTGGATAAGAACTTGCATAACAGTGCAAAGGTACGAAATTTATTCGGACTAATCCAAATTTGCGGGGGAAATTTATTGTTTTGCAGTGTTTTTTGCTATTCTGACGGCTTCCCCGGCAATGCGCATGGCAGAATCGTGCTGTGCCAGTTGCCGGATGTTGTGCTGCAAGGAGGCGATTTGCTCTTTGTCTTGCAACAGGCGGAGGGCAGCGGCGACGAGTTTCTGATCAGCCTCCGCGTCGGTTACTATGACAGCAGCCTCTTTGTTGACCAACGCCATGGCATTGTGCGTCTGATGGTCTTCCGCCACATTGGGCGAGGGCACGAGGATAGCGGCTTTGCCGAGTAGGCACAATTCGGATATGCTACTTGCGCCTGCACGGGAGACAACTACGTCCGCCATGGCATAAGCCAAGTCCATGCGCGATATGAAGTCGGTGCAGATGATGTGCTTTTTATTGTCGTCATTGATAGCCGCAAGGGCGGCTTGGCAATCGGCGTAGTAGTTTTTGCCGGTTTGCCATATTATCTGTATGCCGCTTTGCAGGAGTTCGGGCAGCCGGTGTATGATGGTTTGGTTGATGGTGTGTGCACCCAAGCTGCCGCCTATGATGAGCAGAGTGGGCTTGTCCTGCTCAAGACGGAAGTATTCAGCCGCCTCCTCTTTGCTGCCTCCTTCGAGGTTCTGCCGGACGGGGTTGCCGGTGAGAATGAGTTTTTCGGCAGGGAAGAAGCGCTCCATGCCTTCGTAGGCAACGCAGATGGCGGCAGCATCATGGCAGAGCAGTTTGTTGGTGACACCAGCAAAGCCGTTCTGCTCCTGCAGCAAGATGGGTATTCCCATACGGGCAGCCACCTTCATAGCGGCACCGCTGGCGTAGCCGCCTACACCGATGCCGATATCAGGTCGGAACTCGCGAATAATCTTCTTGGCTTTGCGCATGCTCCTCAGCAGGTCGCATACGACAGATATATTCCTGACAGGATGTTGCCGGTCGAAACCACGGACCGGCAATCCGATGATAGGGTAGCCGGCTTGCGGCACACGGTCCATTTCCATTCTGCCCAAGGCTCCTACGAATAGAATATTGCACTCGGGGTCAAGCTGTTTCAACGCATTTGCGATACTGATGGCCGGGAAGATATGCCCTCCTGTTCCACCGCCGGAAATCAGATAGTTCATAGTATGGGATATATTATTGTTATTCTTCGATAATCGGTACGTTTTTCCAACTTTCTTCGGTTGCAATCTGCTCTTGCGCTTTGAGCTGCTTTTGCTCCCGACTAACCGCCATCATGATACCGAAGTAGATGCAGGTAAAGACTGTGCTGGTGCCTCCGCTCGACATGAGAGGCAGGTTCTGTCCCGTTACAGGACCCAAGCCCACTGCCACTTCCATAGAGATAAAGGCTTGGATGGTAAGCATCAACGCCAACCCCATTACCATCAGCATGGCGCTGTAGTCGGTATATGCACTACTGGTATAGCAGGCTCTGAAGAGTATAGCCAGATAGATAAGAATGAGAAATACAGCCCCGAAGATGCCCCATTCTTCGACGATGATGGCGAAGATGTAGTCTTTGTCCGCCTCGGGCAAACGGTAACGCTGAATGGAGTTGCCCGGACCTACACCGAAAATGCTCTTGCCGCCCCGTGCTACCGCCACATCCGCCATGACTGCCTGATAGTTCTCTTTGGTGATAATGAGTTCGTCGGTGGGGTTGTCGCTTTTGAACTTGTTGTCGAAGCGTTCTACCCATACCACGGCGCGCTTCATGGGACCTGTCATCTCCTTGCCGGGCTTGACATACACATTATATACCACTGCATAGCCTATCCCTAATACCAAGAGCGCAATGCCGACGATACTGCCGATCCACTTCATCGGAATGCGGGCAAGCACCATCAGACACAGCATCACTATGCCGATGAGCAGGGTGGTACTCAGATTGTTGGGCAGAATAAGCAGGCAAACGATGCCCGTGAGTGCCAGTGTTATCCAGAAGTAGCGTTTGCGGTCCTGCTCCGTCCGGATGCGCGAGAGCAGGTCGCTCACCACAATAACGAGGAAGGGTTTGGCTGCTTCGGAAGGTTGGAACACGGGGAGACCGGGTATCTTTACCCAACGGTAGACACCTCCGACACCTACCTTGAACCCCGGTACGAAAGTGAGCACCAAACAGCAGACCGATATGGCAAAACATACGTAGCCTGCCGCCCGTATCACCCAACTGGGTAAGAACTGTATGATGTAGGCAACGGCTATGCCTAAGGCAAAGAACCCTATGTGCTTGAAGATGATGCCGTAGTAGCTCTCTCCTTGGCGGATAGCTATGCTGATATCCTGGCTGGCAGCACTGAAATAACAGACGATAGAGGAGCAGATAAGTATCATAAACAACACCCAAAAGGTCTTGTCGATATATTTTCTGCTGCCTAACCGCGATTGCAGCGATTGCTTGATATTGTCAGTCGTAAGGTCGCTCATATTATATATAGATGTGATGCTATAGTCGTTTTACTTCCTGCATAAACTGTTCGCCGCGGTCTTCGTAGGAGCGGAACAGATCGAAGCTGGCACAACACGGCGAGAGCAGTACGGTGTCGCCCTCGTGTGCGGCTTGGTAGGCTTGCCGGACAGCATCATGGATATTGTCGGTATCGATGATGCGGAGTCCCATATTGTCGAAATGCTGATGGAGCGGTTCGTTGTGCAGCCCCATATAGACGAGCGTATGGCACTTCTCCTGTACCAAGGCATCTATCTCCGAGTAGTCGTTGCCCTTGTCTTTCCCTCCGAGGATGAGGACGGTTGGTGTAGTCATACTCTCCAATGCGTACCAGCATGAGTTGACGTTGGTTGCCTTCGAGTCGTTGATAAAGCGGATGTTGCGAACCGTTGCCACATATTGCAGCCGGTGCTCTACACCGCGGAACTGCATGAGCGACTCCCTGATAACTTCGTTCTTGATGTGCAATATCTGTGCTGCCAAACTGGCTGCCATAGAGTTGAACTGATTGTGCCTGCCCTGTAGCGAAAGGTCACTGACCGGCAAACGGAGCGCCAATGCATTGGGTGCTTCCACTACAAACTGTGCCCCGTCAATGTATGCCACATTGTGTGCTTTCTTGCTGCCGAAAGGATACATCGTTGCCCGGAGACCCAACTTTTGCAGCTGGGAGTTGATAACAGGGTCTTCGCTCCAATAGATAAAGGCGTCTTCTGCGGTCTGGTTGCGTGTAATGCGGAACTTGGCGTCGATATAGTTTTGGAACTGGTACTCGTATCGGTCCAGATGGTCGGGTGTGATGTTCATCAGAATGGCGATATCGGCTTTGAAGTCGTACATATTGTCCAACTGGAACGACGAGAGTTCAATCACGTAATAGTCGCGAGCCTGCTGTGCTACCTGCAAGGCAAGGCTGTTGCCGATGTTGCCTGCCAACCCCACATTGAGTCCTGCGCGCTGCAGCATGTCGAAGATGAGGCTTGTGGTGGTAGTCTTGCCGTTGCTGCCGGTGATGCAAATCATCTTGGCTTTTGTATAGCGGGCAGCCAGTTCTATTTCCGAAATGACGGGAATGCCTTTTTCTTGGCATTTCCTGATAATGGGCGCATTGAGCGGAATGCCCGGACTCTTCACAATCTCCGTAGCGTTCAGAATAAGTTCTTCGGTATGCTTTCCTTCCTCCCATGCGATGCCGTGCTGATTGAGCAAAGCCTTGTAAGTAGGCTGTATCTCCCCCATATCCGACACGAATGTGTCGTACCCTTTCTGCTTGGCAAGAATAGCCGCACCGGTGCCGCTTTCGCCGGCTCCGAGCACTGCCAAACGGTGCTTTGTCTGCTCTTTGTCGTTCATATTTATTATCTTACTTTCAACGTCAATATTGTTAATGCTGCCAATATCAGTGCCACAATCCAAAATCGCACTGTGATTTTATTCTCGGGATGCGGCTGAAGCGGTACTTGTATTTTAGCCTGTATGCCTGCATTGCCGGCCTTTTGGTAATGGTGGTGCAGAGGGGTCATCTTGAAGATGCGTTGCCCCGTGCCGGTACGGCGTTTGGTCCATCGGAAATAGGTGGTTTGTATGATGACCGACAGACTCTCCACAAAGAATACACCGCACAGGATAGGCAATAGCAACTCCTTACGGATGATGATGGCAAACACGGCAATGATGCCGCCTAAGGTGAGCGAACCGGTGTCGCCCATGAATACTTGTGCCGGATATGCATTATACCACAAGAAACCGATGGTTGCGCCGATGAATGCGCTGGCGAATACCATCATCTCGCCGATACCGGGAATGTACATCGTATTCAGGAAGCTGGCATAATTGATGTTGCCCGATACGTATGCCAATATGCCCAAGGCTGCGCCTGCAATGCCGCTCGTACCGGTTGCCAATCCGTCTAACCCGTCGGTCAGATTGGCACTGTTTGACACTGCTGTTACAATGAAAATGCAGACTAAGATGAAGAATATCCAACCCAATGTCTGTTTGTGTTCGCCTGCCCAACCGAACAAATTGGCATAGTCGAAGTTATTGTTTTTCACAAACGGAATGGTCGTTGAGGTCGATTTGTGGTCGTGATTGACGTACTCCACGCTCTCTACACGGTTGTCCACTCTGGTTTCGATATTCTCACGGATAGTCACATCCGGTGCCAGCCACATTACGATCCCGACCAATAGTCCGACGCCCACTTGCCCTACTATTTTGAAGCGGCCGTTCAGCCCCTCTTTGTTGTGCTTGAACACTTTGATATAGTCGTCCAGAAAGCCTAACAGACCTAATAGGATGGTCGTTGCAATCATCAGCCAAATATACGTGTTGGTCAAATCGCAGAACAGTAAGATAGGTATCAATATCGCAATAATAATGATAATGCCGCCCATTGTCGGTGTGCCTTTCTTCTGCATCTGCCCTTCCAGTCCCAAATCGCGGATGGTCTCGCCAATCTGCTTCTTCTGCAGGAGACGGATGATTTTTTTGCCCAATAGTGTTGCGGTCAGCAGGGCGGTAATAAACGCCAAGCCCGAACGGAAGGTCAGATATTGGAACATACCGGCTCCCGGAAAGTCGAAAGCTCTCTCTAAGTATGCAAATAAATGATAAAACATAGTGTGTTATATTAATAGGTGTTCTTTATGCGTAGGTTCTTACTATCTCGTGGTCATCAAAATGATGCTTCACTCCCCGTATGATTTGATAATCCTCATGTCCTTTGCCTGCCACCAATATTACATCGTTCTGTTTGGCTAAGGTGCAGGCGGTTTGTATGGCTGCCTGGCGGTCGGCAATCACCAGTGTATGTTGCTGTTCTTCTGCCGTCAAGCCTTCCAGCATGTCGCTCAGAATATCCTCGGGCTGCTCGTCTCTCGGGTTGTCCGATGTCAGAATCAGTTGCGATGACCCTTTGTAGGCAATCTGTGCCATCATCGGGCGCTTGCCTTTGTCCCGATTACCGCCGCAGCCTACCACCGTAATCAAACGGCTTTGCGGTTTGCGTATCTCGTTGATGGTATTGATCACGTTTTCTACGGCATCCGGTGTATGGGCATAGTCGATAACGGCTGTCCACCCTTTGGCGGAATAGATGGTTTCAAAACGGCCGTTCACAGCTTTCAGTGTGCTCAATATGCGCAATACTTCGTCTTTCTCAAAGCCCAGACAGAGCGCAGCACCGTATATCGCCAGTATGTTCGATGTGTTGAAACGCCCTACTAACGGAATATGCACTTCTTGTCCGTTGATGTTGAGCAACATACCGTCGAACCCCTCTTCCAATATCTGTGCTTTGTAGTCGGCTATCGTCCTTGTGGAGTACGTATGCACTTCTGCCTGAGTGTTTTGTGTCATTACCAAACCGTTTTTGTCGTCCTTGTTGGTGACGGCGAAACTGCCTTTCTTCAGGTGGTCGAAGAACGCCTTTTTGGCGTCTCTGTAGTTGTCAAAGGTCTTGTGGAAATCTATATGGTCGCGTGTCAGGTTGGTGAACACTCCGCCGTCGAAGTCCAATCCGGCAATGCGGTTCTGCACCACCGAGTGACTGCTCACTTCCATAAAGGCATATTCGCACCCTGCTTCCACCATTCTCGCTAAAAGCGCATTCAGTGCAATGGCGTCCGGTGTGGTGTGTGTGGCGGCAACCGGCTCATGGTCAACATAATTGCACACGGTTGATAGCAGTCCTGCTTTGTGTCCCGTCTCCTGAGTCAAACGATAGAGCAGGGTGGCGATAGTGGTTTTGCCGTTTGTGCCGGTCACTCCCACTAAGCATAGATGCTTCGACGGTTCTCCATACCACCGGCTGGCTATCAGCCCCAATGCGTAGTCCGACGATTCAACCTTGATTATCGTTGCATCATCGGTACAGATACCTTCCGAGTGTTCGCAAACAATGGCAACCGCACCTTTCTCGATGGCACTTTTGATATAGCTGTGTCCGTCCACGCTCGTACCGGTGCAAGCCGCAAATAAATAGCCTTTCTCCACCTGTCTCGAGTCGAAACTGATTCCCTTGATTGCAATATCGGTTCGTCCTTCAACCGATATCACGGGTATATTCTGTATCAATTTGTCTAACGTCATCATATCTTTCTGTCTTTTATCTTAATGTCAAATATACAATGCTTCCCTTTGCCGCTTTCGTGCCTCCGCTGATACTTTGGCTCACCACTCTGCCCCGTCCGCTGATTTGTGCCTGCATGCCTGTTTGCTCTATGGCATATACGGCATCTTTCGCACCCATGTCGATTACGTTGGGCACTACATTCTTGTCTATCTCAATGCACTCGGTCTCGCAAAGTTCATTCACTTTTACCCATTCGGTTTTCGTGTACTCAACCTCTATATCCAACTTCCGGGTGGCGGTCTTCGTGTCTTTTTGCCGTCCGTTCTTTATCTCCGGCAGTTCAAACATATCCTCGTCTCCTGCAAAGTCTTCAATAGAGTTGCAGGCGGTATAAGCCATTGTCTTTTCGGCGATTACTCTCACTGTACCGCCGCAATCATATCCTGCGTCGTATGGCTTCCTCGGGCGTTGAATCATGCAAATGCAACTGTACTGCGGTGCATCTGCGGGGAAATAGCCGCAGAAGGTGATGCGGTGTTGGTTGCTTTGGTACTGTCCGTTTTGGAGTATCTGTGCCGTACCTGTTTTGCCCGCTATGCGCACTATCTTGCTCTGTGCCTTTTTGCTGCCCCAGGGATTGATGGATGCCGTGCCGTATTGGTTGTCCCAAACTACGGCTTCCAAACATTCCTGAATGTCCCGTAGTGTCGAACTTTTGCATATCGAAGTGTGCAATGTTTTCGTGCTGAAAGTCTTCACTGCCTTGCCGTTTTCCGAAATCTCTTTTACTAACAACGGCTGTATCATACGTCCGTCATTGGCGATGGCGTTATAGAACATCAGGATGTCCAATGGCGTCAACTCTACATAATAACCGAATGCCATGCGCGCTAACGTTTCTTTGTCCTTCGGAACTGTGATACGTGATTGTTGTGTGCCCGGTATCTCAAATGTCAGCGAGTCTCTGACGCCCATCCTGTCCAGTTTCTTCACGAACTTCTCTGCGCTCTTCTCGTAGGTCTCGGTCACTATCTTTGCCATGCCCACATTCGACGATGCGGCAAGTACTTGCTTCACCGTCAACGGGTGCTTGTATTTATGTACGTCCGTAATAGGTTTCTTCGAACCTTCAAACCGCCAACTGCCGTTTTCAGTGTCGATACTGTCTCCCAAACTGAATTTCCCGTCGTCCAAGGCTGCCGTCAATGCGTGAGTCTTGAACGTCGAACCGGGTTCCACTCTCGTCACGGCGTAGTTCTTGTTTTCTACGTAGCCTTTCTCTGTCAGACCGAGGTTCGATATGGCTTTTATCTCGCCCGTCTTCACTTCCATCAGTATGCAGCAACCCCAGTCTGCCTCTAATCTGTTTAATGTGTGACGCAGGGTGTTTTCTGTAAAGTCCTGCAAATCTGCATCCAAGGTCGTTACTATATCCAATCCGTCTTCTGCCTGCTCGTTCACTTCTGCCACTACATGACCGTCCACCAGTTCTCTGATTTGCTTGCCGTCTTTGCCTGCTAAGATATCCTCATACTGCATCTCCAATCCCGAATTGCCTTTGCCGTTTTCGCCGTATATTCTCCCGATGCTCCTCGAAGCCAGCGAGCCGAATGGGTTCACCCTTCGGTGTCCCTCTTCGTATATCAGGCCGCCCACATAATTTCCTTTGTTGAATAGCGGCATTTGTTTCACTTCTTGCAGTTGCAGATATGTCAGTCGCTTGTCGTAAAGCGGCAATCGTCTCTTTCCTTCCTTGTAACCTTTCACCAACATCTGTTGGTATTCCCTTGCCGTGCGGTCCTTGAACATGGCGGACAAACTTTGGCTCAGCGAGTCCGCATAGTCGTAGAAGAGTTTTCCGTTGTTCTTTGTCAACGACTCCGTGCGGGTATCCATATAGATGTAATAATACGGTGCGCTGCCTGCCAGCAACCGGTGGTGGCAGTCGTATATATTGCCTCTGTGGGCTTTCGTAGTGATGTTCCGGCTCTCGTATTTGCTGATTAAATTCTGATATTTGTCCTTGTTTTTGGTCTGGGTGATACCAATCTTTATCAGCACACCGATAAACCCTGACAATATCAATAGAAAGATAATGGCAAAACGTGTAATCGTATTTCTTAGTTGGTCATCCATAACGTTGTAAATGCACTGCTGTTTATTGTATGCGGATGGGCGGCTCCGTTGATTCTCTTACCTTGCTGTTCGTTTCTTGTAGTTTCCGGCTGATGCTCGACGCACGTGTCAACTCTGTGTAGGTGGCGGACAAGTCCAGTACTTCGTATCTCTTTTCTGTGATTGTTTCTTGAAGTTTGCGGATCTTTTGGCGCTGGGCGTTGCCTTTGTAACCGTTGTTGATTGAGATGAACAGCAGTACTACAATCAGCATCAATAGTTTGTATTGACGCCTGAAAAACTCTCTCGTAAACAGATTGCCCGAAAGAACCTCTTGCAGTGCTGTGTTTATCTTGTTGTTTGCCATGTTTCTTTATGATATAAAAGCTTTGGAATCATATCTTTTCCGCAATCCGTAGTTTCGCGCTTCGTGCCCTCGGGTTGCGTTCTACCTCTTCTGCCGATGCCGTTATCACTTTGTTGTTCACCAATCTGAATGGCGACACCGTGTTACCGTAAAAGTCCTTTTCTATCACGCCTTGCAGATTGCCCGAACGGAAAAAGTTCTTCACCAATCGGTCTTCCAACGAATGATAGGTCAGCACCGCCATCCGTCCGCCCGGTTTCAGTACCTCTTTCGCAGCGCAAAGCATTTCCGATAAAGCGCTTATCTCATCGTTTACCTCCATCCGCAGTGCCTGGAATACCCGTGCAAGGTCTTTCTTCTCCCGGTCTCTGCCGCAGAGTGGCGATAGCAGTTCGGCCAACTGCTCTGTTGTTCCGATAGGGCTCTTTTCCCGTTGTCTTACTATCACTTTGGCAATCTGTCGCGAATTGCGGAGCTCTCCGTAAAGGTAAAATATATTCGCAATGTCTTCTTCGCTGTAACCATTGATAATGTCCGCTGCAGTCTTCGTGGCGGTCCGGTTCATACGCATGTCAAGCGGACCCTCAAATCGGAACGAAAACCCTCTTTCTGCCGCATCGAAATGGTGGAACGATACACCCAAATCCGCCAATATCCCGTCCATAACCGCTATATCGTCTTCGTCCGCAGCCTTCTCCCGTCCATCGTCTTTGTGCGAAGGAATAAACGCCGGCGTCACACAGTCTTTGTAGTACCTTACGAAATGCTTCAGATACCTGAAATTGCTGTGCACAAACTGCCACTTCTCGTCCTCAATCCGGTTTTGGTAAGCGTCCATATCTTGGTCGAAACTCAATAGCCGCCCCTTTTCGCCTAACTTGGCGAGTATGGCGCGCGAGTGACCGCCGCCGCCGAAAGTGACATCCGCATAGATGCCGTCCTCACGGATTTGCAGCCCCTCTATCGTCTCATGGAGCAATGCCGGTATATGGTAGGGTTCGTTCATTTCCTGTCTGTAGTTGGTCGGTTATTTGTCTGTTTGCGGTCTCGCCATTTTCTTTCTGAGCAGGGCGGCAAACGACTTTTGGTCCACTTTCTTCTGTGCAAAGGTCTCTTTGTCCCAGATGGCGAAACGGTTCATCATGCCCACAATCAGCAATTCGCTGCCGGCGTTGATGGATTGTAGGTTGCGTTTTTGCAGGAGTACGCGTCCCTGATTGTCAAACTCCAAGTATTCGGCATCCGATACGAATTGCATGAGTATCATTTGGTCTTCGGGGTTCCATTCGTCCAAGGTTTGGCTCAGTTCCTCCACTTTTTTGTTCCACACGGGTTCGGGGTAGAGGATCAGGCACTCGTTGTCTGTATCTCTGCGCATAACAATACGTTCCGAGCCGATTTCTACCAAAATCTTCCGGTATGAGGCAGGAATGAATACCCGTCCTTTCTCGTCTGCCTTGATGGCTATATTCCCGATAAATGTACTCATATGTTTTTTATTTCCTTTTCTTTATGTAACAACGGGGCGTACCCCGTCTGAATATTCGATAATGCCTTTGTAGAGACGCGATTCATCGCGTCTAAAGTGCCCAATACTGTCCTGTAGAGACGGGGCGTGCCCCGTCTAATCTATCTGATTTCCCCGTCTGATCCGTCCGTTTCCTCCGTCAGATTCTTTCCCGTCCGCAACCATCGTCAAATTGTCAAATTGTCAAATCGTCAAATATGTGTGTCTTTCGCCCGCCCAAGCCCTTTGCTATATGGATTGACAGCTTGTTAATGTCGGTTAATGTGGTCTGTCCCAATATACGCTGCAAAGATACGTTTTTTTTAGCATATTTCCCCACTATTCACCACAAAAAAAATTCCTAACAGATAAATAAACACATTATTAACAATTTTTATAATGTCTATTTTTGTTATAATCAATGTGGTATGCAACTTATTAACAATTGTGGTGCGGAGTGGTGTAAACATCCGTCCGCCTTGCTTTTGTCTGTTTGTCTCCGTCCTTTCATCCGCTTGTCTCTATGCTTTTGTTTGTTTGTCTCTGTACTGTCGTTTGTTGGTATCCTTTGTCCGGTTCTCTGGGGGTGTGGGCGTCCCGCCCGCAGTACGTAGTGTAATGAAACGCTGCTTTTGCCCGATAATGAGATATTAACTATTCACTATTAACTATTAACTTTCCTATCGTTATTTGGTGATTATTTGGTGATTACTTGGTGATTCAGCTACCCATAGGCATCCCTTGTGCCATCTTTACAGCCACTCTGAGATATTAACTATTCACTATTCACTATTAACTAACCTACCGTTATTTGGTTATTATTTGGTTATTATTTGGTTATTATTTGGTTGTTATTTGGTTGTTATTTGGTTGTTATTTGGTTATTCAGCTGCCCATGCGCTACCGATAAGCACTCCTCGTGCCATCTTTACAGCTACTCTGAGATATTAACTATTAATTATTAACTATTAACTAAGCCATCCTCGTGCTGCCGACTCCCGTAGCACTATGAGACATCCATGAGACATCCGTGGAATATGTATGGGCTTTGCATATCCTTTGTGTGGGCTTCGGTAATGCCTTGTAGAGACGGGGCGTGTCCCGTCTGAAATCCCGATAATGCTGTCGGGCTGTGGGCGTCCTCGCCCGCATAAGCCACTGATTGTACTTTGTCCAATTGTCAGATTGTGAAATTGTCCAATTGCCAAATTTATGCACTTTTTTCTCTAAACTCTTGTGTATGTGAAAATAAAGTAGTAATTTTGCACGCTTTTTGGGCGCATTATGCCCATAGGGTAAATAGAATAAAATTAAATAATTAACAAATTAACAACAAGTTACAATGCCTACAATTCAACAATTAGTTAGAAAAGGAAGAGCAGAACTTACCGAAAAGAGCAAGTCGCCGGCACTCGACAGCTGCCCGCAACGCCGTGGTGTTTGTGTACGTGTTTACACTACCACTCCTAAAAAGCCTAACTCGGCTATGCGTAAGGTTGCACGTGTGCGTCTGACCAACCAGAAAGAAGTGAATGCTTACATCCCTGGTGAAGGACACAACTTGCAGGAACACAGTATCGTAATGGTACGTGGCGGACGTGTTAAAGACCTTCCGGGTGTACGTTATCACGTTGTCCGTGGTACGCTCGATACCGCTGGTGTGGCTAACCGCTTGCAACGCCGTTCCAAATACGGTGCTAAGCGACCCAAAGCTAAAAAATAAGTTCTAACGAATTTCCTAACTAACCGCCGATATTCGGCACAGAAGATTAAATGCGTTGATCGGTTGAGTAAACCTGAGGTTAGTGACCAAAGGATGAAGAAAACAGACAACCACTAAAAACAAACTAAAATGAGAAAATCAAAACCAAAGAAACGTGTGATCCTTCCGGATCCTGTGTTCGGTGAAGTGATGGTGGCTAAATTCGTAAACCACCTTATGCTTGACGGTAAGAAATCTACTGCCTACTCCGTATTCTATACCGCACTCGAGACCGTTGGTAACAAAATGAAAAGCGAAGACAAAACTCCGCTCGACATCTGGAAACAGGCGCTCGACAATATCACTCCTCTTGTTGAGGTGAAATCGCGTCGTATAGGTGGTGCTACCTTCCAAGTGCCTACCGAAATCCGTCCCGACCGCAAAGAATCAATCTCTATGAAGAATATGATTCTTTTCGCTCGCAAACGTGGCGGACATTCTATGGCTGAGAAATTGGCTGCCGAGATTATGGATGCTTACAATAATCAGGGTGGCGCTTTCAAACGCAAAGAAGATATGCACCGTATGGCTGAAGCTAACCGCGCATTTGCACACTTCCGCTTTTAATATATAATAAGGTATTAGTATAGAAAACAACAATGGCAAAGCACGATTTGAAATTCAACAGAAACATCGGTATCATGGCGCATATCGATGCCGGTAAAACCACTACTTCCGAACGTATCCTCTTCTACACCGGTCTTACACACAAAATCGGAGAAGTGCACGACGGTGCAGCTACCATGGACTGGATGGAACAGGAGCAGGAGCGTGGTATTACAATTACTTCTGCTGCAACAACAACCTATTGGACTTATCTCGGAAATAAGTACAAAATCAACTTGATTGACACTCCGGGGCACGTTGACTTCACCGTTGAGGTAGAACGCTCCTTGCGTATCTTGGACGGTGCTGTCGCTACCTTCTGTGCTGTGGGTGGCGTTCAACCGCAATCCGAAACCGTTTGGCGTCAAGCTGATAAATATAATGTGCCTCGTATCTGCTACGTCAACAAGATGGACCGTTCCGGTGCCAACTTCTTCGACGTGGTAAGCCAAATCAAAGATATCTTGGGTGCAACTCCTTGCCCTATCCAAATCCCTATCGGTGCTGAAGAAACCTTCAAAGGTGTAGTTGACCTTATTAAAATGAAGGCTATCCTCTGGCACGATGAGACCATGGGCGCTGAGTACGTGGAGGAAGAGATTCCTGCTAACCTTGTGGACGAAGCAAAAGAGTGGCGCGACAAGATGCTTGAGACTTGCGTTGAGTTCGATGATGCTTTGATGGAGAAATATTTCTCCGATCCCGAAACCATCACACAGGAAGAAATCCGTGCCGCTATCCGCAAAGGTACGGTCGGCTTGCATATCTTCCCTGTTATCTGTGGTTCCAGCTTCAAGAACAAAGGTGTTCAAACCATGTTGGACGCTGTTTGCGCATATCTGCCGAGTCCTCTTGATACTGAAGTAATCAATGGTACCGATGTCAATACGGGTGAGCCTCTTACGCGTAAACCTGACGATAACGAACCTCTCTGCGCTTTGGCGTTCAAGATTGCTACCGATCCTTATGTAGGCCGTCTTTGCTATTTCCGTGTTTATAGCGGCAAACTCGAAGCCGGTTCTTATGTTTACAACCCGCGTTCCGGTAAGAAAGAGCGTATCTCGCGTATCTTCCAAATGCACTCTAACCACCAGAATCCTGTGGATTTCATTGCTGCAGGTGATATTGGTGCAGGTGTAGGTTTCAAAGATATCCGCACTGGCGATACCCTTTGCTCCGAAGATGCTCCTATCGTTCTTGAGTCTATCGAGTTCCCTGCACCGGTTATCGGTATCTCGGTTGAACCGAAGACACAAAAAGACTTGGATAAACTCGGTGTCGGTCTTGCCAAATTGGCGGAAGAAGATCCTACTTTCACTGTTAAGACCGATGAACAAACCGGACAAACTGTTATCTCCGGTATGGGCGAGTTGCACTTGGAAATCATTATCGACCGCCTCAAACGCGAGTTCAAAGTAGAATGTAACCAAGGACGTCCTCAGGTGGCTTACCGTGAGGCTATCACGCAACCGGTTGAATTGCGCGAAGTTTATAAGAAACAATCAGGTGGACGTGGTAAATTCGCTGACATCATCGTACGCGTTGAACCCGTTGACGAAGGTTTCGAAGGTTCGCTCCAATTCGAAGACGTTGTCAAAGGTGGTAACATTCCTAAGGAATATATTCCTTCTATCCAAAAGGGCTTCCAGGCTGCTATGAAGAATGGTGTGCTTGCCGGCTATCCGATGGATACACTCAAAGTAACGGTACTCGATGGTTCGTTCCACCCTGTTGACTCTGACCAGTTGTCATTCGAAATCTGTGCACAGATTGCCTTTAAGAACGCTTGCGCTAAAGCCAAACCTGTTCTTATGGAGCCTATCATGAAGATTGAAGTGGTAACGCCCGAAGAGAGCATGGGTGATGTTATTGGTGACTTGAACAAACGTCGTGGACAAGTCGAGGGTATGGATACCGCCCGTACCGGTGCGCGTATCATCAAAGCTCATGTGCCTCTGGCTGAAATGTTCGGTTACGTAACGGCTTTGCGTACTATCACATCCGGACGTGCAACATCTTCTATGGAGTTCTCCCACTATGCGGAAGTAAGTTCTGCTATTGCTAAGGGCATCCTCCAAGAAGCAGGCGGACGTGCTGATTTGGTATAACAATAAACAAAACAATGTGGCGAAGTGGCTTAGCGAATGACTCTTAAGCCACACCACATTGTCAATAATAACTAAATAAAAACACTACAAAACAATGAGTCAGAAAATTCGTATTAAACTCAAATCCTACGACCACAATCTCGTTGATAAGTCAGCAGAGAAAATCGTAAAGACAGTGAAGGCTACAGGAGCCGTTGTCAGCGGTCCTATTCCATTGCCTACACACAAACGTATTTTCACCGTGAACCGTTCAACTTTCGTTAACAAGAAAAGTCGTGAACAATTCGAGCTTTGCAGCTACAAACGTTTGATTGATATCTATTCTTCAAACGCCAAAACTGTTGAGGCTTTGATGAAACTCGAACTTGCTAACGGTGTAAGCGTAGAAATCAAAGTATAATACTGCCATGCCGGCTTCCATTCTTTCCGCTCCTCTTTCTTGAAAAGGAGTAGGGCGGTGGGCTATGGCGAGAGCCGCATGAAATAATTAACATTTTAATTCTTTATTTGAAATGCCTGGATTATTAGGTAAAAAAATCGGAATGACTTCCGTGTTCAGTGCTGATGGCAAAAATATCCCATGCACTGTTATTGAAGCAGGTCCTTGCGTCGTAACGCAAATCAAGACCACCGAGAAAGACGGCTACGAAGCTGTACAAGTGGGCTTTAAGGAGAAATCCGAAAAGCACACCAACAAGGCTGAAGCCGGTCATTTCAAGGCTGCTGGTGTTAAGCCTATGGCTCACCTCGCTGAGTTTGATGGTTTCGACGGGGACGTAAAGTTGGGGGATACCCTGACTGTCGAAATGTTCAAAGAGAACAGTTTCGTTGATGTTGTTGGAACCTCCAAAGGTAAAGGTTTCCAAGGTGTTGTTAAACGTCATGGATTCGGTGGTGTAGGACAATCTACACACGGTCAGGACGACCGTCTGCGTGCCCCCGGTTCTATCGGTGCATCTTCATATCCTTCGCGCGTATTCCCCGGAATGCGTATGGCTGGTCGTATGGGTGGTGACCGTGTTACCGTTCAGAACTTGGTAGTACTTAAAGTAATCCCCGAGTACAATTTGATTATGGTCAAAGGCTCTGTACCCGGTGCTAAAAACTCAATCGTTATCATAAACAAATAAAATGGAACTCAGTATTTATAATATCAAAGGTGAGGATACTGGAAGAAAAGTACAGTTGAACGACGCTATCTTTGGCATCGAACCTAATGACCATGCCATTTATTTGGATGTGAAACAATATCTGGCTAACCAACGTCAAGGTACTCACAAATCGAAACAACGCTCTGAAATAGCAGGTTCTACCCGTAAACTCGGTCGCCAGAAAGGTGGCGGTGGAGCACGTCCGGGTGATATCAAATCACCTGTACGCGTAGGTGGTGGTCGTATCTTCGGTCCCGTGCCACGCGACTATAGTTTCAAGCTCAATAAGAAAGTAAAGCAATTGGCTCGTAAGTCTGCACTCTCTCTCCGTGCACAAAACCAACAGCTCATTGTGGTAGAAAACTTCAACATTGCAGAAGCTCCAAAAACCAAAGCTTTTGTCGAATTGATGCAAAATCTGAAGATTACTGATAAAAAATCGCTCTTTATTTTGCCAATTGAAAATAATGTTGTATATTTGTCTGCTCGAAACTTGCAGAATGCAAATATTGTAACTGCATCAGAGTTAAGTACTTATAAAATCATGAACTCAAATGTTGTAGTCGTTTCTGAAGAAGCGGTTGCTGCAATTGAGCAAACTTTTAACGCATAAGGAGGTTATAACTATGGCAATTATTATAAAACCTATCGTAACAGAGAAAATGACCACCCTTGGCGAGAAGTTGAATCGTTATGGTTTTATGGTCGAAAAAGCCGCTAACAAGATTCAAATCAAGAAGGCGGTTGAAGAAATGTACAATGTAACAGTGCTTGATGTAAACACTTTGATTGTTGCTCCTAAGGTTAAATCACGTTATACGAAGAGTGGTGTAATCGAGGGCAAATCCTCTGCTTATAAGAAAGCGGTTGTTACATTGAAAGATGGTGAAACAATAGATTTTTATAGCAATATTTAATTAAAATGGCTGTACGCAAATTAAATCCCTCTACACCGGGGCAAAGACACAAAGTTATTGGTGCGTTTGACACAATTACTGCAAGCGCGCCAGAGAAATCTCTTGTGTACGGTGCCAATAAGACGGGTGGTCGTAACCATTCTGGTAAAGAGACCATGCGTTATATTGGTGGCGGACATAAAAGAAAATACAGAGTAATTGATTTCAAACGTAACAAAGATGGTGTACCGGCAGTTGTTAAAACAATCGAATACGACCCGAACCGTTCGGCGCGTATCGCTTTGCTTTTCTATGCTGACGGCGAAAAACGTTACATTCTTGCACCTAACGGGCTGCAAGTAGGTCAAACGATTATCTCAGGTGCTGAAGTCGCTCCTGAAGTAGGTAACGCACTCCCAATGGGCAACATGCCGCTCGGTACGTTGATTCACAACATCGAACTCCGTCCGGGACAAGGCGCTGCATTGGTTCGTTCCGCTGGTGTGTTTGCACAACTCACTGCACGCGAAGACAAGTACGCTATCGTTAAACTTCCTTCGGGCGAACTTCGTAAGATCCTCAGTGCATGCAAGGCTACTGTCGGCGTTGTCGGCAACTCTGACCATGCACTTGAAAAATCAGGTAAAGCTGGTCGCTCACGTTGGTTGGGACGTCGTCCACGTAACCGTGGTGTTGCAATGAACCCTGTAGATCACCCGATGGGTGGTGGTGAAGGTCGTGCTTCAGGTGGACATCCTCGCTCACGCAAAGGCTTGTTGGCTAAAGGTTATAAGACTCGTACTCCTAAGAAGCAGTCGAACCAATTTATTATTGAAAGAAGAAAGAAATAACCTAATTAAACAAAGCAATTATGAGCCGTTCATTAAAAAAAGGACCATATATCAACCTGAAACTGGAGAAAAAAGTGCTTGACATGAATGAAGCAGGCAAAAAGTCTGTTGTCAAAACTTGGTCTCGTGCTTCTATGATCTCTCCTGACTTCGTTGGACATACTATCGCAGTCCACAATGGAAACAAATTCATTCCTGTTTACGTAACCGAAAACATGGTTGGTCACAAGCTCGGTGAATTCGCACCTACTCGTATCTTCCGTGGTCACGCAGGCAAGAAATAATCCATTGAATCATTTAACATTTAATTAACTGAATTAAAATGGGTGCTAGAAAAAAAATAACAGCCGAACAACGCAAAGAAGCTAAAAAGACGCTTTATTTTGCGAAGCTCAATAATGTTCCTACCTCTCCGCGTAAAATGCGCCTCGTTGCTGACATGATTCGTGGTATGGAAGTGAACCGTGCATTGGGCGCACTGAAATTCTCGACTAAAGAGGCATCTCGCAGAGTTGAGAAACTACTGAAGTCGGCTATTGCCAACTGGGAAACCAAAACCGGCAAGAAAGCTGATCAGGAAACCTTATATGTAACCAATATCTATGTCGATGGCGGTATGATGCTCAAACGTCTCCAGACCGCTTCTAAAGGTTATGGATACCGCATTCGCAAACGTTCGAACCATGTTACCGTCTTCGTAGATACTAAGAATACTAACGAAACTCAAAACTAATAGCTAAGATGGGACAGAAAATTAATCCAATTAGTAACCGCCTCGGAGTTATCCGTGGTTGGGATTCCAACTGGTATGGCGGGAATAATTACGGAGATACTTTGCTTGAAGACAGCAAAATCAGAAAATATCTGAATGCCCGCTTGGCAGAAGCTAGTATTTCGCGTATTATTATCGAAAGAACTCTGAAACTTGTGACTATCACTGTCTGCACTGCTCGCCCCGGTTATATCATCGGAAAGGGCGGACAAGAGGTTGACAAACTTAAAGAGGAACTCAAGAAAATCACCGACAAAGATGTGCAAATCAACATCTTCGAAGTTAAGCGTCCTGAATTGGATGCTGTCATTGTTGCAAACAAAATCGCTCGCCAACTTGAAGGCAAAATCGCTTACCGCCGTGCCGTAAAGCAAGCCATCGCTTCTACTATGCGTATGGGAGCTGAGGGTATCAAGGTACAAGTTTCCGGACGTTTGAATGGTGCTGAAATGGCGCGCAAAGAGATGTATAAAGAAGGACGTACTCCTCTTCATACGCTCCGTGCTGACATCGATTATTGCCATGTCGGTGCACTCACCAAAGTGGGACTCATTGGCGTAAAGGTTTGGATCTGCCGTGGCGAAATCTACGGTAAAGCTGACCTCGCTCCACAACTCACACAGAAACAAGAAGCCCGTGGCGGTGAACGCCGTGGTAATCGTCGTGACGGTGAGAGACGTGGGTTTAGAAAAAACCAAAAATAAGTTTAACCGATTTGTAGATACGTATTATGTTACAACCGAAAAAAACTAAATTCCGCCGTGCGCAAAAAGGCCGTATCAAAGGCAATGCGCAACGTGGCAACGAATTGGCATTCGGATCATTTGGTATCAAATCGTTAGGTACCATCTGGCTCACAGGTCGCCAAATCGAAGCTGCACGTATCGCGGTAACTCGTTATATGCAACGACAAGGACAAGTATGGATCCGCGTTTTCCCCGATAAACCGATTACCAAAAAACCTCTCGATGTTCGTATGGGTAAAGGTAAAGGTGCTCCCGAAGGATTCGTTGTTCCATTGGCTCCCGGACGTATGATTATCGAAGTTGACGGCGTTCCGTTCGAAGTGGCTAAAGAAGCCCTCCGCCTGGCTGCTCAGAAACTTCCTATCACAACTAAATTTGTCGTAAGACGCGATTATGATCCAACCCAAAACGTGTAAAGGAGTATTATGAAAACAAGCGAAATTAAAGAATTAACAACCACTGAGCTTCAAGAACGGCTCGCTGTCGAAAAAGAACAGCTCGTACGCATGAAGCTGAATCATAGCATTTCTCCGCTCGATAATCCGTTGCAGTTAAGGGAAACTCGTAAGACTATTGCCCGTCTTGCAACTGAACTTCGTCAGAGAGAATTAACTAAGTAAATGTTTGTCTGATGGAAACAAGAAATTTAAGAAAAGAAAGAGTGGGAGTGGTTACCAGTGATAAAATGGACAAAACCATTACTGTTACTGTGAAATGGAAAGAAAAACACCCCATCTATGGTAAATTTGTCAATAAGACAAAGAAATATCATGTTCACGATGAGAACAATGAGTGCGGTATCGGTGATACAGTGCGCATCATGGAAACTCGTCCTACGAGCAAAACCAAACGTTGGAGATTAACTCAAATTATCGAAAGGGCTAAGTAATTATGATACAACAAGAATCAAGACTTACAGTAGCGGACAACAGCGGTGCTAAAGAAGCATTGTGTATCCGTGTATTGGGCGGAACAAAAAAACGTTACGCCACCCTTGGCGATACTATAGTAGTCGCTGTTAAGGGAGTTATTCCTTCTTCCGATATGAAAGACGGCACTGTTACACGTGCCATTGTCGTTCGCGTTAAGAAGGAAGTACGCCGTGCAGACGGTTCATATATCCGCTTCGACGACAACGCTTGCGTATTGGTTAACAATGCCGGCGAACTTCGTGGTAGTCGTATATTTGGTCCTGTTGCCCGTGAATTGCGTGCTGCTAATATGAAAATTATTTCTCTTGCACCTGAAGTGCTTTAATCATCTAAATTCTTAAGTAATGGCTAAGTTACATATCAAAAAGGGTGATACAGTTTATGTAAATGCGGGTGCTGGCAAGGGCAAAATAGGACGTGTCCTCTCTGTCCTTGTTGAAGAGCAACGCGCTATCGTAGAAGGTGTCAACATGGTATCCAAGAGTACCAAACCCAATGCAAAAAATCCTCAAGGAGGTATAGTTAAGCAAGAAGCTCCTATCCATATTTCTAACCTCAACCCCGTAGAAAACGGTATCCCCGTTCGTGTTGGGCGTGTAAAGAAAGATGGTAAGTTGGTTCGCGTTTCTAAAAAAACAGGTAAAGAACTCTAACAATGAATACAGCAAACTTAAAACAAGACTATCAGGAACGCATCGTTCCTGCTTTGATGAAAGAGTTTGGTTACACTACTATCATGCAGTGTCCGAAACTTGAGAAGATTGTACTCAACCAAGGTTTGGGTGAAGCTGTTGCCGATAAAAAGATCATCGATGTCGCTATCCAAGAGATGACTGCCATCACTGGTCAAAAGGCCGTTGCTACTCTTTCCAAGAAAGATATTTCTAACTTCAAGGTTCGTAAAAAAATGCCTATTGGTGTTCGCGTTACTTTGCGTGGACAGCAGATGTACGAGTTCCTCGAGCGTCTCGTGCGTGTTGCACTCCCCCGTATCCGTGACTTCAAAGGTATCGAAAACAAACTTGACGGACGTGGAAACTATACCCTTGGTATTCAAGAGCAAATCATCTTCCCGGAAATTAACATTGATAACATTACCAAATTGCTCGGTATGAACATTACCTTCGTTACTACAGCTCAAACTGATGAAGAAGGCTTTGCTCTCCTCCGTGAATTTGGTTTACCGTTCAAAAAATAAGAGAATATGGCAAAAGAATCAATGATAGCTCGCGACGTTAAGCGTGCCAAATTGGTGGCAAAGTATGCTGCAAAACGTGCTCAGTTGCTCAAAGACGGTGACTACGAAGGATTGCAGGCACTGCCTAAAAACGCTTCTCCCGTACGTTTGCACAACCGTTGCAAAATCACCGGACGTCCTAAAGGTTATATGCGTCAATTTGGCTTGTCACGTATCCAATTCCGTGAGATGGCTTCCAAAGGACTCATTCCTGGAGTGAAAAAAGCAAGTTGGTAAACAACTAACCGGTTTCAGCTGCTGAAACCTATTAATAATACTAATAATCTAAATATTGTCCCGACAGGCGGGATTAATTTAAAATTATGACAGATCCAATAGCAGATTATCTGACTCGGTTGCGTAACGCCATCAAGGCAGGACATCGTGTAGTCGAAGTCCCCGCATCGAATCTAAAGAAAGAGATCACAAGGATATTGTTCGAAAAGGGCTATATCCTCAGTTACAAGTTTGTTGAAGACGGTCCTCAAGGTACTATCAAGATTGCTTTGAAATACGACCCCGTCAACAAAGTGAATGCAATTAAGAAGTTAATCAGAGTTTCAACTCCTGGTTTGCGTCAGTACGTTGGTTATCGCGAGATGCCACGTGTACTCAATGGATTGGGTATCGCCATCCTTTCTACTTCGAAAGGTGTGATGACCAACAAAGAGGCACTCGGACAAAAATTAGGTGGTGAAGTTATTTGTTACATTTATTAATGTAGGAGGAAAGAATTATGTCAAGAATCGGAAAATTGCCAATTAATATTCCCGCAGGCGTAACTGTAACAGTTAATAACCACATCGTAACAGTTAAGGGCCCAAAAGGTGAACTTACACAACAAATCGATCCTATGATCGATGTTACCGTTGATGGTAATGTTTGTCACGTAACCCGTCCGAACGATGAAAAAGAAGCTCGTTCCAAA
This sequence comes from Bacteroidales bacterium, assembly GCA_022783865.1. GTDB lineage: Bacteria > Bacteroidota > Bacteroidia > Bacteroidales > Paludibacteraceae > Colicola. Next base: position 189,088 of record JALFYY010000010.1, read on the forward strand.
CACGGACTCTATCGTGCTTTGATCCACAATATGGTTGTTGGTGTTTCAGAGGGATATAAGAAAACACTTGAGTTGGTCGGTGTTGGTTACCGTGTAGAAAATCAAGGTCAAATCCTAAACTTCGCATTGGGTTATACACACCCCATCTATTTGGCTTTGCCTCCTGAGGTAAAGGTTGAAACCAAGTCGGAGCGTAACCAGAATCCTTTGGTTATCCTCGAATCTCCTGATAAACAACTCTTAGGACAAGTTTGCGCTAAGATTCGTTCATTCCGCAAACCTGAACCTTACAAGGGTAAAGGTATTAAGTTCCAAGGTGAAGTACTTCGTCGTAAGGCTGGTAAATCGGCTGGTAAATAATTATTAAACTGAAAGATTATGAATCAGAAAATAAACAGAAGACTTAAAATTAAAGCACGTATCCGTACTATTGTCAAAGGAACAGCGGAACGTCCACGTCTGACAGTATTCCGTAGTAATAGCCAGATTTACGCTCAAATCATCGATGATACAAAAGGAAATACACTCCTTTCTGCTTCATCTACCGGAATTACAGAGAAAATAACCAAAACTGAGAAAGCTGCCATTGTTGGCAAAACGCTCGCTGAGAACGCTTTGAAAGCAGGTATCGAAACTGTTGTGTTCGATCGTAACGGCTATCTCTATCATGGTCGAGTTAAACAATTAGCTGATGCTGCTCGTGAAGCAGGTCTTAAATTCTAAACAATTATGGTATCGAATATGAACAGAGTAAAAACAACTACCGATTTAGCCCTTACCGACCGTTTGGTGGCTGTCAATCGTGTAACTAAAGTTACAAAAGGTGGACGTACATTCACTTTTGCTGCTATTGTTGTTGTTGGTGACGGAAACGGTATCGTAGGTTGGGGACTTGGTAAGGCTGGTGAAGTAACAGCAGCCATCACTAAGGGTACTGAAGCTGCTAAGAAGAACCTTATCAAAGTACCGGTTTACAAAGGAACTATTCCTCACGAGCAAAGTGCTAAGTTTGGTGGCGCGCAAGTTTACTTGCAACCTGCTTCTCAAGGTACCGGTGTGAAGGCCGGTGGTGCTATGCGTGCCGTGTTGGAGAGCGTTGGTATTACCGACGTGTTGGCTAAAGCCAAAGGTTCTTCCAACCCTCACAACCTTGTAAAAGCTACTATCTTGGCGCTATCGGAAATGCGTGACGCTAACATGGTTGCTCAAAACCGTGGCGTATCTTTATCAACAGTGTTTAACGGATAAATCTTAGAAGAATATGGCAACAATTAAGTTACAACAAGTACGCAGTATTATCCGCTGTACGAAAGTGCAAAAAGCTACAATGGCTGCTCTCGGATTCCATAAGATGAATTCTGTTGTTGAACATGAAGCAACACCTGCTATCTTAGGTATGGTAGATAAAGTGAAGCACTTGGTTAAAATTATTGATTAATGAATATTGGGAAAGATGTGCTTGTCAAGAACCGTTCTTGCAAGCAGCATCTGACTCAATCAAATATTGAAAGAATATGGAATTACACAATTTAAAACCGGCTGAAGGGTCTGTGAAAACTCGTAAACGCATCGGTCGCGGTGCGGGTTCTGGTTTGGGCGGAACTTCTACTCGTGGTCACAAGGGTGCGAAATCGCGTTCCGGTTATTCCAAGAAGATTGGTTTCGAAGGTGGTCAGATGCCTATCCAGCGCCGTCTTCCTAAGTATGGATTTAAGAACATCAACCGTGTAGAGTACAAAGCAATCAACCTTTCTACTATCCAAGCATTGGCTGAGGCAAACAACCTCGAGAAAGTCGGATTGCAAGAATTGCTCGCAGCAGGTTTCATCCACAAATCTATGCTGGTTAAAATCTTGGGTAACGGCACGCTTACTGCTAAATTGACTGTTGAAGCAAACGCTTTCTCCAAGTCGGCAGAAGAGGCTATCGTGGCTGCAGGTGGAACTATCGTAAAACTCTAAAGAAATGAAGAAATTCATAACAACAATCAAAAATATCTGGAAGATTGAGGATCTTCGAAGTCGGTTACTGACAACGCTCTTGTTTGTCCTTATCTATCGTTTTGGTTCGTTCATCGTTCTTCCCGGTATTGACCCTACAGCGCTTACTGCCCTGCACGATCAGACACGTGGCGGCTTGCTGGCTCTGTTGGATATGTTCTCTGGTGGTGCGTTCTCCAATGCATCTATCTTTGCATTGGGTATCATGCCGTACATCTCTGCATCTATCGTAGTGCAATTGCTGGGTATAGCTATTCCTTATTTCCAGAAATTGCAACAGGAAGGTGAGAGCGGACGTAACAAAATGAACCAGATTACACGTTATCTTACAGTGGCTATCTTGCTCTTCCAAGGTCCCTCTTATTTGGTGAACCTTTCGGTGCAGATGAGTCAGGTAGGTACTCCGCTTGAGATTGGACTCAACTGGTTTACTATCTCATCAACCATCATCCTCTGCGCAGGCTCTATGTTTGTAATGTGGTTGGGCGAACGTATCACAGATAAGGGTATTGGCAACGGTATTTCGTTCATCATCCTTATCGGTATCATTGCGCGTTTCCCAAGTGCAATCATCCAAGAGTTTATGTCACGTTTGGGCGATGCAGGTGGTGGCTTGATAGTGTTCTTGGCTGAGATTATCCTTTTGCTTGTTGTCTTTGCTATCGCTATCATGCTGGTACAAGGTACTCGCAAGATACCTGTACAATATACAAAGCGTATTGTCGGTAACAAACAATATGGTGGTGTACGTCAGTTCATCCCTCTCAAAGTGAATGCAGCCAATGTGATGCCTATCATCTTTGCACAAGCGATTATGTTTATTCCAATCAGTATTGTTGGATTCTCTCACTCTGAGAGCGCAGGTCGTTTTGTACAAACTTTCATGGACAACACATCGTTCTGGTATAATTTTGTATTTGCACTGTTGATTATTCTGTTTACCTACTTCTATACAGCCGTTATTATCAATCCTACTCAGATGGCAGAACATCTGAAGTTGAACAACGGCTTTATCCCCGGTGTCAAACCCGGTAAGAAGACGGCAGAATATATCGATACAATCATGTCACGTATCACATTACCGGGTTCTCTCTTCTTGGCATTTGTGGCAATACTTCCGGCTTTCGCTCATATCTGTGGTGTCAGCCAGGCGTTCTCACAATTCTTCGGAGGAACATCCCTGTTGATTATGGTTGGTGTGATTTTGGATACTTTGTCGCAAATCGAGAGTCACTTGTTGATGCGTCATTACGACGGTTTCTTCGACTCCGGTATGCAGATTAAAGGCCGCGGTGCAATGGCATATTGATTTGTCGAGATGATCTTTCTTAAGACAGACGAGGAAATAGAGTTGTTGCGTGATAGCAACCTCCTTTTGGGCAAAACTTTGGCAGAACTTGCCAAAGTTATTGCACCGGGAGTCACTACCAAGCAGTTGGATAAGATTGCTTATGAATACATCTGCGACAACGGTGGTACACCGAGTTGCTTGGGGTACGAAGGATATCCTGCAACGCTCTGTACTTCGGTCAATGAGCAAGTGGTTCATGGCATTCCGTCGGACGATGTAGTACTCAAAGAGGGGGATATTATTTCGGTTGATACCTGTGTACTGAAAAACGGCTTCCATAGCGATTCGGCTTACACTTTCCCCGTTGGAGAGATTGCTCCGGAAACGATGGCTTTGTTGCGTACAACCAAGGAAGCGCTTTATAAAGGAATCGAACAGGCGGTAGCCGGTCATCGTATGGGTGATGTGAGTGCTACTATCCAGGATTACTGCGAGAAGCGCGGCTATTCGGTAGTGCGTGAGTTTGTAGGTCACGGTATCGGACGGGATATGCACGAAGCTCCTGAAGTACCTAACTATGGACGCAAAGGCAACGGTATCGTACTGAAAAGCGGTATGGTTCTGGCAATAGAACCGATGATTTGCTTGGGGCGTCGCAACCTCATTTTCCAAAACGATGGTTGGACAACCCGCACGGTAGACCGCAAACCTGCTGCTCACTACGAATTGTCGGTGGCTGTCAGAAACGGTAAAGCTGACATATTGTCAACTTTCCAATATATAGAAGAGGTCCTGAAAGAAAGATTTATCTGAATAAAACCAACTAATATGGCAAAACAGACTGCAATAGAACAAGATGGAACGATTATTGAAGCATTGTCGAATGCAATGTTCCGTGTCGAATTGGAGAATGGGCATGTGATTACTGCTCACATATCGGGTAAGATGCGTATGCACTACATTCGTATTTTGCCGGGTGATAAAGTAAAAGTAGAGATGTCTCCCTACGATTTGTCAAAAGGAAGAATCTCGTTTCGATATAAATAATCATAAAGAAAGGAATAAGCACAATTTCCTAACTTTATACCAACTAAAAAACTACTCTCATGAAAGTCAGAGCATCTGTTAAAAAGCGTAATGAAGACTGCAAGATTGTTCGCAGAAAAGGACGCTTGTACGTAATTAACAAAAAGAATCCCAAGTTCAAACAACGTCAAGGATAATTGTTTGGGCTATTAGTAATTAACATATCCTTAAAGTAAAAAATTATGGCTATAAGAATTGTCGGTGTAGATCTACCCCAGAATAAGATCGGGGAAGTCGGTTTGACTTACATCTACGGAATAGGTCGTAGTAGTGCAAAGAAAATCTTGTCAGAGGCAGGCGTTGACCCAAGCATCAAGGTACAGGATTGGACTGACGACCAAGCAGCTAAAATCCGCGAAGTAATCGGTGCTAACTACAAAGTTGAAGGTGATCTTCGTTCGGAAACACAATTAAACATCAAACGTTTAATGGATATTGGTTGTTACCGTGGTGTACGCCATCGTCTTGGACTTCCTGTCCGTGGACAGAGTACGAAAAACAACGCTCGTACACGTAAAGGTAAAAAGAAAACTGTTGCTAATAAGAAAAAAGCAACGAAGTAACAACTAACAAGTGTTTCTTAATTAGTGCTCCGTTATGGAGCATCGCAACAGAAACTAAATTTAATTCATTAAACAATTATGGCAAAGAAAACAGTTGCAACCAAGAAGCGCGTTGTAAAGGTGGACGGTGTTGGACAACTCCATGTTCAGTCATCTTTCAATAATGTTATTGTAACTTTCGCAAATGGCAATGGTCAAGTTATCTCTTGGTCGTCTGCCGGTAAGATGGGCTTCCGTGGTTCTAAAAAGAATACTCCTTATGCTGCCCAAATGGCTGCACAAGACAGTGCAAAAGTCGCTTTCGATCTTGGACTGAGAAAGGTGAAAGCATACGTTAAAGGTCCGGGTAATGGTCGTGAATCTGCTATCCGTGCATGCGTTGCAGCAGGCATCGATGTAACGGAAATCATTGATGTAACTCCATTACCGCACAATGGCTGCCGTCCTCCAAAACGCCGCCGTGTATAATAAATTGTTTCGGTGGAAGTATGCGTAAAAGCTGCCGATGCCGGAATTACCTATAATCACTTAAAAAACATTTAATTAATTATGGCAAGATATATTGGACCAAAATCTCGTATTGCTCGTCGTTTCGGTGAACCTATCTTCGGTCCTGATAAGGTTCTTAACAAGCGTAACTATGCTCCGGGACAACATGGACAGCGTCGTAAAAAGAACTCTGAGTATGGTACTCAGTTGGCTGAAAAGCAGAAAGCAAAATACACTTATGGTGTATTGGAGCGTCAGTTCCGTATTTTGTTTGAACAGGCTCAACGTACAAAAGGTATTACCGGTGAAATTCTTCTCCAATTGTTAGAGTCTCGTTTGGATAATGTTGTATATCGTTTGGGTATTGCTCCTACCCGTGCTGCTGCCCGTCAGTTGGTAAGTCACCGTCATATTACGGTTGATGGTAAGGTAGTGAACATTCCTTCTTACTCTGTAAAACCTGGTCAGGTGGTTGCAGTGCGTGAGAAGAGCAAATCTCTTGAGGTAATCGCTACATCGCTCACCGGCTTTAACCATGCTAAATACAACTGGTTGGAGTGGAACGAAAGCGCTTTGGCAGGAAAGATGTTGAATATTCCTCCACGTGAAGAGATTCCTGAAAACATCAAAGAACAACTTATCGTTGAATTGTACTCTAAACAATAATAATTCATGGCAATATTAGATTTTCAAAAACCAGACAAGGTGATAATGCTGGAGTCGAGCGCTACGAAAGGCACTTTCGAATTTCGTCCGCTTGAGCCGGGTTATGGCATCACCATCGGTAATGCGCTCCGCAGAATTCTTATTTCTTCTTTGGAAGGATACGCTATCTGTTCGATTAGAATCAGTGGTGTTGACCATGAATTTGCGACGATACCCGGTGTGATTGACGATGTAACCAACATTATCCTTAATCTGAAGCAAGTCCGCTTCCTTCATAAGAAGGAGTCGGAGGCAGACGAAGAGACGATTGTGATCCCAGTGGCACAATCTACTCAACTCACTGCCGGAGAGATGAATAAGTATCTTCAGAACTTTGAAGTACTTAATCCAGACTTGGTAATTTGTAACATGGATGAGACGGCTAAGTTCAGCATTGAATTGCGTATCAACAAAGGTCGCGGTTATGTTCCTTCGACAGAGAACAGCACACAGAACGATCCGATTGGTCTTATTCCTACAGATTCTATCTATACTCCTATCCGCAATGTGAAGTACACTGTTGACCAATATCGTGTTGAGCAACGTACCGACTACGAAAAGTTGACACTCGAAATCACAACGGATGGCTCTATCAGTCCGAAGGAAGCTTTGAAAGAAGCTGCTAAAATCCTTATCTTCCACTTTATGCTTTTCTCTGACGAGAAAATCATTATGGAAGAGCACAAGAACGACGATGACATCATTCTTGATGAAGACCACTTGAAGATGCGTCAGCTCTTGAACTCCCGTTTGGCAGATATGGATTTGAGTGTCCGTGCCTTGAACTGCCTGAAGGCGGCAGAGGTAGAGACCTTAGGTCAATTGGTGGCTTTCCATCGTTCGGAGCTATTGAAGTTCCGCAATTTCGGTAAGAAATCGTTGACCGAACTCGACGAACTCCTTGAGAAGAACAATCTGTCCTTCGGTATGGATCTTAGCAAGTATCAAATCAATGACTAATCAATAAGGAACACACCTTAGTTTGTTTAGACGAAAAAAACTGAATAACAATGAGACATAATAAGAAATTCAATCACCTTGGCCGTAAAGCTGCTCACCGTGACGCTATGTTAAGCAACATGGCTTGCTCGCTGATTATGCACAAACGCATCAGCACCACCACGGCAAAGGCAAAAGCGCTCCGTATGTATGTAGAACCATTGCTCACGCGCGCTAAAGAGGATACCACCGCTAACCGCCGTTTGGTATTCGCTTCTTTGAAACAAAAAGAAGTTGTAACAGAACTCTTCCGCAATGTAGCAACCAAGATTGCTGACCGTCCGGGCGGATACACACGTATTCTCCGTACAGGTTTCCGTTTGGGTGACGCTGCCGAAATGTGTATCATTGAGCTTGTTGACTACAACGAAAATATGCTCAAAGACAGCAAGAAGCCTGCTAAGAAAGCTACTCGCCGTGCCGGTAAGAAAACTGCTCCTAAAGCAGAAGAAACTACCGCTGAGGCACCTGCTGCAGAGGCTCCTGCTACAGAAGAAGCAAAGGCAGAATAAGCCGAGAGCTTACGCTTATAAAACAGAGACAACCGAAAAGCATTGCTTTCCGGTTGTCTCTGTTTATGTGTAGTTGAATGGATGTGTAGTTGAGCAGTTGTATCTTGAGTGCTTTCTACTATATGGCAAGTGGGGGCTCGTACAAGGGTTATACAGGGCTTATACAAAACTTATACAAGAGTCCTGTCAGGATAAGCGATGGAGATGGCAAACCATAAGAGAACCGTCTTCACGTCGGAGATGCATACCGTTTCCCTCGCAGTAGCGGAAGAGTTTGCATGTGTTGCAGGGTTCTATCCGGCGCATCCATTGACGGTTGCGATAAGGCTCAAAGCCGTTTTCCCAAACGGTCCAGAAATCGTCTTGATAAACATTGCCTTGGTAGTACTTGCCACGGATAGAGGTGCAGGCAGAGATACTGCCATCGATAAGGATAGAAGCCACACTGATACCTGCCATACAATGGAAGAGATGGTCACGGACTTCTCCTTCGTAGCTGCCCAAGAAACCTTCGCAACTATATGATACGTGACGCCCTGCGGCACGCTCCGACTTGATGAAATCGAGCATATAGCGATACTCTTCATCGGTGACAAGCAGTTCGGGGTCGTTCTTGGCTCTGCCCATCGGTGAGATGGCAAATACCCGCCAGTTGCGTACGCCCAAACTCCACAGATAATCACGCAACTCGGGAAGACGGTGAATGTTACGCCGATTGACACAGGTGACTACGTCCCAAGTAAGCATAGGGTCGGATGCCGCCAAACGGATGGCACGGGATGCGGCAACGAAACTGCCTTTATGCCCACGCATCCAGTCGTGGTCTTCTTCCAGACCGTCCAAACTAACTGTCATCGTCACCAAGCCTGCTTCACGCAATGCACGGAAACGGGATTCGGTGAGTGCCAACCCATTGGTAACCATGCCCCAAGGATAACCACGCTTCTTGATTTGTGCCCCTACGCTTTCCAAATCCTTTCGCATAGTGGGTTCTCCGCCTGAAATGACGATAAGGACTTGACGGGGATTGACATGGGGCGTGATAGTATCAAGTACGCGCAAGAAATCTTCTGCGGGCATATCGGGTGTAAGTTCGGTACTCCTACAATCACTGCCGCAATGGCGGCAATGTACGTTACACCGAAGGGTGGATTCCCAAAAGAGTTGCTGCAGGGGATGCAACTTCTTCAGATTCTGTCGCCTCAGGCGTTCCAACTCCAAGGCTAATTTCAGTTTCAGTTGCATATTATTCTTCTTTAACGCCGGTTTTCTTCGTGAGTGTGATATCGAAAGTCAATGCACGACTATCACCCCAACCTACCTCTAAATCAGATACTCTTATCCATTTCGTTTCTGTGTAGGGCTGGTACACTTTAGTTGTGTCATTGACCGTGATTGTAACCGTTTGCGGAATAGCATCGTATGCTTTACCAAAGGTGCCCTCGTGGGTATAGAGTGTGTCGTTTTTTTCGAGGTAATTGCAATCGATTACTACTTGCATTTTGTGCAATGGCTCTTTTGCTTCGTTATGTACTTCTCCTGAAACAACAAACATATGAGCCGGCATCGGACCATACATTGCGTCTACAGGAGGAACACCATAGGTTGGAAGCACGACAGGGTCACAAGCAGTGCCCGTAAGGATAGCAATCAAAGAACCTAACCATAGATTGAGACGATTGAGGAAGCGTTTGCGTAGCTTGCTCATAGCGGCTTGATTTTAGGGGTTATACGCTGCAAAGGTAGGAAGAAATATTTGTATCTCCAAACAATCAGGACAAATAATTGAAAAATAGGTTGTTTGTTCAGTATTGACGCTCTTTGGGTTTGATACGGAGAGCATCGGCAACGGCATCCGTGACGGCACCACGAAGGGGACTGACATTGCCTTTATCGACAGGATGTACGCGGTTTGTCAGAATGATGACGGCAAGATTGTTGACAGGGTCGATAATCATCGAAGTACCGGTATAGCCGGTATGGCAACATGCCCGGTTGCTCAAACGGGTACCGGTATAGGTGAGTTCGTCATTGTTGATTTGCCATCCGGGTGTCCGATAGCTGAATGAAAGTGAATCGGGCACAGTGGTAAGCTGAAGGACAGCAGCCGAATCTTTGTGCTGCAAGAGATGTTGCGCCAACCGTGCCAAATCGTGCGCATTGGAGAACAGTCCGGCATTACCGGATAATCCGTTGTTCATTATCCGAGCCAGCGGATCGTGTACTACGCCTTTGAGAAGAACACTGTCGGAAGTAAACTCAGTGGGCGCAATATTGTCGCAAAGAGTTGTATCGGGGCAGTAATCGGTATGAGTCATTCCCAAGGAATCGAATACCAAAGTATGGCAGGCGGTCCGAAGGTCCTGCCCTGTAACCCGCTCGATGATATGCTGCAGGGTGATGAAGTTAAGACAAGAGTATCGGACATCCGTGCCCGGTTCAAAGTCACGGGGACAGTGACAGATGTAGTCTAACAATCCTTCGGGATTGTGTGCTCCATATAGTTTTTCCATCCGCTTGGCATTGGCATAAGGCGGAAGTCCGGAAGTGTGCGTGAGCAGGTGCATGACGGATATATTGCCTTCAAAGTCAGGTATATATCGGCTAACGGGCGCATTGAAATCAACTTTGCCCATTTGTGCGAGACGGTGAACGGCAGATGCAATGGAAACGGGCTTACTGAGTGAGGCAAGGTCGAAGAGGGTGGAATCGGTCATAGGCAAAGTGTCGGGATAGACTTGCCGATTGCCATAGGCACGGATAAATACGATGCCGGTATCTTTTACCACGCATACCACACCGCCCGGAATGAGTGTATCGCAGAAGGCTTGTTGCATAAGGGTATCGACCCGGGAAAAGTCGGGTTGCACTGTGCGACAGGAAGGCGCAAAGGCTGTCAGAAGGAAGGCTGTACTAATTGATAGCCAAAGTATTGTCTGCTTCATCGGATATTTCGTTATAAGGAAGTGGATGGTTCTTATCTTGTTTCGCGCCCAAAGCCTCCAACTTGCGTGCAGAGGTGAGAATGGATTGGCGACCGTTGACTTTCTTTTCGGTGTCGTCGTAGGCTTTCTGAAGGCGCTGAATCTTATCGCCGAGATCTTGGTATTTTTGCAGGAAATCGCCCATACGGCTCATGAGCTCGTTAGCCAACTCATAGACTTTCTGATGGTTTTCGGCTTGTTTGATATTGGTCCAAGTGACGGCAACGGCACGCAAGGCGGCATAGAGATTCTGCTCTCCTACAATGAAGACTCCCTTTTCCATAGCGTCACGCCAAAGTCCGGCATCGTGGTAGAGTGCGAGTTGCAAAGCGGATTCGTTGGGCACGAACATCATAGCGAAATCGAGCGACTTGCGGGGAGCCAGGATATAGCGGGTATAGTCTTTTTTGGAGAGTTCGTCAACATGCTTGCGCAGACTGCGAATATGTTCGGCTATATATTTTTCTTTCTCTTCTTCGGTGGTTGCTTCCTGATAGTTGACAAAAGCTTTGAATGAGGTTTTGGCATCGATGATGAAGTCCCGCTCTTTGTCCATGTGTACGATGATATCGGGAATCATCCGTTTGTCGGTATCGTCGTTGAGCACGGGCTTTCCGTTGGCATCACGGAGGGTGGCTTGGGTCTCGTAGTTGAGTCCTTGTATAAGCCCTTGCGCATCGAGGATAGATTGCAGTACGGTTTCGCCCCAGTTGCCTTGTACCTTGCTTTCGGACGTGAGTGCCTTGGTCAATGAGTCGGCAGAATGCGTGATATGCTGTGTCTGCTCTACGAGTTGGCGAATCTGTTGCTCAAAGGTAGCACTTTGGCGGGCTTGCTCGATTTTGGCATCATCCATCGCTTTCTTCATGTCGGCAATCTTCTGTTGCAAAGGATCAACCAAGTTGCCGATTTGCTTTTCGCTCTGTTGGCTGAACTCATCGGAACGCTGTTTGAGAAGGCGCTGCGTAATGTTCTCCACTTGCTCTTTTAATAGCGTGAGGTTTTGCTCCTGCTCGGCTTGACGGGCTTTTTTCTCTTCCTCGCGGAGGGCCTGTTGCCGGTTTTGCTCTTGCTGATATTGCTCACGGAGCATGTCGATTTCTTTCCGAAGGGCGGAGTTGTCTGCTTGCAGCCCGGTGTTCTGCTGTTGCGAACGGGCAAGTTCGGTTTGCGCAAGGGCAACTTGTCCGTTTGCTTGCAGAAGGGCTTTCTGCTGTTGCTTGTGCCAAACGATAAAAACGATGCCGGCAATCAAGAGGGCAAGGACAAAACCGATGAGTAGATAAAGGAATTCTGTCATAAAAAACGGGTGTTTGATTGGAAATACAAAGGTATGGATAATTTCGGAAAAAAGCAAATGCGTATTTGACGATTTGACAATTGGACGGTTTCACAATCTGACAATTGGACAAAGTACAATCAGTGGCTTATGCGGGCGGGGACGCCCACAGCCCGACAGCATTATCGGGATTTCAGACGGGGCACGCCCCGTCTCTACAGGGTATTATTGAAACCCACACAAAGGATATGCAAAGCCCATACATATTCCACGGATGTCTCATGGATGTCCCATAGTGCTACGGGTGTTGGAAGCACGAGGAGTGCTTATCGGTAGCGTATGGGTAGCTGAATCACCAAATAACAACCAAATAACAACCAAATAATAACCAAATAATAACCAAATAACAGTAGGTAAGTTAATAGTGAATAG
>JALFYY010000001.1 GCA_022783865.1 Bacteroidales bacterium
CGTACTCGGTCAGGAAGTAAATGCCGAATACAAAGGCGTAGTTATCCAAAACGGCAAAAAGTTCCTGCTCCAATAAGCAGAACCCCGTCTCCTGCATTGCAGGAAAACAATATTGCAATTCCTCTGCTCTACGGCAGGGGAGTTGCTTTTTTTATACTCCCTTACAGCCGTTAATCGGTCATTAATTGTCTTTTTGCTCAATCCAACAAGCCAATTTCAATAAATTTTGCTCAATGAAGAAAGCAGATTTAGTACATTTTTGCTCAACAGAAAAAGCAAATCGGCTGTTTTTGCCGTTTGGGATATGCTTTTTGCAACAGTTTGGCACTATCGTAAGGGGTGCGCGAGAGCTGCTCGAGGTGTGCTGCAGAAAATCAACCCGAAAGACAAACAGAATGACGGGGTAATTGTATCGTTTCAGAAGTGCCGTATGAGTAGCGTATGAACCCTGCATGAGTGCCTAAATGATACATAGTTGGCATATTGTTGCAAACATAACCCTATATAAATATAAGCGGTTGCAAAGATAGAACAATGTTTTGAAAAGCCATTCCCAAAAGTTTGGGAAGGAAATCGGACAAAAATGTATTATCTTTGCAAACGAATTTGGCAAGCATTGTTCTGCCACAACTCACAAAGACCACTACTTTCAACCAATTACTGCCAAAGACTCACTAAAACCAACAAAGACGCTCAACACCGTTTCTGATTGCCGTATATTTGCAGTGCAATTTGTAAATTTGAGTATATGAAGAATTATTCGTAACTTTGCAGGCTAAGTATGCTATTGAGGAGATGAGGAGATGAGGAGATGAGGAGATGAGGAGATGAGGAGATGAGGAGATGAGGAGATGAGGAGATGAGGAGATGAGGAGATGAGGAGATGAGCGGGCAGAGCCCTAGTTGAGGAGTCGAGGAGGTGAGGAGATGAAAAGATGAGTAATTGATAGAAACTATGATAAAGAAATTTTTGGAACATATCGGCAAATACTGCCTGTTGATGGGAAGAGTATTCCGCACACCCGACCGCTGGAGAATGTTCTGGCGACAATTCTCCAAAGAATTAGGGAAACAAGGATTGGATTCGCTGCCTATCGTGATTATCATCTCGGTATTCATCGGCGCCATTATGACAATACAGACCAAGCTCAACACTTCCAACCCCATACTGCCTACCTACACCACCGGCTTGGTGACACGCGACACATTGCTCCTGGAGTTCTCCTCCACCATCATGTGTCTGATACTGGCAGGCAAAGTGGGAAGCAACATCGCATCAGAAATAGGCACTATGCGCATCACGGAACAGATTGACGCTTTGGACATCATGGGCGTAAACTCTGCCAACTACCTGATATTGCCCAAAGTGACCGCCTTTATTGTAATGATGCCAATATTAGTGATTATCTCGATGACATTGGGACTGGTCGGCGGTACGTTTGTGGGCATGTTCTCAGACGTAATCACTTTGGCAGACTATTTGATAGGTATTCAGTACGCCTTTATACCTTTCTATGTGTGGTATGCCATCATCAAGTCGTTGGTATTCGCTTTCATCATATCTTCGGTGGCTGCCTATTATGGCTACTACGCCTACGGAGGTGCATTGGAAGTGGGTAAAGCAAGTACGAATGCGGTGGTGAACAGCAGCATATTGGTATTGTTTTTCAACCTGCTGTTGACGAATCTGATGCTGAATTGAGGAAGGACGATGGAACAAGGACAATGGACAAAAGACCAAATACTCCATTAATGATTCATCAATAAAGAGATACAGACAAACAATGATAAGAGTTGACAATATAGTAAAGAGTTTTGACGGGACAACGGTGCTGGATCATGTGTCCGGTGTGTTTGAAGACGGGAAGGTGAACATGATTATCGGGCAATCGGGATCGGGCAAGACCGTGCTCATGAAAAGCATTATCGGACTGCACGATATCGATTCGGGGCGCATCGAATATGACGGACGCAACCTGCCGGACATGAAAGAGAAAGAACGCCGTTTGCTCCGGCGCGAAGTGGGTATGCTTTTCCAAGGCTCTGCCCTGTTCGACTCACAGACCGTGGCAGAAAACGTGATGTTCCCGTTGGATATGTTCTCCAATATGACACAAGCAGAAAAAGAAGAACGGGTACGCACCTGCCTGCACCGTGTGAACATTGAAGACCGGGCATTCAACCTGATGCCGTCGGAGATTTCGGGTGGTATGCAGAAACGTGTTGCCATTGCACGTGCCATTGTGCTGAACCCGAAATACCTGTTCTGCGATGAGCCAAACTCGGGTCTTGACCCGAAAACCAGTTTGGTAATCGACCAGTTGATACACGAGATAACGCAAGAACGCAATATCTGCACCATTATCAACTCACACGATATGAACTCGATTATGGAGATAGGCGACAATATCATCTATCTGCAAGGTGGCAAGAAAGAGTGGCAAGGCTGCCGATATGAGATATTTGATGCAGAGAGCCAAGGGCTGCAAGACTTTGTGTTTGCTTCGGAACTCTACAAGAAAGTGAAAGCCGCCTACAAAACAAACAATTAATAGTCAATAGTTAATAATTAATAGTTAATATCTCATTATTGGGTATATCTCATTATGATATAGTTAATATTACATTATTAGACCAAGGAGCCAGGGTAAAGGACACAAGACCACCTACGGCAGAAGAAATTAACAAAAGAATAGCAAAGAAGATATGAAACACAGTATTTTAGTAGTTATATTACTCACGATGTGCATGGGACTGAATGCACAAAACAAACCACAGCGAGTGCCTGCTATCAAGACACCGCTTGAATATGTACAGCCTGACGGCGATACGCTCATCATCAGACTGCACGGTGACGAACGGCGGCATTATCGCACAACGGTTGACGGCTACCTGATTGCACAAAACAAAAAGGGCTATTACTGCTATGCCCGTTATGACCGCAACGGTGCTACCAAAATCACCTGCAAAAAAGCGCATAACGCCGACAAGCGTTCGACTTCGGAACAGAAATACATAGAACGAAATATACCTAACAAATTAACGAAACAAACAGAAGAATAATACTTTATTACTATGAAACGAATCTTTATTTTAGCACTCGGCATTGCCCTGACTGCAAGCCTTTATGCTGTCCCCGCTTACCGTGGTCCAATAGAAAAGATACAAGCCGACGGAAGTACTATTACCGTATATCAACACGGTGACGAACATTTTCATTACTATACCCTTGCAGACGGCACATGGGTAAAAAAGAATGCAGAAGGTATGTTTGAGAAGACAGAGCCTATTACTACAGAACAACTACAACAACGCCGCACACGGAGCCACTACAAAGCCAAAGCACCGGCTCAAACCGAGCAAGCTTACCCGCTTAACATTGCTCCACGCGGACTGATTATCTTGGTGAACTACAGCGATGTGAAGTTCAAAAGCACCAATACTCTTGCAGGCATGCAAGAAATGCTCAATGGCGACAACTACACCTACAACGGCGCTACCGGCTCAGCACGGCAATATTTCATCGACCAATCGAAGGGGCAATACAAACCACAGTTTGATGTAGTAGGCCCTGTAACGGTGAGCAAGACGATGGCATATTACGGGCAGAACGATAAGAACGGAGAAGATGTCCATGTGGACGAAATGATAGTAGAAGCCTGCAAATTGGCTGATGCACAAGTGGATTACAGCAAATATGACAACGACAATGACGGATTTGTTGATTTTGTATTCTTTATTTATGCCGGCAAAGGTGAGGCAGACAACAACAGTGAAGATGCAGAAGACACTATCTGGCCACATGCTTTCTGGCTCTATCAAGGATATGGAAAAACACTCCGCTTAGACGGCAAACTCATAGACACTTATGCTTGCGCCGGAGAATTAAACGGTTGGACAGGACAAAGGAACGGTATCGGCACATTCTGTCACGAATTCGGACACGTGTTAGGTTTGCCCGATTTATATGACGTTGAATACTCAAACAAACTTCACACATTAGCTGACTGGGATATTATGGATGGCGGTCCGTATAACAACTACGGCAAAACACCTCCTGCCTATTCCGCCTATGAGCGTTTCTTCTTAGGTTGGACGAAACCGGCTTTGCTCAATAAGGCAGCTACCGTATCGTTGCCTGAACTGCAATCGACAAATGCTTGTGCCATCGTTACCAAGACAGGACAAAGCAACTTAAAGGGCAATGATCCCAACCCGACAGAATTCTACATAGTGGAGAACCGGCAGCAAACAGGGTGGGATACCTACTTGCCGGGACACGGTATGATTATTACCAGGATACAATACGACTACAACCTATGGATGTCCAACTATGTAAACACCTATAAATATGTCGGAAACGATATGCATGTCGATATGATAGAAGCCACAACAAACAACGACCTTGAATACGGCTATCCTACCGATGCTTTCCCCGCCGGCGGTAATTCATTTACCATCAATCAGCAATACTATTTCAGAAACATTGCGGAGGAGAATGGTATCATCACGTTTGATTTTGCAGGTGGCGGCGAAGAGATATTGTTGGACGTAGCATCCATTCCGGAGACAGAAGAGCAAATATTGGCTATCTACAATATTATGGGACAAAATGCCGGCAGCACAGAACTTTCGACATTACCACAAGGATTGTATATCGTAAAAACAAACACCAGTACCAAGAAAGTATATATCAGATGAAGATAATATCTTATAACCTGAACGGCATCAGAGCAGCGATGAACAAAGGTTTGCTCGATTGGCTTCAGACAGAGTCGCCCGACGTATTCTGCATACAAGAAAGCAAAGCACAACCAGAGCAGATTGACACCAAGGCTTTTGAAGAATCGGGGTATCAGTATATCTATTTACACTCGGCACAGAAGAAAGGCTATAGCGGTGTAGGCATGTTCTGCAAACAAAAGCCGGACAATGTTGTTGCTGGTATGGGTATTGAGAAATACGACAGCGAAGGACGCGTGTTGCGTGCCGACTTTGGCGATATAACGGTGGTTTGCGTTTATATCCCATCAGGTACAACGGGCGATATACGGCAAGACTTCAAGATGGAGTTCTTAGAGGATTTCCTTGTATTCTTGAACAACCTGCGCAAAGAAAGACCCAATATTATTGTTTGCGGCGACTACAACATTTGCCACAAGCCTATTGACATCAATCATCCCGAACGACAAACGGGCGTATCGGGCTTCTTGCCGGAAGAACGGGAATGGTTAGACAGATTGGAAGCAAGCGGTATGACAGACTCGTTCCGTATGTTCGACCAATCAGCAGAAAAGTACTCATGGTGGAGCTATCGGTTCGGTGCCAGAGAACGGAACGCCGGTTGGCGCATCGACTATCATTGGGTATCAGATTCCTTACGCAAGAGACTGACAAACGCTGCCATATTGACTGATGCGGTACATTCGGACCATTGTCCGGTGATGATAGAACTACAATAGAAGAACAGTTATGGAAGAGAAGACAATGACATTGCGGACGGAGCACTTGGTGAAGAAATACGGCAAGCGCACTGTGGCGAACGATGTGTCGATAGAACTGCATCAAGGAGAGATTGTGGGTCTGCTGGGTCCTAACGGTGCCGGCAAAACCACCACTTTCTATATGACTACAGGATTGGTGACTGCCAATGAAGGAAAGATATTCCTCAACGACCAAGACATCACCAACTACCCTATGTACAAACGAGCCCAATGCGGTATCGGCTATCTGCCGCAAGAAGCAAGCGTATTCAGAAAGATGACAGTGGAAGACAACCTGCGTGCCGTATTGGAAATGACCAAGTTCCCGAAAGCCTATCAGAAAGAGAAGCTGGAGCAACTCATCAAAGAGTTCAATCTTTCGCATGTCAGAAAGAACTTGGGCGACCGCTTATCAGGCGGTGAGCGACGCAGAACTGAGATTGCCCGCTGCTTGGCAATAGAGCCACGTTTTGTGATGTTAGACGAGCCTTTTGCCGGCGTTGACCCCATTGCCGTGCAGGAGATACAAGATGTGGTATGGCGGCTGAAAGACAAGAACATAGGTATATTGATTACCGACCACAATGTAGATGAAACGCTAATGATTACCGACCGTGCGTATTTATTGTTCGAAGGCAAGATACTTTTCCATGGTACACCAGAAGAATTAGCCGCCAACCCGACGGTAAGAAAGAATTATTTGGGCAGAGACTTTGAGCTGAAACGCAAATCACGACCGGATATGACAAGTAATGCGGAATAGATTGCTGTACATATTATTAACAACAGTACTATTAGCTTCGTGCCAAAGCGAGACTATAGTACAGGTAGCATATGACATTGCCACCTTAGCCCCGATGGCGGACGGTGTGGCTTCTGCCAAAGCGTTTGTATATCAGGACAAAGCCTACATCTTTGGGGGAAGGACAAAAGACGGACAATATCAGAACCGTCTGTGGTGTTACGACCCACAACAGAACGAATGGACAGACTTAGGGCAAGCCCCGATGAAAGGACGTGTACACCCGACAGCATTAGTGGCAGGCGACAAGGCATATATCGGTTTGGGATATAACGGCAAGATATATACGGACTCGTGTTATCTGCGAGACTGGTGGGCATACTCGTTTACCGACAACAGTTGGGAACGACTACCCGACTATCCTGCAAACACAACAGACCATTGTATCGGTTTTGCTACAGACACTGCGCTTTATGCAGGATGCGGTTTTTATAGCAATTTCAGTTCGGATATGTATGTTTACAACCTAAGCGACAGCACGTGGACACAAATAAAGAGTTCGCACCTGTCTTCTGCCAAGAAAGCATTTGCCATGGCAAGTGCCGAATGCGACGGGCGATACTTTGCCGGAACGGGCTATAACCTGAAGAGTCTGAACCAATGGATGGAATTTACCCCAAAGAACGGGCGTTTCCTGAACAGACAGGCAATGCCTGACAAGGGAAGAGACTGTGCTGTTGCGACAGGCGGACAGGCAAATATCTATGTATTCGGCGGACAGCGGTTTGGCGGTACGATGACCTCGCTACACTACTACGACGACATTATGGTATATTCGGTAGCTACCGACTCATGGAAAACGGGTTCGGCTATGCCATCAGGCGGATTGGTAAACATGGTAGCATTTACCATAGGCAAGACGATATATTTCGGATTAGGAGAGAACATCAACGGACAAATCAACAACTCGCTCTATTGCTTTGAAGAATAGGATATTTGTCATATTATTATCACTCGGCATCGGTCTTCAAGCCAATGCCTGGGACTGGTGGCCACTTCCGACAGACGGTCTTGATATAGAAAAAGACTCTATCATATATAACGTAGAATTGTCGGCACTTGCCTCTTCGGGACGTTATGCCCCGTTCTTGCTGCAAAGCAACAGAAACGGCAATATATCGGCTGCCCCCCACAGTGCCAATGCAAGTGTATATATCGGCAAGCCTGCTACCCGTCCGCACCGATGCTATGACTACGATTTCGGTGTGGAATACACTGTGCGCTACGACTATCACAAACAACTGAACTACTACTTCAACCAACTATATGCCCATACACGTCTCTATATCATTGATATAACGGCAGGCATTACGCCTTATTCGCAAGGTCCGCAAGACCCGGAACTATCGTCGGGCGGATTGCTCTTCTCCAACAATGCCATGCCTATGCCACGCATATCTATCGGTATTGACGAGTGGAGAGCATTTCCCGGCTTCTATGGTTTCTTAGAGTTCAAGGGCGGTATTACGCACGGTTGGTTTATTGACAATACCGGCGTCAGAAAGAGCTATCTGCACCATACGTTTGCAGGCGCGAGAGTAGGTGGAAAGTTACCTTTCCATCTGTCGTACGAATTTCATCATGCCGCACAATGGGGAGGATATTCAGAGCAATACGGAGACTTGGGCAACAATTTCAAAGCCTTTGGCAATGCGCTGTTAGCCAAATCGGGAGGCAATATGGCCAATGACCAACTGAATGCACAAGGCAACCATATCGGTTCACAGATACTGACTTTAGAACTCAACGGTTCGACATGGACGGCAAAACTATATTGGCAGAACCTTTCGGAAGACGGACCTATCAAGTTCATGACAAGCAGTATGAATATTTATGACGGGTTGTGGGGCTTTAATCTGACACTACACAAATGGCCTTTTATCAACGGCTTTACCTACGAGTTTCTGAATACTACCGACCAATCGGGACCATACCACGACAAAGACGGATTGGTGTATGGCGGAAACGATTCGTATTTCCGCAACAGCGTGTATATCAACGGGTGGAACTATTTTATGCGCACGATAGGAACCCCATATATCACCTCGCCATTATATAATGAAAACGGAGAGTTGATGACGCTGAACAACAGAGTGCAGATGCACTTTGCCGGTATCAAAGGCGATATATACGGTTATCGCTATCGGGTGATGGGGTCGTACTGCATGAACTACGGGCAATACAAAGCACCACTGAGCAACCACAATACTGCATTGCTGTTGGAAGTAAAGAAGCAGTTCAAGAAAGCATGGGGGATAGAAGTAGGCTTGACGTTTTCTGCAGACATAGGCAACCAATTCGGGAACAGCTACGGCGGTATGATTACAATCGGTAAGCGAGGACTAATAGCGGATTATTAAAACGAAGCAAAGAACAAGGACAAAGGAACAAGGACCTTAATATATAGTAAGCGGCGAAAGCAAAAACTCAGAAAACAACCCTATTATGATTAGTATTATCATTTGTTCAACCACCAAGACACTCTCAGAGAAACTGACAGAGAACATTGATAGTACTATAGGCGTACCCTACGAATTGATTTGTATTGACAATTCGGAAGGCAAGTACTCTATTTGCCAAGCATACAATAAAGGAATTGAACTGGCACGACATCCGTACTTATTGTTTGTGCATCAGGATGTGGTATTCCAGACAACGGATTGGGGAAAACATCTGATTACACATCTGCAACGAAAGAACTGCGGTATTATTGGCGTAGTAGGAACACAGATTGCTCCCCGTATTCCTCAAGAAGCATGGAAAGGATACAACAAGGGGGCACATTTTATACAAGGGTATATAGCCCAGAAACGCAAAGCCAAACTACATTATTTACCGGAGAATTACAACGAAGAGCTCTACCCTGTGGTATGTATGGACGGCATGTTTCTGGCTATGCGAAAAGAACTCACAGAAAAAATCCATTTTGATGAGAATATACCGGGATTCCACACCTACGATATAGATATTTGTTTGCAAGCCACACAAGCAGGATATACGAACTATGTGGCATACGATATATTGCTAATCCACTATTCGAGCGGAAAGATAGACAAGAACTACTACCAACAACTGATAAAGATATATCGAAAATGGCAAGACTGCCTGCCCATAACAGTGCCTGCGCTTAGAGAAGAAAAAGTTCTCATACAAGAGGTGGAAAAACGGCAATTGCGGATATTGCAGAAAGAGTTGTTGCACAAAGGATTCAGCATAAGAGAAGTGATGCAATTGATGAATGAATACACATTGTTGATACATAGCCCGCTATCGTTCTGGGGAAAAATACGATTGCAAATCCGCTTGCATTATCAAGTTGTATATGCCTATATGCGGCATACTTATTATTCGATTGTATCGTAGGCAAAAAGCATTTGTTCTTCTATCAGACAATGTATTTATGCAAAACTTTGGTCGGGTGCAAAATTATTACTAACTTTGCAGATTAGAAAAACAAGTTTGCGACCAAGCGAGACAAACGGATTGTATTAAGTAACAAATAAAAATATTATGGATAAGATTAGTTATGCATTAGGATTGAGTATGGGTCAGAACCTGCTCAGCAGCGGTGTAAAGGAACTCTCTTATGAGGATCTTGCATTGGGAATACAGGATATCGTCACAGGCGAAGCACCCAAAATCAGTTTTCAGGAAGCACAAGAGGTACTGAACAAGTTCTTTACCGAATTGGAAGCGAAAGCCGGTAAGGCAGAGAAAGAAAAGGGAGAGAAGTTCTTAGCCGAGAATGCCAAAAGAGAAGGTGTACGTACCACTGCAAGCGGCTTGCAATATGAAGTGATAGAAGGTACGATAGGACAAAAGCCAAAGGCTACCGATACTGTGAAAGTACACTACGAAGGGACACTGACCGACGGCACTGTATTTGACAGTTCGTACAAAAGAGGCGAACCTATCTCGTTTGGTTTGAACCAAGTGATAAAAGGATGGACAGAAGGATTGCAACTGATGTCGATCGGTTCGAAATACAAACTCTATATTCCTTATCAATTAGGTTACGGGGAACGCGGTGCAGGCGCACAGATTCCTCCTTACGCAACATTGATATTCACAGTGGAATTGCTTGGTATAGAATAAGCATATAAAACAACATACTACAATGAAGAAACTCAGTATTTTGCTTGCACTCAGTGCAATGGCAATGGTATCGTGCCAGAATGCGTACGAACCCAAAACAGTCAGTTTGTCTTCACAAGAAGACAGCATCAACTATGCATTAGGTTTGAGCAACGGTGCCCAAATCAAGATGTATTATCTTTATAACGACTCTACGAAACAAGCCATCAACGAGTTTATGGACGGCTTAGTAAGAGGATACGAAGGAACCAACGGCCAACTGACAGAACTGCAACAGGTAGGTATCAACTTCGGTATCGGCATACAACAAATGCAGAAGAGCGGTATCATCAACAACGCAGCCTGGACACTGAACCAAGAAATATTCTTCCAAGGCCTTATCAACGGTATTTATCAGGATACGACAATGATGACAGCCGGTACTGCACAAGAATTCTTCCAAAGCAAATACAGTAACAACGACATTCAGATTGACAGTCTGCATCCGCAGAAAGTCAATACGAAGAAATGCGGTGTAAAGGTAAGAATCATTGCACTGAACAGTGCATTAGACAGTCTGAACTATGCTTTCGGCTATTTGAACGGCAACGAGCTTGCACAAGGACTGATTACCGACGAAGAGACCAAAGATGCCAGTGTCAGTGCGTTGGCAGCCAGCATCAACAAAGGTTTGAAAGACAAGACCAAGAACGTACAACTGGTACGTATGGCAGAAAACATCGGTCAACAAATCAAAGAACAAGAGCCTGTCGGTTTGGTAGGTGTTGAAGGATTGGACACAGATTTCGAGATGCTGAAACAAGGCTTTATAAACGGTTTCTACCAGGAATTCGGACAAATGACTTTGGAGCAAGCCAACGAATATATCCAAACCACTATCAACAATATGAAATATGGCAAGAACTTGGAGGAAGGCGAAGAGTTCCTGGCACAAAATGCTTTGCGTGACGGCGTGAAGACCACCGAAAGCGGTTTGCAATATGAAATCATCAAAGAAGGCAAAGGCAAAGTGCCCACTACGGAAGACAAAGTGAAAGTACACTATCACGGTACGCTGATTGACGGAACCGTATTCGACAGCTCGGTTGACAGAGGCGAACCGATAGTATTCGGCGTAACCCAAGTTATAAAAGGCTGGACAGAGGCATTGCAGATGATGCCTGTAGGCTCGAAATGGAAACTCTATATCCCCTACGATTTGGCATACGGAGAAAGAGAAGCAGGACAGATACCTCCTTACTCGACCCTTATCTTCGAAGTTGAACTCTTAGGTATAGAGAAATAACGTCATAACTGACCTATATGGGTATCATAGCCAAACAAAGTTTTTGGGGTACGGTGGTTACCTACTTAGGAACCTTTGTCGGCTTTCTTACCACATTCTTTGTGCTAACCCGCTTCCTCACCGCAGAGGAAATCGGGTTAGCACGTGTTTTAATAGATACTTCGGTACTGTTTATCGGATTGGCGCAGTTGGGCACAAGTTCATCGCTCATCCGGTTTTATCCGTATTTCAAAGACAAGGAAGAGAAAGACCACGGTTTCTTCTTCTGGATGCTGGCAGTGCCGTTTGCCGGGTTCATCCTGTTTGCCATTATCTATTGCGCACTGCACGTCCCAATCAGTCATCTTTTCGAAGAGAAATCGCAACTATTTGTAGATTACTACTATTTCGTATTGCCGTTGGCATTTTTCCTGCTGTATCAGACAGTGGTAGAAACGGGATGCAACGTGCTGATGCGGATTGTGTTTCCGAAAGCCGTACGGGAACTGATTACCCGTCTGCTTATGCTGACGGTATATCTGCTCTACGCTTTCAGGGTATTGAGCATGGACGGATTCGTGATAGCACTTTGTGCGGTATATGGCATTGCCGCTTTGCTGAACATCGTCTATATATTTGCCGTAGGAAAGATATCGATACGCCCGGACTTACGTTACTTGGACAAAAGTTTGGTGAAACAATATCTGTGGTACACTTTCTTTCTGATATTTTCCGCCATTACCACAGTGCTTGCACCGAGTCTGAGCAGCTTCTTCATTACGGCACAACTTGGGCTGAACTATACCGGCATTTTTGCCATTGCGACGTATATGGCGGTGATGGTAAGTATTCCGACAAGGTCGCTGAGTGCGATAGCCCAACCCCAATTAGCGAGTGCCATCAAGGAGAAGAACACCAAGGAAAGCAATCACCTACAACAGCAAGTGGGCAACAATCTGCTATTGGTGGGATTACTGATATTAGCGGCAATATGGATCAATATCGACCTTATCTTCGAGATACTTCCCAACGGAGAGACATATGCGAGTGCGAAACAGAGCGTATTGATATTGGGTTGCAGCCAACTGATAGTTTCGACTTGTACGATTGCAACATCAGCATTGAGTTATTCGCCCTATTACTATCTGTCGCTGGTGTTTTCAGCTATTCTGACGGTAGTTTCGATATGGCTGAACAACCTGCTTATTCCGCTATACGGAATGGAAGGTGCGGCTGCCGCCAACCTGGCAGCATACGGCATATATTACGCATTGCTCGTTAGCGTATTGAAAGCATGTACGAAGACTTCGCCCATTAGCAGGAATTGGCTAAAAAGCCTTGCATTGGGAGTTTGGTTATTCGGCGGCAACAGTTTGCTATTACGATTTGTTCCAATAGGGAACATTTGGGGCAGTTCGATTGTAAGGAGCGTGGTGCTCTTGGGCATCGGATGCTTGATTGCTTATTATTGGAATATATCGCCGGACCTTAACCAAGCGGTGCGGCAAACGGCGGAACGAATTCTGAAAAGAAAGAGATAATGCGTTACTTTGTTTATTTTTCGTACCGGGGCACAGTTTACCACGGTTGGCAAAGACAACCGAACGGCGTTTCCGTCCAAGAAGTGATGGAAGGGGCTCTGAGTACTTTGCTACAAGAAAAGATTACGGTAACCGGCGCCGGCAGAACGGATGCGGGTGTGCATGCCGAAAGAATGGTGGCGCATTTCGATACGGAACGTCAGCTTGATTGTGGTTCATTGGTTATCAGAGCCAACGGCTTCCTGCCGAAAGACATTGCCATAGAGAAGATTGTGCCCGTAACAGAAGATGCGCATGCACGGTTCAGTGCCACAGAAAGAAGATACGAATACCGGATTGTGCAAAAGAAATCGCCTTTCTTAGAGGGCATAGCGACCTATATCCATTATGAGTTGGACTTCGAGAAGATGAACGAAGCCGCCCGATTGCTATTGACTACGAAAGACTTCGCGTCATTCTGCAAACTGCATACAGACGTCAAAACCACTTTGTGCGATGTGCGCGACGCCCATTGGGAACAACGGGGAGAGATGTGGGTGTTCTGCATATCGGCAGACCGCTTTTTACGCAACATGGTACGCGCGATAGTGGGAACACTCATGGAAGTGGGCAGAGGACGTATGGCTATTGAGGAGTTCGGCAAAGTGATTGACCAGCAACACCGTACTGCGGCAGGAATGTCCGCTCCGGCAGAAGGGCTTTTCCTGACAGGAGTGGAATACCCGAGTTCCGTTTTTATCCCGACAACAGAATAAGATTCTACGTATTCCGTATTTACCGGTTACCAGTTAATGGGCGTCATGCCGTGCGATTGGAGATACTGATTCGCCTTGGAGAAATGGCGACAACCAAAGAATCCTTTGTAAGCGGACAACGGTGAGGGATGGGCGGCTTTGAGTACCAAATGCTTTTGGGGCGAGATGAACGCCCCTTTTCTTTGCGCATAACTACCCCATAGCATAAAGACAAGATGTTCACGCTCATCGGCGAGCTTTTGTATGACGGCATCGGTGAATACTTCCCATCCTTTGTTCTGATGACTTCCCGGTCGGTGGGCTTCGACAGTGAGTGTAGCGTTGAGCAGCAAAACACCCTGATCCGCCCAGCGTTGGAGATTGCCGGATTGAGGAACAGGAACACCCAAGTCCGTATTGAGTTCCTTATAGATATTCTGCAGGGAAGGCGGAACAGCGACACCATCGTTGACGGAAAAGCAAAGTCCGTGCGCTTGTCCAAAGTCGTGATAGGGATCTTGTCCGAGAATCACCACTTTCACTTTGTCGAAAGGACAACTATCGAAAGCGTTAAAAATCAGCCGGGCAGGCGGAAAGATTTGGTGTTGCCTATATTCCTGCTTGACAAAAAGCGTCAAAAGTTCGAAATAGGGTTTGTCGAATTCCTGTTGTAGGACTTGTTTCCAAGTCGGGTCGATGCGCACTTCCATGATAATCGTATTTATGAAGCAAAAGTACAACAAAGTCGGGACATGCACAAATATTTGACGATTGGACGACTTGACGATTTGACGATTATGCAGGCGAGACCGCATAAGTGCTCCAGCGCACCGACAAACGTATTTGACAATCGGCTTCGAGAATAAGCAGTTGCTTGATGATTTCAGCACAGGAACAGCACGATAAGTGCTTGAAAACAAACCGATAGCATATGAATCACCCGATAATCACCCAGTTATCACCCAGTTATCACCCAGTTATCACCCAGTGTTGAAAGGAAGGAGACAGCTATGTGACGGCACAGACAGATACGCATGATACGGGCGGGGACGACAACAGAGATGGTCTCCTCCAACGGGAAATCAGTATCCCATAGAATGGAGACGGCGACGCCAATCGGAGATGTAGGTCCAGAAAGAGGACATAGTGACGGCAGGGGGATTATTCTCTTTCTGAGAGACTGCGGTGAGATAGAAACGCAGATAGTCGGAGGGCGCCAGACAAATCAGATGATTATCGCTATCACTGACATAAGAAGCGGCATACAATTCGGGAACATAGACCGCAATGCCGATTGTCTCCTTTGGATATTTGACGGTGTCGTTGACAGGCCAATCGGTACCCCAACTGCCCAACAAAGTTCCGTCGGTAAAAACATCTCCGTCGCTGATCTTCATGACCCCCGTAACAAGATTAGGAACGGCATGGGAAAGGAAGACTTCGCAAAGGACATCACGATGGCGGGCATAGAGGGTATAGCGCACGCGGATATCCACAGTGTCGTTAGGCAACTGCCACCCGGACAACTCCACCTCACAAACAGTGCGGATATTTCCTTGAGCAAGAATGCGTTGCGTACGTTTCCGGAAACGGTCCATCTTGACAAGACGCTCTCCGTCGTAGGCTCTGACAGAGCCCACTCCGATAGAATTGCCGACACGAAGGACATCATCGCCAAAGCCGGCTGCCAGTTGGTCATCGTTAGGATACCAAAGCGACTCAGCCAACTCCAGACGGGGCGTTTTCTTGGCGTACACATCGACGGTCTGGCGTTTATCGAAATAGATACGGTACGCCATAAGCGAAGATTCGAAGGCGACACCATGGTGGTGCATAAGATTGAAAGACTTGTCGGCAGGAAGGAAAGACTGCTCCGTAACGGGCTTAATACCATAGTGTTTGCCCTCTGCACAGATGGGACGGAAACCGTCTCCGACAGGACCTTTGATGAACATTTGCGCATGGACTTCTTTCGGGAAGACGGCTTTTTGAGAGACGGTTCGGAGTTCGATTTCAGCAGGAACGCCCTTGCGAATATCCATGAGGAAGGCTATTTCATCGGGGATACCGTCGGCATTGAGGTCATCGAGTTGCGAGGAAATTTCTTCACCGCCCAAAAAGACCGCCAACCGGGCACGTTGCTCTACCGGACATTCGGGAAAGCGACTGAGAGGGAGCGCGACAGGACAATCTTTGCAATCTGCAAGCGGATTATTATCAACAGTATAGACAAGAGAAAAAGCACTCGCCCCCGAGAAAGGAGCAAGTGCTATGAGAAGGACAAGGAGCTGTTTGCACATAGGTTATTTCCGGATAAGATTGTCCACCGCCGTCATACGAATCGACTCACCTTCGGTATTGGTAATCTGCACATTGTCGAGAACCAGTCCGTCGGTTTGGTTGAAGACTGCACCTTCTTCGGAAGTGATACGGATATTGCTCAATGCAACATTGCGGATTTTCATTTCGGGCAGTCCGTTGAAATAGACGGCACGTTTTGCTCCTTTGCAGACCACATTGCTAATGGTGATATTACGGAACGGCGGCGTTGTGATATCGGGCACAGGAACGGCGGCTCCCATTCGCGCCAAAATCTCTTCATCGGTTTCTTCTCCAGCGCCTTTGCCGCCATAGAAGAGGTCGAAAAGCAACGCTTCGTTGGGGATATCGGACATATAAATATCGTTGATAAAGATATTCTCGACAATGCCACCACGCCCCCGGGTAGATTTGAAACGCAAACCCACATCGGTACCGATGAAAAGACAATTGCTGACAGCAATATTGCGCACATCACCCGACATTTCGCTACCTACGACGAAACCGCCATGACCATGATAGACGGTACAATTGTTAACCAAGACATTCTCGGTGGGAACGGCACGACGGCGACCATCTTCGTTCTTGCCGGATTTCATACAAATAGCGTCATCGCCGACATCGAACGAGCAGTTGGTAATCAATACGTTCTTGCACGATTCGACATCCACACCATCGCCGTTTTGGGAATACCACGGATTGCGAACCGTGAGATTGCTGAGCACCAGATTTTCGCACATCAACGGGTGCAGATTCCATGCGGGCGAGTTCTCGAAACAGACACCGTCGAGAAGGATATTTTTACAAGATACGAAATTGAGCATCACAGGACGCAGGAAAGAACGGATATGTTCCCATTCGGCATCGGTTTGCGGTCCGACAGGGACATTCTGATCGACACAGAGCGAATGGGCATATTTTGCCTCCTCGGTAGGATACCATACTTTGCCGTCGTCGGAGAGGACGCCACCTTGTTTGATATGCTTATTCCATTGTGCAGCAGCCATTTTCGATTTTTTCAGAGGACGCCACGCATCACCACCACCATTGAAAACACCTTCGCCGCAGATAGCAATATTTTCAGCATTATATGCACTTATAGGCGATTGGCAACGCTTGGTGTCGAGTCCTTCGAAACTTGCGTCACGCACAGGATAGAGCGAAAAATCGGTGGAGAAAAGCATCAGACTGTTCTTCTCTGTGAGCAGGCAAACATTGGATTTGAGTTCGATAGGCCCCAAGAGATAAACACCTGCCGGCACAAGAACCACACCGCCCCCTTGGGCATTCGCCTTATCAATAGCCGACTGGAAAGCATCGGTGGAGAGGACAGAGCCATCGTTAACGGCACCGCAATCCATAACAGACAGAACATTGTCAGGGAAAGCGGGCAAGGAGATTGCCGACATTGCAAAAGGAGATTCGGCAACAACTTGATTGACTTCGTTTTGCGAAATCGGGGTATAGCCTTTTTCAGCTTCACAACTCAACAGAGCAAGGCTAAGCATCCATAAAAACGTGTGTTTCTTCATATCTGTATTGTATAAATATTGCATAAAGTTTTCCAAATGCAAAGATAAAGAGATACCGGCAAAGCAAGGTCTATAATTTAACGGAAAAGGAGAAATATTTGACAACCGGGCAAATTGACAAATTGATGATTTGACAATTTACAATGCCGGAGCCCTATTTGCGATTTACAATTTGCGACTTACGATACGCCCACACTCCGAGTGCGACCTGACCGCTACAGGAGTGCTAGGGGACCGCTACGCCACCGCTGTTTTCACATGAGAAAACAAGAAGATAAAAGATGAACGGTTTCACACAGACAGCAAGAGCATTTTCAGCAGCAGGTTCGGGCAAAAGAGCCGTTTTTTCACTATTTATGCAAAACATACCGCCAAACATAGGGCGTAATTCACAAAGATTTTGTAACTTTGCACTTTATTTGCGTTATTGCAGTATTATATCATTTGCACTTATGATTGATTACATAAAAGGCCAACTGACAGAACTCACTCCCACCTACGCCATTGTCGAGGCGGCAGGCGTGGGCTACGAAATCAACATTGCACTACCCACCTATACCGCTTTGGTTGACAAACAAGAAGCAAAATTGTTTATCAATGAAATCATTAGGGAAGATGCTCACCTGCTTTTCGGTTTCTTAAGCAAAGCTGAACGCTCGCTGTTTTTGCTTTTGATTTCGGTTTCGGGCATCGGGGCGAATACGGCACGGATGATCATGTCGTCGTACTCCGCCGGAGAGATCCGTCAGATTATCGCCACAGGCAATGCTGCCGCACTATCGAACATCAAAGGTATAGGCGGCAAGACAGCACAACGCATCATTGTAGAACTCAAAGACAAAGTACTCAAAATAGACATCAACGGCATTGACAACATTGATATTGAAACTGTTGCACAAGTGGACAACGACTTGAAACAAGAGGCTGTTGCCGCCTTGACGATGCTCGGATTTGCTCCTAATGTTTCGGGAAAAGCGGTGGATAAGATTCTGAAAGAAGACCCCACCCTTCCTATCGAAAAAGTAATCAAACAAGCTCTGAAAATGCTATAAATGCGCCATCGTCTCATCACGATATTGCTATCTACGCTACCCCTTGTGCTGACTGCACAAGAGGTTGACAGTCTTGCCGTCCGACAAAGGCAAGACAGCATTACGATGGCTCCGACACAGGTACGCCAATACGGGAAAGAAGATTATGAGCAACTGACCAAACCACAATCATCGCTTGATTTACAAGACCCCGAAAACGTAGTGACAGAAGTGGAATACCAACCAGAAACGGGTTACTATATTCTTCATACGAAAGTAGGTGACGAAGACATTGCAACGCCCTATCTGATGACGGCAGCAGAATACCAAAAATACTCGGAACAACAGACGATGAACCGGTATTGGCAAGAGAAAATCGGCGAAGTGGAACACAACAACGAGAAGAAGTTCGACATCACGGATATGAAGTTCAATATCGGTCCTGCAGACAAGATTTTCGGTCCGGGCGGTGTGCAACTCAAAACACAAGGTTCGGCAGAACTGCTATTCGGATTCAAGCACCAATACATTGACAATCCGGCTCTTACAAAAAGAGCAAGAAACAACAACATCTTCGATTTCGACGAGAAGATACAATTGAATGTGAACGGCAAAGTGGGGGAACGACTTAACTTCAACATGAACTACAACACGGAATCGTCGTTCGATTTCGACCAACAGAACATCAAACTCAACTACAAAGGGCAAGAAGACGATATTATCCAAGCGATAGAAGCGGGCAATGTATCGCTAAACCTGAACAGTTCGCTCATTTCGGGCAGTCAGGCATTGTTCGGCGTAAAGACCAATCTGAAATTCGGCAAGTTCACGATAGAAGCTCTGCTTTCGCAACAAAACTCTGAGAGTCAATCGGTTTCGTCGAAAGGCGGTGCGCAGACCACCCCGTTTGAAGTGAGAGCAGACAACTACGACGAGAACCGCCATTTCTTCTTATCGTATTATTTCAGAGACCATTACGAGGAGTCGATGACACAATTGCCGTATATCACTTCGGGCGTCACGATTAACCGTATTGAAGTATGGGTGACCAACAAAAGAGGACAATACGACCAAGCGCGCAACATTGTGGCATTCGTAGATTTGGGCGAAAACGCTACAGAGCACTTGAACAACAGTCACTGGACACCGATGGCAGGCGCAACAGTACCATATAACCGTGCCAACTCATTATATAATGAAATCACTTCGATAAACGGCGTAAGAGATATCCAGCAAACCAATGCCGTATTAAGCGGTTTGTCGGCTTATGATATTGTCGGCGGTGTAGATTACGAGAAGATAGAATCGGCACGACTGCTGTCGTCGAACGAATATACACTGAACGCCTCGTTGGGATATATATCACTGCGCAGTGCGTTGAATCAAGACGAAGTGCTATGCGTGGCATACGAATATACATACAACGGGCAAGTATATCAAGTGGGTGAGTTCTCAACTGATGCAGGAGAGAACCTTAGTGCTCCCAATGCATTGATACTAAAAATGCTGAAAAGCAGCAACAATGCACCGCTGAAAAAGGGGAAAGGCACATGGGACTTGATGATGAAGAACATCTATTCCATCGGTGCTATGCAAATGACGCAGGAGAAATTCGAACTCTACGTGATGTACCGCAACGACTCGGTCGGCACCGAACTGCAGTACCTTTCGGAAGGCGCTATCAAAAACAAACAACTCCTCCGCGTGATGAATCTGGACCGCTTGGACCAAAAGAACAATCCGACACCCGACGGCAAGTTCGATTATATAGAAGGTTATACGGCACTCTCGTCGAACGGACGCATCATCTTCCCCGTATTGGAGCCTTTCGGTTCGCACTTACGCAAGGCAATCGGCAATGATGCGATTGCCGACAGATATGTATTCCAAGAACTCTACGACTCCACGCTTATAGTAGCGAGCGAGATGTCGGAGAAGAACAAATTCGTACTGACCGGTAAATACAAAGGGTCGGCAGGCAACGAGATAAGGCTCAATGCAATGAACATTCCCCGTGGGTCTGTGGTAGTTACTGCAGGCGGTGCGACACTGAGAGAGAATGTAGATTATACGGTGGACTACATGATGGGAACGGTGACTATTCTGAATCAATCCATATTGGAGTCGGGTACGAATGTGGATGTGAAGTTAGAGAACCAATCAACTTTCTCGATGCAACGCAAATCGCTGATGGGTACGCACATGGAATATGCGTTCAGCAAAGATTTCGTGGTCGGCGGAACATTGATGCACCTCTCTGAACGTCCTATCACGACAAAAGTCAATACGGGCAACGAGCCGATTTCGAACACTATCTGGGGACTGAATACATCGTACAAGACGGAGTTCATGTGGCTATCCAACATGTTTGACAAGATTCCATGGATTACCGCCACTGCTCCATCCACCTTCTCCGTAAATGCCGAATTTGCCCATCTTATCCCAGGACACACACGTGACGTGGGCAAAACGGGAACAGCTTATATCGACGATTTCGAAGCGACAAAGACAAACATCGATATCCACTATCCCAACTTCTGGTTCTTGAGCAGTACACCATCGGATTTTGAAGAGGCGAAACTAAGCAACAATATCGAATACGGAAAGAACCGCGCACGCCTGGCTTGGTTCGTGGTGGACCCGATATTCGGTTATCCGCAGACCAACACACCGCAATACATCAAAGACGATTTGGAAACGCTGTCGGACCACCGTACACGTATCATCTATGAGCAAGAAATCTATCCTAACAAGGAAGTTCTCGCCAACGAGGATACCCGTTTGGCAGTAATGAACCTCTCATACTATCCACAAGAACGCGGTCCGTACAACATCGTGGCTGACGAAGTGGGTACAGACGGTTTGCTAACCAATCCGCAACAACGATGGGGCGGTATGATGCGCCGTTTGGACAATACGGATTTCGAGACGTCGAACATCGAATATATCGAGTTCTGGATGATGGATCCGTTCCTGACGAATGCGGATCCGACATACGAAGGCGGCGATTTGTATTTCAACCTGGGTGACATCAGCGAAGATATTCTCAAAGACGGCAAAAAGTCGTTCGAACACGGTTTGCCGATTAGCGACACCGATGAGAATACCGACAAAACCGTATGGGGACGTATTCCCCGCACCACAAGCACCGTCACGGCTTTTGCCAATGAAGCAGGTGCACGGCAATATCAAGACGTGGGACTTAACGGTCTGTCGTCGGCACAAGAGTTGCTCTTCGAATACGACGGCAAACAGCCTTACGCCGACTATGTCAGTACTTTGCGAGGGAAAGTGGACGGTGCGGTACTGGCACAATGGCAGACAGATCCGTTCTCGCCATTGAACGACCCAGCCGGCGACAACTATCACTACTATCGCGGCACCGATTGGGACGAACAACAGACTACGGTGCTTGACCGATACAAATACTTCAACGGCACAGAGGGCAACTCACCATCGACAGAAAACAGTCGCGAAAGTTATGGTACGGCATCCACCCTGATTCCCGACATTGAGGATATCAATAACGACAATACACTCAACGAGTACGAGAAATACTATCAATACCGTATTCAATTACGCCGTGGCATGATGGAGGTGGGTATGCAGCACATTACAGAGAAACTGGTAACTACGGTGTCGCTACCCAACGGAAAGAAAGAGGAAGTGACGTGGTATCAGTTCAAGATTCCTATCCGCGAATACGACTCACGTGTGGGCAGTATCCGTAATTTCAAATCGATACGCTTTATCCGCATGTACCTCACCGGCTTCAAGCAAGAGACTTTCTTGCGTTTGGCATCGCTTGATTTAGTAAGAGGCGAATGGCGCAGTTATACGAAGGAACTTTATCCCCTTGACAAAGTACCTACCACGTCAGCTTCGATGGATGTGGAGGCTGTCAATATAGAGGAGAATGCTTCGCGTACACCTGTGAACTACGTGCTTCCTCCCGGCATCAGCCGTCAGACAGACCCAGGTCAAGCCCAGCTCATCGCACAGAACGAGCAGGCTATGGTATTGCGTGTGCGCGACTTGTCTCCCGATGACGCAAAGGCCGTCTATAAGAACGCCACTTACGATATGCGCAACTATAAGCGTTTGCAGATGTTTATCCACGCTGAAGCCATCAAAGACGATCCGGATCTCAGCGATGGCGAACTGGCATGCTTTATCCGTTTGGGTTCTGACCTGAAAAACAACTACTACGAATATGAAATACCGCTGCACTTGACACCAGAAGGACTCTATAACAACGATAATGCAGCCGACAGGCGAAAGGTATGGCCGGAAGAGAACATGTTCGATTTCCCCTTCAAAGTCCTCACCGACGCCAAAGTGGCACGCAACAAAGCCAAACGCACAGGCACCGGCAACGTAAGCAACAACACTCCTTATATCATTTACGACGATGCTTCCGGCAAACCTGACAACCGCATTACCGTAATGGGTAATCCGACATTGGGCGAAGTGAACAGTATCATGATCGGTATCCGCAACAAGAGCAACCACACCGTAAGCGGCGAGGTATGGGTGAATGAACTGCGCATGTCGGAATTCGATGAAGAAGGCGGTGTAGCGGCAATGGCAAATATGGCTTTGGGTATATCAGATATCGGACAAGTGAATGTGGCAGGACGCTTGGAAACGGCAGGCTACGGTTCTATCGAAAGCAATGTACTCAACCGGAATATGGAGAATGCCTACCAAATATCCGTCAGTGCCGCATTGGAAGCAGGACGACTCTTCCCCGAGAAAGCCAAACTGCAGATACCGCTGTATGTGACTTATACCAACGAGACACTTTCGCCCGAATACGACCCGTTCGATACGGATGTCAAGTTAGAAGAAACACTCTCCACCTACGAAACCAAGGCAGAGCGCGATTCCGTACGGCAACTCTCCACTACGGTGCAGGAAAGCACGAATTTCAGCGTGACGAATGCCAAAGTGAACATCAAGAGCAAGAAGCGCGATATGTTCTACGACCCTGCCAACTTCTCTATCTCCTATTCGCGTTCGGAGCAGAACCAGCATACCCCCGAAATGGAAAAAGATCTCATCAAAGAGGACAAAGGTTCGTTTACGTACGCTTACAACTTCAATCCGAAACCTTGGGAGCCGTTCAAGGATGCGAAGAAAGTAGAGAAACTCAAATGGATAAAGGAACTCAACCTGTATTATCTTCCGCAGAGTTGGTCGTTTACGACAGACATGCAGCGCAGTTTCACACACATGAAGATGCGCGATTTCTCGGGCGACGGAAGCGCCATCTCACCTTTGGAGCAAGACCTCACTTTCTCGAAAGACTGGATGTGGAACCGCAACGTGGACATAAAGTATGACCTGACCAAGAACCTGAAGTTCTCATTCCAATCGACAATGAACTCTACGGTGGACGAGACCTATTATACGCCGGAGATTATCAAAGACTATGCCTTTACCAACGACTACTACGAAGCATGGAAAGATACGGTGATGCGCAGTTTACGCACCATGGGTTCGCCATACGCTTATCAGCAAGTATTTACGGGTTCGTACAGCGTACCTTTCAACCGCTTCGGTTGGTTCGACTGGATAACAGCCAACGGGTCGTACAACGCTACGTATTCGTGGAACCGTACTGCTACAAGCGCCAATCAAGAAGTGGATTTGGGCAATACCGTTTCATCGGTACAGGCATGGCAAGCCGACGGAAGTATGAACTTCGAGAGCCTGTACAACAAATCGAAATACCTCAAATCAGTCAACCAACGTTTCTCCGGCAGAGCCAACGCCCGCAAGCGTTTCCGGACAAAGACTTATACACAGACCATCGTTGCCAAAGCCGACTCGACCATAACGATTACACACCGGCTGGGTTCGGAAAGTCTGACAGTAGAAGCTACCGACGAGAACGGCAAAGCAGTATCCGTCAAATTCAAACCTGACGGCGGCACGAAGATACTGCTTACGCCCAAGAAAGATTGCGCAAAACTCAATCTTACCATTGCGACCAAAGACCCGTCGTTGCGCACACCGCTACAAACGTTCGGCGACCTGTCGGCATACCTGGCTATGTCGGTCCGTAAACTCCAAGTGAGCTACCGCACCACCAACTCGTTAGTATTGCCTGGCTTCAATCCGCAAGTCGGTTTCATGGGACAAGGCAAAGCGGGTGACAACCTCTACGCTCCGGGATTTGATTTCGCTTTCGGTTTTATTCCCGATGATTTCATCCAGCGGGCAAAAGACAATATGTGGCTATCGGGTGACACCACCGTTATCCAACCTGCCACACGCGCCCGCACCGCCGACTTTGACGGCAAACTGACCTTGGAGCCTTTCCCAGGATTCAAAATACAACTCAACAGCAAACGCTACGAAGCACAATCCACTTCCGTCATCTATTCATACGACCGCTTGCAGGAGAACATTACAGGTTCGTTCAATATCACGCAGATTGCCCTCCTCACAGCCTTCGACCGTATCGGAAAAGCAGAAGAGAACTATGCCACCAAGAGTTTCACACGCTTCTTGGAATACCGCAACATCATGGCGGAAAGGGTACAGGCACAATACGCAGGCATACGATATCCCGATGCAGGGTTCTTGCAAGGGACACCCTTTGCCGGAAAAGAGTACGACACCAAGAACGGCACTGTATCGGCAGCGTCTGCCGATGTATTGGTACCTGCTTTCTTGGCGGCTTACACAGGCAAGGACATCAACCGCATATCCGCTTCTCCTTTCTTGTCGCTCCTCCAAATGCTCCCCAACTGGAGCGTCACTTTCGACGGACTGACACGTATTCCGTGGGTCAAGGAACATTTCCGAAGCGTCAATCTTACTCACGCTTACACCTGCAAATACTCAGTCGGCAGCTATGGCAGCTATTCCACTTGGGTACCTGCCGACGGCAACAACAAGATGGTAGGCTTCGTGCGTAATGTAGAGAACGAAACACCTATACCATCTTCCGCCTTCGACATCTCGTCCGTAAGCATCAACGAACAGTTTGCACCGCTCATCGGACTCAATATCGCCATGAAGAATGCCATGACGGCAAAGGTAGAATACCGCAAGCAACGCAATCTGCAACTCAATGTCAATGCCGTGCAACTCACAGAAGGTACTTCAGATGAGTTTGTGTTCGGCTTCGGCTATACCATCAAGGACTTCGATATCATACTCAAACTCAAATCCGACAAGCAAAACAAAGTCAAGAACGACCTCAAACTCAATGTCGATGTCTCTTATAAAGACATCAAGACGCTCCTTAGGAAAGTGGAAGAGAACATCACGCAAGCTTCGTCGGGCAACAAAGTATTAGGTATCAAAGTGTCGGTTGACTACGTACTATCGTCCAAAATCAATCTGCAACTCTTCTACGACCACCAGAGTACCACTCCGCTTATATCCTCATCTTTCCCCGTCAAAGCGGACAATGTCGGTTTGAATATCAAACTGCTCCTCACGAGATAAGGACTTTACGATTGGAGATAGCGTAAGGACAATGGACAAAAGACCAATTGCCTTTGCATGGTTTCCGCATAGAACAATCATCTGTTCATCATTGCATCATCAGCAATCATATCCGAATGTTGAGGATTTGAGGTGCTTATCGCTTTGCTATCCCTAAGGTATCCCTAAAGTATCCCTAAAGGAAAGTATATACAAAATCAGCGAGACGAAAGCAACGGGGAATCGGTATCTTTTCACGATATGATCGCCATCTTATCAGATGCTTATAATAATCCTACAATGATCTTACGTAATGCTACGGGTGTGCTACGGGAGTTGGTAGCACGATGAGAGCTTATTCTTTGCTCTTGGATAGCATATCGGTAGCGTAAGGGGTGCTGAATCACCAAGTAATCACCAAGTAATCACCAAATAATCACCAAATAATCACCAAATAACGGAAGGTAGGTGAGCCGAAGGAGTAAGGGCAAAAGACAAAAGCCCCATTACTGAAAGGCTAATCGTCACAGGCAGACAAGACGCCTGCGCTCCGACAACAAACCAACACAATCGGCACAACCCTTTTTAGATTGCTTTCAGACGAGGCATACCTCGTCTCTACAATTATTCAGTCAGTCAATTACTCTGTTATTCAGACGGGGCACGCCCCGTCTCTACAATATACTGTTGAAGATTTAGACGCAATCAACCGCATCTCTACACAGTATTGCCGGGACGACCGGCAGACCTGACAAATTCAGCACAGAGTCAGTGACAGCAACGGCAACCAATTGCACCATTCTTCCACAGAATTGTCCTATTCTTCCGAAAACACAAGCGAGCAGACAGTCTGGCACTCTGTTTGAAAAATGAACCGCGAACTTGTTGTAAATATAAACAAACACACATTATGAAGAAGAAAACAGCATTAAGCATTTGTCTGATTATCGCCACACTGACACTCGGAGCACAGACACATCTGACGCTCGAAGGCTGTCGCGACCTTGCCCTACAAGGCAACAAACAGGCACAAATCGACAAAGAGAACCTTGCCGCGGCACAAGACCTGAGAAAAGCCGCACTCGCACGCTATTTCCCGAAAGTATCCGCCAACGGCGCATACGTATGGAGCCAGAACAATCTGTACCTGATTTCCGATGAAGCCAGGCTGCCTTTCGGGACAATGAATCCTGACGGGAGTTTCAGTTTCAACGAGAACATTATCCAGACCTATTTCCCTGATCTGGACAAGAGACTGAGTGACTGGTTCGCCCAAGAGTACAAGAAACTTTACGAAGATTCAGAATTAGACTTCGAGCATGTTTTTGTAGGCGAAGTAGGCGTCACGCAGCCCATTTTCACCGGCGGCCGTATCACACAGCTCTACAAGATTGCCAAAGCCGGAGAAGAGATTGCCGGCATACAGCAAAGCGAACATAACGAGGAGTTGATAGTAAAGACGGACGAAGCCTACTGGAGAGTGGTGTCGGTCAGTGCGAAATATCAATTGGCAGACCGCTTTTGCCATATGCTCCAGAAAGTGAAAGACGACCTTGAAGCCGCCGTAGCAGAAGGCACTTCCACACAGTCGGAGTTACTACAAATCAGCGTCAAGCTGAACGAAGCCGAGATAAGCCGCATGAAAGCGGAGAACGGATTGCGTCTGTCGAAAATGGCACTCTGCCAGTTGTGCGGACTGCCCCTTGACACGGACATCCTATTGGACGATTCACATCTTGAGGACGTGGTACTTGATATCCCCACAACCGATACAGAGGCGATAATAAGCCGCCGTCACGAAGTGCAGATGCTGGCACAGGCGAGCAAGATGGCACAAGCGGGCGTACGCTTGACAGCATCGCAACTGATGCCCACCATCGTTGCCAATGCCAATTATATCACTACCAACCCGAACTTATACAACGGTTACCAGAATACGTTCGGAGGCTCGTTCCATGCAGGAGTAGCAGTGAATATCCCTATTGCGCATGCCGACGACATTCTGGCTGTGAAAGCCGCCAAACACAAAGCCCGCACCATCGCCCTGCAAGAAGAGAATGCACGCGAAATGCTCGCCTTGCAGATTTGCCAGACCACCCAGCAATTGGAAGAAGCCAACCGCAAACTGGCAGCTGCCGGTTCTGCCATCAAGCACGCAGAAGAGAACCTGAAACTGGCAGAAGCGGGATTTGAAGAAGGTATGATTACTTCCACCGAACTGCTCGGCGCACAAACGGCATGGCTCAAAGCCTACTCAGAAAAGATAGACGCCGCCATCGATGTCCGTCTGTATGAAGTATATTTACTCAAAAACACAGGCACACTCGCTTATAACTCCACAACCCATTAACAACAAACACTCTAAAACATCAATCACACTATGGATAGTAAAAACAAAAAGCACAACTTGCTTATCGGACTGATTGCCCTGGTTGCAGTCATAGTTATTGTAGGTGTAACCGGTATTCTTGCTCTCCGCCCAGAACCGGTAGTCATCACGGGCGAAGCCGAAGCCACCGAATACCGCGTATCGGGCAAAGTACCCGGCCGTATAGAAATATTCTTTGCCGAGGAAGGAGACCGTGTAGAAAAAGGCGACACACTCGTATTCATCGACAGTCCGGAAGTGCGTGCCAAATTAGCACAAGCCCGTGCAGCCAGAGCCGCCGCAGCCGCACAAGACACCAAAGCACAAAACGGTGCGCAAGCAGAACAGATACAAGGTGCTTACGAACTATATCAGAAAGCAATGGTTGGCGAAGACATTATGCACAAATCGTACAACCGAGTAAAGAACCTCTACGAAAAGGGCGTTGTCTCTGCTCAGAAGAAAGACGAGGTAGAAGCCCAGTACAAAGCTGCCGTAGCCACCACGAAAGCCGCCAAAAGTCAATACGAGATGGCAAAGAAAGGAGCCCGAAGCGAAGACAAAGAAGCCGCCGCTGCCTTGGTAGCCCGTGCCGACGGCGCTATCAGCGAGGTGGAAGCCTACTTGTCGGAACTATATTTGGTGGCTCCTGCCGACGGCGAAATCACCACCCGTTTCCCTAAGGTAGGCGAACTGGTGGGCAGCGGTTCACCCATTATGAGTATCACCGACTTGAATGACATGTGGCTCACTTTCTCCGTGCGTGAAGACATGTTACCCGATTTGACCATCGGCACGGTTATTAACTTCAGCGTGCCGGCACTCGGAAACAATACGTATCAAGCCAAAATTACATTCATGCAAGCCCGTGCTTCGTATGCGACATGGCGTGCCACCAAAGCCACAGGACAATTTGACGCCAAGACTTTCGAGGTGAAAGCCAGACCGACAACCAACGTACCGAACTTACGTCCCGGCATGACAGTAATCATGCACACAAACAACAGTGCTCTATGAAACAGCTGATTGCCGTATTCAGGAGAGAAGTGCGGCAGATGACAGCCCGCCCTATCTACCTTGTTTCATCGGTGATAGTAACGGTATTTGCCTGCATTTTCTTCCTGACGCTCATGAACGAGGGCGTGCCGCAAAAACTGCCTATCGGCATTGTGGACCACGACCATACCACTATCTCGCGCATGTTACGCCGCGAGATAGATGCCGGTCAAGGCGTGGAGGTGATTGCCGAATATATGAATTTCACAGAAGCCCGCCAAGCCATGCAGCGTGGGGAGATATATGCCTTTGTGGAGTTGCCGGAACAGATGTACAGCGACATGCTTGCCATGAAACGCCCGACAGTAACGGTCTATGCCAACGATGCTTATCTATTAGGCGGAATGTTGTCGTACAAACAACTAATGACCATGGTGAACCTTGCTTCGGGTGCCATGCAGCGCGAAGTAATGCGAGGAAGGGGTATGCGCGACGGCGACATTATGCCATTGATACAGCCGGTAGTGATTGACAACCACATGCTTGGCAATCCATGGGCAAACTACCCCATCTATCTTGCTACCACCATTCTGCCCGGCATATTAGGATTGATGGTGCTGACACTCTGTGCCTTTGCCATTACC
Organism: Bacteroidales bacterium; assembly: GCA_022783865.1. GTDB lineage: Bacteria > Bacteroidota > Bacteroidia > Bacteroidales > Paludibacteraceae > Colicola. Next base: position 30,253 of record JALFYY010000001.1, read on the forward strand.
CACGAAATCAAAGTAGGCACTTCCGAAGAATGGATGGAGACGGCAGGCGGCAATATATTTACAGCTATTTCAGGGAAAATGCTGCCCTATACGATATTGTTCACCCTCTTAGGTTGGATAGTGAACATCGTATTGTTCGGCTTCATGCACTTCCCGATGAACGGCAGTTTTGCCTTTCTGTGCCTCGCCACCCTGGTTTATGTGGCAGCTATGCAGGCGGCAGCGGTAGTAGTGACATCGTTAGTACCAGTTCCGCGTATGGCCATATGCCTTTGCGTACTATACGGCGTATTGGCATTCTCGCTATCAGGTTTCACCTATCCCGTAGAGTCGATGAAGCCGGCATTTCAGGCATGGAGCTATTTGGTTCCGCTCCGGTATTACTACCTCATCACCGTTGACCAAATGCTGATGGGAGTAAGCGTTGCCAAATCGTGCCTTTGGCTCGCACTGATGGGTGCTGCAATGTTGCTTCCTTTGCCACTTGCCAAACGACTGAGAAACGCACTGCTCTACCATAACTATCCCGATGATTAAAAAGACGCCAGTATGAAACATTATCCATTAGCCACAAGGCTACTCTATAAGGCAGAAGACGTATGGTATATCTTTGTGCAGGAGTTGCACAGTATCTTCCACGACAAAGGTGTACTCATCATCTTCTTTTTGGCAGGATTGGTTTATCCGATCCTCTATCCACTACTCTACGACAAAGAAGTAATCATTGATATGCCGATTGCCGTAGTGGACGACTCACAGACGCAACACAGCAGAGAATATATCCGCAAACTGGACGCTACACGCGAAGTCAAAGTTGCTTATAAATGTCTGAACATGAAGGAAGCAGAGGACCTGTACCACAGAAGAAAGGTACACGGCATTGTCTATTTCCCCAACGACTTTGAAACCCAACTACAGACTTTGCACGGACAAACCTACGTATCTATCTACTGCGACATGTCGTCGTTTCTCTACTACAAGAACATGCAGATAGCCAACAACTTCGTTATGCTGGACGAGCACCACGGCATACAACTGCGACGCTACGAGATGACCGGCAAAACAGGTGAAACAGCCGAGTTACTGACCCAACCGCTGAAATACGAAGAAGCGTTTCTTTATAATATAGGTGGCGGATTCGCCTCATTCCTGCTCCCTGCCATCCTCATACTGATTCTGCACCAGACACTGTTCTTCGGTGTAGGAATGCTGGCAGGTACAGCAAGAGAACGCAACGGCGAACTGTTCTACATAGAAGGACGAAAAGAGGAACGCAGTACACTCCGTATCGTATTGGGCAAAGGGTTCGCCTATTTTATTCTCTATTTTGCCCTTGCCGCCTATACGTTGGGACTGATTCCGCGATTGTTCAACCTGCCGCATATCGGTACGTTTGCAGATGTAATGAAGTTCATGGTACCTTTCTTATTGGCAGCTACTTTCTTTGCCATTACCATTTCTGTCTTTGTACGGGAACGTGAAACGGGATTGATTACGATGGTATTCTTTACCGTGATCTTACTTTTCCTCGCCGGATTCAGTTGGCCGGCAAGCAATGTGCCTGTATTTTGGCATTATATTGCCCAACTATTCCCCACCACCTTTGGTATCAACGGATATATACACATCAACAGCATGGGAGCCACATTGGCAGAAACCAGACACGAGTATATGGCGCTATGGATACAGGCCGGAGCGTATTTCCTCAGTGCTTGTCTGAGCCTCAGGCTATCCTCGTATATCCATAGCAGGCTTCAGCGCAAAGCTACGGCTTGAGGTGTTTGCCCCGCCATTTTACGAAGGGCTTGCGGCGAATAGCCCGTATGCTTTTTCACATACTTGCCGAAGAACGACTGGCTCGGGAAATTCAGGAGGTTGGCTATCTGCTGTACGTTGAGGGAGGAAGTCTGCAACAGCATTCTTGCTTCCTCAATTACACAGTATTCTATCCATTTGAGCGCAGAGATACCACTCACTTCTTTCACCACCGCAGAAAGATATTTGGGCGTAATGCACAAGCGCTCAGCATAGAAAGACAAATCGTGATGCCGGCGATAATACAACCCCAATTCCTGCAAGAAAGCGGCAAAAATCTCCTCCTGCCGATTATTGACAGGCTTGCCTTCGCTCACGCCATGGGTGTATAGATTGCATACCTTCGATACCAATGCCTGCATCAAAGCTTTGGCTGTTGTTTCACGGAAACGATTATCGGCATCGGTCATCTCGTTGAAAAGCAAACGGTGGTAATCGGCTATCCAAGCAATATCTTTCTCTCCCAATTCCGCACAAGGGTGTTCGCGAACATAGAGCAACAATGGCAACAGACTGCGTTGGTGCTGCAATATCTCGCCAAAGAAACGACTATTACAACATATGAGAATGGCTTTCATATCGTCGGAACCATCTTTCCATGTGACTACCTGATTGGGAAGCACCACTATATAATTGTTCTTCCGGAAGCAGAATGCCTTCGTGCCTACCGTTACTTCGCAGGAGCCTTCCAAGCAAATGCAGAATACCGCCATATTGACACGTAGCGTATCATCGCCGAAACTAATCTGGCGGATATCGTCGAACAAAGCAAAATCCTCCTCAGCAAAGACCATAGTGCGGTTGCTGAGGAGATTCCATTCGTGCAGTTTGCGCTGTAGTTCGTACAGATCGTAAACTTCCATACAACAATTGTTTATGCTAACTTACGCAGCAATTCTTTCATATCCACTGCTTTGCCTATCAACGCGGGCAACTCGCTGATAGCTATGCGCTCCTGCGCCATCGTATCGCGATAACGAACGGTTACGCAATTATCGGTCAAAGTATCATGGTCGATAGTCACGCAGAAAGGTGTACCCACTGCATCCTGACGGCGATAGCGCTTGCCGATACTGTCTTTCTCATCGTAAGCACAACGGAAATCGTATTTGAGCAATTGCATCACTTCTTCCGCTTTCTCAGGCAGTCCGTCTTTCTTTACCAAAGGCATTACGCATACTTTCGTCGGCGCCAGTACAGGCGGCAGAGAGAGCACCACGCGCGTTTCGCCATTCTCCAAAGTCTCCTCTTTGTAGGCAGAGCACATGATACTCAAGAACATACGGTCCACACCAATACTGGTCTCTATGACGTAAGGCGTGTAGCTCTTGTTGAGTTCGGGGTCGAAATATTCTATTTTCTTGCCGCTGTATTTGGCATGCTGGCTCAAGTCGAAGTTCGTACGACTGTGAATGCCCTCCACTTCCTTGAATCCGAACGGCATCTGGAACTCGATATCTGTAGCGGCATTGGCATAGTGCGCCAATTTCTCATGGTCGTGATAACGGTACTTCTCGTCACCCAAACCGAGTGCCTTGTGCCAACTCAGGCGATGTTCTTTCCAATACTTGAACCACTCCATTTCTTCACCAGGACGAACAAAGAACTGCATCTCCATCTGCTCGAACTCACGCATACGGAACACGAACTGGCGCGCTACAATCTCGTTGCGAAACGCCTTGCCGATTTGTGCGATACCGAAAGGAATCTTCATGCGGCCCGTCTTCTGTACGTTGAGGAAATTGACGAATATGCCTTGTGCCGTTTCGGGACGAAGGTAGATTTTCATACTACCGTCCGAAGTGGAGCCCATCTCGGTGGAGAACATCAAGTTGAACTGACGAACATCGGTCCAATTCTTGGTGCCACTGATGGGGCAAACGATGCCTTCATCGAGGATAATCTGTTTGAGTTCATTGAGGTCATTGGCGTTCATTGCTTCCGAATAGCGAGTATGAAGCGCTTCCCGTTTTTGTACGTGCTCCTGTACACGGGGATTGGTCTGACGGAAGAGTTCAGCATCGAAACTGTCGCCGAAACGCTTGGCTGCTTTGGCTATTTCCTTCTCAATCTTCTCGTCATATTTGGCAATCTGGTCTTCTATCAGTACGTCAGCACGATAGCGTTTCTTAGAATCGCGATTGTCAATAAGCGGGTCGTTGAAGGCATCTACGTGACCTGAAGCCTTCCATGTGGTGGGGTGCATAAAGATAGCGGCATCAATACCAACGATATTTTCGTGCACACGCGTCATGGCTTCCCACCAATAACGCTTGATATTGTTTTTGAGTTCCACGCCGTTTTGTCCGTAATCATATACAGCTCCCAATCCGTCGTAAATATCGCTTGAGGGGAATACAAAGCCGTACTCTTTGCAGTGGGCTACCATTTTCTTGAAAGTTTCTTCCTGTGTTGCCATAGTGTATTATATTATTTTCGTTATTATCCTATTATGTTATAGTCTTTTATTATTACTCTTTTGTCTCTTCGGACCTTTTCAGCCTGCAAAGATACAAAATAAATATGATATTCCTATCAGAGTGCATTTTTTTTGTCAGTCAGGGTCGATATACAGCGTAAGACAGCATTGTACATCCATGTTTCCCGGTGCGTAGGAGTAGCATAGCAATTGCACCGATAGCGAATATTGTTGATCTGTTCTATCGTATTCGTATTTCAGATGCCGGCTTGCTATCGGCTGAATCACCCACTAATCACCCACTAATCACCCACTAATCACCCACTCTTGCCGGCTTATGGTTATCCGGACGATAAGATGAGAAGATGAAAAGATGTGGAGATGAGGAGATGAAGAGAATGTAAGTACGATGTTATGGAATGCGGAGCATCATCTTCCGCTGCCGGATTGTTGACGTTGAGGAAGTGAACGGGCAGAGCCCTAATTGAGGAACTGAGAAATTGAAGAGCTGAATATATGAGCAAAAATCATTAGTCTTTTGTCCTTGCTCCAATAGTCCAATTGTCAAATTTTTGCCACAATGCGTCAATCTCTCCACATGGCAGCCAACAAAATGTTATATCTTTGCAATGTCAAATTGTCCCTCCATGGGACGCCCGCTTTATTTAACCAAATAATTTATAATCAATACATAAGACTAACACACATGTTTGACAAGTTCAAATTCTTTTCGCTTTTGGCAGCGACTATGCTTTGCGGCACGCTTTCTGCCAAATTGGTGCATGGAACAGTAACTGACGTGACGGGAGAGACTGTCATCTCCGCTTCAGTTGTGGTGAAAGGTACAACCATTGGTACTGTCACCGATTTCGATGGCAACTACTCGATAGATGTTCCTGACGATGCACAGATTTTAGAGTTTTCCTACATCGGAATGGAAACCAAAGAGGTACCTATCACAGGTGATGTAATCAATGTAGTACTTCAAGAGAATGCCGCGGTATTGGAAGAAGTGGTGGTAACAGGCTACGGCACAACCAAGAAACGCGACTTGGTGACGGCGGTTGCAAGCGTATCGGCAGAGCAGTTGAAAGACATTCCCGTAACATCCGCTTCGGAAGCACTACAAGGCAAATTGGCAGGTGTATCGGTGACGACTACGGAAGGTTCGCCGGATGCCGATGTAAAGATTCGTGTCCGTGGCGGAACGTCGCTCACACAGTCGAACGACCCGTTGTATATAGTGGACGGTTTCCCCGTATCGAGCATTTCGGACATTGCGCCGTCGGACATCGCTTCGATGGACGTACTGAAAGATGCCGCTGCCACTGCCATCTACGGTGCACAGGGTGCCAACGGCGTTATCATCATCACTACGAAAGACTCAGACACCGATTCCGACAAGATGGTTTTCCATGTGGACTACAGCGGATATGTGGGCTGGAAATGGCTGGCTAAGAAATACGATGTGATGGGTGTGGAAGACTTCACACTGATGCAATACGAATACGCCTATCTGAAAGACAAAACCAAACTGCGCGACAACTTCAATGCCTATTTCGACCAATTGTATCACAACACCAAATACTTGAAAGAAAGTGAAATAGAAACCACTCCTATCTCTACCCTATTGGAAGAATACGCTAATCCGGAACTGCATCCTTTCACCGACTGGCAAGACAAAACTTTCGGACGCACCGGTTTCAATTCCAATCAATCGGTCAGTATAAGCGGCGGTAACAAAAATGCAACGTTCACATTGTCTTACAACCGTATTGATGACAAAGCCATAATGGAGCAATCCGACTACGCACGTAACAACCTTTCGTTGAAAGCCAAGTTCAAACCATTCAAAGACTTTACGGTTTCGTTCAGTACACGTTATACAGGAACAGAGGTGCTGGGTGCCGGTTCCAACGCCATCAAAGACAACGGAACCAGCACAGAATCACGTTTGCGCAACTGCGTTGTTTATACGCCCACCGACTTATTGATGAAAGGTACAGGAGGAGGTGACGACGAAGACGAAACCTTTGGCAATCTCTACGACCCGCTGACGACTATCCGCGACAACTACAAGTTCAAGAAAGACAGCAAGTGGACTGCCAACGGATATTTGCAATATAAGTTCGCCAAACACTTCACCGCCCGTGTGGAATTAGGCTATGATTCACGCAATATCACAACCGACCGTTATTATGGTCCTACCACCTATTTTTCGCATAACACAGGTCGTCCCGGAGTAGATGGCGGAACGGCACAAGTACAGGTACTCAACGAAAAGGAGAGCCGTCTGAGAAATGCCAACACTTTGGAATGGAAACAGAAATTCAACAAAGCCCACCAAGTATCGTTGCTGCTCGGCGAGGAAACCATTATCCGCAAATCTGCTACCGAAACACTCAACGGCTTTGGCTACAAAGGCAACTACGATGCTGCCAGCGGTGAGATTTTCAACTACTTAGGTCAAGCTTCTTATTCCGAGATACTCAACTATATCGACCCACGCGACAACCAACTCAGTTTCTTTGCCCGTGCTAACTACGATTATCTCGGACGCTATTACATCACTGCCACATTCCGTGCTGATGCTTCTACCCGTTTTGAGAAAGAAAACCAATGGGGCTATTTCCCCTCTGTGGCTGCCGCATGGCGTATTTCCGACGAGAACTGGATGGAGAATGCACAATCGTGGTTGAGCAATCTGAAACTCCGCCTGTCGTATGGTATGGCGGGTAATAACAATGTTGATTTAGGTTATCTGCACCAAGATTTCCTCTCGCAACAAATGACCTATATCGATATGGGACAGGGAACGAGCAACATCCTTGTGGTAGGCGGTTCCGACAAAATCGCTCCCAACCCGCATTTGAAATGGGAAACCACTATCACGCGTGACTTGGGTATCGACTACGGATTCTTCAACGAACGTCTGTCCGGTACTATCGACCTCTATTGGAATACCACCAAAGACCTTATTATCAGACAAACCTTGCCATCCCGCTACAATGCCCAATACCAGAACATCGGTTCTACCGAGAACAAAGGTGTGGAATTTTCCATCAAAGGAATTATCTTGGAGCATCAGTCCAAACAGTTGAGTTATGGTTTGTCTGTTGACGGCAACATTGCCTACAACAAGAACAAAGTCATCGACTTAGGTAATATCACTTCTCTTTCTGCTCAAACCACTTGTTTCGGTTCATCGGAATACCTCACCTTGGCAGAGTTCCTCGTAGAAGTGGGACAACCTATCGGCAATGTATTGGGCTATCAAACCGACGGCTATTATACGGCTTCAGATTTTGTTTCATATGTTCCTTCCACCAACTCATGGGGACTTGCCGAAGGCGTACCTTCTTATGGAGAAGGCTTCCTCAGTTCCGACATTCGCCCAGGTGCTGTCAAGTTCAAAGATATATCCGGTCCGAACGGTACACCTGATGGTATTATTGACGAGTACGATAAAGTAATCTTGGGCAATACCGTTCCGGTACTTACCGGCGGTTTCAACATCTCCGCTTATGTAGGCGGTGACAAATGGGGACGTTTCGACATTGCTGCCAACTTCACCTTCGCTTGGGGCAACAAGATTCTGAACCTCAACAAGATGGAATACACCACAGTTACCGAGAAATCGCGTATGCGTAACCTCATCAACGATGTTAACTTCAGCAATCGCTACTCTTTGTTCGATGCTACCGGCAGTTACATGCCCGAAGCGCTTGCCGGCGGCAAAGCACTGGTATTCGGCGATGATTACACTGCTATGGCAACAGCATTGGACAATATGAATGCCGAAAAAGGTGCAACTCATGCTTCGCCTATTATGTCGCACTATGTAGTAACCGACCAAGCTATGGAAGACGGTTCGTTCCTCCGTCTGCAAAACCTTACGATTGGTTACACGCTGCCACGCATATGGCTTGAAAAGGCACACTTGAATTCCATCCGTGTCTTTGCACAAGGTACGAACTTGTTCTGTGCCACCAAATATACAGGTATCGATCCCGAAGTGGATACACGTTCTTCGAAAAACCCGCTTACACCAGGAGTAGATTTCTCTGCTTATCCGAAATCGCGCGGTTTTAACATCGGTTTGAACATTCAATTCTAAATCATAGTACAACAATGAAAAAGTTCATCTATATACTAATCGGTGCAGGTTTGCTTACATTATCCTCCTGCGAAAAAGATTTCTTTGAAACAGACTCTCCTTCGGCAATGGATATATCTGTATTCAAATCCACAGACTTGACAGAACAAGCCATTGGAGCTATCTACAACACTTTCGGCGAAGACAAATCGTTCCGCAACCGTCTGTGTGGCGGCTATATGGCATTGAACACCGATATTGAATACTGCAACAAAGGAAGCGGACAAGCGAAAGAAAGTGCCATCTATGCTACCAGCAAAGGAACCGGCGACCTCTCTACCAGTAACGGTAAAGACCCTTGGGCATATCTGAATGCTGCCGTTGAACGTGCCAATGTTGTAATCGACGGCATTTGTACGTATTCCGATACAACAGACGCTACTTTCAAATACCTGCTCGGTGAAACGCTCACCCTGAGAGCTTTCTGTTATCTGGAGCTGGTTAAACTATGGGGCGATGTTCCTGCCTGCTTCAAATCGTTCGACGGCAAAAACCTCAACGACCTCTATGTGTATAAAACCGACCGCAACGTTATCTTCGAGCAACTGCGCAAAGACCTTCGTTGGGCTGCTGAGTTGATGCCATGGTCGGAATCCTGCCCTGGCAAAGCCAACAACTATACAGGCCGTCCTTCCAAAGCGTTGGCATTAGGTCTGTTGGCACGTATGGATTTGATGTATGCAGGTATGGCATTACGTCCGAACACTTTCACCAAAGGCGGCACAACCGACTGCTCGGTACAATACAACATCAAAGATGCTGCAGATCGTCAAGCCGTTTATCAGGAAGCCGTTTGGGCATGTTCCGAAATCATCAAACATGAAGACTATAAGTTGGAAGGCAACTTTGAAGACATTTTCAAGAAACTCTGTGCAGATGAAGTGCGTTACAACCAATCCGAATTCATTTGGGCACTTCCTTTCTTGGACGATGCCCGTGGTCAGGTTCTTTGTCTGTCAGGCTTGAAAATGTCGGACAGAACACCAGGACATATCATCAATTCGAAATTCTATAGTTCAGGTAATAAAGACAATACAAAGATACAAGGTATGATTCAGATTGTACCAACCTTTGCATGGGATTTTGAAGACAACGATGCCCGTTATGCGGTAACAGTATGTCCTTTCCAATGGGAATACGACAATGGTAGCGGTGCAAGCAGCGACCCGTCGGCTTTCCCCGGAAGTAGTACATCGGAAAGTAAACTCTATCAAAAATTAGGGGACGCTTCTTCCATCTACTTGGGCAAGTTCCGCATCGAATGGATGAAACGTACATGGTCAACCAACGAAGATTGTATCGATATGCCTGTTCTCCGCTATGCCGACGTTCTCTTGATGTTTGCCGAGGCTGCCATCGGGAGTATGGAAGGCAATGCACCAAGCAATCTGTACGGGCTCAATCCGCAAGAACAATTCGACAAAGTACGTACTCGTGCCGGGCTGCAACCGAAACCGCTCACCATGGAGAACATCATGGCTGAACGTGCTTTCGAGTTCTGCGGGGAAAACATCCGCAAATACGACCTTATGCGTTGGAACAAACTCGGTTCACAATTGCAACTCACCATGGAACGTCTCGCCAATTTGGATGCAGGTACCGGCGAATTTGAAGGACGTATGGATTCTGTATATTTCACCTACAAACAAGATAACTCGTTTGCACAAAGCGGCAATGCCTACGTATTCGACAAGTTTGTCGGTCTCAAAAAAGGCGACACCGCTCCTGCCGACTATGACAAAACCGCAGGTTGGATACGCAAATCTTTCTATGAGAAAGAAGGTGAACGCCATCTTGCTGCCAAAGATTATTATCTCTACAAAGAAGGTGTTGATGTAGATATGCGTCACTATTGGCCTATCTTCGAAGTAAATATCAATGCTTCCAACGGAACTCTTTGGAACGATTACGGTTATTAACAGCCTCCTACAAACATTTGCAAAGCCTGCCCTACATATGTCCGGCAGGCTTTGCAATCGATTAGCATAAGATATGAAACACATTGTCAGCATAAGTATAGTTTGTGCATTGCTCCTTGCATGCACTCCCGACACAGGCGGTCAGGACAAATCGAAGCCCGCATCCACTATTGCTTTCCCCGGAGCAGAAGGCGGCGGACAGTACACTACGGGCGGCAGAGGCGGTATGGTGTATCATGTCACCTCTCTCACCGATGACCCTAACGATGCCGGTTCACTGCGCCATGTTCTCAGGATACCCGGTGCAAAGACGATTGTATTCGATGTTGCAGGCACCATCTTCTTGCAACGAGAATTGGATATTACGGAAGGTGCACTCACCATTGCAGGACAATCGGCACCGGGCGACGGTATCTGCATAGCAGGCTACCCGGTAGTAATCAAGACTTCGAACGTTATCATCCGTTTCTTGCGGTTTCGCATGGGCGATGAGAACAAAGCGGAAGGCGACGCACTGACCTGCACAGGCAGAAACCGTATTCTTATCGACCACTGCTCGTTCTCCTGGTCCACCGACGAATGTGTTTCGTGCTACGGCAACACCGACTTTACACTGCAATACTGCTTCATCACCGAAAGCCTGCGCAAATCGGTACACGTGAAAGGTACACACGGGTACGGCGGTATCTGGGGCGGAAAGAACGCCACATTCCATCATAACCTGCTTGCTCACCACGACAGCCGTAACCCTCGTTTCGACCACGAATACGTGGACAGCAAATGCCATGGACCGATTGACTACGTGAACAACGTTATCTACAACTGGGGCGGCAACAGTGCTTACGGAGGCGACGGAGTGTCCGAACCCCGCAAAATAAACATAGTGAACAACTACTACAAACCCGGACCGGCATCCCGCCACAAGGAACGTATCGTAGCCCCCACCACCCGATGTGACCGTTGCAACGAACTCGGCACTGTGGTTCCCGGCAAGTTCTACATCACAGGCAACTATATGGACGGCTCCGCTACCGTTACCGCCGACAACTGGAAAGGCGTAGAGCCCGACGAGCCTGCCAAACTGGCGGCTTGCCGGGCCGACAAGCCTTTCGCTATGCCTGCCATCACCACCCAAACCGCACAAGAAGCCTACGAAATAGTACTCACCAAAGCCGGCTGCTCACTCGTGCGGGATGCTATTGACACACGTATTGCCAACGAAGTACGCAACGGGACATACACCTGCAAGGGCTCTAACGGCAGTACCAACGGACTTATCGACAGCCAGACCGATGCAGGCAGCTGGCCCGAATACCAATCGGCAGAAAAGCCCCGCGATACCGATGGCGACGGAATTCCCGACGAATGGGAAACTGCACACGGACTCAATCCGTCGCTCTATACCGATGCTGCACAATATACGCTGTCGAAAGAATATACCAATATCGAAGTATATCTCAACAGCATAGTGGAACATCTGTATTGAGCGGTTGCCATTTCAACGCAATCAGCAGACAACCTGCCGAAACGCAAGTGATGACAGTCGGTTTCCGACAACGTTACAACATTTCAAAGAACACTTGCAGTTTGTGTGCGGAGGTCTGCATTCCGCCCTGACGTTCCGCAGCGCTATGTTGCGGCAATCATTCGCACCGGACGACACAAGAGAAACATCTGCGAAAAATGTCTGTTCTGTTATGTTCCGCCTGCTCTCAACACTCGAGAAGCAAGCCGAACGCAATCTCCTGTATCGGTAAACCCAGCCTCACGGCTGACGCATCGTGTTTGCAAAACACCAACGGACGCACTTCCGCCAACCAATGGCCGTATTGCCCCATTGCTGCGCAATTGTAATGCAAAGATACGGCAACAGAAAGGAGCGTTGTCGGAAAAGTGTACACAAGTGCACAAGAGTGTTCACAAAGGTACACAAATGTTCACAAGTATCACCCCTACAACAGAAAGCGAATGTGTCAGCCTGACAGCCGGCACATTCGCTTTTTAGCGTTATACTATGTTGCAAGCGGTTATTCCTCCATGGCGTTTTTGCCGTTCCAAGTAATATCCTTGCACGAACGGCGGTCGATATTATTACCGTCACCACCCGTCAAAGTACAACCTTTGAAAGTAAGTTTCTCCGCATGTTTGAGCGTCAGACCGCTACTGCGCACGCCGTAGAACTGCACATTGTCGAACAAAAGGTCGTGTACGGGTTTGCCTTTCAAACCAGTGATAGTAACCGCTTCCATCGGACTCACACAAACGATATTGCGGAACGTAAAGTTACCCCAATCGGGGAAATAGGCTGACTTGTCGTCGGTAGCCGTAGCACTGCGTCCTACTGCACGGTCGGCATAACCGGACTCAAAGAAGATAGCCGTTTCACGAATCTGCTTCATCACAATATCCTGACAGATAATATCTTCGCACCATCCGCCTCGTCCGGGGGCAGACTTGAAACGCAGTCCGATATCCGTACCGTCGAAAACACAATTACGTACAATAAGCCGTTGCATACCGCCACAGAACTCCGAGCCGATTACAAAACCGCCATGGGCACGATAGACAGTATCGTTCATAATGAGGAAATCGCGGTTGGGTCCTGCATCACGTCCACGGTCGCCTACACCGCCTTTCATACAGATGCCGTCGTCACCGCAATTGATGTTGCAATTCACCACCAGACAGACTTGCGTATTGCCTATATCCATGGCATCGCCGTTTTGCGCCCACCAAGGACAATCCACCGTAACGCCGTCGATAATAAGATTCTGACAACGGGTGGGTACCAAGTGGAACTTAGGACTGTTCGTTATCGTCACTCCCTGCACAATCACATTCTTCGAGTCGGTGATATTAATCAGGTGACTGCGCATTTTCTCCTGGTCGTCGGCATTGGAAGCGATATTGGGTATTCCGTTGTTCAGATTGAAGGGGTACCATATATCGTCTTTCACCACACCGCCCAACGCCAAAGCCGATTCCCAAATCTCTTTGCCGGCAGGGTCTTTCATCACTTTCTTCTTTTTAATAGGTCTCCAATAGAAGCCCTGTCCGTCGAGGATTCCTTTGCCCGTGATACCTACATTCTCGCACTTGCTTGCTTTGATGCAGGCATCCGCCTTGGTCTTTTCTTTGCCGGAAGAAGAAGGAATGACATAGAGCGATTTGTCTTCGCTGAAACGTATCACGGCACCGCGGTTGAGATGGAGGTCGATATTACTCTTGAGCACAATAGGACCGGTTTTCCATACGCCTTTCGGCACGATAAGATGTCCGCCGCCTTGTTTTTCCAAGTCTTTGATAGCAGCACGGAAAGCCTCCGTACAGAGCGTTTCGCCATCGCCTATTGCGCCGTAGTTGCTCAACAGGACAGTAGTTGCAGGAAATTGGACAGGTTGCACATGCTCAATCTCTACGGGCAAATCGGTATAGTACTGCTCATATTTACTTTGTTGCGCTGACAAAGTGACAGCAATAGAAAGCAGGACTGCCAAAGAGACTGCCGTTTTCGTTGTAAGATGACTTTTCATAATGTACGTATTATAATAAAGTAATATTAGTATGATTTTTACAAATATTCTTTTACGGGGAACAAAGATAGTTCTTTTCTGTCACGCTGCAAAGAGAGTACCAAATTTTACACAATTCTCGTCAATCTATATCGCAACGTTGCCGAAATAAGGTTGTAATTTTGCAGTGTCGAAAAAGGTACTTATCAGTAAACTGTTCCGACATCTACATAAATAGAATATAAAACTAATACTAACAATTAAAAACTCAACAACAATGAAGAAACTTTTCTTTTTCGCTGCATTGGCAGTAAGCGCTATGCTCAATGCACAAACTTATGACTTTACCACTCTTGACATTCAAGATGCTGACTTGACTGTGGCTGATGGTACAAAGAGTTTTAATGACGCCAAAGGTTACTACGAAATCAAAAACACAGCAGGAGCAACCGTTAGTTTGACTATCGCACAAGTACCTAATGTTACTTTCACCTACAAGAACTCCAGTGAGAAAAAAGCTTTCGTTGTAAAGCCTCTCAATTATGTACAAATGGACGGTGACCAACGTGATTTAACTATCAGCGGTCTGACAGTAGGTACCACTATTACTTTGTCTGTTGCTTCGAAAGGTACCACAGGTAACTCTTTTGAAGACAGCGAGAGCAAGGGAACAGGTCTGACAGGTTGTGTATGGGTAAGCGGTAACAAGACCCAAGCACCCAAAAGCGGTGAAATGGTATTTGAAGAAGTAACTGTACAAGCTATCGCTTCCACTATTACCATCCGCACCACTGCAGGCGGTTATGCCCTCAACAAAATCGTTATCGGCAATGGCGGAACCGGTGTTGAGAACGTTGCTGCACAAGCACAAAAGGCTGTTAAGGTGATTGAGAACGGTCAGTTGTATATCATCAAGAACGGTGTGAAATACAACGCACTCGGTGCAAAAGTAGCTGAATAAGCTGACTATAGCTTAGCAATGAGAAGAGAGATACACGATGTGTATCTCTCTTTTGTTTTTTGTGTAGTCCGATTTTCATTGCTGTTCGGAAGGAGGGGATGTTGTATTTTAGACGCGATCGGACAAGTCCTAATCGCATCTCTACAAAAATTATCCGATAAAAAGACGGGGCACGCCCCGTCTCTACTATGGATGAGTGAGGATGTCGTTGAGGACCAAGTCGGCGAGGCGGAAGCCAAACGTGCCGACGATATGGGCAAGCGTACCTTGGCGGACAGGAATGCCTTCACGGAGAGCGATTTCGTCGCTATAGACACATTGAAAATGCCTGGCAGGGAAACAGTGCGTGCGTTTCATCCTGTCACGCAAAGCACGTGCCAAGGGACAGCCCTGCACCTTCCAAAACTCCGCCACCCGTATGCGATCTGCATGGAGTTTGCGCCCCGCCCCCATCGAAGAAAACAGTGTGGCACTACTCTCCGTAGCACGCATAATGAGATGGAGTTTGCAATCGAGCGTATCAATGGCATCTATCACATAGTCATAGTCATCGAAACAGAACGCTGAAGCCGTTGCTTCGGAATACTTAGTATTAACCGCCACAATATCCGCCTCAGGAACAATAGAAAGCAAACGCTGGCGCATCTCTATGACTTTCGGTTGTCCGACATTGGCTGCCGTAGCCACCAGCTGACGGTTGAGGTTAGTATCGGAAACGACATCGAAATCCACCATGGTCAGATGCCCGATGCCGGAACGCACCAAGGCTTCGGCACACCAACCGCCTACCCCACCGACACCAAAGAGAATGACTTTGGTACGTTGCAGGCGAAGCATATTATCTTCCCCTATGAGTTGCGATGTGCGCTCGAAAGTATTCATATCCTTTATTCTGATAACAAGTTGACTGCTATGGCAGTAGCTACACGAATGCCGTCCAAAGCAGAAGAAGTAATACCTCCGGCATAGCCTGCCCCCTCACCACAAGGATAGAGCGACCGGATATCGGTATGCTGCAGGGTTTCGCTGTCTCTCGGAATGCGGACGGCTGCACTACTGCGACTTTCCACGCCCACCATCAATGCCTCAGGAGAAAGGTAACCACGGTATTTACGGTCGAAATCGCGAAAGCCCTGTTGAAGCCGTTTAACGATAAAAGGCGGCAGCCATTGGTCCAAACGAGAGGAACGCAAGCCCGGCAGATAGGAACAAGCAGGCAAAGTACCAGACTTTCTGCCTTGGACGAAATCAGTCAAGCGTTGTGCCGGAGCCACCGAGGGGGCGGCTCCGTGCAAATAAGCCAAATGTTCCATATCCTGCTGGAAATGCAATCCTGCCAATGCGCCATATTGCCGGTATTCAGCAGGTAAATCTTCGGGATGAACCTCCACCACCATGCCCGAGTTAGCGAAACGCGAATTGCGTCCGCTCGATGACATACCATTGACCACACAGCTTTCCCAACTGCTTCCTGCCGGAACGATATGACCACCGGGACACATACAGAAGGAATACACACCCCGTCCATCCACCTGTGTCACCAACGAATAAGCGGCATTCTCCAGTCCTTCGGGCAAAACGTCGGTGTGATACATGAGCGAATTGATGAGCGACTGAGGGTGCTCGACTCGTACGCCCATGGCAAAACCTTTGGCTTCCAATCGGATACCTGACCGGTGCAATACGGAATAGGTATCGTGCGCACTATGTCCGATAGCGAGAATGACGGCATCGCCATGGTAAGTATTACCTTTTTCCGTCAGGATCCCCACTATACGGTTACCTTCGAGCAAAGGAGCGGTCATCTTCTCCGAGAAGTGGATTTCGCCACCATGAGAGAGAACGGTTTCACGGATATGGCGTATGATCCGGGGCAGTTTATCGCTCCCTATATGCGGATGTGCTTCATACAAGACAGTATCGTCAGCACCATGATAATGAAAGAGTTCCATCACACGCTGCATATTACCGCGCTTCTTGCTCCGAGAAAAGAGTTTGCCATCGGAAAAGGTGCCTGCCCCTCCCTCACCGAAACAGTAGTTCGACTCCAAAGAGAGCCCTTCGTTACGATTGAGCAAGGCAATATCCCTTTTGCGTTCGGACACCTCTTTGCCCCGCTCAATGATGACAGGGCGTATGCCTTTCTCCAAAAGCGTGAGTGCCGCAAAGAGTCCTGCAGGACCACAACCGATAATCAGAACTTGGTGATCGGCATGGTGAACATCCTGATATTGAGGTGCTTCGTAAGCCGGCAAAGCAACGTCCTGCTCAGAAAGGAAAACCTGCAAGGTAAGCAATACTTTGAGTTGGCGCTGACGGGCATCAACACTGCGTTTAACGATACGATAGCCATAAAGCGCATCGTAAGGCAGTTGCAAAAAAGTTGCCGCTGCCTTACGAATGGTTTGTTCATCAGCCGCCTGACGAGGCGTGAGTATGAGTTGGACGGTTTGCATAGGGAACAGTCCCTTTTATTCTTTGCGGGCTTTGAGCGCCTCCATGATTTTGGTTTCCAACTCTTGTGCCAATTCGGGATTGTCCTTAAGGAGTTGCTTGACTGCATCACGACCTTGTGCGAGTTTGGTTTCGCCATAACTGAACCAACTGCCACTTTTCTTGACAACACCCGTTTCGACACCGAGATCGACTATTTCACCTACCCGTGAGATACCCTCACCGAACATGATATCGAATTCCGCTTTACGGAAAGGAGGTGCTACTTTGTTCTTCACTACCTTTACACGGGTCTGGTTACCAATGACATCGTCGCCGTCTTTGATTTGGGAAGCACGACGGATATCCAAACGGACAGAAGCATAGAACTTGAGTGCGTTACCACCGGTAGTGGTTTCGGGATTGCCGAACATGACACCAATCTTTTCACGCAACTGGTTGATAAAGATACAAGTGGTATTGGTTTTGTTGATTGTAGCCGTAAGTTTGCGAAGGGCTTGTGACATCAAGCGTGCCTGAAGACCTACTTTGTTGTCACCCATATCGCCCTCCAACTCGGCTTTGGGCGTAAGTGCGGCTACAGAGTCGATAACGATAATGTCAATTGCGCTTGAACGAATGAGTTCGTCAGCCACCTCCAAAGCCTGCTCACCGGAATCGGGTTGCGAAATGAGGAGATTATCGGTATCAACGCCCAGTTTCTCCGCATAGAAACGGTCGAAAGCATGCTCGGCATCGATGATTGCGGCAATACCACCTTGCTTTTGCGCTTCGGCAATAGCATGGATAGCGAGCGTGGTCTTACCGGATGACTCAGGACCATAGATTTCAATCACCCGTCCACGGGGATAACCTCCTACCCCCAACGCCATGTTGAGCCCGATAGAACCGGTAGGTATAACGGGAATATCTTCAATCTTGTCTTCACCGAGCTTCATGATAGTGCCTTTGCCATGGTCTTTCTCAATCTTCGCCATAGCCATCTGCAAGGCTTTCAACTTTTCGGAAGACGGCTGTATTTTGTCTTGTGTTGCTGCCATAAGTATAAGTTTGTTTGATTGGTTATTGATTGTGCAAAGATACAAATAATTTGGGAATAATCAGACAGGCAAAAGAGAAAATAATTGCTTTGCCATTAAATTGCCTGTTCATTAGCGTCAATGAGCCATTAACGGCATTATATTTCTGTCTTGCCCGCCTCCTCCTGAGTTTCCATATCATTTACCGAAGGGATTTGTATTATCGGGTATTTCAGACGATGTACACATCGTCTCTACAGGGCATTACGGACTACTCAGACGCGGTAAATCGCGTCTCTACACGGGCACTATTGAAGTCTATACAATGGATATGCAAAGCCTATGCAAGTCTCATGGATGTCCCATGGCGCTACGGGAGTAGGAAGCACTGAGTATGCTCATTCATGGCTCATTCATGGCTCTTTGATGGCTCTTGGATAGCATAAGGGGTGCTGAATAACCTACTAATCACCCACTAATAACCCACTCACGATAGCTATGCGGAAGCATAACAATATGCTATCCCTAAGGTATCCCTAAAGTATCCCTAAAGGAATGGAAGGGAGATGACGACTCCGAGATAGCCATCCATTCCCCTACTTCTCTCCCGAAGGACGGAAAAGTTTCGCCATCCGACAACATCACGCCCCTTCGCTCATCTGTTATGCGAACGGGGACCGCACAAATGCTCCCACACCCCGACAACCACAATAAACAAAGAAAGACGGGGCACGCCTGCACTCCGACAGCTATATCGGACCAAAAAAGACGGGGCACGCCCCGTCTCTACCTGATATTAATGAGGATATTATGTTGAGCTGTATCAGTATCAGTCAACTATGAGCATAGCATCGCCATAGTCGCCGAACTTATACTGCTCTTTGATAGCCACCTCATAGGCATGCATGACATATTCGTATCCACCAAACGCCGCCACCATCATCAATTGCGCAGAAAGCGGCATGTAGAAGTTAGCCATCATCGTATTTGCCACAGTGAAATCGTAAGGCGGAATAATGAACTTGTTGGTCCAAGACGAAAGCGCCTTGATGTGTCCGTTGGTTCCCACTACCGTTTCCAAAGCACGCATAACATCGGTACCAACGGCACAGATGTGGCGTTCTTCTTCGTGCAGACGCTCGACCGTATCGACAATCTGCTGAGATACTTCGAACTCTTCGGAATCCATCTTATGCTTGGAAAGGTCTTCGACATCAATCGACTTGAAGTTGCCCAAACTGACATGAGAAGTGATGAAGCTCCAATCTATGCCTTTGATTTCCATACGTTTCAGGATATTTTTGGAGAAGTGAAGCCCCGTAGCCGGCACAGCAACCGCGCCCTCTTTGGCAGCGAAAATGGTCTGATAGCGCTCGGAATCTTCGGCGTCACGCGGATCGGGATGCTGCAAATCACGATGGATGTACTTAGGGAGCGGCGTATGACCCAAAGCGAAGAGATGGTCGCGGAACTCCTCGTTATCATAGTCGGTGAGGAAACGGAGCGTCCTGCCACGGGAAGTAGTGTTATCGATGACTTCTGCAACGATGGTGTTGTCGTCGCCAAAGAAGATTTTATTACCGATACGAATCTTACGGGCAGGATCAACAAGCACATCCCAATAGCGCATTTTAGGATTCAATTCACGCAACAAAAAGACTTCGATATCCGCTCCGGTACGCTCTTTGGTGCCATAGAGACGCGCCGGAAAGACCTTGGTATCGTTGAATATGAAATGGTCGTGTTCATCGAAATAATCAAGCAGACCGGGAATCGTCTTATGTTCGATTTCGCCTGTCTTGCGGTGGAGTACCATCAAGCGCGCATCATCACGGAAGCGAGCCGGATACTGCGCAATCAGCTCCTCCGGCAAATGGAATTTGAATTGTGAAAGTTTCATAGTCTATTATAGTTTCTGTCCTCTATGAGAGGCGTTTATATTAGTCAGTTTTGTTTATATTGTTCCATCATTTGAGTGAACGACTCAATTGTCATACAATCTTCTACACGGATATCGCCTACACGGGTTCTGCGCAATGCCACCAAGTGTGCCCCCGAGTGAAGCGCTGCTCCGATGTCACGCGCCAAAGCCCTGATATAAGTACCTTTAGAGCAGACGACACGGATGGTGAGCAACATTTTTTCCGCATCAAACCCGATCATTTGCAGTTCGTCAATAACCAGTTGCTTGGGCTTGAGCCGGACCTCTTCGCCTTGCCGTGCATAGGAGTAAGCCCGTTTGCCTTCGACCTTGACGGCAGAATAGACAGGTGGTACTTGCCATATCTCCCCGATGAAACGGGCAAGGACCTCCTGCACTATCGGGAGCGTAATATGCTCCGTAGGATAGGTTTGGTCGATGGGATGCTCAAGATCATAACTCGGTGTGGTTGCCCCGAGTTGCAGGGTTGCCACATACTCCTTGGTGTGGTGCTGGAGTTCGTCAATCAACTTGGTTTTTCTACCTGTACAGACTACCACGACACCGGTTGCCAAAGGATCGAGCGTACCCGTATGTCCGACCTTCAACTTCTTGATATTCAACTTCCGGCAAATCATCCACCGCACTTTGCCCACCACATCGAACGACGTCCAATGCAAAGGTTTGTCGAATGCCAATATCTCTCCCTCTTCGAAATCCATCACAGTCAGCAAGCGTTAAAAGCAACTATATACAATAGCAAAAGTGCCCATAAGGAAGCAGTAGATTGCAAAGTATATGAGTTTCTGTTTCTTCACTATATTAATCATGAATTTGCAAGCAAAACAGCCTGTAAGGAATGCCGCCAAGAATCCTACAATCAATGAGATAACAGGCAATTCGGTGGCGACAGCAGGTTCCTTCAGCAGGTCAAGCAAATCGAGAAACGCCTCTCCCAAAATGGGTATGAGCACCATCAGGAAAGAGAATTGCGCCACAGAGGATTTTTTCACACCACAGAGCAAACCGGTGGCGATAGTAGTGCCGGAACGAGACAAACCCGGCAAAACAGCTACAGCTTGTGCACAACCGATGATGAAAGCATCTTTGTACGACACTTCCCGACCGACTTCCTCAGCGAGATTGGCTTGCGCAGCACGGCGCTCGCGAAGTTTGGTGATTTGCTCACTCAAGAAAAGGAGTAGTGCTGTGATTAACAAACATATACCCACCAAAAGCAGACCATGTCCAAAGAGATTTTCGACTTGGTCTTTGAAGAACATACCCACAATGAAAACGGGCACCATGGACAAGAAAATCTTTGCCACATAGTCTTTTTCTTTGTTCCATTTGGTTGTGGTGAAAGTACCTTTGAAGAGCCATGCCACTTCTTTATATAGTATGACCAAGGTGGACAACACCGTGGCGGTATGCACTACGATGGCGAAGGTAAGGTTCTCTTCGGAAGCCGTCCCGAGCAGAGCCTGAGCGATTTCCAAATGACCGCTACTGCTGACAGGCAGGAACTCGGTGAGTCCTTGCACAATACCTAAAACAAGCGCTTGTAACCAATTCATTGCAGATTATTCTTTATTCTTGTTTTTAGGTCTGAAAAGGATACTGAAGACAAGACTAATGAAGCCAAAAAAGGCTATCATCGGTCCGACAGTAATGCGGCGGACTGAAAAGATATCGGGATTGTACTCCGCTCCACTCGGTTCACCGACCATCAAGAAAAAACCAATAAGAATAATCACAAAGGAGGCTGCAATGAGCCAAAGGTTTATTTTTGAAAGATTGTATTTCATAGTGATACAGTTAATTATACATAGTAAAGGTCGTCAGTCTTCATGCGAATATAGCGATTGACGGCAAAAACAGACGCCAAAGTTGTTATCAACACTCCTGCCAATATTACTATAGCAGAGATGATAATCAAATTCTGCAGATTGACAATTATCAACATGATATTCAATTGATATTGTGTATAGTAGAACGTTCCTACCAATACAAGCAATGCCAAACATGCCGCGATGAAACCCATCAAGGCATTACGGCGCACTACCGGTGACTTGATGACCCATGGCGTTGCACCCACCAACTTCATAGTGTTGATAAGGAAACGTTTGGAATAGACATGCAAGCGGACGGTATTGACTATCAGAGCCAAAGCGACAAAAAGAAGAACTACACCCACCCCAAGGAGAATCAAGGAGATATTGTTAACATTGCTGTCCAAGATATTGACCACCTCTTCCTGATAGATGATGCGGTTCACAAAAGGAAATGCCGTCAGTTTGGTTTTGATGAGGGCAATACTATCCGACTGCGCGTAATCAGCATTGAGACGCACCTCATAAGACGCCTGCAAGGGATTGAATCCCAAGAACTTCGACGGATCATCACCCAAATTGCGCACATGTTCTTCCAGCGCCTGCTGCTCGGAAATGTAGGTAAATTCACGCACAAAAGGAGCAACCGACAATACATTGTTCATCCGTACCAACGACAAAGAATCCGTATTATCGTTCAGAACGACCGTTAGCGCAACATTCTCTTTGACTTGCTGAACCAGATGACGGGCAGAAAGCAGAATAGATGTTTCCAACCCAAGCAGGAACAAGACCAGAGCTACACTGATGGTCGTGGTGAGATACATATTGAAAAAACGCCGCCGTTTCATACGCTATGAGTGATTAAGAATTAAGACAGAAACAAGAATACGAAGAGCAGACTCGTTCATATTCTTGATTCTATATTATATCAATATATCGATTAGTATTCCCAAAGATCCTGCTCGAAATTTAATAATTCGTCGAATACACGCTGCTGTTCCTTATGGATTTCTTCTTCTGTTTTGGCATAGTTAGGGAACATACGATTGTACATATTGCTATCGCCCAAGAGATAAGAAGCATAGAGTTTCTTCGCAAAGAAATCTTCGAAAGTCAAACGACGCGAATCGTTGGCTTGCGGAATCATATACTGCTTTGCCAAGTAAGGGCGCAATTCGTCGAAAGAAATCCAGAACAACATTGATTCGTGCACAGCACCCATTACATTGGTACTATCTGCCATGATCTTATCAGACTGCATAGGCGCAATACCGATAATTTTGGAATACATTCGGGAATTGTGTTTATCGAAGAATACGATTTCTTGAATCAGATACTTCAGTTGGTTCTTTACGAAACCTTCGTATGGATAGAAATGGAACGACATCTTGTCGGACACCGAATCGTAGTGCAGCAACATTGCATCTGAACGGGCAATATCGTAGTGCATAGGATCTTCGGAATAGTCAGCCGTAGGATCATCAATCAAAAACAAAGTAGGAATCTCTGTTTTGGGAATCACTTCGGTGAAGATAGGTTTGATGTGATCTTGCGCTTTACGATATACGGGCAAACCATCGACTATCGCATCAACCATCACTTTGAACAAACTGCGATATTCACGATCGTCATAACGCACAGGGAAATAGAGTTGATAGTTTTGCTTATAACGCATATCTATCACACGATATACAATGCGCGACCACACAATATCATCAGCACGATGGAAAACCGTCACCAATGTATCGGCAGCAGCATCCAATTCGGTTGTCTCGATTCTGACTGCACCCTTATCATCGAAGAAAGGGAGAATCTGATGTTGCGCCTTAGCCGATAGCACGCCAATTAGCAAAAATGCAATAACACTTATTTTCTTCATATTATCTTAGTTTTACACTCTTTCGAGTTTGATTAATTCAATGTAAGAGGGATACCACGCAAACGAACCACTTTTCCCTCAGGACCTTGTGCCCGAATATCCACGATATTGACCACCGCACCTTGTTTGAGTTTCGACAATTGAGAAATTTGTTGTGGTGTAAACTTGTTACTATTCGATTGGGAATATCCCATAGAGGTCTGCAACTGGAAAGAAGTGATTGTATATTTGAGATCCAACAATCCATCCGGACCATAACTAGCAATCACTGTAGCGTCTTTATTGAGCAGAGCACTACGCGTAATTTTTCCTTCCTGATATTCGGTAGCACCGCTTTTGAAATATGCTCCCGGTTTGGGCAATTCCTTGACACGGTAAGTCTGGCTGCCCATCGACTGCCAACGGCCTTCCTCCAATTGTGCCTGAACGGAAATGGTAACTTCTCTACCACTATTGGGTTTGATAATCCACATACCGCCCCGTTGCGAAGCAGATGCACCGGTTACATTGACTTTCACTTTGTCGTTGGAAACACCCGGTACACTGATACTGAATTTGTTTTCGTAGTCACGATACATGATGTTCAAATCCGTATTCGAGATCGTTACCGAAGGTTCACCGACACTATAATCGCCAACAAACGGAATGCGGATATTGCTACCATCCCGTTTAGGCAATACAATCTCACCTTTATATTGATGAGCTCCCAAACCGGTTGCAGAAACCTCATAAAGCCCCTCATCGTTGATACGTTGATCGTTGACATAGTAAGTCGGTACCTGAGTTGAATCGACTGCAGCCAATACAATCTGAGCAGAATACTTGCTACCGCGAATCACATATTTGGAATTGGGAATAACCAAAGCCTCCAATTTATTGACACGAAAGTCAGATGCATCGGTCTGCCCTTTTATATACTGTATCATTTCACATTCTGCCGAACGGATATCATTTTGTATTTTCGTAAGGATTGTAACGCTGGCACCTACAGGCATCCCCTCAAAAATAGTACTTTCCCACGAAATGGGATTACCATCATGATTGACGCCCGGATTGGTTGCAAAAATGGTTTCAAGTTCCTCTTTCTTAGCACCTTGTGAAATCTCTATCAAAAAATCACGATAGTCTTCCAATTTCTTTTTCAAGATTGCACCATTGCCCTTGACAATCGCATATTCTCCCGTAACATCCAAATTGGAATTGCCTACAATATTACGCGCTTCAAGATCTGCCTTATCTTTACCATCAGCAAGCACTGCTATCTGATATTTGAAATCCTTAATATAATTGTACAGACTATCTGATTTTTGAGTTAGTTCTATAGCCAAATTGTACCACTTTTGGTTCTTTTCCGGATTTAAGTCATTCGCTGCCTTAAAGTCATCCATCAACACCTGACTACGACGTTCTATTGCATCCAAAGAGGAATAAAGACTATCGTCAACTAACTTAAAACCATTCAAAATATCGGTACTCACATTCAATGCCAACATAGCCGTCAGCACCAAATACATCATACCAATCATCTTTTGTCTCGGAGTTTCCGGACAGTTTTTTGCTCCACCCATAACGTTTTTTCTATATTATTCTATTAAGAACGCAAAGTTGCTTCAGTTATGGATCAACCAAGTGCATTCAACATATTTCCGTAAACTTTGTTCAAGTCAGCCACTTGCGCTGCCAATTTTTGTTGTGCCGCCAAATAGAGTGCCGTAGCCTCCAAAGCTGCCGCATTATTCTGCTGCATTGTTTTGGCATCAGCGGTCATTGCCTCAATAACAGAAGTGATTTTGTCAACACTGTCAGTTTGATTTTTGAAAGCTGCAGATTGTGCCTGCAAATCTTTCAGTTGCAATTCATATACCGAATTGAGCGATGCCATTTGTGCATTGACAGCCTCCATTCCTTTGCCATAATTCTGCGTTTGTTTGACAATAGCGTCCATATCTGCAGAAATGGTTTGATATGATTGTCCGAGTGTTCGGGTTGCGTTCGACAAAGCAGTCTGCGTATTGGCAAAACTCTCTGCAGCTACACTTGCTGTATTCATTTTTTCGACCAAAGAGTTGGTTGCTGTAGCTACATTTCCTAACGTTGCCAGTTGTTCCGCCGTCTTGCCCAAATTGTCAATACCTTCTTGCAACGATTTCAACGATTCTTCCGAGATTGCAGGAACAGAAGCCGAAGTTCCTGTTTGAGAAGCAGGGCTACCGCCAACAATACCGTTTCCACCTAACAATTCTTTTTGTTCATGCCCAATCAACTGGGGGAATACATTTTCCCAATGATAAGCAGCATGAGGTTTTTCAAATATTCCCAAAATAAACAAGAATGCCTCGGTAAACATACCGACCATCAACACTTGTGAAGCACCCGGCCAGTGCAAGATTTTGAACAAAGCACCTATAATAACCACAGATGCACCCACACTATAAACAATATTCACTGCGTATGCATGATTTGCATACCATTTCACTACCTTGTCCCAACCTTTGGCAAAGCCGGATTTCTTTTGATTATCCATTATCTTTTTTAGTTTTAATATAATTATCTGTTTTTTAGTTTTATCTATCAATCGCCGATATGTGAACGGACACAACGGAAACCTATATACGGACGGCTTTCATACTGATATTCATATGTACGTGTACCACATTGCAAATAATAAGAAATATCTTTCCAGCTACCGCCTTTTACCACTTTGCGTTTCAAAACATCTGGATCGTCTTTGCGTGCCATATAGGGGAAATTCGGGTTCAAATCGTTCACCGACACATTCGAAGACGTACTATAAGCCGACATTGTCCACTCTGCCACATTGCCCGCCATATCGAACAAACCGAAATCGTTCGGGCGGAACTGTGCAACTTTCATTGTTGCCGCACCCGTATCATCAACATAACTACCGCGATATGGTTTGAAATTAGCCAAGAAACAGCCCCTGCTGTCACGTGCATAATTGCCACCCCAAGGATAGGTAGCCATTTTTCTGCCACCGCGAGCCGCATATTCCCATTCTGCTTCAGTTGGCAAACGGTATTTCTGCGCATCAACCTTAGAATATGTCAGGAAATAATCGGTACGCCACTGACAGAATGCGTGTGCTTGCTCCCAAGTTACACCCACAACAGGATAATCCGAGAAACCGGGGTGAGAGAAATATTTCAGCAACATTGGTTCATTATAAGCATATTGGAAATCACGAACCCAAACCATTGTATCAGGATAAACATTGATTATCATCGCAGTAATCAAATCGTTCGGGCTACGAAGCGGACGTGTTATCGTGCTATCATGTATCATACCTTCTTCATCAATCCATGCAGTATCTACACGGACATGTGCATTCTCTGGATATACACCTTTTGCCACATCGAAACGATTGCTCGGCTTGACAGCCTCATCATAGTTCACCCAACTGTAAGAATAGTGCAAACGGCCAGTATTCAATTGCTTGGTATCAGGATAGTACATAGCCGACAAGATATCAACCACATCTTCATCTTTGCTGTTCCATGGCAAACGTTGTTTCCAGTTGATGCGGTACGTTTCGTCCATATCGTTGTCAGATTCGATAGCATATTCCGTCATACCGGCATCAATGAGCAAGGAATAAGCGATAGAGTCGCGCACCCAATATACAAACTGCTTGTATTCATTGTTGGTGATTTCTGTTTCATCCATCCAAAATGAATTCACTGTTACCATCAATTTGTTATCCGGTTGGGAAAAGACGGTAGATTGTTTGTTGCTACCCATCAGAAAAGACCCCTGCTTGATGAAAATCATTCCATAAGGACTTGCTTCCTTGAAATTCCCTCGGAAACCGGCACCCACCAATTCACCACTCGGACCACCACAAGATGCCAAGAACACTGTTAGCACAAAAAATGGCAAAATCTTAGTTAGTTTCATATAATTCAATTTATTAATTATGTTCTATTATAAATATCTTATACTCTTGTATCTATTTGTACGTTTCGGTTTGAGAATATTAAAGCCGTATGCCAAATATATCTCGTGCGAACCATAACTCTCTAATAGCATTTTGGTGGTCGGCAACTCATAAGTGTACCCCAGCGTCAAACCCGAAATTATATCAATCCCCAACAATATCGCCACATTGCTGCCAATCCGATAGCCCAATCCCCATCTGTACTTATCCTTATATTCGCACATAGCCGTCAAGTTCAAATCCCACGACACAAAATCGGTCATCAACATCGCACTCGGCTTCAGTACAAAACGTTTGTCGCGCAACCGCCAATTGTATCCACCCACGGCATACATCGTACCTCTGAGGTGTATTGTGGAATAATCGCCCCATTCTATCGCCGGCATCGTCACATGCGAATACGAAAGACCCGCATACCACGTATTTGCCACATAATATACCCCCACCGCCATATCAAAGTTCATACCGCTTTCTGCGCCGCTCGGAATTGCCTCATCGTTCGATTGGTGATACGAAGACCCTTTCAAATCGTCCAGATTCACACTGTCTCCCTTAAATCCTACACTGACAAAACCCAAGTCAACACCTACGCTCAAATAGCCTTTGCCTATTGGCTGGCGATAAGCATACTCTACATGCAGAGTCTGATTCGTAAACAAGCCGTACATATCGTTCATAAACCTCACCCCCGCACCATGTTTCGTCTTTCCGATAACAAATGGCGACTGAAAACCGAAATAGGTGGTCATCGGCATATTCTTGAAACCCGTAAACTGCATTCTGTGCAGACCACTCACTTTCATCAAGTCGCCTTCTCCCGCCGCTGCAGGATTAAAAGCCGTCGGCATATATATATATTGTCCTATTTGCGGATCGAACTGACCATAACAAGCGATGGCAACCGTCAACAGAAATAAAACAATACACTTTTTCATTTACATTCCATCCGGCTTTTGCAGAATGTTTTCCGCAACGAGCCGGCAATCGGCAGTTTTAATACTCCTCTTCGTTAAAGAAGAAGTCATCCTTACTCGGATAATCCAACCATATATCTTCAATCGATTCAAAAATCTCATCTTCGTCCTCTATCTCCTGAAGATTCTCTATTACCTCTATCGGAGCACCTGTACGAGTTGCATAATCAAGCAATTCTTCTTTGGTTGCAGGCCAAGGTGCATCTTCTAATTTCGAAGCCAATTCCAACGTCCAAATCATATCAAAATCTTATTTACAGAAATATAGATATAATAAATTCAAATTGCATGCAAAAGTAGAAAAAATAATTCATTCTAGCAATACCTTTATTGTTTTTCCCAGAAAAAGTTTTCACTTTCGTCAATTTGAGCTACTTTTTGCGACAAAATGAAAAACAAATCACTCATTCTGTTGACAAATTGCAAACAAAAATCAGTTTTTTCTGTCACACCCTCACGCTTCCTGAGCGTCACCATCCTGCGTTCGAGCCTTCGGGTTATAGTTCGGCACACATGGCAGAGTGCCACCTTCTCACTGCCGGCAGGCAACACAAATGCATGCCGTTTAGGCAGTCCTTCCGAAAAGCGGTCGATAGATTCCTCCAGATAATGTACATCGTTTTCCGCAATCAGCATACCGCTATCCCCTAACATCTCTTCCGGCGACTCCGATGCCAATATGGCTCCCAAATTAAAGAGTTTGTTCTGAATGAAATGCAACACTTTTGTCATATCTTCCGGCAACTGCTTTGCGCGCAAGAGTCCGACAAAGGCATTGAGTTCATCGGCTGTACCATAGGTTTCCAAGCGCAAATCGTCTTTACCGATACGCGTTCCGCCCACTAACGAAGTCTCTCCCTGGTCACCTGTTTTCGTATAAATTTTCATAGTCCTCACTCATTATAAGTTCAATATATATGTCTTCTGAGGCAGATGTTCGTCGAAGAACACAATACCCATGTCATAGCAATCAAAAGTAGCAGTCACTTTCTTATGCCGCCGTATCTGCTCCCAAGCCTTTCCCATAGATATCGAATAATGGATATCGTCCACCACTATCACCGTCTTTCCATGGCCCTTTTCTACCAATTGACCGAAATAGCGCATTGTAGCATCCTCGGTATGATTGGCGTCCAAAAAGGCAAAATCCACACGCTTACTATCGCGCAAGAACGATGCCAGACTATCGTCAATATTGCCGTTAATCACCTCAATATTATTCAGTTCCAGTCTGTCAAAAGTCTCTTTTGCTATCTCCGCAACCGCATCACTTCCTTCAAATGTTATCACATGGGCTTCCTTTCTCGGCGATGCCAGATAGGCTGTCGTTATGCCCAGCGATGTGCCCAATTCCACTATCGTATCGGGTTGCAGATAGTTCACCAACTTGAACAATATCTCTCCTTCTCTTCTGTTCGAAACCGACGTAGCGGCAATCTGCCCCACAATCCTCATACCCGACCGCCCCGTGCCGTAATCCAGCACCTCAATCGGCTGCTTGTTCCGCAACAATACCGCCCTGCGCTTTTCTATTCGCGGGAAAGCATAGTAGGCATTCTTGTCGTAAATAAGCATACTGATAATGTAGTACAAAAATGGTGAATGTACTCCATATCCCAGCGTATTTCTCGCTCTGAAGCGATGTTTGAGCCATACTACTGCACGATAAAAATAATCTCTCAAGGTCACGAATCGAAGATTTTTAGCATTCGCAAAGTTACTCTTTTTTCTTGAATTACAAAAGTTATATCCGGCAAAGCGCTGCCATACGGAAAATATTCACTATCTTTGCACCAACAAACCGGTTGATTGCAAGTATGAAAATATTATTCCTCACCTCTTGGTATCCGCATCGCTACGATGCCATGATGGGGCTTTTCGTCCGTAAACATGCCGAAGCCGTAGCCCGACTATCCCATGTATGCGTATTGTATATGCATGAGGATGAGCATATTACACAAACAGAAATCACAGAGCATACCGACGGCAATCTTACCGAAATCATAGTCTATTACCCCAAGCAAGGCAACTCTCTCACTGCGTTTTACCATTATTTCCAAGCCGCCGGAACCGGTTTCCGCTATGTTCGGAAAAACTGGGGAATGCCCGATCTGACGCACGCCAACATCTTCCTCAAACCGGCTCTTATGGCGTATTTTTTGCAGCGGAAATACGGTATTCCCTATGTCGTCACAGAGCATTGGAGCGGTTACTTGCCTGCGAATGGAGCTTACGCCCGTTTGAGCGCATTCCACCGTTACCTGACGAGGCTTACGGCAAAAAAAGCAGCTGCCGTCTTGCCCGTCTCGCTCCTTCTGCAAAAGAACATGGAACGCCACAATATTCATGCGAACTATCAGGTTGTCAATAACGTAGTTGATGATTTCTTCTATCAAAAACCTCCGCAACGCACCTTCGACAGCAAGAAGCACCTGTTGCATATATCCTGTTTCGATGAGGCGGCAAAGAATACAAAGGGCATACTTGCTGCCCTGAAGCAAGTCTCGCAACAACGGCAGGATTTCGATATGGTCTTTGTGGGCACCGGCGTCAATCTCAACGACACTGTAGCTTACTCCCAATCGCTCTGTTTTCCCGATGGAATGGTGCAATTCGTAGGGGAACAGACACCCGAAGAAGTGACTCAATGGCTTTACAGAAGCGATTATCTCATCATCTTCTCCAACTACGAAACCGCCTGTGTTGTGGTATCCGAAGCGCTGGCAACGGGTACTCCCGTCATTGCAACAGAAGTCGGAAGCATTCCGCAGATGATTGACAATCAGTCCGGTATTATCATCCAACCTAAGGATATCGCTGCCCTCACCCGTGCAATCAACTACATGCTCGACCATAGTCAGGACTACGATTCCGGGCTCATTCAAACCCAAGCGCAGCAATATAGTTATGCCGCAGTGGCAGGGCAACTTATCTCTATCTACCGCCAAGCCCTCTCGTAGCTATCATCATTTGGTGATTATTTGGTGATTATTTGGTGATTACTTGGTGATTCAGCATATAGTAAGCAGTCTCCGTGCTACCGTTATTAGGTTATTATTAGGTTATTCGGCTTGCAGTGAGTAAGTTATTAGTTCTCCGCTTGCTCATCTGCCAGCTTGCATAAAGTCTTTGTTCCTTACTCCTTGTTCCTTACTCCTTTGTCCGTCAACTACTTGCTTATCAATCTTGCAACATACTTCCCGATAATATCGAACTCGATATTCACTACCGTACCGACTTCTATCCGGCAGAAGTTCGTATGTTCGTAAGTATAAGGAATAATGCCCACCGTAAACCGGTTGTCAGTCGGACGGCACACTGTCAGACTCACGCCGTTCACCGTCACGGAGCCTTTGTCCACAGTGATATACCCACGTCGTGTCAATACAGGGTCAGCATCATATTCAAACGTAAAATACCAACTGCCGTCCGCCTCTTCACGCGCTACACAACGTGCCGTCTGATCCACATGTCCCTGAACAATATGCCCGTCCAAACGCTCATTGAGCAACATACTCCGTTCTACATTCACCATATCACCCGGTTGCAACAAGCCTAAATTAGACCGGAGCAACGTTTCCTGCATAGCCGTCACAACGTACTCATCGCCTTCTTTTTTCACCACCGTAAGGCACACGCCGTTATGCGCTACCGATTGGTCGATAGACAGTTCCTGAGTAAACGGACAAGTGAAAGTGAAATGGATATTGCCCTTGTCCGGTTTCATCCGTACCAGACGGGCGGTTGATTCTATAATTCCTGAAAACATAAATATATCGTTTGTTTAATCGTTAATCATTCTTTCGCAGCTTTCCGCTTGCAGTATTTCCCTACTACCGGCAACGACGACAACGGGAAATCCTTCCACACCAATACCACACAATACAATATCAGCAGGAGCGTTCCGACTGCCATACTGACAACGGCATTTCCGGAGATGAAGCGGACTGCATAATACACCGCAAGAATAACCGTCGTCAGTAATATATAAAAGCCTATGCAGCGTAAGTCATACGGCACGTACAAATATTTCTTGCCTATGAAATACGACAGCAGCATTATCACAAAATAGCAAACCAGACTTGCGCAGGCAGAAGCCATATAGCTGAATCGGGGAACAAACGCCACATTGATTATCAGCGTTATAAAACAGCCTATTATCGAGAAATAAGCACCAAAACGCGTTTTGTCCGTCAGTTTGTACCAAAGCGACAAATTGAAGAATATCCCTTGGAACACATACGCCCAAAGCACTATCGGAACCACTTTCAGACCGACCCAATACGACGGAGCTATAATGAGTTTCAACAAATCCAGATATACAATCATGCCCAACAGGATCAACAACGAGAAAATAATAAAGTATTTCATCGCATCGGCATAAGCTTCCACCGAGTTCTTGTCCTTGTGTTTGGAGAATATATACGGCTCGTAGGCATAACGGAACGCTTGTGTAAACATCATCATTACCATCGCTATCTTGAAACAGGCACCATAGATACCTAACTCCGATGACGCATCGCCCGGATACAGAAATGGAAACAATATCTTGTCCAACGTCTGGTTCATCACTCCCGCAATGCCCAATATGAGCAACGGCAACGAATACCGGAGGATTTGTTTGAGCAGTGAAAAAGAAAATGCATACTTTTCCGCCAGTATATCAGGCAATAGCATCAGCGTTACCGACAAAGTGGAAATCAGGTTGGCTACAAACACATAACCCACACCGTAATCCGGACGGTAGAACCACGAAACCAATGCGCTGTCCTGCACTTTCGGACAGATAACCAAGAAGAAGATATTGAAAGCGATATTGAGGAATATCATCAGCAGTTTCAGTACTGCAAACTTCATCGGACGCTTTTTATAGCGCAAATATGCGAACGGAATCGAACCGAATGCATCCATCGATACCACCACTCCGAGCATGGCAATGAAATCAGAATGTGTCGGGTAGTTCAATACATTGGCTATCGGTTGGCGCAGCACAACGCACAACACTGCAAACAATAGCGATGTGAACCCTACCGAAGTCAATACCGTCGTATAAACCGCACCTGCTTTGCACTCTTCTTTGTTGGCAAAACGGAAAAAGCCCGTCTCCATGCCGTACGTAAGAATCACCAACAAAAGAGCCGTCCAGGCATACAGATTCGTTACGATGCCGTAATCCGATTGTTGTTGCAGCACGAAAGTATAGAGCGGCACCAACAGCCAGTTCAAGAACCGTCCGATAATGCTGCTTAGTCCGTAGATAGCTGTTTCTTTTGCCAGAGTGCGCATGCCCGATGATGATGCTGTAGCAGACATAACTTATTCAAATAATGTATTCTCGTTCATTCTGTTATATGGCGTCTTGCCCAGATGGCGATACGCCAGTTCTGTCACTTCCCTTCCTCTCGGAGTGCGTTTGATAAAGCCCTCTTTGATCAGATACGGCTCATACACGTCCTCAATCGTACCGGGGTCTTCACCCATGGCTGTCGCAATCGTATTCAAGCCCACAGGTCCGCCACGGAACTTGTCGATAATGGTACACAGCAGTTTGTTGTCGATTTCGTCCAATCCGAAAGTATCGATATTCAGTGCTTCAAGCGCATATTGCGCTATCGCCAGGTCAATCGAACCGTTGCCTTTCACTTGGGCAAAATCGCGCACACGGCGCAACAGCGCATTGGCAATACGTGGAGTACCACGCGAACGGCGGGCTATTTCTCCTGCCGCTTCCGACGTAATCCGTACGCCCAACAAACGGGCGGAACGGCAAACGATACCCAAAAGCACATCGGCATCGTAGTATTCCAAATGACAATTGATACCGAACCGGGCGCGCAACGGGCTGGTCAGCAAACCGCTTCTCGTCGTTGCCCCTATCAAAGTAAAGTGGTTCAAATCGATTTGTATCGTGCGTGCAGAAGGACCCTTGTCAATCATGATGTCTATACGGTAGTCCTCCATGGCGGAATACAGATACTCTTCCACTATCGGTGACAGACGGTGAATCTCGTCGATAAACAACACATCGTTCGGTTCCAACGAAGTCAATAGTCCTGCCAAGTCACCGGGCTTGTCCAGTACAGGACCGGATGTCACTTTGAAACCGACACCCAACTCATTGGCAATGATGTTCGATAGGGTTGTTTTTCCCAATCCCGGAGGACCGAAAAGCAATGTATGGTCCAGACTCTCACCGCGCAATTTGGCGGCTTCCACAAAGATACGCAAGTTGTTTACGATTTTTGTTTGTCCGGCAAAATCGGAAAAGCTCAATGGTCGCAAAGCGTTATCCTGCTCCTTTTCCGTCATCTGGTTACGTATATCAAATTCACTCATAATACACTATAATTATCTATTTCTTCAGATACATCTCCTCAACTCCTCATCTTCTCATCTCCTCAATCGCACGTCGCCTCTCTAAACACCTCCTGCAAGTTCACATTCGCTATATCCTGCAAATCGGCTTTTATCTCTCCTTTCGACAGTATCACCACGTGTGAGCACATCAGACTCACCTCTTGCAAAATGTGAGTAGAAAGAATAATGGTGCGCCCCTCACTCAAACGGCGTATCAACGCACGGATTTCGTCCAGCTGGTTAGGGTCCAGACCGGTGGTAGGTTCATCCAATATCAATAGTTTCGGGTCACCCGACAAAGCCTGCGCCAATCCTACACGCTGGCGGTAGCCTTTCGATAGTTGTCCTATCTTCTTACCTGTTTCAGGGCGCAAGCCCACTGCATCAATCAATAGCTCCACGTCAGTCTGTTTACCCGATACATCCGCCATAAACTGCAGATACTCTTTTACGTACATATCATCATACAACGGATTGTTCTCCGGCAGATAACCCACAAAGGATGCCACATCGTGAGGTACTTTACCCATATCCACACCACAGACCGTTGCCCTGCCCTTGTCAAACTGCCACAGGCCTGTCAGTATCTTCATCAACGTTGATTTGCCTGCTCCGTTCGGACCTAACAAACCGACTATTTCCCCCTCGTGAATCTCCAAACTGAGATCACGCAAGATAGTCTGCTTGCCGATGGTTTTGTAGATATGTTCCAACTTTACGCTCATATTGTCAATCTGTTAGAAAAGGAAGCCCATCTTGATATAGAAATTGGTATATTTGCCGCTGTCTCGTTTGTCGAAAGCCGCTGCCCAATCCACCGACAGTATAAAGTTCTCGTTCATACCAATCTTCAGTCCCACACCTGCCGACATATGCGGCAAATATGCCTGTTTGTTCTCAAAGTCGAAATAATCGGCAGGATTCAGACCTTCCGCTTCTATCCTGGCTGTAATCTCTTCCTCATTGAGTTTGTAAGGGTCTGTCACGATACCCAAATCGAAGAACGGATTCAGTCCGATGAAGAAGTGTTGCCGTTTGATATCGAAGTTCACCACTCTCGTACGCAGTTCGATATTCGCGTATGCATATCCGTTGGCCAACACACGGTTGCGCAGTACACCACGCAACGAATTGCCTCCTCCCAATGCCTCATACAGCACACGTTGGATAAACAGCACATTCTGATACGTATTCATATAGAAAGGCGACTTGCCGGCTATCACATTCTGTGTACCTATACGATATGCCAACGTCACACGGTCACGGTAGAGCGGTACATAGTGACGGAAATTGAAATTGAACTTCAAGTTGTTGTACTCCGCCTGATTACCGTAAGTCTTCGTATTGAAGCCTGCTGAATAGGTCAGAAACACATCAGCATAAATACCTTTGCTCGGATTGCTGCGGGCATTACGCGAATCATACGTAATACCGGCACGCACATACGGATGCCAACCGCCATGGGCTTCATTCTGCTTGATGATACCCCAATTCTGATATTTCTCATACAAGCCCTGTACTTCCGGATTGAGCCATTTGTGGTCGCCTTCTTGCAACTTCTTGCCGTTAAGCATGTTGATATCGCACTCTCCAATCATATAGCCCAATACGCCCAAACCGGCATTCCATTTCCAATTGCCTGATATATTGCCTTCTATATCGGCGGCAAAACGCACCAAGTCACGTTTGTACTTATAGAAAGCACGCGACTGATATGCCGTCGTATCCATCTTGTCAACATTCTTGTTCCACTTGTGCCAACTCGGATTATACACCGATTGATAACCATTGAAGCCGTAGAAATCGCACATTGCATCAGGCAAATACGACATATCAACCGACAGCCGGTGATTGGGTATTAAGTACTTCGAATCGTAGAAGAAGCGGAAAAGCCCGTAACGCTTGGTAGTATAAGCCGCCTCTACATAAAACGAGTGGATATATTCGGGATACTGGCTTCCGTCACCATAGTAATACACATTCGCCAAAGCACCACCTTGAAAGCCCAAATCTGCATCGTATGCCACTGAAGGCAAAGCACCGAAGTTCCAGCCTTTCTTTATCTTCTTGGCAGGAATGCTATCCGTTGACGTCGTTACAACGGTAGTATCAATATCTGTCTGGATGGAGTCGGCTGCTCCCATAGCAGAAATGCTCAGTAGTGCAACCACACAGCATATATATAGTCGTTTCATATTCATAATCAATTAGAAAGCCGATAACAAACAAGCAATCATTACACCCAAATAAGTACCTACGGCATATCCCACCAAACCGATAGCAATACCCGAGATAAGCACTTTCTTGTTCTTCATTGCACCTACCACCGGCGGTACAAATGGAGGCGAGCAGAGCAACGCCACTTGCGACACGGTAAACAAATCGCCGCTCACTTTCGTCAGACGGCAGAAAAGCAAATGCAGCAACAATGCCACCACCATGATATACAGCACAAAACCTCCTATCATCAACGATGACATATTCACGCTCTGTATATCAAACAGCGAAGCTACCACCACGCTGAACAGCAATATCAGTACCATACCCGTTTCAAACGTCTTGGGCAACTGACGCACTTTTTTCGAAAAAGAGGCGATGATAGCCAACGTGGTAATGGTCAGAATCACTATCAGTTCGTTCAATCCGCCGGTTATCAATAGCGACAAACCGGCGCCTGCCCCCAAAAATAACAACGACAGACCCAAACCGCACAATATACCGATAACGTTCTTTTTTCGGAACATTCCGCTATAGTCTTCCACATCAGCCACTTTGGCAGAATATTCTGCATCTGCTGCAGTACCCGAAGTCTCATCCGCATAAGGCAGCGCTTTGCGGAAAATCTTGTAACCACCGGCAATGATAAACAAAATATAAGGCGTAGTAAGCACCATCTCGAAAGCCAGCACTACCGCCATCGTCGTACCCTGTACGCCCAACGAAGCCCCTAATGCATTGAAGTTCATTGTGCCGCCTGTGTAAATACCGGTCATCATAGCCGCCACTTGCGGGAACTGCGGTATGTTTTGCGAACGGAAAACAAAGTAGCCCGACACGACGGCAATCAACATTGCCAATATACCCCCCAAGAGCGAATAGATGGTTTTCGGAAGTGCCTTGGTCCACATCTTGAAATCGCAATTGAACAGCATCAACGGAATAGCCAACGGCACGGCTATATTCATTATCCAGTTCTGTATCTTGCCGAACATGGCTGCTTCTGCCGTGTCAGGTGCAAAACTCACCAAACCAGACAAAGCCATAATAATGCCGACGGCATAAGCTATCAGCACCGTACCGACTTTGCGCACAAGACTCCATTTCTGAAAAGCGCACACTATCAGAACAGGGCTCAGCAGATAGATTGCCAACACGATGTAAACTCTCGTCATAATTATATTCTCTTTGTATTATTGTTCTTTAGGTCAGTTATCTTCCGCCGCAACTCCTTGAAACGCCACAACCGGATATCCGAGCGGAGCAAACGGTATTGTCGCAAGTATTCATGAAAGACGATATTGGAAGGCAGCAGACCGACGAAAACCGTCAATGCCCAATACCATGGCAACAGCACAAACAGCAGCACTGCCACTGTCAGGAAACAAACCGGCAGAATAAATATCGTCAATGCACATTGAAACGAAGTGTAGAACGACGGATCTTTCAGACGTCGAAGCAGTCGGTTGACTGTGAGCCACACCGGCAATGTTACCACACCGCATATCACAAAATACGGAAACAGCAGTACCAATAGCAATATGCGTCCGATGATAGTTCCTAGCGGGTTCTTCGTCTGCACCGATTCCACACAGATGCCTGCCGTACGGCGCATGGTGGCTATCTCATCCATACGCCGGCACAACGCTGCCGCCTGTTCGGGCGATTGACGCCGCAAACTGAGCATACGGCTCACTATCTCCTGATCGTTCCGAATGCGTTGCAACAAACGTGATTCCGTATGCACGGTTTGTGTTTCCGGCAATGCCGGTAACAGTTCAGGATTCATGACGTCTGACAGATAGCAGATTTCCAAAGTTGCATCGTACATCTCGTCGTCGGGTATCCACAATATCTGCCCTTGCAATGCCTCGGTCAGCATATCGCGCAATTCGTTGTATATCTGCGGCAACGTCAGATCGGGATGCCCGGCTATAAACTGCGTCACATTGATAGGTTTGCCTATATTCACCAATAGCGATGATCGGAAGCGGAAATAGTTGCCATACTCCAATCCCACCGGCACAATATACACCGGCTTTGTATCTCCCAACCGTTCCACTGCCATGCAGGCAATCCGGAAAACGCCTTTGGTCAAAGGAAGCAGGCTGTGTTTGCTGCGATGCGTACCTTCCGGCAAAATGCAGAACGGAACACCGTCGGCAAGTACATCAACGGCTTGCTCCATCACTTCTTCGTCTTTCCGTACATTCTCTATTCCGTCGCGGATACGGGCTATCGGCATTATCTTTATCTTGCGCAAAAGGCGTGCCTGACGGGGTTTGCGGAAGATATCCGCACGTGCCACAAACACTTTGGGTTGTTTGTCCATTGCCACTATTGCCAAAGCATCTTGCAATCCGTTCGTATGATTGGGTGCATAGATAATAGCACCATCGGCAGGAATATTTTCTTTACCGACATACTCTATATGCCGGTACGAATGGCGGAAACGCCAACTTACATATGGGTGAAGGATATTATAAAACCAATCGTTATCCTGAATGCTTGCCATAATCTTATTCTCGTCTTGCATGTTCAGCTGCCCAAAAAAGCCATTCTGCGCAACCGCCCCACAAAAGATTCTACTCAATTGCAAAGGTAAGCAAAAAACAGGGAATGCACAAGTACACGCAGATTATTGCAGATTATTGCTATCTGACAACAACTGTACATTGCGCAAACTGTCTTGCACCGCAATAGGAAACACATACGACACCATTTGCACTTCACGCCAAGTCAGCGTATCCGCAAAGGTTGCCAACGAATAGGTATATCCTTCGCGTAGCACTTGCATTGTGCTGTCCAACTTGGCTTGTGTAAAAACCGGTTGCCCGGCACGCAAAGCCTCAAACGATACTGTATTGGCTTTTGCAAGCCTATCTTTCTGTGCTTTCAGACGGTCGATTACTTTCGGATAGATTTTGTCGAACCGACGGGGATTGTCGGTGTACCAGACCAACGACGAATCGAACTGCGCTTGTGTCACACCGTGTTTACGGAGAACCGCTTCGTAATAGCCGGCATTCTCTTCGTCCCTGTTATAGCCATAGCCCTTTGCCTGCAAGATACCTTCAGTGCGGTGCAAATCGTAGAGCACATTCTCCATCTCTTTGGAAGAAAGTACGTTATGCGGACGAACAGTGCAAGCCGACAGCAGAACCAACAGCACCACAAACGTACTCACTATGGTAGCGCCACATCTCATTCCGCCGGTTTGGGTTGCTGGAGTGTCGTTTGCAAATCCTTGTTATAGAACAGCAGAACCAGTATCACTGCCACCGTGATGCAGGAATCGGCAATATTGAACACAGGGCGGAAGAACAGCACTTCGCCGGCAGCATTCCTGATAAGCGGGAAATAGAACATATCCACCACTTTGCCATAGAAGAAACCGGCATAACCTCCTTCCTCAGGAAAGAGCGTAGCCACTTCCCATGGTGTCGATTCAGAGAACATCAGTCCGTAGAACATACAATCGATGATGTTGCCCAAAGCGCCTGCCATTACCAAAGCAATCATCACCAAGTAACCTACACGGACTTCGGAATGCGTCAAGCGATACAGATAATAGCCCAACACGCCTGCCACGCCCAATCGGAACAGCGTCAAGAATAGCTTGTCGAACCACTCGATACCGAAAGCCATACCGTTGTTCTCTACAAAACATATCTGAAACCAAGGAAACACCTCTACCATCTCACCCAAAGTGAAATGGAGTTTGATATAGATTTTGAGCCATTGGTCAAGCAGCAGACATAGTATTACAATGCCTGCCACCAACCAGCTGCGGGCTTTAGTGGAAAGTTGTTTCTGCATTCCGATAGTTTGTTCTTATTTCTGTTGTTCTTTCGCCTCGATACTCAAGGTGGCATGCGGCACTGCACGCAAGCGCTCTTTGGGTATCAGTTTGCCGGTCACGCGGCAAATGCCGTAGGTCTTGTTTTCGATGCGCACCAGAGCGGCTTGCAGGTTCTGAATATATTTCATTTGACGCTGTGCCAACCGGCCTGATTCTTCTTTGTTCAACACCGAAGCTCCTTCTTCCAATACTTTGAACGTAGGGGACGTATCGTTTACATCGTTGCCGTCACCTGCCATCATTTGGCGAAGATGCTCATACTGTGCTTGTGCCTTTGCCAACTTTTCATTGATCAGCACACGGAATTCCTCCAACTCTTCGTCTGTGTAACGTGTTTTCTCAGCCATAAAAGTAGATTTTATAGGTTCAACTTGTGGGGTGCAAAGATACACAGAATATTTATCAATTGCAAATATCCACGCAAAATTCTGCTATAAAAGCCGTTTTATTCATTAGGAATCAAGGTAACGGAAAGGCACTGGCAGTCAGATTCCGGTGCATCGGGCACCAAGGGCATATATGCCCGCTCATATTCGACAGCTGCAAGAATGAATGCCCCCAATACTTTGCCTTCGGTGTAATTGGTAATATGCTTGGTATCAATTCCGTCGAGGTAATAGGCAGCCGTTCCGTCGCGGTCGCTACTCAAACCAGCCGAGGCACAACAATCAACAAGCGAATAGGGATTGTCGTCGTCCGCACCTGTCTTGGTAACCAGAAACTGTTCCACCATACCCTGATAGGCTTTTTTCGCCACTTTCGACCAATCGTCATCGAAAAGTCCGAGCCGTTGCCCCTTGAGATAAGCCGCCGTAAAAATAGCCGTAGCGGAAGACTCAAGATAATTGGCTTTGGTGCAACCCTCAGGAACCGTACCGTTTCCGTATTGCAACAACTGACACCAGCAACCGGAGCCCGCATCCTGCCGCACAGCCAAGCCTCCGGCAATACTATTGAGACAGGAACGAAGCACAGCATAGTCGGGATGCGCGGCAGGCATAAGTTCGAGCACATCGACCAAGGCAAGGAAATACCACCCTGCGGCACGCCCCCAGTATTCCGCCGACACACCATAGTGAGGCGAAGCAGCATCCTGATCAGCCCAACCGGATGTTTGCGTTGCAGCAGGAGTTGCCGTGAAAGCATGCCATAACAACTGCTTCTCACTATCCCACAATTTGCTCCACGTCATGGTAAACTGTTTCGCTACCAAGCTCCAACTTTCATCGGCAGACAAACTTTGGAACGTATAGCCCTCGGCAAGAAGTTGGGCAAGAAGTGCAGGACCCATATACTGCCCGTCGCACCACATCTCGTTCTTATAGTTGCTCTTGTGCCACCAACCACCGACATAAGTATCCGCCCCACAGAAACCAACAGAAGTTTCCGTGGTAATGGAACAGCCCTTATGATGATCTTCCAAACCTGCAAGCGCCTTGCTTTGTGCCGTCTTGTAAGAAGAACAGCGGGAAGCATCGGCAAACTTTGCCCCCGATGCGGTCAGGTCAGCCAAACCAAAATACATCTTGCAGGCATTGAGGTCGTCCAAGCTACCGCCACTATGCGAGTTGCCCGCGTACCTGTCGCCATAGGCACGAATACTATAGAACCACGGAGCAGCAAACGTAGAGTCCTGATACAAATCGACCGCTTCCAACACAGCCTTTGCCACCAAGCCCGGGACATAGTCGAATCCGCGATTGGATTCACTCTCTGCCAAGAGATTGCCATCGGCATCGTATCGGGCAAAGCCCGCCACCTTGGAAGTGTTGGCATGGAAATGATACAACGAGGCGTCAATCACCAGTCGGGAGTAGCGGACAGAGGGATCGAAGGTTACCGCCCGCACAGGAGCGGATGCAGCAAAAAAAGCGATAAGTAGCAGAAAGATTGTTTTTTGCATTCAATTGTTTTTGAAAGTATAATACATATTCGTTCAGGCGGCAGGCACATGGCAAGGCACAGCGCTACTACAATGCGATTCATCAGCATTCAGACAAGAGAGAGCATTACAGATGCAACGCTTTACGACGGCGGTACACAGCAAAAGCCGTTACCAGTGCCAACAGGAACCAGACAGCATCGCCTATAGGGGTGCCGTTGGGTTTTCCTCCCATCGGGTCGTTAGGGTCGTTAGGGTCCTTCTCATCAGGGTCAGGCGGATTGGTAATGCCGCGACGGCTCAGCCCTCCGTTTTCTCCAAAGGGCAATACGGGAGCAATCGTACCCTCGTTCAATCTCGGTACGGCAGATATCGCCTGGAAACCGGTTACACCTGCAGCATAACGTGAACCTGCAGAAGGCAACGGTGTAAACGTGCCTGTGTTCATCCTTTTTGCAGAATACATTGCCTGCCCGCTTATCAGCGTATTCACTCTATCCGCTCTGCTTCCCCTGTTCCATATCGGTTGACTGTAATACGACTCGCTGAAAACCGTCCCCGACAGATTGCCGGCAGACACCGATACAACAGACCTGTAACTGCTTTCCGCCATCGGATTAACGACAGCAACCGGCAACCTGTTGACCGGCATATTATAAC
The DNA here is from genome assembly GCA_022783865.1 of Bacteroidales bacterium. GTDB lineage: Bacteria > Bacteroidota > Bacteroidia > Bacteroidales > Paludibacteraceae > Colicola. The sequence continues at coordinate 74,050 of JALFYY010000001.1, forward strand.
CTGCCATCACAGGCAAAGCAGCCAAACAAAGAAGCAAAGCAGCCAAGGACTTAAGAACACCCATAGCAACAATTTGATTTTTCATGATAATGCCCTCCTCTGCTTAACGTACAACTTTATAAACTTTATTGCCATCGGTAGTCCGCACACAAACCATATAGACCCCTTGTGTAGCAGGCAAATCGAGTTTCACCAGATTATCCGCCGTTTGCCGTGTGGTGCATATCCGTCCTGCCGGATCGTAAACCAGCACATCAAGCAGTTCTCCCGCCGGATTGTTCAGCGTAAGCAAATCGCCTGTAAGCACTATATCTGCCAAAGACGTATTCACTTCCGAACAAGGTTCATGCGAGATGACAAAGCGGTTTTCCGCTTCGTTGTCAAAGGCTGTGAAAGCATAGGTATTGCCAGTTCGGATTTGCACGGATTGACGGAGGAGCATATCATTGAGATAAAGTACCTCGCCTTCCCACTGGAAAGAGAAAGTATAAAGGTTTTCCCTGCCCGGCCGGAAACCTAATGTCGTGCCGTCGATAGCAGGCTGTGCCGACACAGCCATATCACCTACCGGTGTGAATGCCCATAATCCCGCAGCAGGTCCGTTTCCTTCCATATAGAATCCGTCCCAACCATTGTCGAAATCATCGGTAAAACGCCCATCCTGCAACAGATAGAGTTCGGTGCGTGTACGGCTGTCTTCCACACAGATGCGCATCAGTTCCGGTTCGTCTGTTACAGCCTGCGCCTTGCGACGGGGTGCATACAACGGCATATTCAAGTCGGTTCCCTTGCTTGTACGTACCACACGGTTGTATTTCAACGTAAGGTTGGCATTTTTCTGTGTCGCATCTTTCACGAAATCGACTTCAAACGCCTGCATAGCAGGAATGGTTTTCGGACCGGCATAATCAGCCAGTTTAGCCGTCTCTATGGGAATAGTACGCCATTGTCCCGGTGTATCATCATTGACACCACCATAGCCTCCTACGCCATACTCTGCATCACGCCCCGTGTTGTATATATATACGGTTTGCTGCAAGCCCTCACCGAAATCGGTTGCTTCCAAGAGTGTTATCTGTATGGGGGCTGTCCAAGAATTGCCAATCAGATTCTGCCCTTTGCCTGCACTTTCTGTTCTCGTCAGTGTAACGACTCTGTCTTGTGCATAAGCCAATTGTCCTGTCAACGTAAAGAGTTGCGGAGCCGGTTGCGAAAGCCCGTATCCTTTAAATGCAGTCATGGTTGTTCCGTTGCCATAGCGTATCCAAGCCTTCGGATCCTTTTCATCATACTGCCAAGTATAGGCACCATTGAAGAATTGGGGAACCGGTGCTTCTTGTACAGGTATGCCCACATACGCCCAATAGTTTTTCTTCTTGCCGTCCACCATCTCGATATGTGCTTTGGAATAGAGTTGCACGGTTGCCAACAAAGGACGCACCGCATGTGTGTGGAGCAGTGCACCGGTACCTTTGTCGTCGGCTTGAATGGTAATGATATCAGGGGAAGTGATGTCGCTGATTTGGGTTTGGTCGTCATTGGTGTACATAGAGAACTTGCCCAGCGAACCGAGTTTGCCATCGGGGGTGATGGTAAGTTTATATTTGTCGTTGATACAGACATTCGACACTACCTGCAAATCGGCACCACTGACCTCGCAATCGGCTTCGATACGCACATTCTGCAAACGGGTCGGCAACGTATTGCCCTGCCAGTTGGCAGGATTGCTCCAGAGATTGTCACCCGAACCGGTACGCTGCTCTGCACCGCCGTTATCGAACACGACTGCACAGTCGGACACACGGACAGGGTCGGTCCAAAGAAGGTATTCCAATATTTTATCGACAGCGTTCATACCTGCCTGCGTCATGTTCTTGATAGCACCGGAGAAAATGGAGAGCACCATCATACGTGCCTCTACGTTGGTCTGCCGTTCGCAACAGGTGATGAGTTTCGAGCCATTGGGACCTCCGTTGATAGTGGCAATATTAACAAATCCATCCACGCTGAGTTCACTGAATCCCTGCAGACCTTTCTCCTTTTTATCGTCTGTTACTGTCGCAGACAACAAGGTAATAAGATGGTCGGAACCTTTATCCCAAATACTGTTTCCTTCGTCTTCCACAAAAATCTCGTGTGAGAAGCACAATACCTCCATTGTCACTTGCCCTGTGGAAGGCACTTCCGGAGAGCCTACAAATCCCAAAGCTTTCCATTTGTCCAATTCCTTAGCCGCCATATGTGCTTTGAAGGAGAGTATCGGTTTCTTATCCACCAAATCAGCCAAAGCATTCACACGCTTGGGTTTAGCATTATCACCTGTTGCTTTCGGATAGTCGGTCAGAATGACCAAATCGTAGGGTTCGTAGTAATAATAATCATACGGGGCGTAGGCATTGACAGGCGTTATTTCGTAATCGGACTCATCACGGAAGTTCTGATAGAAAGCGTCTAAGTTACCCTCAGTTACCTCATAGAAACTACCTCCATCCGGTCCTGTAATGATATAGGCGATAGAGAACTTGTCGGTTAGTTTGATAGGGATGGTGGCAGTGACGTCCATGTCATACTCACCGCAAGCGTTCAGCGGATGTGCAGTCAGCCAGATAGTATCGCCCACAACAAACGGATTGTCGGTATGGCTTTTGTTATAATTCCGAATCCACTCTCCCAATTTAGGATAGTTGGCTCCGATATGTATAGTACCGTCCCGGATGAAATCTCTCCGTATCCAATCGAGTTCGTCGTTGTCGGTCGGTGTAGAGATAGTATAACGTACATTGTTGCCATTGCGTACGACAAGTGTGAAACGGCACAACTTGGTTCCGTCATCGGGTACCGTAGGTTTGAGAGTGAAGAGCGGATAGTGCGTATCTGCCGAATAGGGGCGTACAGGCACACCGTCCACTTCGCGTCTCGTTATCTGGTACGTACGGAAAGGAGAGAAAGCCTTAATATCAGGCGAAGTTACAGTAGAAGCAATCACTGCCTTGTTGCTTGTAGTGACCGTGCAGGTCTGTTCCAATGTGGCGGTATATTCACCTGCTGTTTTCGCCGTATAAGTATAGCCGGTGGCACCCTCGATTGCCACACCGTCGCGATACCATTGCACCTTACCCGAGGATACAGGGGTAGTGCCGTCGGATTGCAACAAGCGCAATTCGACCGCCATACAACTGACAGAGCCTTCTTTAGGCGCAATCTGCGGTACATCATCACCACAAGTAACGGTCAGAACATAAGATGCTCTTGCTTCACAATAAGTGTCATTGCCATCGAAAACGGCAGATATAGTGGTAGTACCCATCCCTATGACAGTAACCTCCCCCGTAGTAGCATCGATAGTTGCCACAGTTTTATCGGAAGAAGAATAATCAACCGGCAAATTATCATCGTTGGTCAGAGTCGGCAATTCAGGCGTCTCATTGATACCGCACGTCAACTCAGAGAGACTCCATGCCAATGCCGGAATACGGCATTTAAGTCCTTCCACACAGAGACCGCTGATACGGAACTCACCATTGGACCCTCCGCTGAAAGTAATATGTACATATTTACCTTTAGGAATTTGTACATTCTTAATACCTAATTGTCCGCAACTACTGCTCGTATAATTAACAGCCGTATAATCATCAGCGGTCAACGGAATATACGTATCATCCAACGCATCGGCTATTTCGGCCTTATCAATATTGACATTATATTCTTGTTGTCCTTGCAAACGCAATGCAGCGGCACCATAGTTTTTCAAGTAAACGGTTATTCCTGTTGTATAGTATCTGTAATTTGCAGGAGAACAAATATTACTTGTAGAGGGTTGATATTTGCTGTCTTTATTACCGTCGGTATAGAGAACGAAATCTCCGAAATCGTAACCAATGCCTTGCCCTAATGTTTCGTTTCGCGTAATATAGTAGCAAGAGTTAAGTACTACCTTTGTTGTTGCAGGGTCAGATGCCACTTCTGCGCCACCACAACCTATAAATTTGCAACTAAATTCAATATTTTGCAATTCGTCTTCTTTCTGTGGAGTAAATTCATAAGTTGCAGCAGTAGCTCCATCTATTGGATTGCCATTGCGATACCATTGGAAGTTAGTACCTTCTCCATCGTCAAGAGTTGCCTTAAACGTGTAAGTTTCTCCTATGGCAGCTTCCGTAGGTACATCGCTAATCGTCACTGCAGTAGGCTGCTTTGCCAATGTAACGGTTACAGGTTCACTCGGGCGTTCGCAGCCTGCTGTGGCTACAACATAATAAGAAGAAGTGGCATCAACTGCAATTGGTTCGAAAGTCACGCTTTCTCCCGTTGCCGATTCGATTGTTTTCAATAATGTAGCAGGGTCTGCTTCTGTTGCACCTGCTCGATAGAGTTCCAAACGGGCATTCAGGGCATAATTAGTAGCAGTGAAAGTTACATTGTCTGCGCTGCACAATACTGCGTTATCAACAGACAATGCTGGTACAGGATCGAGGCACTCGATCCCACAACCATTGACCTCAAGCGAACGAATTGAAACAGTTCCTCCTGCCCTTTTTAACTTAATAGATTTGCTATCTTTATAATTCTTCGGCAATGTATACTCTAACGTTATCAAGTCACTGACACGTAAACCTGTAATCTCTACTCCATCAAAGGACAAGCCACGGTCGTCGCCTCCTGATTTCAAAATTACCTTCAGTACAGTTCCGGCTGTAAAAAGACTACCCTCAGGTAAGGTAACAACCATCACATCTTTGTCATTACCAAATGGTAATTCAGTAGCCGTCGGAGTGCGTTCACCTGATGGATGAAACATCACTTTTGCCCCAGTTCCGCCCCTGATATCAAACCAAGCAGTAATATCAGATTCTTCTGCCGCTATTTTATCCTTCTTTGCATTTTTCGTCATTACAAAGCAAGGTCCTTCCCATAGGGCGGTGAAAATAACGTCGTGTGCAGGCATTGTATAAGCCTCTCCTGCTTGGTATGTCTTTTCTCCGTCAGACCAACCTGCAAAGTTGAAACCTTCTTTGGTGATACCGTCCGCCGATGCCAAAGCAAACGTTGCTCCTTCAGTTTTGGATGTTTCAGTCGGGACGACACCTGTGGCATCATCAAGGTCATAAACTACATTATAAACTTTTGCCCATTGTGCATAGAGCGTGGTGTTGGCAGTCGGGTTGTTGAGGGCGTAATTGTCACCGGGATTGAGCAAGTCGCCCGTACCGTCTTGTGCGGTAGTCCAACCTTTGAAGATATAGCCTGCAGGAGCAACAGGTGCGGCAGCCAAACTGAGTGTACGGCTCTCTTCCACCGAAACAAAATCGGACCATGTATCCGCAGGAGCCGTTTCCGACACACCGGCAGGATAGTTGGCATTGTAGCACAAACCATAGTAAGGTACGAAGTGACATTGCCAGTTTTTCTTATCTGCATTATCCGCCCACATACGGAACACCCCCCGTTGTCCGGCAGTAAAGAAGCCACCTATATTACCACTCCACCAATCATTGTTGGCATAAACGCCTATGGTTTTCAAATTTTTCGTTTCACTATTGGTAGTACTATATACATAACTATTCGCTGTTTTATAGCCCACATAATACGACCAATCGGCAAGTTGTTCTGCCGTGAGAGCCACCATAGCAGTAGTATAAGTAACACCATCGGCAGAAATGAAAGGCAAATAATCGTCTGCATTCCATTCACCGGTTCCCCAAGCCAGACCATAGCCGTCGGGAGTAAACTTTATCCAAAGATTACTCCCTGCATCCTTGTTGTCGTCCCAAATATGCAGTGTTCCCGTTGCTCCTCCGGCATTACCGAGTTTCAGTTTTGCTGCATTGGTAGTAAGCGGCATATCTTCAAAATTGGCATTTTTAGAAAACACATCACTCCAATTATCATTTTCCCCTATCCAATAGTTAGGAGTTGCAGTGAAAGACGGTATAGTAAAATTTGGGATGATATATTCGTTAGTTCCCTCAACTCGTATAAAATTATGTTTTCCATCAGCATCAGAATTATAAACCCTGATGCAATAACCGGAAGATACCATTTCTGTCCATTTGGCATAAAGCGTGATGGGGGCAGTAATAGGTGTGGTGAAAGAAAATGCATATTCATCTGCACACGAT
>JALFYY010000004.1 GCA_022783865.1 Bacteroidales bacterium
CGTACTCGGTCAGGAAGTAAATGCCGAATACAAAGGCGTAGTTATCCAAAACGGCAAAAAGTTCCTGCTCCAATAAGCAGAACCCCGTCTCCTGCATTGCAGGAAAACAATATTGCAATTCCTCTGCTCTACGGCAGGGGAATTGCTTTTTTTATACTCCCTTACAGCCGTTAATCGGTCATTAATTGTCTTTTTGCTCAAGCCGGCAAGCCAATTCCAATAAACTTTGCTCAACATAGCAAGCAAATTTGGTACATTTTTGCTTAACAGAAAAAGCAAATAGGCTGTTTTTGCCGTTTCGGATATGCTTTTTGCAACATTTTGGCACTATCGTAAGGGGTGCGCGAGAGTTGCCCGAGGGGTGCAGCAGAAAATCAACCCGAAAGACAAACAGAATGACGGGGTAATTGTATTGTTTCAGAAGTGCTGTATGAGTAGCGTATGAACCCCGTATGAACCCTGCATGAGTGCCTAAATGATACATAGTCGGCATATTGTTGCAAGCATAACCCTATATAAATATAAGAGGTTGCAAAGATAGAACAATGTTTTGAAAAGCCATTCCCAAAAGTTTGGGAAGGAAAACGAGAGAAAATGTATTATCTTTGCAGGCGAAAAAAAATGCATTTTTTTCCGCCATCTTAACAAACGTAAACTTTTTCTTAACATTTGCTATTGACAAAGGCGTTTTTTTGTTGTATATTTGTAATTGGAAACTTTTCTGCGGAAACCTGCATTTTATCGGAAAAATGTTATCGGGTTGGCAGCTTATCGGATAAAACCGGTAAGCATCTGCATAATGCCTGATAGCAAAACGCCTCTTGCAATTCCGGGATATTTTCATTACCTTTGCAAGGTAGTATTGCAATAACAGCAAAACACAGTAACAATAACACAACTCATTGATGAACAAACAACCGAACCAACCGACAGAGCAACAACGCAACCTGACAATCCGCAATGTGACCCTTGGCGGAATGATTGTCAATGCAGTGCTGACGCTATTCAAGTTCGCAGCCGGTTGGGCAGGACAGAGTCTTGCCATGCTGGCAGACAGTATTCACTCGCTGTCGGACTTTGTGAGCGACATCATCATCTTGGTGATGTTCCGCATTTCCAACAAAAAACGCGACCGTGAACACGAGTTCGGACACGGCAAGTTCGAGACCTTCGCCACTTTCCTGCTGAGCATCATATTGCTCATCGTGGGTGCCGAACTGCTGAAAACGAGTATCGAGAAGACAGTGTTTGTAGCGCAAGGCGGTGTATTGGAACGCCCCGGCATGATTGCACTCATTGCTGCCGCCGTCTCCATCGTTGCCAAAGAAGTGCTCTACCAAATCAACTATCGTATCGGCAAACAACTCGACTGCCCAAGCGTCATTGCCAACGCCTGGCACCACCGTTCGGACGCCCTCTCTTCGATAGGTTCGCTCATCGGTATCGGCGGTGCCATCCTATTGGGAGAACGATGGACGATATTGGACCCGCTGATGGGTTGTGCCATCAGTATTGCCATATTCGTAGTGGCAGTCAGGATAGCCGCACCTGCCATCAAAGAACTGTTGGAAATATCATTACCTGCAGAAACCGAAAAAGAAATCATCTCCATAGCCGGCAAAGTGGAAGGCGTAGAAGAAATACACAATCTGCAAACACGGCGCAACGGCCATTCGATGATTATAGATGCCCATATTGTGGTAGATAGGAATCTGAATGTAATTGATGCGCACAACATCAGTACTGCCGTTGAACAGGCTCTCTGCGAACGTTTCGGCTCTCATACGCAACTCTCGCTCCACATCGAGCCCGACGGATTGGAAGACGAACATCATCTGATAAAGTAAACAACAAGATAAACACAAGCTATACACGAAAGACTTATGATAACCATCGAACAACTGAAAGACCTGCAAAACAGAGAAGCAAATCTGCGTCGGTATTTGGCAATCGACGAAAAACAAATGCAGTTGGAAGAAGAAGAACTGCACACCCAAGCCCCTGATTTTTGGGACGACCCGAAAGCAGCAGAAGCACAAATGCGCAAAGTGAAACAGCTGAAAAGCTGGATCGAAGGATACGACGGCGTACGCAAAGCCGTAGAAGAACTGCAATTGGCTTTCGACTTCTTCCACGACGAGATAGTAACCGAAGAAGAAGTGGACCAGGCATTTGCCCATGCCACGCGCGAAGTGGAGGACTTGGAGATGAAGAACATGCTTTCGCACGAAGAAGACCAAATGCCTGCCGTACTGAAGATTGTGGCAGGTGCAGGCGGAACGGAAGCACAAGACTGGGCGGATATGCTTTTCCGTATGTATATGCGCTATTGCGAGAAACACGGCTACAAAACCGAGATAAGCAACTTGCAGGAAGGTGAAGAAGCCGGTATCAAAACCGTCACCTTCAAAGTGGAAGGCGATATGGCTTACGGCTATCTGAAAAGCGAAAACGGCGTACACCGCTTAGTGCGCGTATCGCCCTACAATGCGCAAGGCAAACGCATGACATCGTTCTCGTCGGTATTCGTAGTGCCGTTGATTGACGACAGTATTGAGATAGAAGTCAACCCTGCCGGCATCAGTTGGGATACATTCCGCTCCTCGGGTGCAGGCGGACAGAACGTCAACAAAGTGGAATCGGGCGTCAGGTTGCACTACAAATTCAAGAACCCTCTTACCGGTTTGGACGACGAAATAGTAATCGAAAACACCGAGACACGCGACCAGCCCAAAAACCGGGAGAACGCACTCCGGCTGTTGCGCAGCCAGTTGTACGAATTGGAGTTGGAAAAACGCCGTCAGGCACAAGCCAAAGTGGAAGCAGGCAAGAAAAAGATTGAATGGGGCAGCCAAATCCGCTCCTACGTGTTCGACGACCGGCGGGTGAAAGACCACCGCACCAACTATCAGACATCGAACGTCGGTGCCGTAATGGACGGCGATATCGACGAATTTATCAAAGCATACCTCATGGAATTTCCCGACTAACAAAACACTTATATTATGAAAACCAAAACATTGACACTGATACTTCTGTGCCTCGCCACAACTTCGGCTTTCGCACAAAAGACCGACACTATTCCGCCCAAAGGACCGGAATTTGTATTTACTACCGTACTATCGAACCCTATCACAAGCGTAAAGAACCAAAACCGCAGTTCTACCTGCTGGAGCTTCTCTACCATCGGTTTCCTTGAATCGGAACTGCTGCGTATGGGTAAAGGCGAATACGACTTGAGCGAGATGTTTGTCGTGCACCATACGATGCTCGACCGTGCCGCCTACTATGTACGTCTGCACGGCGAAGGTTCGTTTTCTCCCGGCGGCAGTACGTACGACATCATTTATTGCCTGCAACACTACGGAATAGTCCCCCAGGAAGTGATGCCCGGTATCATGTACGGCGATACATTGCCCAACCACAACGAATTGGACGCCGTGGCAGGAGCTTATGTGAATGCCATCGCCAAAGGACGTTTCAAGAAACTGTCGCCCGTATGGCTGCAAGGCTTGTCACGCATCTACGATACCTATTTGGGCGAATGCCCTGCCGAGTTCACCTACCAAGGGAAACAATATACGCCGGAGAGTTTTCGCGATATGTTAGGATTGAAAGCGGAAGACTATGTTTCGATTACTTCGTTCACGCACCATCCGTTCTACACGAGTTTCGCTATCGAAGTACCTGACAACTGGCGCATGGCTCCATCCTACAACGTACCTATCGACGAATTGATGAGCATTATCGACAATGCGCTTGCCAAAGGTTACACTATCGGTTGGGCTGCCGATGTGAGCGAAGTGGGATTCACCCGCAAAGGTATAGGCGTAATGCCGGATGCCGACAAAGGAGCGGATCTGACCGGTTCGGATATGGCACATTGGGTAGGTTTGACCGAAACCGACAAAAAAGAAGAACTGACCAAACGCCCGTTGCCGGAAATGGAGATTACGCAGGAAATGCGCCAAGAAGCATACGACAATTGGGAAACCACCGACGACCACGGTATGCTCATTTTTGGTACGGCAACCGACCAAAACGGCAAAGAATACTACATGGTAAAGAACTCTTGGGGCACACAGAAGAGTGATTACCAAGGCATTTGGTACGTATCGAAAGCCTTTGTTGCCTACAAGACGATGAATATTCTCCTGCACAAAGACGCCGTACAAAAGCCCGTTCGCAAGAAATTAGGCATCTAAGCACCCGCCTTTTGCCCCTTCCGTAATCAGATAACAACGCAACTATGAACAAGATACTATTCTGGATAAAAAACGCACGCGACATTGCTTTGCCGCAAAGCATATTGCCTGCCCTGACGGCATTGGTGCTGTGCATCGGTGCAGAAGGGTTTTGCTGGTGGACAGGCATATTGGCTATAGCGGGAATAGCAGCTGCCCATTTGGGAATGAACCTGGCAGACGACTATTTCGACTATAGGCGCGATTCACGCAACCGCAGTACACTCAGCGGCAGTTCGATTCGTGCACGTATGGAGAAATGTGCCTACATCAGTTCCGGACAAACCACTATTCATGCCACAGGCAAGGCGGTTGCAGGTTTCTTGCTGACAGCGGGTCTGACAGGCGGAATCATAGTTGCCGCCCAATATTTCCGGCAGGGAACAGAACAAGCACTTGCCGTTATCGGTTATGCACTTGCAGGACTGGCAGTGGGAATATCCTATTCGGGCGGTCCGCTCAAACTGTCGTTCTACGGATTGGGCGAATTGGTGATTGGCATCATGTTCGGACCGTTGTTGATGTTGGGCATGCAAGCCGCCTGTACAGGTATCCGGTTCAGCCTGCCAATGCTCTGGATGAGTATTGCCATAGGTTGCCTGGTGACCAATATCGTATATGTGCATTCGGTAATGGAGGTAAAAGCCGATGCCGAATTGGGCAAGATGACTTTTGCCCGTTTGTTGCGCCACCGGAGCATCATGCTTGTTTTCTGCGGACTGTTTACCATAGCACCATTTGCTATCCTGTTAGCAGGGATTTGTATCGGTTGGTGGAGCCCGTGGTTCTTGCTTACGTTGCTGACGCTTCCGATGTCGGTTTATCTGCTCTGTTCTTTAGGGCGGTTTGCCTACGGTTTGCCCACCGACGACAATCCCCGTTGGTTTATGGGACCGATGGGCAATTTCGATAAATACCGGCAGGCAGGTATCGATTGGTTTCTGATACGTTGGCTCTTGGCACGCAATATCGTTACCTTCTTTTGCCTTATTATCATTGTCACACAAATAGTTATACTGCTATGCAAATAAAACAGCTGTTGTACCTGCCTTGGTGGTTTCTGCGCAGTGTTTGCCTGGGAAAGAAAGCTCCGTTGCAGACGGTGATTTTCATTACCGACCGTTGCAACCTGCGCTGCAAACATTGTTCTGTATATCAGACAGAGAATATCCACCACATGTCGTTCGAAGATATCCGCAAGCACTTGCAATACTCCTACGGCTTGGGGTCCCGCTTTGTGGATATCGAAGGGGGAGAAACCACTCTTTGGAAAGAAGACGGCAAGAATCTGAACGATGTGATTCGTTTGGCAAAGGAGATTGGTTTCTTTTCGGTGACCGTCACTACCAATGCACAGCAGGACTTCTCTTGGGTAGAAGCCGACAGTATATGGGTAAGTCTCGACGGAATCGGCAAGTACCACGAAATGATTCGTGGCGAAGGCACTTTTCAGCGGTTGGAGAAGAATATTGCAGCCGCAGGAAAGAAGCATTTGGACGTGAATATGGTAGTGAACCGCCTCAATAAGGACAGTGTGGAAGATACCTTGGAATATGCCAAACAGCACCCTGCCATCGAGATGATTTCCATCAACTTCCATACACCATTCCCCGGAACGGAGTATTTGGCATTGGACAAAGACACCAGGAACCGGATTATCGACACCGTTATCCGTTACAAAAAACAAGGCTACCCCGTTATGAACTCCTATTCGGGTTTGCGCAAAATGAAGCAAGTGGACCAACTCAAAAACCGATGCTGGATTACGAACTTTGTTTATGCCGACGGCACACGGGGCTATTGCGCAGGCATGGGTACGGAGATATGCAAACAATGCGGATTTTGCATGTCAGGCGAAATGGCTGCTGTCTTTTCGTTACATCCCGACACCGTATTTGCCGGTATGAAACTGCGCATGTAAAAAAAACAGTTCTTTATTTATAAAACCATTCAAAAGCACTTTTTATGACACACTTCACGCACCTTCACGTACACTCGCAATATTCCGTATTGGACGGCATGTCCAAAATACCCGATTTGGTAAACCGCTGCCGAAAAACGGGTATGAACAGCATTGCTCTCACCGACCATGGCAATATGTACGGAATCAAAGAACTGTTAGACTATTGCAAGAAAATCAACAAAGCTCCTGCCGGTGCACTGAAAGATTGCGAAGACAATCTGAAGAAAGCACAAAAAACAGCTGCCGAACTGCCAAAACTGGAAGCTGAAGAAAAAGCCTGCAAAGACAAAGCGGAGAAAGTAAGTCTGCATAAAAAGATAGAAGAAGCCCGCCAAGCGGAAAAACAAATACCCCTCTATGAAGCCGAGCTACCCAAGCTGAAACAGCAAGCCGATGAGTATGTGCCATTCAAGCCCATTGTGGGAGTAGAGGCATATTGTGCCCGCAGAAGCCGCCATAGCAAAGACAAGAATGTGAAAGAACTCAGTGCTGAAGGACGCGAATTCATTGTTGACCGCAGCGGTTGGCACCTTATTCTATTAGCCAAAAACAAGACCGGCTACATGAACCTGTGCAAGATTGTCAGTCTGTCCTTCTTGGAGGGCTTCTACGACCGCCCGCGTATCGACAAAGAACTGTTGCAGCAATACCACGAAGGACTGATAGTCTGCTCCGCCTGCTTGGGTGGAGAGTTGCCCCAACTCATTATGCGGGGCAAAGTGGAAGAAGCGGAAAAGAGTATCCGCTGGTTCAAATCGATATTCGGCGACGATTATTATATCGAACTGCAACGCCACCAAACCGACAAGCCGGGTGGCGACACGAATACCTATCAACGGCAAAAAGAGGTGAACCCCGTACTGATAGAACTGGCACGCAAAACCGATACGAAAATCATCTGCACCAACGATGTTCACTTTGTGGAAGAAGAGCACTCCGAAGCCCACGACCGATTGATTTGTATCTCTACAGGCGTTTATCTGGACGATATAAAACGGCTTCACTACACAAAACAAGAGTGGCTCAAATCGCCCGAAGAGATGGAACGGATATTTGCCGACCTGCCTGAAGCATTGGAAAACACACAGGAGATAGTCAGCAAAGTAGAGACCTATTCGATTGACACAGATCCTATTATGCCGAAATTCCCGATACCGGAAGACTTTGGTACAGAAGAAGAATATCGGCAGAAATACACCCCCGAAGACCTGTTCAACGAGTTCACGCGCAATGAAAAAGGCGAAGTAGTACTCAAACAGGAAGATGCAGAAAAAAAGATACAGAAATTGGGTGGTTACGACCGGCTCTACCGCATCAAATTCGAAGCGGACTATTTGGCAAAACTCACTTGGGACGGTGCCCATGAGCGTTATGGCGATGTCCTGACTGACGAGCAAAAGGACCGTATCACATTCGAACTGCACGTCATGAAGACAATGGGATTCCCAGGCTACTTCCTGATTGTGATGGACTATATCCGTGCAGCAAGAGAAGAACTGGGTGTATCGGTCGGACCGGGCCGTGGCAGTGCAGCCGGCAGTGTGGTAGCATATTGCTTGAAGATTACGGATGTAGATCCGCTGAAATACGACTTGCTGTTCGAACGTTTCCTCAATCCGGACCGTATATCATTGCCCGATATTGATGTCGATTTCGACGATGAAGGACGTGAACGCGTATTGGATTGGGTGAGCGAAAAATACGGCAAAACCCATGTGGCGCACATCATCACCTACGGCAAGATGGCGAGCAAATCCGCCATTGCCGATGTTGGACGTGTACAACAGGTGCCATTGAAGACGGTAAACGAAATCAAACAACTGATTCCTAATAAGTTTCCCGACTCATTGAAAGACGAGAAAGGCAAAGTGCCGAAGGTCAATCTGCACAATTGTTACAAATATGTACCTGAATTGCGCCAGCAACTCAATAGCGACGACCGGAACATATCTTCGATGCTCCACTATGCCGAAGAACTGGAAGATACGGTTCGTCAGGTAGGTATCCACGCCTGCGGTGTGATCATCGGAGCCGATGATCTTACGAAGTTTGCCCCCTTATCGACCATATACGACAAGAAACTCAAACAAGACATCATAGTAACACAATACGACGGGCATTATGTAGAATCAGTAGGCTTGATAAAGATGGACTTTTTGGGACTGAAAACCCTTACCATATTAAAAGAAGCTGTCGCCAACGTTAAGAAATCGAAGAATATAGATATTGATATCGACCATATTCCGGTGGACGATGCGCTCACCTACAAACTATTCCAAGAAGGCAAAACCATTGCTACTTTCCAGTTTGAGTCATCGGGTATGCAGATGTATCTCAAAGACCTCAAACCGACCGTCCTGACCGATTTGATTGCCATGAATGCGCTCTATCGTCCGGGACCAATGGATTATATTCCGCAATTTATTGCCCGCAAACAAGGCAGAGAACCTATTGTTTACGACCTGCCTTGCATGGAAAAATACTTGGCGGACACCTATGGCGTAACTGTCTATCAGGAGCAAGTCATGCTTCTTTCGCGCGAGATTGCCGGTTTTACCCGTGGTGAAAGCGACCAACTCAGAAAAGCAATGGGTAAGAAAATCAAAGCCATGCTGGACGAACTGCACCCGAAGTTCATTGAGGGCGGACGCAACAAAGGCTACGACACTGCTATTCTGGAAAAGATATGGAGCGACTGGGAGGCTTTTGCATCGTACGCTTTCAACAAATCGCACGCCACTTGCTATGCTTGGATTGCCTACCAGACAGGCTATATGAAAGCCCACTACCCTGCAGAATTCATGGCTGCCAACCTCACGGTGGAAAAAGCTGATATCACCAAAGTATCGAAATTCATGGACGAGTGCAAAGCCATGAATATCCGTGTATTGGAACCGGATGTTAACGAATCGGGACTGAACTTCACCGTCAACCAAAAAGGCGACATCCGTTTTGGTTTAGGAGGTATCAAGGGCGTGGGAGAAAATGCCGTACAAGCCATTATTGAAGAGCGGGAGAAACATGGCAGATACAAAGATATCTACGATTTTGTAGAGCGCATCAACCTCTCGGCTTGCAACCGCAAAACGATGGAAAGTCTGACGATTGCCGGAGCTTTCGATTGTTTTGAAGACACCTACAGAGAGCAACTTTTAGGCTGCAATTTCAAAGGCGAAGGAGTGTTGGACATGCTCATACGCTATGGCAACAAATACCAAGTTGACAAACAAGCCACTACCAATTCTCTATTCGGCGATTTCAGCAGCGAAATGGGTATAGACATACAAAAACCGGAATTACCGTTTGTGGAACGTATGTCGGCTATCGAACGGCTGAACAAAGAAAAAGACCTCATCGGTATGTACCTTTCGGCGCACCCGCTTGACAAATACCAATTCGAATTGGAGAACCTGTGCAACATCACAGCCAAAGAATTGGCAGAATTTGAAGCTATCCGAACAGCGGAAAAGCGGACAAACGCCGTAAACAACACGAATGACGAAACAGAAGGAGACGATGATAACAATAATGTAATCAGAACCAGCCCGAATGATTGGCTGAAAGAGAAAGAAAACCAGATATTCACCTTCGGTGGTATCATCACCCGATCGGAAGTGGCAACTTCGATGAAAACAAACAAACAATACGGCAAATATCAACTCGAAGACTATTCGGGATCATATACTTTCTGTTTGTTCAACGAAGATTATGAAATCTACCATACCCGTCTGTCAACCAATAATTTTGTTTACATAACCGGTGTATTGCAGCAATATGGGGCACAAAGGCAATACTTCAAACCAAAAGCGGTTGAGCAAGCCAACTACGAATTGAAGATTCAGCATATTGAACATTTGGACAACGTACAAACGCAAAGTATCGAATCGGTAACACTGCTACTGCCCGTCAACGGGATTACCCACGATTTCAGCCAAGAACTGATCCGTCAATGCAACGAAAACAAAGGAGATATTCTCCTGAAGATACAAGTGTTCGACGAAATGCGCGACAATGTGGTGAATCTGATTTGTCCTCACTACCCCATCAGTATTACACCGTCGTTCTATCAGTTCCTGAGGGAACGAATACAAGAAAACGGAGTGAAATATATCATCAATACGCGGAACGGATAAAACATATAAAACGGAGCAGGCAGATGGCTTGCTCCTACCTTGCAAGTAGGGATTCATACAAGGGTCATACGAAGGTTGCACGGACAGTACAACAGTTGCCGAACGGCTTATTTCACAATCTTAACGGTGAAAATATTCTCAACGAGTTGTGTGTCACGGATTTTGCACTGCGTGAGCCACTGACGGAAATTCTTTAGTTGCGTTGCACGCGGCAAACTGTATTGCTCATGGGCTTTGGCTTCGTCGTTGGCTTTGTAGAATTGCTGAGGTGAGAACAGCACATAGATTTGCGAATACGAAACCGATCGCTCCGTGGTAAACATATATTCCCTTCCCAACAATTCATCGGCTTTCGTATAATACCTACGGGCATACTCAGACGAGAAGAATACATAACGCCGATTGCCCGTTACGGGAATAGCACCACGCTCGTCGTCGGCAGCAGGCAAAAGGCAATATGCCATATCTTCGTCCTCGCCCAACTGCGCAAACCGCACATTGCTCACCGTTTGCGCCATAAACACAGCACAAACCATCACCGACAGAAAGAGTATCACACAACGCAGTTTTTTCATTATTTTCGCAGTTTACCAGCTATTGTAGCCAATACGTACATTGTAGCACCAATACCCGCATACACGGCAATTTTTCCATATATACGCATACGTTGCAATAGTAATAAATATTGTTTAATTGCACAATAGGGAGTTAAAAAGATTTCGTGTTTAGAATAAAAACGCCCTCTAAAGAGGGCGTTCGTATATCGTAAAATACCAGTCAGTACTCATTTTACCGCAGGAAAAGGCGGATTATTTTTTCTTTCCAGGCGGCGTAAGGTTGGTAGCGCAAAGGGAGATCGAGGAAATTGGGCTTCTTCACAACGGCTTTGGCGTGACTGAACGTTTCGAAACTCTTTTTGCCATGGTAACTTCCCATACCGCTATTGCCTACACCGCCGAAGGGCAAAGCCGAAGTAGCGATATGCATAATGGTATCGTTGATACACCCTCCGCCGAACGAAACTTCACGCATAAAACGGCGTTTGGTACAACTATCAGTGGTGAACAAGTAGAGCGCCAAAGGTTTCTCACGGTCACGCACAAAATTGTACGCTTCATCGATATTCTCCACCGTCAGAACGGGCAGTACCGGACCGAAGATTTCCTCTTGCATAACGGCATCGTCCCCGGTTACGCCGTCCATCACAGTGGGCGCAATCTGCAAAGTTTCCGCTTTGGTTTGTCCACCATAAACGACTTTGCCGCTATCGATGAGTCCGCTGATACGGTCGAAATGCTTTTGGTTGATGATTTTTCCGTAATCGGGATTGAGGAAAGCGTCAGTGCCGTATTGCGAGCGAATCTCCTCGAAAAGGAGCGCAAGAAAACGGTCGTGAACGGATTGTTCCACCAATACATAGTCGGGTGCAATGCACGTTTGTCCGCAATTGAGCCACTTGCCGAAAGCCAGACGGCGAGCCGCCAAACGCAAATCCGCCGTGTGGTCGATAATACAAGGCGATTTACCACCGAGCTCGAGCGTAACGGGTGTGAGATAGCGAGCCGCTTTCTCCATTACCATCTTTCCGACGGTAACGCCACCTGTGAAGAAGATATAGTCGAAACGCTGTTCCAAAAGGCTCTGATTTTCGGCACGTCCGCCTTCTACCACTGCAATATATTCGGGCGAAAACGCTTCACGGAGCAAATCTGTCATGACTTTGCTCGTAGCCGGAGAATAAGCCGAAGGTTTGAGTACCACGCAGTTACCAGCGGCAATAGCACCTACCAAAGGTTCGAGCGAGAGCAGAACAGGATAGTTCCACGGAGACATGATGAGTACCACGCCGTAGGGTTCTTGTACGATACGGCTCAATGCCGGAAAATTGGTCAGCGGTGTCGGTCGGCAAGCAGTACGTGCCCAACGGCGGAGATGACGGCGGACGTGGGAAATCTCCGAAAGAGTGAGTCCCACTTCGCACATAAACGCTTCGGTAGCTGATTTACCCAAATCGGACTTAATGGCTGTTAACAAGTCGGTTTCATGCCGACGTATAGCGTCTTCCAAACGGTTGAGCGCATTCAAACGGAATTTGATATCCAATGTAGCTCCCGAGCGAAAATAGGCTCGTTGAGCAGAAACGATAGGAGCAGTATCCATAATTTGACGATTTGACAATTTAACGAGTTCACATAGCAAGGCGGTAAAGGTGTTCGAGTTCTTTGCGGTCCATAAGGACGGGAACGGGATAAAGCGGATTGCCTTCGGCATCGGCATGGGCAGCCATCTGAGGAATATCTTCCTCACGGATATCGGCTATCTTCGTCGGGATATTCATCTTGGCGTTCATTTCCTCAATCCAAGCAATAAAACGTTTGGCAGTTTCTTCGTCGGACAGGTTTTCTGTAATCACATTCGCACGGCGTGCCAAACGGGCTAATTTCGGATAGACCGCACTACCGTAGGCTTTGAGCACGATAGGGAGCAAAACGGCATTTGCCAAACCATGGGGTGTACCATATTTGCCTCCCAACGAGTGTGCCACAGCGTGGACATAGCCCACATAACTTTTGGAAAAAGCCAAGCCGGCACAAAAAGCGGCACGAAGCATATATTGACGCGCTTCACCATCGTTGCCGTTTTCGTACGCCCGATAGAGATAGCGGTTGATGAGTTTGGTAGCCGTTTCCGCCATCAAACGTGTCTGCTTGGTAGTAGAACGTCCGATATAAGCTTCTACAGCGTGCGTGAGCGCATCCATACCGGTGGTAGCCGTAATATGTTTGGGCAATCCGGTGGTAAGATGCCAATCAAGAATGGCGTAATGCGGGATAAGCGGGAAGTCGTTGATAGGATATTTGTGGTGAACCCGGCTATCGGTGATGACTGCCGCCAAAGTGGTTTCACTGCCCGTTCCTGCCGTAGTAGGAATTGCAATCAAAAGCGGTAAACGCTTGTGCACACGGAGGATACCCTTCATCTCTGGAATAGACTGATTAGGCTTTACGATACGTGCACCCGCTGCTTTGGCACAATCCATCGAGGAACCGCCACCCAAAGCAATAAGTGCTTCCGCACCAAAATCGAGGTATTGCTGCCGAGCGGCTTCCACATTGTCGATAGTAGGATTGGGAACGGTGTCGGAATAGACGGTATAAGCAATACCCTCCTTCTGCAATACGTTTTCCAACTGTTGCAACAATCCGGCTTTGACCAAACCTTGGTCAGTGACAATAAGTACGCGTGATTTATTATTCTTTTTCAGTATTTCGGGTATGCGCGTTATCGCATTGAACCGCTTGGGATCTCTGTAAGGTAACAGAGGAAGCGCCAAATAGAACACCCCTTGAAAGGTGCGGCACCAGATTTTTCTTAAACAATTCATATATGATTGACGATTTGACTATTTCACAATTTGACAATTATCAGTAAACAAACTAATTTCCGCTTGGAGTTTTTGCAAATTTCGTGCCAAAAAGGTGGATTTAGACGGGGCCACGCCCCCGGATTTGACAATTGGACAATTTTACACTTTGACGATTTTGCGGGCATATTTGTTTGCCCAGGCAGAGAAACCGATGAGAATGGCAAGAGTTACCACACCGGCTATAACATAACCTATCCAACGCCATTCGACGGGCAGATGAAGCCCTTCGGGCGCAATGAGGATATAACTCACACTGACCATCGTCATAAAAAGCGCCGGCAATAACGAAATGAAATAGCCATTGGAGAAAGGCGAACGACCGGTGCCGTGTTCCAACTTAAAGAGAAAAACGGTAGCCGTCCAGAGAGTAAAGACCGCCAAGGTCTGATTGGTCCATGCGAAATAACGCCATACAACATCGAAATTGACAAAAGTCATCGCAAAAACAAGAGCGAACAACGGCAAAGAAATATAAAGCCGTTTGCGAATGGCTTTTTGGTCGAGATGAAGAAAATCCGCCACAATCAGCCGGGCACTGCGAAGCGCCGTATCACCTGAGGTAACAGGTGCAGCAATCACACCTACAATCGCCAATATACCCCCCACTTTCCCCAACCATGTACGAGAGATGCGGTCGATAACAAGAGCGGCTATATTCTCCCCTTGGTGTTCTGCAGCGAAAGTCTGCAAACCTTCGATTCCTCCGAAAAAAGAACCGGCAGCCGCCGCCCAAACAAGTGCCAACATACCTTCAGCCACCATAGCCCCGTAGAAAATCCAGCGACCTTGCCGTTCATTGGTTATGCAACGTGCCATGATAGGCGACTGCGTACCGTGGAAACCACTGATAGCACCACAGGCAATACTCACAAACATCATTGGGAAAAGGGGCAAGCCGTTGGTCTGACGATTATGCAATCCATCGGTCAGTTCCGGCATATCGGCAGCATGCCAACCTAACATCACCACCATAATACCCAATCCCATGAAGAGCAAAATAGCACCAAAGAGAGGATAAAAACGCCCGATGAGTTTATCGATAGGCAACAAAGTAGCCAACACATAGTAAGCAAAGATGATGAGAATCCACGCTTGCGCACTGACAGAATGAGCCAAACCGTGCAACAGACCGGCAGGGCCACTGAGGAAAGTGGTGGTGAGCAAAATAAGCAGCACCAACGAAAGGACACGCATCAACTGCTTGACACCGCCACCCAGTTCATCGCCTACAATTTCGGGCAGACTGGCACCGCCTTTGCGGACGGACATCATACCGGAAAGATAGTCGTGCACGCCACCTGCGAAAATAGTACCGAACACAATCCAAAGAAAAGCGGCAGGACCATAGAAGATGCCCATAATCGCACCAAAGATAGGACCCAAGCCGGCGATATTGAGAAACTGAATGAGAAAAATTCGCCAAGCCGGCAGTGCGACATAATCAACTCCGTCAGCTTTGGTTATTGCAGGAGTTGCAACTTTGCTGTCTGCTCCGAAAATCTTCTCAACAAGCACTCCATAAAGCACATAGCCGAGAACGAGAACTATCAATGAGATGATGAAAGTGTACATTATTGGTTGGCATTTGCCGTTTGTTTACAAGTTGCAAAGATACAAAAAAGATTGCAAATATGCAAAAAGGAAAATTCAGTTAATAGTAATAATTAATAGCTAATATTGCATTATCAGACAAATGGTTTGTTTATCCGCAACCATTCATTTTACAAGGGTGAGGGAGGATGGATGAGTATCCGCCGTCGTTGTTCACAAGGATGTCTATCTGTCCGAACTCATCCAGCGTGCGCTTCACTGCCTCCTCGGTAGCATGGTAATCCGCCGCATCGGCTTGGGGGCAAGGCAGCGCTGCCCTTTTTGCTTCTACAGCCTTCGTCACCTCTTCCGCGCGTGCCGCGTTGTGCAGGTAGGTGAATACCACGTCCGCTACGTTATTACCTATGGGGCATATCGCCCGAGACCTGTGATTACTACACGTTTCATATGCTCTTATTTTGCTTAATTATAATCTGTTATTGGTACATAAACCGCCGGATACTTCCTTTCGGCGTTTTGGCAAACGGCTCGAAGCGCAACTCGAAAGTATTCACCGCCGCATATTGCGGCAAGCGTGCATTGAGGTTGCGGATATTGCCAGCCATGATAGCGTTCAGTGCTTCGGCGTCTATCTGCTCGTTGTCCATGCGGTTCATGTCGGGTACTATCAGTGCATGGAGGATATGCTCCCGTTGTACTACTACCGACTCCGCTACGTAGGGGAGCGCGTTGAGCAGCACTTCGATTTCTTCGGGATAGATGTTCTGCCCATTGGACGACAGAAGCATGTTTTTGCAGCGTCCCACCAAGAAGAGTGTATGGTCGTCGTCCAGCGTGCCCAAATCGCCCGTGCGGAACCAGCCGTCTTCCGTGAACGCCGCCTCCGTGGCTTCCGGATTCTTGTAATATCCGGCAAACACGCATTCGCCTTTCACCTGGACCTCTCCCGGGATGGTTCTTCCGTCAGGTGATGCAATACGGACGCTCAGCGACTCTACCGTCTCGCCGCAGGACTTGGCTTTGTATTGCCCCACCTTGCCCACTGCCAGCAAGGGGGCGCACTCCGACATACCGTAGCCCGTGATAAAGGGCAT
Organism: Bacteroidales bacterium; assembly: GCA_022783865.1. GTDB lineage: Bacteria > Bacteroidota > Bacteroidia > Bacteroidales > Paludibacteraceae > Colicola. The sequence goes on from JALFYY010000004.1 coordinate 16,413, forward strand.
GTTGATCTGGAATGCAAGCAGTTGCTCTATGGCCGGCGGAATAGCTGCGCCTCCCGTGACAAAGACTTCCAGTCTTCCTCCCAAAGCGCCCATCACTTTTGCGCGCAATGCTGCGCAAAAGCCGGGATATTGTTCATAGTTTGCCAATTTGTGCCGCCCCTCTTCGCTGCTCATCTCCGCTCCTGCCACATACTCTACGAATTTCGCCAGCACAAGCGGCACAGCAAGGAATATCTTCGGACTATATGCCCGCATCGCCTCTTCCACCAACGACGGAATAGGCATACGCCCCAATATGACGGAGTGCATACCCGTACACATCGTCACTACCAAGTCGCACGTCAGACCGAAAATATGGGCATAGGGCAAGATGCTAACGTAGTTGTCGCCGGCTTGGTAAGGCAGTAGCCGCTGAAACTGCTCCACATTCCAACTGAAATTGCGTATTGTCAGCATCACGCCTTTCGGATTACCCGTCGATCCGGACGTGTACATGATGGCACATACCTCGTCCATATCGCGCGACGGGTAGTGTACATCACCAGCGGTGCAGCCTTGCGGATGCGCCGCAGCAAACAGTTTACCGCCCTCCTCGTAGGCTTTGCGGGCGTCATCGGTCGCTGCCAGCAGTTCCATACTGTCGATATCCACTACCGCCACCACACCGGGCATGTTGTCGAATTGCATTTGGCTGAATGTGCGCTTCTCTGTGTAGAGTATCTTGCTGTCGGAATGCACAACCAATTTCTCCACGTCCACGGGCAGAAAAGCGTTGTACAATTGCACGCTCACATATCCGCCTGTCATCGCCGCCCAAAAGACTTCCACCCAATGCACCGTGCTACGGGCGTTCAGCGCTATCTTGTCCCCTTTCTTCAACCCCATAGCGCGCCATACAAGGTGCAGGTGTTCTATATGCTGTGCCAGTTCTCCGTAGGTTTCTGTGCGGATTTGGTAGTCTGACAATGCAGGATTATCCCAATACTTCTTTACGGATTGTTCAAATAATTCGGTTAGATTTTCCATTCTTCTTTTATTGTTTATTTTGATTTCCGATATGCCCTAGGTCACCCTCGTGCATTCGGAAGACTTTCCCGAATGCCGACTGGTCGCTGAAACCAAGGTCGTAACTGACTTGCGAGATGGTCTTCTCCTCGTTGAGCAGGCTTTTGCGCGCCTGTTGCATCAGTTTCTCCGCTATCACGTCTATTGCGGAGTGCCCGGTTTCCGCCTCGGTTTAACAGAGTGTGAATCTTGTCGAGCATCAACACATCGTCATCCAAGCATAGCGTGCCCATATTCCGAATCATATTCACCGACAATCGCGTTACATCCATTGGCTAATCGTTTATTAAATTTGCCGCAAAAGTAGTCTTTATGTAGGATATATCAAAATAAATCAGAAAAATGGAATAGTTTTTCGTACATATAAGCCTCTTTTTGGGGAGACAGACCTCCTACCAACAGTTGTAATGTACGAGCAGTCGAAGCGGGTAAAGAGTCGGTAGAGGGATTTCTATCAACGTTTATCTGTTTGGCGGATGGATTGGACAAAGTTTGGCGAATGACTCCAATGAATTCCATAATTGTTTGTAATGAATTTAATTGTTTAACATGTGTAATGGTTGCGCAACGATTACGATTGCAAAGGTAGTGAGTGGAGAAGAGACGGGTTGTATCAAAATGATACAAAATACCCCTTGAAATGTATCAAAATGATACAAAATGCGGATGTCGGTCGAAAAGTGTTACAATGTTACAATGTTACACCGGAAAAGAGTAGAAGGGGGTCTTTTATTATATATATATTATATATTAATATACTCCCCCTTTATCCCCCAAAATCGGGGGAATTTTTGTGGCGAAAACGGGGTGGATTTTCGGGAAAAGGGGGCAAAAAACGGAGAAAAACGAAAAGAAAAGTGTGTGATTGTGCGAAAAAGGGGGTATAGAGACAAAGGGGATGTAACAATGTAACAAAGTAACGCGGAGGGGAGTGCTACCCGAGTGCTAGGGGAGTGCTACGGCAGTGCTGAGAGAAAAGACGATTGGAGGAGTTGAGGAAATGAGAAGTTGAGAGAGGACAGAAACATACCTAACGAAAAAGAGACGATGTGCACATCGTCTCTACATTTGCATTATTGGGCAATTTTAGACGCGATGAATCGCGTCTCTACATGGGGCATTGGCGATTTGGAGGGGCACGCCCCGTTGCTACAATTCTGTTTTTTTACTCGGCAGTCGGTTCTTCTGTTACAGTTTCTATAACCGTTTCTTCTGTCACAATTTCGGCAACCACTTCCGTAACCACCTCATGATGGAAATATGACAACGGAGAAGGAAGTTTTGCCCACGAGAGCAAGTTGCCCAACCACAACCCGACAAAGACAACCACTGCTGCAGCCAAAGTTATGACCCACTTTTTCCAAGTAGCCAATCCTTTCTTTGCAAACGGATCTTTCATTTTCAGTTTCGGAAAATGTGCCGTATCAGTAAGCGTAGCTCCAAAGCCTATGCTCAACACGGAAGAGGCATTGACAGCCCATCCGTTGGCATTGAGAATAGGCGCAATATTCCGACGGCGCAGTTTGAGCCACGCCATAATCATCGACGGACCGGAAATAAGCAACAATATCCCCACAATCACCAAAACAGCCTGCCACCAAGTGAGAGCAACAAAGCCTTTGGCAACACTGACGAGCGCAGTACCAATCATACCTAAAGCCATACCTAAGGCAGCAAAAATACCGGCAAACTTGGCGATATCGAAAGGCTGTGCCGGTTTGGCATCTTTATCAGCTGAAAGCACAGGTTTCTCAGAGAGTTTGGCAGTAGCTTCGGACATGATGGCTGAGTCTTTTTCGGCAGCACGTTTGTTGATGAGGTCCTCCACCCATTTTGCCATACGGCGATAAGGCGACCAGAACGCTTGTGCGATACCAATCGGGTTGTCGATAATCTTAGTTACAACAGCGTCCCAATCGTGTCCCTGACGGTCGTAGAAAATAGCGTTTTTTCCCACCATGAGTTCGCCCGTATCGCCTTGCGTCATTGCTGCCACAATTTGGAGTTTATCGGGACGATTTTTAGTGGTACAATCACAGAAGATGAGATACATACCGCTTGCCGGTGCCATAGTGGAGAGTTTGCCCATATCTTCGGCTCTGAAACAGAGGTGGCAAGCACGCCGGTCGATTACCAAAGTACCGATTTGGAAGACGGCTTTCCGCTCACGATCAGGCGAATAGAAGTCTTGCAGCGTAACGAAGTTCTTGAGCAAGGTGTAGAAATCACGATAGAGGTGCAAAAGGCGGTCAACTTCCTGAATGGTATCGGCTTCTGTTTCCAGAGCCTTGTCCTGCTCAACCAATTGCAGAAGTTCCGCCTTACGGTTTCCGGTGAGCATTTGCTCTACGGTAGCGATTCCGAGCGAAGCAACCATAGTGCCGGCTTGTGCCGCTTTCCAAGCAGCGTAAGGCGCAAAAGTATCTCCCAATGTCTTCCAATCGTCTTCGGAAAGCGTTGTTTTCTCTTTACTCCATACGATTTCCTTCAATTGCCGGAAGATAGTTTCCCATGCAGGGTTAACAGGCGCATTAAGGTCAATAAGCGCATCAGGACTGATACGGGCAATAGGATAGGACGCTATTTCCGCCATCTTGTCAGTGAGATTATCGGCACTGATAGCTTCGATGCGGGCGGACTGCACATCGAGCACAGCAACATCGTTGCTATATGCCGCCAATTTACTGCGCAGGAAGAAATCGCGCACCTTGGTATCCAAAGCATTGTAAGCCGCCATGGCAACATCGGTTTGATCACCATAAGGAGCTTGAACAGCGCTGTCGTTCCATGCTTTGTATTCCGCCAAAGCGGTATAGAAAGCTTCGATCTGACCGGCATTGATACCTTGGACACCGCTACGGTCGGGCGTACCGCCTGTAGCAGCAATGATAGCATTGATGAGCGTTTTCTGTTCATCGGTATCGGCAGAAGATTCCGTAATCACCCCATCGCCATTAAAACGGGTTTGGGCGAAGATAGCAATACTATCGGAAGTATCGGCTACGGAAATACTATCGGTTTCTTTGCCCAAGTTGCGCAAAATCTGCCGGGCGGAAGCGTAGATACGTTGTCCGTCTCCGGTATCGGTACAGATAGCCGACAGCGGCATCGTATCGCTTTCCTGCAAAAGCAAATCGGCATTGTTGAGAACAGCGGTGAGCCATTGGGCAGTACGCACCACTTCGGAGACGTGGATTTTGCCATCGCCGTCGAGGTCGATATAGCGCAAACTGCGTTCGTCGATTTGAAGATTGGTGACGGGACAAGAAAGAACCGTCCACATCTTTTCGTCCAATTCAGGCAAGTGACGAATATCTTCGCCTGAATTGAGCTTAATCCGGGTTGTGCCTCCAATGTTTTGGAAGGTCCATTTGTAGTTGCTCATAAGTTATATGTAGGAAATTATAAATATATGCAAAGTTACTTATACCCCTGCTCCTACTTGGTGATACTCATGCAGAGACAGGTTATCGCTTACAATCTTGATACTGCGGACACTGCGGAAACCTATCCCACAAATGAACGCCAGCTCCATATCGAAGACACAATCGCGCTCTTTGCTCTCCAAAACAAAATCCACGCCCGTAAAGCAAAGTGTATCTCCCGCAAGATGAAACACGGGTTCGGGATAAGTTACGTTGGGGTGGTACAAACGGCATTCGCCTATCTCGACCTGCGTACCGATTTCAAAATTAGACGAACCTACATAACCGATATTGATGATTTCGGTATCCAAAGGGATATTGCGCAAAGCCTGCATAATATTGAGTGCACCAACGCCACATTCCAATACCGGTACTCCCGGCATAATGCGTTCCGCCAATTTGCGTTCTTGGTTTTCTGCAACCACTACCAATTGTGCCATAAGATTGATTTTTTTGTTTTAACGTGCAAAAATACAACAAATTCTCCATATACACAAAGGCAGCAGACTACCCGCATTTTTCGTGTCCGCCATGTAGTATATATGAAAGGAATTGTGTACTTTTGCGGACGTAATACAGCATCCGGTATGACGATACAATTCGGCGATATAACCATCGATATCCAACGCAAGGCGGTACGCTATATGCGGCTTACGGTGCACCCCGACGGGCGAGTGCGCCTAAGTGTGCCTTTGACTTGCAGCGGACAAGAGGTAGAGCGTTTTTTGCAATCGAAAGCCGCATGGCTACGGACAACGGTGCAACGCTTTCGGGAGCAAAAACCCAAAACAGAAAGAACGTACACCACAGGGGACACTATCTATCTGCGTGGCAAACCTTATCACTTGAGGTTAGAAACAACCCTGTTCAGCAATGCCGTCTTTTTGCAAGAAAATACTATCCTACTCCGCTGCAAAACGCAACTCTCTATAGCGCAACGCAAAACCATTATTGACCATTTTTTGCGCCGACAATTGGAAAACGTATTGGACATGATGGTACAACGATGGCAAACGCTACTCTGCGAGCCGAATGTGAATTGGACTATCCGTGAGATGCGCACCGAATGGGGAAGTTGTACACCAGGGCGAAGGACTTTGCGCTTCAATCTGCATTTGGCACATATGCCCTTGGAGTGCGTGGAGTATGTGGTGGTACACGAACTGACGCACCTGCAAGCAGCCAACCACGGTCCGGCATTCAAAGCGCTGATGACAGTGCGCTTGCCCGATTGGCAAGAACGCAAACAAAGGCTCAACGCTTTAGCTCAAACTATGCTATAATCCCGCTTTATTCTTTGATGAATTTCCCCAGTTTTCCATCCACACGGAGGATATACTGTCCGGCAGCCGCCACCTCTACTTCCAACGAGAGCGGCGTTATGGGATTATCGACCTTTGTGCCAGACGGATAGATAAGAAAACTATGAGAGGCGGAAGTCGATTTGTCGTTGCGTACAATGATATTACCGGCATCATCGATGGCAGTGCCCCACCCTGCTCCACCGGGGAGAGAACCCACGCAACCTGTCGAATCGAATACGTAAACCAAACGGTCGGCGCAATCGTTGACATAGAAATAACCATTGAAAGCTCCTCCCTGCTGAGCATTGGAACCATCGATATGTTCGGGCGCATTGCCCAAAACGGTACTGCGTTCCCACTCTTTCTTCAAAACAAAATCGGCATCTGCTTTAGGAATGACCGGCTCCATCTGCGGACAGAAATAAACGGAGATACCCTCTCTATCATCGAACAAATAGAGATAGATGAGTCCGTCCTTCAAGGCGATATGGGTACTGCGAAACTGAGCCTCGGAGCAATAGTCTTTGTCCTCAGGCATCCACTGAGTAACCGCCTTGGCGAGATTGACACCTTTGGTAATATCGAATATCGCTATTTGCGAAACCGTATTGGCTAATGCGGCATACACTTTGACACCGGCACAAAAACAAGTGAGTGAATAATTTGACAATCGGACGATTTACGATTTGACAATTATCCACTCATATGCTATTTGCAAGACAAGACGATATACAATAGTCATAGTTATAGCAAACAAAAGAGACGGGGCGCACCCCGTCTCTACAAATGTATTGCTGAACCATTTAGATGCGACAAACCGCTTCTCCACATTGGTTTGTTTGGGCTCAGAGACAATGCACACATCGTCTGTACACCAGATTATTTCTGTAAAGCCGCTATACTCTCTTTGAGGGTGGCGATGCGGGATTCGGCGTCAGATTGCTTTTTGCGCTCCAAAGCAACTATTTCCGGTTTGGCGTTCTGCACAAAGCGTTCGTTGCCGAGTTTCTTCATCACATTCTGCAGGAAACCTTCCTGATAAGCGAGGTCCGCTTGCAGTTTCTGAAGTTCCTCTTCCACATTGATATGAGCACCGAGTTGGATAGCGTATTCCGTTGCATCGGCAATGAAAGCCACACTGCCCTCCTCTTTCTGCTGTACGTAAGCGATAGCGGAAAGGTTGCAAAGTTTGGTAATTACCGCTGCTTCGCCTTCCGACAGAGGAGCCGGTCGCACAGCCTGCAAAGCAAGGGCTTCTTTCTGCGGGATATTGCGTTGCAAACGAACGGTACGGATACCAGCAATAATGGCTTTGAGTATTTCCACCTGAGCAATAAGAGCGTTGTCCACTGCCTTGGGTTCGACCATTCGGGCTACCATAATGCTCTCACCGGCTTTACGCTCATAAAGGTTCTGCCAGAGTTCCTCAGTGATAAACGGCATGAAAGGATGAAGGAGCTTGAGGAGTTCTTCGAAGAAACCCAAAGTGAGACGGTAGGTGGTGGCGTCAATCGGTTGTCCGTAGGCGGGCTTAATCATCTCCAAGTACCAAGACGAGAACTCGTCCCAGAATAACTTATAGATTGCCATCAGCGCTTCCGACAAGCGGTATTTACCGAAAAGGTCGTTGACCTCTGCGGCAGTCTTATTGAGTAAGGAATCGAACCAACCGGTTGCGAGACGAGCATAGGCTGGTTGCTCTATGTCGGCGGTTTCCCATCCTTTGACAAGGCGGAAGGCGTTCCAAATCTTGTTGTTGAAATTGCGTCCTTGTTCGCAAAGGGATTCGTCGAAGAGAATATCGTTACCGGCAGGCGCAGAAAGCATCATTCCCATGCGGACACCATCGGCACCGAACTTATCAATCAAATCCAAGGGATCGGGCGAGTTGCCTAATGATTTGGACATCTTACGTCCCAGTTTATCCCGCACAATACCTGTGAAATAGACATTCTTGAACGGCATAGTGCCTTGGTATTCGTAGCCTGCCATTATCATACGCGCCACCCAGAAGAAGATGATGTCGGGACCGGTGACAAGGTCGCTGGTCGGATAGTAATACTGTATCTCCTTATTGCCCGGATTATTGATACCATCGAACAAAGATATAGGCCACAGCCACGAAGAGAACCATGTATCGAGACTATCCTCATCCTGACGGAGGTCGGCAAGTGTAAGGTCAGGATTGCCGGTTTTTTCCTGTGCCTTCAGAAGTGCTTCTTCGGCCGTAGGTGCAACCACAAAGCCGCCTTCGGGAAGGTAGTATGCCGGTATGCGGTGCCCCCACCAAAGTTGGCGTGAGATGCACCAGTCTTTGATGTTCTCAATCCAGTGGCGATAGGTATTCTTATACTTGGCAGGATAGAAACGTATATCGTCGTTCATCACAGGTTCGAGCACCATATCGGCAAAGTGCTGCATACGCAGGAACCATTGCATAGAAAGTTTCGGTTCAATGGGCACATTGGTACGCTCAGAGAAACCTACGTTGTTGGTATAGGCTTCGGTTTTTTCCAACAATCCTGCCTGCGCAAGGTCGGCTTCAATCTGCTCGCGGCAGTCGAAACGATCCATACCTACGTATAAACCGGCGGCTTCGCTAATCGTTCCGTTGTCGTTGAAGATGTCAATAGATGGCAGGTTGTATTTCTCGCCCAACATATAGTCGTTGACATCGTGTGCGGGCGTTACTTTCAGACAGCCCGTACCGAACTCTATATCCACATATTCGTCTTCGATAACAGGAACCTCGCGACCTACCAAAGGAACAATAACGTGCTTGCCACGCAACCATTTGTTTTTCGGGTCGTTGGGGTTGATACACATAGCGGTATCACCCATAATGGTTTCGGGACGAGTAGTGGCAACGAGTGCATAATAGCCTTTGTCGTCTTTGCGGCAGATATTGCCTTCTTCGAGTTCCGACTCGTTGACAGTGCTTTGTTCTGCGGGAACCACATAGTATTTGAGGAAATAGAGTTTGCCTTGGTGCTCACGGAAGATGACTTCCTCGTCAGACAAGGCGGTGAGTGCTTTCGGGTCCCAATTGACCATACGCACACCACGGTAGATGAGTCCTTTGTTATAGAGGTCGCAGAACACTTTCAACACGCTTTCAGAACGTGTCTCGTCCATGGTGAAAGCGGTACGGTCCCAATCGCACGAGGCACCGAGTTTGCGGAGCTGCTTAAGGATGATGCCGCCATGCTCGTTGGTCCAGTCCCATGCGTGTGTAAGGAACTGTTCACGTGTGAGGTCGGTCTTTTTGACACCCTGCTGCGCCAGCCGGTTGACCACTTTGGCTTCGGTAGCGATACTGGCATGGTCGGTACCGGGCACCCAGCAGGCGTTCTTGCCCATCATACGGGCACGACGCACCAAGATGTCCTGAATCGTGTTGTTCAACATATGCCCCATGTGGAGTACTCCCGTCACATTTGGAGGGGGAATCACCACTGTGTAGGGTTCACGATTGTCGGGTTCGGAGTGGAACAAACGGTGTTCCATCCAGTAGTCATACCATTTCTGCTCAATGTCGGTCGGATTGTATTTCGTCTCCATTACTATGTGAATTATTTATGCTTAATGTATTGTAATTATGTGCAATATACAGATATGCGCATAAGAGTTTGCAAAGGTACGAAAAAATATTGATTTGACAAGTTAACAATTTGACATTTTTACAATTGGGGGATTGGACCTCCATTAATGACCTATAAGAGTTGTTTTTATTCTCCGTTGACACCCATAATATGCCGTTAACAACACGCCTTGCGGTGTATGCAGAAGAAACGTTTTTGCAATGACAAGATATTGCGATGTTTTTTAGAGGGAGCACACTCCTATCTGTACAGGGCATTATTGAATCCCATACAAAGGATATGTAAAGCCCACACAAGTCCCATAATGCTACGGGTGTGCTACGGGAGGTGATAGCACGGAGGGTGCTTATCGGTAGCGTATGGGTAGCTGAATCACCAAATAACAACCAAATAACAACCAAATAATAACCAAATAATAACCAAATGACGGTAGGAAAGTGAATAGTGAATAATTAATAGTTAATATCTCATTGCCCAGCAATAGATATGGACGAAAGAGTATAAGCCCACCCTTTCTCTACAATTATTCAATCACTCAGTTCTTCAGACAATATACACATCATCTCTACTACTTTCCTCTGATAAGGTTGATATCAAACAAACAAAAATGATAAAATTAAGGAGCCGGACAGAAGACCGACTCCTTAATCTATATATAAGACAATGTACAATGGTCACGGCGACAATGTACACGTCGTCTCTACTATTGCATCAAGAGCTCCATGATGGTACAAGCGGATTTAGCCACAGGCGAACCCGGACCGAAGATGGCGGCTACACCGGCTTTGTACAAGAAATCGTAGTCTTGTGCCGGAATAACACCACCCGCAATCACCATGATATCCTCACGACCCAATTTCTTGAGTTCGGCAATCACCTGGGGTACCAAAGTCTTGTGACCTGCAGCCAAACTGCTGACACCGAGTACATGAACATCGTTCTCAACTGCCTGTTTTGCAGCCTCTTCAGGAGTTTGGAACAGAGGTCCCATATCCACATCGAAACCGCAATCGGCATAACCTGTTGCCACCACTTTGGCACCACGGTCGTGACCGTCCTGCCCCATTTTAGCAATCATAATACGAGGTTGACGTCCCTCTTTCTTTGCGAACTCAGCTGTGAGTTCCTGAGCCTTTTGGAAGTACTCGTCGTTCTTTGTTCCTGATGCGTACACGCCTGAAATAGTTCTAATGGTTGCTTTATATCTGCCCACTACAGCTTCGCAAGCATCGGATATTTCACCCAATGTTGCACGTACTGCCGCTGCCTTTACAGCCAAGTCGAGCAGGTTGTTTTCTGAACGTTTGCCATCTGCAAACTCTTGCACGCAAGCTGTGATTGCAGCCAAAGCCTCACGTACAGCCGCTTCGTCACGATGTGCACGAAGGTCACGGAGACGTGCAATCTGCTGTTCACGTACTGCAGTATTGTCGATTTCGAGGATATCGATAGGATCTTCGTGCTCCAAGCGATACTCGTTGACACCGATAATCTTCTGCGTGCCGGAATCGATACGAGCCTGCGTACGGGCAGCAGCCTCTTCGATACGCATCTTAGGAATACCGGTTTCGATAGCTGCAGCCATACCGCCGAGTTTCTCGATTTCCTGAATGTGCTCCCAAGCTTTGTCGGCAATCTCTTTGGTAAGAGATTCTACATAGTAAGAACCTGCCCACGGATCGATCTCCTTGCAAATCTTGGTTTCTTCCTGTATATAAATCTGCGTGTTACGCGCAATACGGGCAGAGAAATCGGTAGGCAAAGCAATGGCTTCGTCCAATGCGTTGGTATGGAGCGACTGGGTATGTCCGAGTGCTGCACCCATGGCTTCGATACATGTACGTCCTACGTTGTTGAAAGGATCTTGCTCAGTGAGCGACCAACCGGAAGTCTGGCAGTGTGTACGCAATGCCAACGACTTAGGATTCTTCGCACCGAACGATTTCACAATCTTAGCCCACAACATACGTCCTGCACGCATCTTGGCAATCTCCATAAAGTGGTTCATACCAATTGCCCAGAAGAAAGAAAGACGGGGGGCAAAGTCGTCTACGTTCATTCCGGCATTGACACCGGCACGCAAGTACTCCAAGCCGTCAGCCAAAGTGTAAGCCAACTCAATATCCGCCGTAGCACCAGCCTCTTGCATGTGGTAGCCGGAGATAGAGATAGAGTTGAACTTAGGCATGTTCTTAGAGGTGTATTCGAAGATATCGGCGATAATCTTCATAGAGAACTTGGGCGGATAAATATAGGTATTGCGCACCATGAATTCCTTGAGAATATCGTTTTGGATAGTACCTGCCATTTCTTCGAGTTTGGCACCCTGCTCCAGTCCTGCATTGATATAGAATGCGAGGATAGGCAGAACGGCACCGTTCATCGTCATAGAAACAGACATCTTATTCAAAGGAATACCATCGAAAAGCACCTTCATATCTTCGACAGAGCAGATACTTACACCGGCTTTACCTACATCGCCGACAACACGCGGGTGGTCAGCGTCGTAACCACGGTGGGTTGCCAAGTCGAAAGCCACAGAAAGACCTTTCTGACCGCTTGCCAGGTTACGGCGATAGAAAGCGTTGGACTCTTCAGCAGTAGAGAATCCGGCATATTGACGAATGGTCCAAGGGCGCAAAGGATACATGGCACTATACGGACCACGGAGGAACGGAGGAAGACCTGCAGCATAGCCAAGATGCTCCATGCCTTGCAAATCTTCTTTGGTATATACGGGCTTCACCGGGATTTGTTCGGGGGTGAGCCAGGTTTCGTTGTTAGCTCCTTCGAAGGTGGAAGCAGCTATGTTCTTAATATCAATGTTCTTAAAATCAGGTTTCATAACTGTTTACTTTAGGAGTTGCTGGTTATACTTCTTTAATTCTTCGAGTACATTCACACGCACGTGGATGAAGTTTTCGATGCCTTGGGCTTTCAGATCTTCCATACAAGCAGGTGCGCCTGCCACTACGAAGATTTCTTTGCCTTGAACAAGTTCCCATGCCTTGGGAGCCAATTCAGCATATTCGTCATCGGAAGAGCACAATACGATGATATCTGCACCTGCCTTGCGAGCTGCTTCCACACCGGCTTCAACCGTATCGAAACCTAAGTTGTCGATTACCTGGTAGCCTGCGCAAGCAAAGAAGTTGCAAGAGAATTGTGCACGAGCCAGACGCATTGCCAAATTGCCGATAGTCAGCATAAAGGCTTTGGGCTGATGAGCCGAAGCCTCTGTAGCCAAACGGAGTACTTCGAACTCCTCTGCTGCGCGGGCAGCAGGAAGCGTCATCAAACCAGCTTCTTCGTGATGTCCACAACCACAGTGGCAACCGCAAGATGTCTGAATCTTGCCTTCGGTCTTCTCCGTGAAGTTGGGGAACTGATTGGTACCCAACAATGTTTCTTTGCGGCGAGCCACATCCTGCAAGCGTTGTGTCTGAGTCTGTTGCATAGCCTTTTGTACTTCTTCCGAAGCAACCATCTCGTACATACCACCCTTCTCCTGGATATCAAGGAAGAGTTTCCATGCCTGCTCTGCGATGTTGGCAGTGAGGTTCTCCAGATAATAAGAACCCGCAGCGGGATCCACTACCTTATTAAAGTGCGCTTCCTCTTTCAAGAGCAACTGTTGATTGCGGGCAATACGCTCCGAGAAATCATCAGATTCTTTATATGTAATATCGAAAGGCATAACGGTGATTTCATCAACACCTGCCAACGAAGCCGACATTGTTTCAGTTTGTGTACGGAGCAAGTTCACGTAAGCATCAAATACGGTCTTATTGAAAGTACTCGTTTGTGCAGAAACATACATCTTCATTGCGCAAGGGCAATATTTGCCGTCCACTTTCTCGCATTGGCAAGCAGAACCGCAATTGCAGACAGGTTCGTACTGACGGACGATGGTTGCCCAAAGCATACGGGCAGCACGGAACTTGGCAATCTCCATGAAATAATTGCCACCGATACCCATCTTAAACTCAATAGCCTTGCCGGCTGTAGCGGCATCGACACCGGCTTCGGTCAGCATTTGCATATATTCGTTACCCCAAGCCAAAGCGTAACCCAACTCTTGTGCACAATAAGCACCGGCATTATTGAGCGAGACGGAATGAACCGAAAGAACACGATAGTGAGGCAAAGCCTTGTTGGCTTCTACGACAGCTACCACTTTCTGAGACACTTGCTCTTTCGTAAGCGGTTTGCCTTTGGTGAGCATCTTGTTGATCGGGTCGATTTCGACACTACCCTTCAGTTGACTGAGGTCGTAGCCTTGTGCACGGAAATAGCCGGTGAGCAAACCGATAAGTTCAACTCCTTTGCAAGCGCACACCTTAAAATTAAGCGACACTTTGTCTGCCGGAATACCACTGAGCAAAGCAGCGATATAATCTGCCGACAATTCTTGTTTGTTCAGATGGAAACCCAGCGACTCAACACCTTTAGTGAGGAGATCCAAAGCTTTTTGGTTAGCTGCCTTTGCATCTTTTGCACAGATGTTTTGGCGGACGAGCCAGTTGTTGTTGTCTTTCGTACCACGGACAAATGGATATTGTCCGGGTGCGGAGTCAGTGGTTTTCATGCCATTAAGGTCTTCTTGACGATAGAAAGGCTGCACATTGAAACCTTCTGTCGTACGCCAAACGAGCTTCTTTTCGAAATCAGCTCCTTTGAGGTCTGTCACAATCTTTTCCTTCCACTCCTCTGTGGAGACAGCCGGGAAATCTTGCAACAAGTTCAATTTGTTTTCTGCCATGGTTGATTATATTTTTGATTAGTTAAATATGTTTCTACAATTAACGTGCAAAGTTACGCATTCTTTCCGGAATAAAGAAATATTTCGGGAATAATTTTACTCTCGCTCTGAATTACCACGAATGAACCTCCACTAATTACCATTTTTAGTCCTCCGTTAATACCTGCCAATGAACCGTTAATTTTTCAGCACTGGCGTAGCGGTCGGGTAGCAGTCAGGTAGCGGTCAGGTAGCTGACGGATATTTTGATGATGGGGCAAAGGACAAAATAGTTATATAGTTAATAATTAATAGTTAACATTATATTATTGATTCTCAGTTGCTTACACTTTAAGCTGCACAAAATTGTAAGTTGTGCATCTTCAAACTGCACTATTTTGCAAATTCAAGTTTTGTACGCGATTAACAAAACGATGAAACAGGGGTATCATCACACCCGAGTTACAACATTTTACTTTGCAAAAACGAAGACGATGTACACATGTCTATATACTACATTTCTATGATGGGTGAGATATTTACGAATATTAACGGAGAGCCGGATTGTACAATTGTCAAATATTTTGTACCTTTGCAAACGTTTGCCGACATTGGTAAACAGACATAAAGCATTAGCTATTATTCGCATTCAAGAAAAAGCCTGAGAAACTGATTTCGAGAATCGGAATTAGCACGCAACGCATCCAACGAAAAGCCTTCGGAACGATGCCGACAATTCAAAAAGTTAATGTTCGCACATATAGTGTGGACCGACTATGAATTGTGGCGGGTTTCTTCTCAGGCTTCCCGTAAAATGCGAATAGAATGTCCACACTTTTTTATATGCGCCACTATGCGACATAAAGAGTTGATGTGCACTTTCCACTAAAATCACAGCGTACTTTTTCCATCGGATAGACAGCTTTTGCACAACACAAACTATCTGTCCTATGAACAAAAATCAACTCAGCGCCTTTCTGCAAAAAGGCAACCGAACAACGTGGTGCGTATTCGCTTTATTGGCATTACTAACATTTGTCAAATGTGTAATCTTCCAATGGGAAGTATATCATTCTATTATGATTTCCAGCCTTTGGCGCGATCCATTGTCATTTTGGAGTTTTTGGTTACCCAAAATAGGAATTTCACTCTTCATCGCTTCGTTTGTATTCTTCGGAAAGCACAATTATTGGACAGTAGTATTGCAACTTTTTATAGATACATGGATGCTCGCCAATATGTTCTATCTTCGCTCAAATGGTATTCTGTTCAACGGATTTACATTTACGATGGCAAGCAATATGGACGGGTTTTGGAGCAGTATTTGGGCTTTGTTCCAATGGAAAGATATTATACCCTTCTTATTGACAATCATATATCTATTGATATTATATTTCTTGAATAAAGCAGGAAAGCATTTCGCTTGGAAAGCAGGATTAGTAGTCCTTCTGGTTGCGATATTGATGAATTGGTTCGCCTTTGCCTTGGTTAAGCAATTTTCTGTCCAGTTCTATAAACATGGCATGGGAAAAGAAGAACATTCCACTTTCTATTATATGAAATACAATCCGTTTGCATATTCTTATCGTATGAGTTTACAACCAATGAACAAGGACTACGGATTTGACAATTTCTCTGTAATACACGGCTTTATATACGTAATGCTTGATTATTGCCACAACGTTCACGAGATGAATTCGCCATACGTTTTGACCGACGAAGAACAAACGATTGCGCAACAATTCCGAGGGACTAATACGGAGTTAACATACGATGATTTGTTATTGATTATCATTGTTGAAAGTTTAGAGTCGTGGACAATTGACCCAACTATTCTTCCACATCTTACCCATTTTATGGAGACTCACCCTGTGCTATATGCAAAATATCTCAAATCACAAATCGTTGGTGGGTCGTCTGCTGACGGGCAAATGATTATCAATACGGGTGTGTTGCCTATTCAACAAGGAGCCACTTGCTTCCGATATCCATACGTTACGTATCCTTCTTTGATAAATCGTAGAGATTCGGCAGTCACCATTTTGACACACTCTGCCAATTGTTGGAATCAAGCCGTAATGGGAGAAGCATACGGATACGACACTACCATTGAAGGAACAGTGGAAGATTCGATTTTATCTGAGCGAATCATCAACTACGCAGAGCACAATTATCAAACTATTCAAGGTATTACAATTGCATCACACGTTCCCTTCAATTTTGCCGACCGTTCTGCTCTAAAATTACCTGAAGATATGCCAACGCATATGAGTAAATATCTGAGATGTTTGAATTGGACAGATGAAGGACTTGGATATCTTTTTGAAAGAATCGATTCAATACCTCAATTAGCGAATGCAACTATCTTGATTACAGGTGACCACACCATTTTTTGGAAAGATAAACGAGATGAATTTTCCTCTTATTGCGAGAAGAAAAATCTTTCTTATCAACCGCAGAAAGGATACGTTCCCTTGATAGTATATTCACCTAAAAAGATATCAAAATCAATTGTAGTTGAAGACATTTGCTATCAGATGGATATCTACCCAACTATCCTATCGCTCATCGGAGCAGAAGACTACTATTGGCAAGGCTTTGGCGTGAATCTGATGGATTCAACAGCACGGCACAATCGTTCGATTACCGAAGAAGACGCTTATATCCTTTCCGATAAACTTATTCGCAGCAATTGGTTCGCCACGCAGCCATAAATGAATGCGTAATCATTGTTTTGATAGCCATAAATTGCCACCAATTTTATTGAAAATAGACTAAGACAAACAAATCACTATTTATCAATAAGATATAATTGTTATTGGACAAAATCCAAACAAATAATTTGGCGTTTTTGGACAAAATCCAAACAAATACTTCGCTGCTTTTGGACAAAATCCAAACAAATAAATGGTTGCGGCAAATAAGTTGCTCCTTTGTCCAACTGCAATAGCAATTCGTCTTACCTCTTTTATATCCTTGTTCCGTTGTCCATCCGCAGTCGTTGTTCAGATAATTGCTTGATATCGGCTGAATCACCTATTAATCACCTACTAATCACCTACTCTTGTTACTTGCATGTTACTTGGATAATCGCTACGTGCTCCCATCGTATTTCTATCGTATTTCTATCGTGTTTCTATCGTGTTCCTTGTTCATACGACGGCTTGATATCTGCTGAATCACCCATTAATAACCCATTAATAACCCACTAATGACCCATTCATGGTAGCACAATGTTACTTCGTAGATAGGACAAGGGAATAAGGAATCAAGACAAAAGACAAAAGACAAAAGACTAATCACTTTTGAGGAGATGAGACGCCTGCGTAGCCAGGGACGTTGATGCGGGCGAGCGCTAAAAAGCTACCGCTACGCTCCGACAGTATTGTTGGGCTTTTAGACGGAGCACGCTCCGTCTCTACACTGCTTCATTGGCAAAAGTGAACTGTCTTGATTCCTTTGTCCTTATTCCTTTGTCAAAACACAATTTGCGCTTTTGTCTAATTCAAGAATAATTTGTATCTTTGCAAATTGTTTCAGTATGTACATTTATCTTGGATAAATAGGGCATTGGGACAAGCATAATAAACGAAATAACAATACATTAAAATATGACAAGCAAAGAGATCAGACAATCCTTCCTGGATTTTATGGAGAAAAAGGGACACAAGATTGTTCCTTCCGCACCCATGGTAATCAAAGACGACCCGACACTGATGTTCACCAATGCCGGCATGAACCAATTCAAAAACATCATTTTGGGTAAC
>JALFYY010000024.1 GCA_022783865.1 Bacteroidales bacterium
TATCTATTTTCAGTTTAAATTTCCACCGGTATCTTCTTCTGAGAGAGATTGGATATCGTTTTCATGCCGCTTTCGGCTCCCTGATTCCGCTATCCGTTTCCTTTAGGGATCTTTAGGGTGAAGGAAGCCCTGTGGGCTTCCGATAGAGAGCGCGCCGCATAACTCCTATGCGGCGAAAAAGCGAGCCATTCGGGGGGCATTTCGTGTTGGTGTGCCTTGGCTCGCTGTCAGCGAACGGGAGAACAAAAGGGATAGCATCTGGATAGCGTAGGGATATCCGGCCCAAAGCGAAGCATATTCCGGTCTGTCCGAGGGGTGCGCGAGACCTGCGCGAGGGGTGCCGGAAATTTGCCTGACGGAAGCGACACGAAAAAAGCAGATCGGAAGTAACGGCAAAGATACAGCTGTCTGCCGGATTACCATTCCCAAAAGTTCGAGAAGGAAAACGAAAGGAAATGTATTATCTTTCCCAACGCAAAGACGAGCGATATGATATGCCACCCGGAAACCGGAACAAGCGGAATGCAACAAAAATTCTTGCGTATTGTTTTGCAAATCATAAATTATTCGTATCTTTGCCCAATCATTCGCTTGCCCAAGAGAATGTGCGGCAGCAAGCTACAGAGCAGTTACCGCAAAACACAATACAAACAAACATTTAACACCTTTGATTATGGACTCACTTGAAAGCAAGGCACCTCAGGACGTTGAACCAATTCAACCCGAAGTAACTACTACAGAAACAGCAACAGAAGCGACCTCAGAAGCCGCCGTTGCCACAGAACAGAAAACCGCCGCTCCTACCAGAGAAGACATTGTGGAGCGCTTCAAAGCCTTGCTACAAGGGCAAGCGGAGGACATACAGAAGGAGGCTGAGCAACTGAAAACGCAGTTCTACCGTATCTACAAGCAAGAGCAGGAAGAAGCCAAATGCGCCTTGGAAAACGCCAAAGAGCAATTAAGCGACATCAAAGACGAGCTCAAAGAGAGCATTGCCGAAGAGGTAAACGAACAAACAGCTGAAAACAAGGCGGCTATCGACGAAGTGGAACAGCAATTCAAGGCACTGCTTGCCGCCTATAAGCAAAAGAAAGCGGAAGCTACAGCCCGCCGTGAGGCTGAAATGGCACAAAACCAACTCCGGAAAGAGAACATCATTGCCCAAATCAAGAGCATGGCGGAAAGCGAAACTGCCGATGTTTCGGAGCAGCTGCCGCAAGTCAAAGCCTTGCAACAAGAATGGAAAACCATCGGTCCGGTTCCGCCTCAGGCAGCCACATCGTTGTGGAAAGAATATAATCTTTATCAAGAGAAGTTCTATGACTTGGTGAAAATCAACAACGAACTCCGCGAATACGACTTCAAGAAGAACCTGGAACTGAAAACCGCTCTTTGCGAAAAAGCGGAAGCACTGACGGAAAAGCCCGAAGTAGTGGAAGCATTCCGCATGCTGCAACAGTTGCACGACGAATGGGCGAACATAGGTCCGGTTGCACGTGACTTGCGCGAAGACTTGTGGAACCGCTTCAAAGAGGCATCCACCATCATCAACAAGAAGCACCAAGCCTACTTCGAGCAACTGCACGAAAAAGAAAAAGAGAACCTGCAACAAAAGCAAGGCATTATCGAGCAACTCAAAACCATTGACCTCACCACACTTACTACTGCCAAACTCTGGGATACAGCCACTGAAACCGTCAAGCAACTGCAAGAACAATGGAAGCAGATAGGTTTCGCACCCAAGAAAGTAAATCAAGAGATTTATAACGAATACTTGGCATTGTGCAACCAATTCTACACCGCAAAGAACAATTTCTATAAGCAACTCAAAGAAATGCTTGCCGATAATTTGCAGAAGAAACGCGAACTTTTGCAAAAAGCCGAGCAATGGAAAGACAGTGAAGAATGGGACAAAGCCACCGATGCTCTGGTCAAACTGCAAAAAGAGTGGAAAGAAATCGGTCCGGTGGCACGCAAATATTCCGACGACCTTTGGAAACAGTTCACTGCGGCTTGCGACGGTTTCTTCGAACGCAAAAAGGCGACTACGCAAAACAAATTCGCAGAAGAACGCAAGAACCTGGAAAAGAAACGCGAAATCTTGAAAGAGATTGAGCAGTTGGCTGTTACCACCAAAAACGAGACAGTTGAAAAGCTCAAAGAACTCATAGCCCGATACAACGCTGTGGGCTTCGTGCCTTTCAAAGAGAAAGACAAACTCTATAAGCAATTCCGCACGGCTACCGACAAGATTTTCAACCAACTGAACATCGACAGTCGCAATCGCCGTCTTGAAGAGTTCAGCAAAGAGGTAGAAGAAAAAGACGGCAACGCACTCTTGAACGAGCGTCGCCATCTGGTACGCAAACACGAGAACTTGCAACAGGAAATCAAGACTTCGGAAAACAATATCCTCTTCTTTACGGGCAGCAGCAACAAATCAAGCCAACTCATCGAGGATATGGAGCGCAACATTGCCAGACAAAAACAGCAACTCAAAGAACTGGAAGAGCGTATCAATCTGATTGACAGCAAACTCGATTAACTCCCTTTGCTATGCTTATCGAATATAAAAACGTAGAGATTCATCAAGGCGAAAACATCGTACTCAGCGATGTCAACCTCGCTATTGACAAAGGAGAGTTTATCTATCTGTTGGGCAAAGTGGGCTGCGGCAAATCTACACTCATGAAGACATTCTATGCCGAACTGCCCATTGCACTGGGCGAAGCCTGTGTGCTTGATTACGATATGACCCGCATACGACGCAAGCAAATACCCTATCTGCGCCGGAAAATCGGCATTGTCTTTCAGGATTTCAAACTGCTGACCGACCGCAGCGTAGAAGATAATCTGCTTTTCGTATTGCGTGCCACAGGTTGGAAAGACAAACGCATAATGAGCGGACATATCCACGATATATTGGAGCAAGTGGGTATGGCGAACAAACTATACAAACGCCCTCACGAACTATCAGGAGGAGAGCAACAGCGTGTGGTGATTGCCCGTGCCTTGCTCAATTCGCCCGATATCATTCTTGCAGACGAACCGACGGGAAATCTTGACCCTGAAACAGGTAAAGAGATTATGGACTTGCTCTATAGTATCCGCCAATCTGGTACTACCGTCATCATGTCCACCCACAACCCTACTTGGGTAGAAAACTACCCCGGCAAATGCCTCCGTTTCAACAACGGAAAGATTACGGAATAGAACCTGCAAGGATAAGTTATATATAATAAAAGGGGCTTTCTTTCAATAAGAAAACCCCTTTTATGTTAGGCCTTATATTGCACCTTATTGTTGTTGCTTCGCCTCGAAAGCCAAAGCATAATAGCGCATCTGTTTGAGCATAGCTACCAAACCGTTGCTGCGTGTAGGCGACAAATGCTCTTTTAAGTTGATACGCTCTACAAAATACAAATCCGACTCCAATATCTCTTTGGACGTATGTCCCGACAATACTTTGATAAGCAAAGCCACTATGCCTTTCACCAATATGGCATCGCTGTCGCCTTGATAGACAATCTTTCCGTCTTCCAAATGCGCTGTAAACCACACTTTGCTCTGACAGCCGTCAATTAGGTTCTGTTCTGTTTTGTCCTCCTCCGGCAATGCAGGCAGTTCATTACCGAAATCTATCAACAATGAGTAACGGTCCATCCAATCGTCCATAGCCGAAAACTCATCTATTATCTCATCTTGTATATCATTGATACTCATAATAGTTCTTTTCTAATCCGTTCATATAAATACTGTGCCAACTCCTCGTCGTCTTCTGCACTCAGTTGTTCTTTCCGAGAAAGCGGCGCATCTATTACCAAGTCCGCTTGTGCATAAAAAGGTTCCCGTCCTGACATTTGCCAAGCCACAAACTCTTGCAAATCTTTGCCCGATTTGCCTTGTAGCAATGGGCGGTCTGTACTGTCTGTTTCCAAACGCTGAGCCAAATGTCTGTCCGACCATCGCAGATAAACCGAAGTACCCAGCTCTTTCAGACACTCCATGTTATCCTCCCAACAAGGATAACCTCCGCCTGTTGCATAAATCACTTTCTGAATGGGCAGTTCCGACAATTCTTCCACACAATCTTTCTCCCGTTTACGGAAAGCCTCCACACCGTATTGGCGTATATATTGGGCAGGAGTCAGACCGTTGATTTCGGCAAAGGCTTCATCCAAGTCAACAAAATGCCAGCCCAACCGCTCTGCCAGCAACCGTCCGATAGTGGTTTTGCCGGCACCCATATATCCTATCAAATAGATTGGCAATTCCATTAGGGTTGGTAATACTTGCGTTCTTCCTCATCCAAAAGTAGCGGAGTTCTGTCGATATACTGCAACTGCCCGTCTTTTATCACGGCTTCCACAAATGTTGCTTGTATCGGCGGAACAATATTCCGAAGAAGAGTCCATTGCTTGTCGTAGGCTTTAACCACACTATGACAGATAGGCGCACAGGCCGTTTGTACGAAATAAAGCGTATCGGCATGCAGAAACAAATCGTACTCTATGCCGTCCACAATCTGCAGCCGCAACAAATCCTCTTTATATTCCAATACAGAGCTCGGTACATCAAACATATTCACAACCGAATCGGTTGTTCCTGCCTTGGCATATTCCAACAAATAAAGTCGCTGACGGGTATTCAGATACGGGCATAAGTCGTCCGGCATGGTCAGAAACACATCTGCCACCGATTGTGCCACACACCCTATAACCGAGCTTAACACTACCAATCCTGTTATGCAAAAACGCTTCATCTGTCTGTCGCCTCTTTCCTTATACCTTATATATTAAGACCGTTGCATACGCTGCCATACCTTCTTCACGCCCTACAAATCCAAGATGCTCCGTAGTGGTGGCTTTGATGGACACATTATCCGTATCGGTTTGCATCACACGGGCTAAACACTCTTGCATTTGCGGTATATAGGGATTGAGTTTGGGTGCCTGGGCACATACCGTACAATCGCAATTGCCCAATTCATATCCTTTCTCACGGATAAGCTGCATAGTCTTTTGGAGCAATATCTTGCTGTCTATGCCTTCAAACTCATTGCCTTTGGTATCCGGAAATTGAAAGCCGATATCCCGCAGATTGGCAGCACCCAATAGTGCATCGCAAAGGGCATGGATCAACACATCGGCATCAGAATGACCGAGCAAACCCTTCCGGGAAGGAATACAGATTCCCCCTAACCACAATGGGCGGTCAGGGGAAAACTGATGTACATCATATCCGAATCCTGTACGGAATTGCATATTTATTTCTTTACCAAGTCTTTGATACCTGCCAAATCGAATGCCAAAGTAAAACGCAAAGTCTGGTCAAGCGGGTTCGTTGGCGAAGTAGCGATTACGTATGCTGCATCCAAAGAGAAGATACTGAGTTGGAAACCGGCACCCACAGTTACATAACGGCGATTGCCTTTCCACTTGTTCTCATGCGAATAACCTACACGGGCAAAGAACTGACGGTTGTAAGAGTATTCCAAACCGACACCGAATTGCCATTCTTGCATTTCTTCCTTGAAACCACCGGGAGCATCTGCAAACGACATCCACCAGCCTCTTGCCCAAGATATATTCGAATACCAATCGGCCAACTCCTGACCGGTCAACGTATTGCCCTCTTCATCCACTGCAAATTTCGAATTGCGCGTAGGAACAAGCAGTTTGTTTACGTCCACATTGAACGACAAACGGTTGAAATCGTCAAACGGCAATTCATAGCTTGCACCCAAACGAAGATTGGCAGGAATAAAGTTCTGCGTCCTCTTATCGTCGTATGAGATCTTTCCGCCTAAGTTCGATATATTCAAACCAAAAGCGAAATAGCTCTCACCCATTGATATTTGGATAGGCAGACGATAGTACAACGATACATCGGCAGCCATGGTCCAACCCGGATGCATTTCTGCAGCAGAACCCATAGTAGAAGAATTGGCACCGTTGTTCAAGTCGCTATACATAAAGCGGAGTGCAACTGCCATACTCAAGTGGTCGATCAACTTACGGGAATAAGCCACGTCCAATGCCCATTCGTTAGGTTTTGCATCTTGCAAGAACGTACCGTTCAAATCGGTCAGTGCCACATTACCCAACGAAAAATAGGTAAACGACATAGAGATAGCCTGCAAATCGTCCCATTTATAGTAACCTGCCAAATAAGCCAAGTCAATATCTTTCACCAACTTGCGCAACCATGGTGTATAGTTGGCAGTGATACCGCCGTGACTTTCCATAAATGCATACTTGGCTGGATTCCAGTGTTGCGAATTCAAATCCGGAGTAGTGGCTGCACCTACATCACCCAAACCGCCTGCATGTGCATCCGGTGCAATACTAAGCGAAGGCATAGCCGTAATAATCGGGTTCATTGTTTCTTGTGCCACCGCCGATACTGTCATCGTCATAACGGCTAAGAAGCCTAAAAATACTTTTTTCATCTTTATCATTTAATTTATATTATTAATATTCAATAGTTTGTTTATTGCATTTCAATTATTCAGAAAGATTCCTCATAGGCAATATACGTCTTTTATTAAGTTAAAGTATTATTATTTTTCCTGTTTTCGAACTATATGTACTGTCAATTGTCTTTATTTGCACCTTATATAAATATATACCAGGTTGCATATTCGTTTCAGCCGTATTCCAATTGATACGGTCTGCCCCAGCCTGTTCATATTTCCACACCAAGCGGCCTGCCATATCATACACCAATACTTCGGTTTGCAAAGTAGCATCAGGTTTGTCGTGCTGTATCATCAAAGTGATAGTGCCGTTCTGTCGGGCAGGATTGGGATAAGTCATCACAGAGAATATCTGTGGTTGCAGACCTTTTACCACTTCAAAACTGAGTGTTTCCGTCGTACTATTGTTCAACAAATCCCATGCGCGGAACGAAAGCGTATGCTGGCCTTCTGCCAATTCCGAAAACAAATACGACACTTGTCCGCTCTGATAACTGTTGGCTGTTGCCGTAAAATAATCATTCAGCACATACGATTGCTTCACATCGTTATCCACTATCAACAGCAAATCATGCCCGATGCCGTTGCCTACTGTATTGATACCGTGTTCATCAGTTATCTCTGCATAAAAATGCGGTGTCTCATGTGTTTTGTCACCACTTCTGAATGCCGGATTATTCAAATACAAATGCACATCCGGACCTATCGTATCATCAATCACCACTATGCTGCTGCCACCCACTACAAACGACTCATCGTGCCCGATTGCCTCTTCTTTTGTTTCCTCATCGTAAGCATAGCCAACCATACGTCCCTTGCCATAGTTGTATTTGATATCCTTCGGCACCATAAAGTTGAGTGAGAAACGTCCGTCTCGTACTTCCGCCTCACCGTTAAAGAGTATATTCGGATAGTCTAAATACTTGACTGTTTTTTTCATTGCTTCCTCCAACTCATCATTGTCCAATGTAGTCTGTGTCTGTATTTTATCCAATACGCTCACCTGCACAACGCCGTTAAAGTCCTCTACCTGCTTGCCTTCCAACGTTTGCACTACGCCTTCGATTGTAGCAGTGGAAAGCGCACTCAATGTATCAGAAGTCATCTTCATACTGAGTTCATAGTCTGTCGGATAATGCAGCCGTATAGCCGGATCGCCAAGTAATACATACGCCAATTTGTTCTCATCAGACAGCATCTTGTTCTTTGCAGTACGGACGGCATCACCCACACGCATCGAATAGGAACAGGCATTCTTATGTTCAAACAACGCATCGCAGAAATTCCTGTTGAGCATACTGTTCTGTGTGGCAAATACCGTTCTGCATGCAGCAAATACACCCAACGCACCGCCATTCGGATTCAATACCGCTGTCTCACCGGCAGATACTTCCTGCGAATCGAATTTTGAGAAATTGCAAGTCGCCAGCATCCACAATCCTAAATTCCGATTGCTCATCTCCCGTACCTCTTTGGCAGTAATCATTTGCTCACTGCTGATATTGTTGTAACCCGCATGACCGCAATAGTCAAAGAACAGCACACCGTTATGCAACAGATTGTCCAACTTGTTCTTGGCTATCGGATAGCTCTCGCCCGACGCATTCTTCTCCTGCTGATAAGCATCAATATAAATCTTGTTCACCACAAACGACGGATTCTTCTGCCTTACCGCTTCTGCAGCCAAATCTGCAGCAGATGTATGCAAACCGCCATCGCCGTCATCTGCAAGAAAACACAATTGCGTTTTCCACTTTCCATAAGTCGGGTCAGAGATATAACGTATCAGTTTCCTCACCACTTGCTCTGCTTCTTCTAATGTTGTTACAGGCAGTCTTCCTACACTGATATCCATCGAAGCCGACGTGTCGGTTTTTCCTTCAATGTCTTCCAAATAAGTGAAATAATCATCGGTTGCGTATGCTTTCACCTCCGAAATAGAGTACCGGGCCTGATAAGTAAGGAGTATATTCTTGCCCGAAGTAGTGAGCAATTTTCTGTTGTCGAACGTACCGTCACCCATCAAGAGCAAATAGCGGGGTAATTGCTGTTCACCCGACGATTGCAAAGCCCTGTCGTAAAGCATCTTCATCAACCACCGGTAAGCAGTGGCATCCGGCGTTCCCGACGAAAACTCATTATATACTTGCTCAGCTGTCACTACAGCCGTTGTCAAACCGTCATAAGTTTCATGTGCTTGTGCCAAAGAACGTGATGCAGAAAGAAATTCAGCCGGAGTAATAATCACATAATCCACATTCTGCAATGCATGCAGATTCTGATTCGCAATCCTACCCATTATCACGGGCGTCTTATATGCACAACGCGACGGATTCAGTACCAACAATGTCTGTACATCTTCTTCATTATCTGCCAAAAAGCGCAATTCACCGTTATTTAGTTCCGCCGGAACACTGTAAATACTGTCCAAATCCGTGATATTCCACACCTGCGTTTCCTCTGTTGCACCTGTTACCCGATAGAGTTCCTGCCCCGTTTTGTTAAAATATGCTGCATTGCGCACCTCCAAATAGTGCGATGTGAGCGACAATGCCGCTTCGTATGTCAACTCCACATAATTCAGATAGCATTCTGCCACAATTGTCGGAACGCTATAAGTCATACTGATAGCCTGCCGGTTACCGGCAACAGGCATGAACTCACTGTTCAGTTCACCTTCTTCAGCAATCACATAGTGCGTTGATTCGTTTTTGGCTTTTATCACCATTGTTTCGGTAGTATTGCCCAAACTTACACGCAGTTGGGATATAGCTGTTGCCGTTGATGCGGCATTCACAACGCAACGAACCGGCCGGGTTGCAATGATATTCGGACAATCGAACGACAATTGCAAAGTGGGATTATCCCTGTCCAATTTCTCTCCATACCATTCTCTTCCGCCACCGTCTTTGCCGCTGTTCCTGTCTATCAGATTCACCGTTTCCTCTTCGTGCAACAGAGGGCACGAATAAGTCGTCAATTCCGGATAAGTACCGGCAGCTATCTTTTCCCGTTTGGTCTCTAAGAGCAATTGTTCCCCGGCATTATCGCTCACAAAATAGTAGCCATACTGCGAATACGTATTCATCGTATGTTTGAACCGGCTCCCAGTATATTCCCACGAAACAGGTCCTTGCGCATAAAACGCAATATAGTCGCCCGCACCGAAAACATTGTCATTTCCCTTGTGCATATATATCGGCACCGAAGGCAAATCATCAATTTTCCTACGCATAAAGTCTTGCGAAAGCATCGCACCGCCATATCCTAATATCCTTACATGCTGCGGATTAAGCCCCATCGACTGGATTTCCTCGTACGTCAAGCGATAGATACCCGATTCCGACACACGTATCTTCACAAAATTGCCGTTTGCCAACACCGACTGCGCTGTATATTCGTGCGCACAAACGCTGACGCTTGCGAGCATACATATTGCTAACACTATGTTCTTCAATCGGTTCATCTTATTTTGTTACTAAAACAAATCTCTTCATTTATCCAACCTTCGGCTTTTGTTCCAACCTGTGCGGGCAGCGCTTTTGTTCGGAAATCCACGGCAATCATATCGCCCATTCTAATCGAAACCACACTGCTCAAGCGGCTGATGGCATCCTCCATCGGCATCACCAAATCGTCCATTGTCCAATTTCCAACCGGCTTTTCATCCATACGGAGTTCCCAATTGTCAAAGCTTTCTGCCGCTGTATCGTGCATTCTTCCTACGATAAGCGAATTGTCAAAACTCACAGCCTGCATCCATGGTTGATGTGTTTCGAGAGCCGTCTCCAGTACATCGGTTGCCACCATATTCATGCCCATCGTCAGTCCGTCGAAATACCGGTAAGCAAACTTCGGCGCAATGTTCTTCCCCAATCTGCTAATCCTTATCACTGCACAAGGATGTATCTCCACTTCCTTCGCAAACGGCGGAATATAAAACGGTTTGTCGTTCACCAACAGAGCCGAATCTGGTTTCAAATACATCTTCGCCTCTCCCTTGTGATATGTCATTCCCAATATCTTCACCGTCCGTTCACTTCTGCCTCAGTTCCTCTATCCGGTTATACATCACCGCCAAATGCGCATAAATACTCGTATTTTGCACCACCACCGTTTCCGGAACTTGTATCCTGAACGGCGTGAAATTCCATATCGCACGTATCCCGCCAGTCACCATCATTTCTGCCATTTCCTGCGCTTTATCCACCGGCACCGTCAGTACCCCGATTTCCACATGCAGGTTCTGTTGCATTTCGGCAAACCGGCTGATATGGTGAATCGGTGTATGGTTGATACTTGTTCCCGACAACTCATATTTGGCATCAAAACCTGCCACTATATCCAAGCCGAACTGCTCCAATCCTCTGTCGTGCAACAAAGCTCCACCCAAGTTCCCCACTCCGAACAAAAAAGCACGGTGTCCTTTCTTAAAGCCCAGATAATCTTCCAGATAACTCACCAATTCCTGCAAGTCATATCCAACCCGTGTACGTCCTTTCAAGTTCACATACGACAAATCTTTCGCTACTACCGAAGGCTCCACACCTATGCCGGCAGCAATGTGCGTTGACGACAACACACGCTCACCTCTGTCCAATGCCAACTTGGCAAAAGCCAAATACCACGGCAGGCGGCGCAGACTCGGTTCCGGTATGGTATATTTGTTTGTCATAAACCTTCTCTATATGGGCATATAAACTTTGCAAAAGTACAAAAAAAAACTGACATACACAATCATCTGAAGAAACGTAAACTCTTTCTTAAAATCCGTAGAAAAATTCTTCTTTCCGGCATACACACGGAATCCGCCTTTCCTCAACGCTCCATCCAATGCAAATAAACTGATAAACCAAACAAAATCAAGTCGATATACTTATAGCCGAAAATTCCCGTTCTCCTCGGTATCCGTTTCTTGTCTCCAAAAAACAAATTTTCTGCCGGCAAGCGCAGAACCATATTTTTCTTCAATTGCAAATATATTTGTACCTTTGCAGAGCAAATATTTTATCTGCAACCGACTATGTTACTGTATCCCAATGCCAAAATCAATCTCGGACTCAACGTCATCGAGCGTCGCCCCGATGGTTACCACAATCTCGAAACCGTCTTCCTGCCCATTGCCTTGCACGACGAGTTGGAGATACTGCCTAACAGCACGCAAACAATTAATTTCCGGCAAACCGACGGATTTCAACTTGATTGCGACGACACCGACAATCTCATTGTACGGACATGCCGTCTCTTTCAAGACAAATATGGCATTCCGGGCGTGACCGTTCGCTTCAAAAAGTTCATACCTTTCGGTGCCGGATTAGGAGGCGGAAGTAGCGATGCAGCGCACACTGCTATTGCGCTTAACCGATTGTTTGACTTACATTTAACCACAGAACAACTTATTGCCGATGTGAGTCGTCTCGGGGCGGATTGCGCCTTCTTTATTCTCAACCGCCCATGTTATGCCGAAGGGATTGGCGACCGGTTGACACCTATCGAACTTGACCTTTCCGGCTATGCTTTTGCACTCGTAAAGCCCGATGTGCACATTTCTACCAAAATGGCATATAGCGGCATTCGTCCTATGAGCCCCGAACATAATCTCCGCGACCTGCTCCGTCGCCCTATAAACGAATGGAAAGACTTTGTTATCAACGACTTCGAAGCATCCGTTTTCACGCAATTTCCCGTTATCGCCGATATCAAAAAGCAACTCTATACAATGGGAGCCGCCTACGTCAGTATGACCGGTAGCGGAGCCGGCGTTTTCGCCTTCTTCCCGAATCAATCATACGACAAAAACGCTCTGCATCAAGCATTTGCAGATCTCTTCATCTTCGCCGAATAGCCGTCTTCGCAACCATATACCGCCCGGTATAAGCAGTCGCAAACCGAAGCAAACTGCTCATCTGTCATCGTCATATCGCTCGTCATCAAGCGCATAGGTAACCAATCGAACCGAGCATCGTAAGGCGGTTGAAGATAATCGCGCTCACACAGCGTCAAACCGCATCGTTCGTAGAAGCCCACACGGCGTCTCGCAAGTTCGTCTTCGGGCATCTCCACCTCCAAAACCAAAGGCAGTTTATAATATTCTTTAAGTTGTTTAAGCACATCAGCACCAATGCCTAAGCCTCTCAATGCTGGCAAAATGGCAAAATGCTCAACATACACAAATCGTTCGAAATTCCAAACGGTCACAAAGCCCGCAAACTGCTCGTTCCGAAGCACCGCATACCGGCAAAATTCCTTATGGTCCATATCTATCCACACTGCTGTTGCCCTCCTTTCGTCTGCCGGGAAAGCCGCTTCATACAAAGCCGTATATTCAGCTCTGTATTCCGCTTTGTCACTCACTAATCGCACCATCGTATCAATCATATTTTAATAATTTCTCAACTTCTCATCTTCTCAACTACTCAGTTACTCAACTCCTCATCTCCTCAGCTACTCATCTCCTCAACTACTCAGTTACTCAATTCCTCATCTCCTCAACTACCCAACTCCTCAACTACTCAACTCCTCAGCTCCTCAGCTACTCATCTCCTCAACTACTCAGTTACTCAACTCCCCATCTCCTCATCTCCTCAACTACTCAACTCCTCATCTCCTCAACTACTCACTTTCCTCAGTCCTATCCTGAACGTCGTTCCTTCGCCCGGCACAGATTGTTTCACGGATATATGCCCCTTATGGTATTGTTCCACAATCCTTTTCGCAAGCGACAGTCCTAAGCCCCACCCCCTTTTCTTGGTAGTATAGCCGGGCGAGAAGATCTTGCGCAACTGCTTCCTGTCCATACCCTTGCCCGTATCTGCCACATCAATATAAACCTTGTTGTCCGTCGGTTCTATATTCACGCTTATCACCCCTTGGATGCCGTCCGTTTGCCCGTTCCGGCTCTGTCCGCTCATTGCGTCAATGGCGTTTTTGCACAGGTTCTCTATCACCCACTCGAACAAAGTTTTGTTGAGCATTACCATCACTCTCGGAGGGGTTGCCATCTCGCCAATCGCAATATTATCACATGTAAATCTGTAACTTATCTTTGCAGATGTGCGTGTGCGCATATAGTCCAGAGTATCCTCCACAACGGGTATCAGATCCGTCATTGTCAGTTCCGGTTCCGACCCCACTTTCGAGAAGCGTTCCGCCACTCTTTGCAAACGTTCGATATCCTTGTCCATTTCGGGCAACAGCGCATCCTCGGGATATTGCTCGTGCAGCAATTGGCTCCATGCCGTAAGCGACGACAACGGGGTTCCCAACTGGTGTGCCGTTTCCTTGGTCAAACCTATCCACACCCTGTTTTGTTCGCTTTGCTGAGCCGTGTACAAGGCGAAAATGGCAATCAGCACAAATAGGAATATCACCGAAAACTGGATATACGGAAAATAGTGCAACTGTCGGAGCAGCAACGACTCGTCATAATAAATATATTGAACTACATCGTCTGCAATTCTCACTTCTATAGGCGTTTGCGTTTCCCGTAGTATCGCAATCCTGCGTGCATAAAATTCCGCAACATGCTGCTTCGGTTCACGCACATTGCGCGAAAACAGGAACTTGCCCGCGCTGTCCGTCACATACACGGGAATCGTGGTGTTATCCTCGATGATCTGCGACACAAAGTCTATATCTGTTCCCTCTTCGGCAACGATAAAACGTTGTGTAGCTTCCGCCCATATCTCCATCCGTTTGTGTTCTTCTTGCGCCAATCGGCGGGCGAGCTCGTTGGTAAACAGAAACGACCCGCCTACTATCAGCAGAGCTATCAGCAGCAACACACTTCGCAGTCTCAATGACATATCTTTATCCGTATTGATTCGTTTGCAAAGATACGCATTATTTTCAACTTGCCAACACCTTCCGTTTGCCTTTCACAAATATTTTCTGATAAGTCTGGGAGTATAGGTGCTCCGCCCGCCAATCGTCAAATTGTCAAATCGTCAATTTGTCAAATAACATCTGCGAGCGTAGGGGTTCCGTCCGGCAGTGCTGTCAATATCGGGTGATTATCGGGTGGTTATCGGGTGGTTATCGGGTGATTATCGGGTGATTATCGGGTGATTAATGTATAATCGCTATATTTTCAAGCGATTATCATGCTTTCATTGTGCTATTCCTAAGCAGGCGCATAGCTTCCGCAACTGGGTGATAACTGGGTGATTACTGGGTGATAACTGGGTGATAACTGGGTGATTCATATGCTATCACTTTGCTTTCAAGCACTTACAAGCGTATCTTTATAGAAACGGTATTGTAAGAATATCATACCTTGCGTCCAAAACTGGCTTGTAAATACTATCATAGCGCAGGAACACTCGTACGGGCTCGCCTGCATAAAAGTTCCCTCTCACCATTGGGGAAAGGTTAGGAGGCGGAGCAATGATTTGTCCTTTGCACAATAATGAGATATCAGATATCAAATAAATTCCTTATCTTTGCAACCGCAAATCAATACACTGCTATGAAACACCCTATAACCCTCCTTATCTTCTTTTGCGCCCTCACCCTGCAAGCGCAAACCGTTGCACACAACCATCAGGTAACCTTTCGATACGATGCCCCCGACGCTACCGAAGTAGTCTTGGAACTCAATGGTATGCGTATCCCTATGTTGCCCGGCAACGCTACTTGGAATGTTACCACCGACAGCCTTCCTTCCGACCTCTATGCTTATCGCTATATCGTTGACGGAAAACCAGTTACCGAAGCACAAAGTTTGCGCAAAATGCGGGATATCGACAACTGGTTCGACTATTTCATTATCCCTGACGGTATCGGCTCCTATTTCGAAGCCAACAATGTACCACACGGCAAAACAGAACAAACATGGTACACCACTGCCGACGGCAACAACCGGCGAATGTCCGTCTATCTCCCGCCATCTTATAGCAATAATAATCAGCCGTTTCCGGTTCTCTATCTCTTGCACGGAAGCGGTGGCGACGAATTGGCATGGTTGGAACTTGGGCGTGCCGCGCAAATCCTCGACAATCTCATTGCCGAAGGAAAAGCCGAAGAAATGATTGTTGTTATGCCGAGCGGAAATATGTGGCAGGAAGCCTCTCCCGCCTACTACCCGAAACCCGTCAAACTCTCTCACCGTGACGTGCGCTTGTCGGGCACTTTCGAAATGCAATTCCCGGAGATAATTCATTATATCGATACGCACTACAACACTGTCCCCGACAAACACCATCGTGCCGTTGCAGGCTTGTCTATGGGAGGGTATCACGCCATGCACATTAGTCATCACTATCCACACACCTTCGACTACGTCGGACTTTTCTCACCCGCCTATTGCCCCACAAAAATCTATCACGACAACATTCTTTTCCCCGTAAGCGACTCTCTGCCTGAGGTTTACAGGCAAGTGGAAAACGAGTTGCAAACCCAGTTCCAAGCCGGACTCAAACTCTATTGGATTGCCATCGGAACCGATGATTTCTTGTATGAAGAGAACCGCCTTTTCCGACAAATACTCGACCGCAACCACTATCCATATGAATACTCCGAATCCGCAGGAGGACACACATGGCAAAACTGGCGCCACTATCTCCTCACCTTTGCCCAACGCCTCTTTCGCTGATACATCGCACTGCCCTCACCATACCCGAACACGGTATTAATGAAATATTTCCGTTTTTCTTGGTATTGCGAGAAATAATTAGTATCTTTGCAACGATTTTGCGTGCGCCTGTTTTCCATTGACTTTTCCGCAGGAAAACCTGCCACGCACAAAACGCTAATATATTAATAACTAACTATATAATCAATCTTTCCAACCTTTGTCTTACCAACTTGGAAAAAACTTGTTCGTAGCCGTTGGTTGGGCTAAAAAAACAAAACTGTCATGAAACCGACTCACATTGAGCATTTGGGTATTGCCGTCACATCATTGGACGCAACCATCCCTTTCTTTGAGTTTTTAACCGGTCAAAAGTGTTACTCTATCGAAGAAGTAGCCGACCAGAAAGTAAAGACCGCTTTCTTCAAAGTTGGTCAGACCAAAATCGAACTTTTGGAGCCCACTTGCCCCGAATCCACTATTGCCAAGTTCATCGAAAAGAACGGCGGTCGTGGTGGTGTACACCACGTTGCCTTCAATGTTGAGAATGTAGCGGAAGCACTGAAAGAAGCTGAAGCAGCAGGATTGCAACTCATCGACAAAGCACCTCGCAAAGGAGCAGAAAACCTCATGATAGCTTTCTTGCACCCCAAATCGACTTGCGGCGTTCTCACTGAACTTTGCCAACAACCCGAATAACCCATAACTACCTAACTGTAAAAAGTAACCTATTATGGACAATCAAGAGAAACTCAAAAAACTCATCGACAACCGTCAGAAAGCATGGATGGGCGGTGGCGAAGCTGCCATCGAAAAGCACCATGCAAAAGGTCGTCTCACAGCACGCGAACGCATTAACATGCTTTTGGACGATGGTTCGTTTGAAGAAGTAAATATGTTCCTTACCCATCGTTGCACCGATTTCGGAATGGAGAAAAAAGTATTCCTTGGCGACGGTGTTGCATGCGGTTCCGGTACAATCGACGGACGCCTCGTTTTCGTGTTCGCTCAAGATGCTACTGTTATCGGCGGTTCTTTGTCGGAGACTATGGCACAGAAGATTTGCAATGTAATGGATATGGCAATGAAGCTCGGTGCGCCTATCATCGGATTGAACGATTCAGGTGGAGCACGTATCCAAGAGGGCGCTTGCGCTTTGGCTGGATATGCCGAAATCTTCGAACGCAATATCTTGGCTTCGGGCGTAGTACCCCAAATCAGTGTCATCTTTGGTCCTTGTGCCGGTGGTGCCGTTTATAGTCCTGCACTCACCGACTTCATTATGATGACCGAGCAGAACTCCTATATGTTCATCACCGGTCCGAAAGTGGTGAAGAGCGTTACGGGTGAAGATGTAACCGTCGAACAATTGGGTGGTGCCAAGGTTCACGCCACCAAATCAGGCGTAACCCATTTCGTTGCTGCAACCGAAGAAGAGGCTATCCGCGAGGTTCGCCGTCTCATCAGTTTCATTCCGCAAAACAACTTGGAAGAAGCACCTATGGTTGAGTGCACCGACGATATCCAACGCCAAGAGGACAGTCTCAACGAACTGGTGCCTGCCGATCCTAATAAGCCGTACAACATGAAGGATATCATCTACACTATCGTAGATAACGGTGACTTTATGGAAGTACAGAAAGACTTTGCCAAAAACATCATTTGCGGTTTTGCCCGTTTCAACGGTCGTTCTACCGGTATCATTGCCAACCAGCCTAACTGGCTTGCAGGTGTCTTGGATTGCGATGCCAGCCGCAAAGCTGCCCGTTTCGTTCGTTTCTGCGATGCCTTCAATATCCAAATCCTTACTTTGGTGGATGTTCCTGGCTTCCTTTGCGGTACAGGACAGGAATATGCAGGTATCATCGACCATGGAGCCAAACTCATGTTCGCATACGGTGAAGCCACCGTACCAAAAGTAACCATTACCATCCGCAAGTCTTACGGAGGTAGTCATATCGTGATGAGCTGCAAGCAGTTGCGCGGTGATATGTGTTATGCATGGCCACAAGCCGAAATCGCCGTAATGGGGGCAAGTGGTGCTGTTGAGGTTTTGGAAGCCAAAACATTGAAGACGCTCACCGATCCCGAAGAAAAAGCGAAGTTCATTGCCGAGAAAGAGGCGGAATACAAAGAGAAGTTCGCATCTCCTTATCAAGCTGCCAACCGTGGTTATATCGACGATGTTATCGAACCGCGCAACACGCGTATCCGCATTATTCGTGCCTTCGAGAACTTGCAAACAAAGCGTTTGACTAACCCGCTGAAGAAACACAGTAATATCCCATTGTAAAAACATTGACCCTTGCCTTGCTGCCTGCAAGGCAAGGGCAATATAAAACACTACAACTCAATATGCTGCTATTATCTATCAATAATATCAACTGGGGACATGTCTGGATGGTAACCATCTTGGGCTTTCTGATGGTGGTTGCCTTGCTGGTGGTATTGATTTACATTCTGAAACTCTTCGGCTGGATTATGCAACCGAAAGTAAAGGTGTCAGCAAAAACACCTGTGCAGGATGCCAAACTCATCAAAAAGAATGCCTCATCACCCGACAATGACGATGAACACGATATCGTCACCCTGCCGGCCAATGCTACTGCTGCTATTGCTATGGCATTGCACCTTTATTATAATAGTGTCCACGACGAAGAACCTACTAAAGTAACTATCAAGAAGGTTGACCGTCGGTACTCGCCATGGAACTCCAAACTCTATGGAATGAATAATTTACACCGTTCATAATCACATTATTTACATCATGAAAGAATTCAAATTCCTCATCAACGGACACTCATACGAAGTTGCCGTCAATGAAATAGAAAACCAATTGGCAGAAGTAACCGTCAACGGTACTACTTTTCAAGTGCAAATAGAGAAAGAGCAGAAAGCTGCCGTTGCTCCTATACGTCGTATCCAAAGCGCAAGCGTCACCACACAAACCGCTGCTGCCACACAAGCCAAAGGAATACAAACAGTGAAATCACCGCTGCCCGGTAGTATTGTGAAAGTAAACGTCAAAGTAGGCGACCAAGTGAAAGCCGGTGACGAACTGCTCACCATGGAATCGATGAAGATGGAAAACAGCATCAAATCCGAATATACCGGTGTGGTGAAAGCCGTATTGGTAGAAGCAGGAAAGAATGTAATGCAAGACGACAAACTCATTGAAATCGAAACCGTTGCATCTGCTCCCGTTGCTCAACCCGAAGCACCGAAAGCCGCTCCCGTTGCTCCACAGGCACAACCGGCTTCCGCTCCCCAACCTTCACCCGCAGCAGCTCCTGCCGGTGGATTGAAAGTGGTTAGCCCGTTGCCCGGTTCAGTTGTAAAAGTGGCTGTTGCAGAAGGTCAGCAAGTAAAGAAAGGTAATCTCTTGCTCACACTCGAATCAATGAAGATGGAGAACAACGTTTTGGCTGAACAAGACGGCGTTATCAAACAAATTGCTGTAAGTGCCGGTCAAAACGTAATGCAAGACGATTTGTTGGTTGTAATAGGATAATCCGAATTCACTATGAAAACTATCAGATACGTATTCACAACGCTTGCTCTCCTGTTGGGCATTGCCTTTACCGGATTTGCCCAGGAAACCGCTGAACAAGACAGCGTTGTTGCCGCTTGCACCGCTGTGGCACAAGAAACATCTTGTGAAGCACAGCAAACTGCACAAACAGCGGTTACAGAAGTTTCTGTTTGGGACGACATCATCACTTTCTTTACAAAGATGGGCTTTGTGCGCATTGCTGACGACTGGAAAGTGATTATCATGCTGTTCGTTTCTTTCTTCCTGCTCTATTTGGCAATCAAGAAGAAATACGAACCGCTGTTGCTTCTCCCTATCGCATTCGGTATGTTGCTCACCAACCTGCCCGGCGCAGAGATGTTCCATAGCGAACTTTGGTCGGCTTTCTTGGACGAAACAAGTCCTGCTTACCATAGCTATGGCACTATCCTGAAAAACGGTGGTCTGTTGGATGTACTCTACATCGGTGTGAAAGCAGGTGTTTATCCTTGTTTGATCTTTATCGGTGTAGGTGCTATGACCGACTTTGGTCCGTTGATTGCCAATCCTAAAAGCCTCCTTTTGGGTGCTGCTGCACAGATTGGTATCTTCTTTACCTTTTTGTGTGCCAACCTGATGGGCTTCACCGAAGCACAAGCCGGTTCTATCGGCATTATCGGTGGTGCAGACGGTCCTACAAGTATCTTCCTTACATCCCGATTGGCACCTGAGTTGTTAGGTCCTATTGCTATCGCTGCATATAGCTATATGGCTCTCGTACCGGTGATTCAACCGCCTATTATGCGTGCCTTGACAACCAAAAAAGAGCGTGCTATCAAGATGAAGCAATTGCGCTCGGTCAGCAAAACCGAAAAGATTGTCTTCCCCATTATGGTTACTACCATCGTAGCACTCATCTTGCCCGATGCCGCTCCGTTGATTGGTTGCTTGATGCTCGGTAACTTGATGAAGGAATGCGGTGTGGTTGACCGTTTGTCGAAGACGGCACAAAACGAGCTGATGAACATCGTGGTTATCTTCCTCGGTTTGAGTGTCGGTGCTACCGCTACTGCAGGCTCCTTCCTCAATTGGCAAACCATTATGATTCTGGCTATCGGTATCGTAGCCTTCGGTTTGGGTTCGGCAGGTGGCGTATTGCTTGCCAAACTGATGAATGTATTCTCCAAAGAGAAGATTAATCCGCTCATTGGTTCTGCCGGTGTAAGTGCCGTACCGATGGCTGCCCGTGTAAGTCAGACCGTGGGACAAGAAGAGAACCCGAGCAACTTCCTGCTCATGCACGCCATGGGACCGAACGTTGCCGGTGTAATCGGTTCCGCCGTTGCTGCCGGTATCTTGCTCACCATGTTAGGATAATCTATTAACCGACTACAACACTATATGAAAGCCTGTTTCAATAAAGAAACAGGCTTTCATATAGTGTAATTATTGCAGAAATCTTGTTTACATACGGGCAAACAAGTGGATAAGCCCCATGATTTCCATCATAAAAGCAATACCGAGATGGGCACAAACACCACCCCAGATATGTTTGGTTTTGTACGCCAGGATACCTAAAATATAACCACCGAAACAAGCACTGCAACTCTCCAACAAGGGTTTGCCGAAATGCACCGTACAATAGAATACACACATGGGCAATACGGCACGAGGACCCAAAACTGCCGCCATACCAATCACCAAAGCACCACGGAAAAAGACTTCCGTTGTAATGAAATCCGCACCATAGCAAGTCTCGAAGAAAGCGGTTACACCCCACATGGGCATGCCCAATGCACCTTCGTATATATCAGGACGGAAACGGGGATAATAGCTTTGGAAATCAGGCAACCACGATGCCGCCGCCACAAAAGGCAACAAACAAAGCAACGCCAACAGATAGACTTGCAAATGCTGTGTGCGACGGCACAAACCGTATATGCCCTCTATCTTGCGGTCGAACAGATATTTATAGACCGCCAATGGCAATACCACCAAGAAGATACCATCGACAAACACCCAACAGTAACGGAGAAAAGCAGTATCAAGGCGTGTCAGTCCGTCGCCGGTAAACCACGTACGGTATTGTGTATAGCCAATAGCAAACGACATCAAGCAGACAAAGAACAAGGCTTTAAGGTAGAAACGCGGATTGCGCAGAGGAACGTATTCTTTGCGAATCAACAAGTTAGGTATAGCCACCAGGAAATAGACCACAGAATAAATCAACGGCATTGCCCACCATGATTGTCCGTTACGATAAAGCGGTGCAATGAAACGGTGATAGCCGTCGAAGCCATACGCTACAACAATCAATGCACTCACAAACAAAACAGAGTACAGATATGCCCAAGGATGAAAATCTTCCTTGATGAAACTGATGATTTCATCAATCAGTTGCCGAAACGATTTGCGTAATTCCATGCTACAAAGGTACAACAATTTTCGGGATTATCGATACCAATCCAATATTTTTCCTCTTTTTATAATGATTTCTTGGCGGTTAATAAGTAACGTTCAAGATTACCATGATGTTGTATGCAAACAGCAAGATCACCTTTGCGAATATGATATTGATAGAATTTGCCGATATCATATTGATTGTATTTTGGATCTATTGCAATAGCAATTTTCTGCAATGCACATGGAATAAGCAATACCGGATGTATAAACAGAGATGAATTACCTACCTTAATATGCATTCGCTCTGTATTTGTTATATCCATTCGGGTTAAAAAGTCATCGAAACTGATAATCTCGTATGGCTCTTTTTCTGGATTAAAAAAGATTATTTCATTTTGGTCACATGCTTTGTTAGTACATCGTAATACTGTATAGAAATGACCGTTTTTAGCATAGCCGTCTTTCACAAACATTAGTTTGCCGCTTCCGCATCGTGGACATATATAGGTATTCTCTTCTTCTTTCTTTTTATTACCTCCTAATTCTGTAACAAATACCGAAGGATATTGTTTATCAAAAAGTACATAGGTTGCACGTTTGGCACGCGTAATAGCAACATAGAATACCCGGCGTTCTTCTGCATGGTCATACGAATCGGATTTGCTTAATACATAATTCAAAATAGGGTCATCGGCTACTTGCGAAGGGAAACCAAAATCGTTGTATCCACTATTGCAATTCAGCAAGAAAATATAATCAGCCTCCAATCCTTTGCTCGAATGAGCGGTTAGTGCCTGTACTCGTCGTCCTGCAATGTTTAACTCTATATTAGTTCCTTTTTCATCTGTCGTTTTATCTGCCACTTCAGGGAATACGCTACCTATGTCATAACGATAGCGTGACACAACAAATATACGTGCATCCTCAGGTAAACGTGCTATTTGTTTTTCAATGATAGAGCGTTCTATGTTCTCATTTTCATATCCTGCAAAAGCCAAATATGTAACTCTGTCTTTATCAGAGTGCAATTGTTTCTTCTTTTGTGCCGGATTGCGTTGTACAAATGAAGAAGATTGTTGTAGTAATGGTTCTCCAAAACGGTGTGTTGCTTCTATCTTAAGTTCCTCTGTGGGACCGTTATATTTCTCAAATTGTGAAAACAAACTGATGTCACTACCGGAAAAACGATAGATGGATTGCCAGTCGTCACCTACGCAGAAAATTCTTGTACGTGGCTCTTTGCGGCGCAATGCGCTTAAATACTTATATTTGTCTATAGAAATATCCTGAAATTCATCTACTAATATATAATCATAGTTATAGATTTGTTGCTTTTCCAATAATTGTGCAGCTTGCAAAAGACAATCCGTAAAGTCATATTCGTGTTTTGATTGGAGGGCTTGTTCATAGCTATCATATACCGGTTGTACCAAATGCCTTAACAAAAAAGTATTTCGCTCTTTGTTGATGTCTTTATCAGAAATAGAATCTTGCAATTCTTGGATAGTGCGTCCGTTGGCTTTGAATAAAGCGATGAAGCCGCTTATCAGCTTAACAAGACTTTCTATAGAACGATTGAGAGGTACAGCAAGTAGTTTGGACTTTTGTTGAATTGTCAAAGGAGAATAAGGAATGTTATGTTCTTCCAATAATTCCATAATACGTTCACGGGCAGAGGTAATGCCATTGTGAAAATCAGCACTTGTGGTATAAATCAATGTAGTACCATGCTCGTTATGTGTTTGCTTTTTCCATTCTATTCCCTCATTATATTCCCGATCTGCTTTTGCCCAACCGCCCTGTTTGCCGTCACCGAACCAAACAGGTACACGGCCGTATTGGTCTATGGCAAAATGCTCAAGATATATAACTTTTTCTTCTTCATTCAGTGTATAATGAATAGTAAAATCCGGTTTATATTGGCGGAAACGTGAAGACGATGTATCAAAGGGATATTTTTCTTCATATCTGACATGTAATCCCAATTCTGTGAGGATTACCATTATTTCCATTTCTTGGCGACTCTTTACATAGCAAAGTTTGCCATCCATGTCGCGGTATGGTGCCATTTTCCCATATTCCAATAGTGCTTTCAGATAATCTTTGTAACTGTCGTATTGATAATCGTACTGCAATAGTGTTTTTTGAACTGTTTGAAAGAGAAAGAAAGACGATTCAAAAGCCGTGTTGTGATAAAGAAGAGTATCAAATAAGGTATTTAAGAGATTATTGTCACAAATTACAGGTTTTTTACCTTTAATGCGGGCAATTGTATCAATGGCGTGTTTGTGAAACGTACTACATTCAACGCCCGATATACCTACGCGTTTTTGTAATTCTTCGGCTGCTTTGCGAGTGTATGTAATGACTAGAATATTCCGTGGGTCAACATGTAATTTATTCACTAGATAGTGCGTTTTGGCAACTATAGTGGCTGTTTTTCCACTACCGGCAGCAGCTATAACCAGAACATTCTCACCTAATGTAACTATTGCTTCACGTTGCTGTTCATCCAAAGGAAATGTGAAGAGGGTGTCAAAATACTCTTTGTGTTCTTCTTTTTGTTGCTCTCGAAAATTGCGATTATATGTAGCAATTGCTTTATCGTCAAACTTGTAGAAAGGACATATTTCCAAGATTTGTTTTTTGACTTTTTCCCAATCAGAAAGCGCAATATACTGATTTTTTTGCAAGAAATCTTGATAAATACTTTCTGCTTGTTGACGTTGTTCTTCGCGACGTTGTTTTTGTTGCTCTTTGTTGAGGAATGTCGGCTTTGTGGTGTTATCTTGATGCTTAACTAAACCCATACCATTTCGCAAGGAAATAAAATCCTTGCGAAACAGCATATAAAAGAGTACTATAAGTAAAAGTACTAATAAGATTATAAGAATGAATAGAGTCACACCCAAGAAAAAACTACTTATCTCTTATACCAATGATAGGAACGGTTTTATAATCTTTAGACTTGGTTTGATATTTGTAAATACCAAGTTGACGAACGCATTTGCCTTTAGGTACTTCAATTATCTCATCATCATAGTAATAGCGATTGTTGTTGTTTGTAATTAAATATAGAGTACCCCAGTAATCTCCATATTGATCTTTTCCATATACTAATGCAGCATTATCATGGATAACTTGCAAAACCTTAAATGATTTTTCATTGACAACTTTTCCGGGTTCATCAAACATCTTTGCGCCGGTCAGATTGCCATTATTTTGTCTTGCAAGCCCGATAATTACTAAGACAATGATAGTTACGATAACGCCCGAAAGAAAACCGCTACCGAATAATAATCCCTTTTTCATAATTTTATGTGAATAAAAAGTTATCGTTTGCAAAGTTACCAAAAATCCATCATACCGGCAAGAAATACATGGCAATCACATCAAATTTATAGAACCTGCCTATACAATGCATCTATCTTCCGGGTTGCTTCTCTGTCGCATCCCTCAGGTACCCTTCGCAAGGGTTATACAAGGGTCATACAGGGTTTATAGAAGACTATAGAGTATCTGTCGAGTTCACGGGGCATTGGCAATGCTGTCGGAGTGTGGCTGTCTCGCCCGCATAATTGTCATTGTGACTTGTCCATTCCTTTGTCTATTTACCAAATATGTTGTACCTTTGCGGTATGAAAATAGCATTTCACACATTAGGTTGCAAACTCAATTTTGCCGAGAGTTCCGCTCTTGGCAAGCAACTCATTGAACGGGGACATACCAAGGCGAAACAAAACGAACCTGCCGATATCTGCATTATCAACACTTGCTCCGTTACCGATGCCGCTGACCACAAAGACCGACAGGCTATTCACCGTATCAGACGACAAAATCCGGATGCAACGCTTATCGTGACAGGATGCTATGCCCAACTCAAGCCACAAGAAATCAGCGAAATAGAGGGAGTGGATTATGTACTCGGCATGGACGAAAAGTTCAGTATTCCGCAGTTTATCGACCAATTGGAGCAACAGCACGAGAAAGTGATGACTTCCCGTATCCGTGAAATCGACAGTTTTCATGCAGCCTATTCGAAAGACGACAGAACCCGCTGCTTTCTGAAAGTGCAAGACGGCTGCAACTATTTCTGCACGTATTGCACCATTCCGCTGGCAAGAGGCAAAAGCCGGAACGGGAGTATCGCATCGGTGGTGGAACAAGCAAGAAAAGCCATTGCAGAAGGCGCCAAAGAGATAGTATTGACAGGCGTCAACATAGGCGATTTCGGTCGTTCGACCAAAGAAACATTCTTAGGACTTTTGCAAGCCTTAGACCGGATAGACGGCGAAGTAAGGTATCGCATATCAAGTTGCGAACCCAACCTGCTGACAGATGAAATCATTGCGTTTGTCGCTACCAGCCGTCATTTTGCACCGCATTTCCATATTCCTTTGCAAAGCGGAAGCAACGAAGTATTACGCCTGATGAAACGGCATTACAACCGGGAATTGTTTCAGGAACGTATAGAACGCATCAAATCGCTTATGCCGCAAGCTTTTATCGGTGTAGATGTGATGGTGGGTGTACGCGGCGAAACGCAAGAATACTTTGAAGACGCTTACCGGTTTATCGACAGTTTGCCCGTGTCGCAACTACACGTATTTACCTATTCGGAAAGAGACAACACCAAAATGCTGGAGATAACGCCAATCGTCCCGCAACGGGAACGCAAACGCAGAAGCGACGTGCTGCACAAGTTGTCGGAACAGAAACTACGCCAATTCTACGAGGAGCACAAAGGCGAAAAAGCAACCGTACTATGGGAAGGCAAACGAGAAGGAGACATGATGAGCG
Source organism: Bacteroidales bacterium (assembly GCA_022783865.1). Lineage (GTDB taxonomy): Bacteria > Bacteroidota > Bacteroidia > Bacteroidales > Paludibacteraceae > Colicola. Next base: position 26,764 of record JALFYY010000024.1, read on the forward strand.
GTTTCACCGAAAACTATATCCGGGTACAAACGCCCTACAACAAACAAAAGGTCAATTGCTTTGAAGAAATACGTATATAGATTGACGAACAAAAGACACCGGACAATAGACTGTTTGCTTTCGGGCGGTGTCCGTTCATTGCCGTGAATGAACCATTACTACTGCATTAACCTATCCCGGTACTAAAAAAATATCATGTTTCAGTATAAAGGTATTGCGCAATCCAATATATTGTAGTATCTTTGCAACATAATTCGTGGGAAGAATCCTCTTCCTATCAGTTTTCCAGATATTACGACACCAAGTTTTTATTTTATATGGCATACGACATGACCAAACTCGAGCGCATGACGCTCGACGAACTGAAAGAATTAGCACCTTCTTTCGGTATCAAAGTACACAAAAACGCTTCACAGCAGGACCTTATTTATGCGGTATTAGATGCGCAAGCCGACCAGAAAGCACAACAAGTGCAAGCCAAAATGGACGCACGAGGCGACCAAGGGGAACGCCGGAAAAAGCGCACGCACATACAAAAGAAGGCAGAAAAAGTGGATCTGAACCACTTCAAGAAGAAAGAAAAAGGCCCAACCGAAACTCTGGCTTCCATCAATCAGAACACACAGAAAGAACCGGCTAAACCGGAAATTAATCTTCCGCTTTTCATTCCTACACCTGCTCCTGCTGCAACATCCGTTGCAGAGCAAAAACCTGCAACAGAAGCAGTGGTTACTCCTCCTGCAAAGAAACGCGGCCGTCCGAGAAAAGACGCTACAGCACAAGCCGTCAAGACAACAGAAACAGTTGCAACCGCCATTGTTCCACTCGTTACAGAGAGCACAAGTGCACCTGCCGCCATTACTGAACCGGTTGCACCGGCAACATCGAATGAACCCATTGCCCCACAACCAAAAAAGCGTGGCAGAAAGAAGAAAGAAGCAGTACAAGCAACAGAAACTGCTCCGGCACAAACGCCTGTTGCAGAAACAGTTGCAACAGATACTCCACAAGCAGAGCCATCTAACAACAACGCTCCCAAGAACGAAGAGAAACAGAATAACAACCAGAACAACAGCTACGAGTTCGGTGACAATATCCACGGCTACGGAACATTAGAGTTGTTGCCCGACGGTTACGGTTTCCTGCGTTCTGCCGATTACAACTACATTTCTTCGCCCGATGATATCTATGTATCACAACAGCAAATCAAAACTTTCGGTCTGAAAGCCGGCGACACAGTGGAATGTACCATTCGTCCACCCCGTGAGGGAGAACGCTATTTCCCGATGAGCAAGGTAATCCGTATCAACGGTTGTCTGCCGCAACAGATTCGTGACCGTGTGGCTTTTGAGCACCTTACTCCTCTATTCCCCGACCAGAAATTCAAACTCTGCAAAGGGTATGACGATCCTCTTTCTTGCCGTGTGATAGACTTGTTTGCCCCTATCGGCAAAGGACAACGCGGCTTGATTGTAGCACAGCCAAAGACAGGTAAGACAGTGCTGCTCAAAGATATAGCCAACGCCATTGTCGCCAATCACCCTGAGGTTTATATGATTGTGCTATTGATTGACGAGCGTCCGGAAGAAGTGACGGATATGGCACGCAGCGTCAAAGCAGAGGTAATTGCCAGTACGTTTGACGAACCGGCAGAGAACCATGTAAAAGTAGCAAACATCGTACATGAGAAGGCAAAGCGCTTGGTAGAATGCGGTCATGATGTGGTAATCCTACTTGACTCTATCACCCGTCTGGCACGAGCCTACAACACGGTAGCCCCGGCAAGCGGCAAAGTGCTTTCAGGCGGTGTGGAAGCCCAAGCACTTCATAAACCCAAACGCTTCTTCGGTGCCGCCCGCAATATAGAGAACGGCGGTTCACTCACCATTATTGCTACGGCACTGATTGAGACAGGTAGCAAGATGGACGATGTAATCTTCGAGGAATTCAAAGGTACGGGCAATATGGAGTTGCAGCTTGACCGCAAGTTGAGCAACAAACGCATTTTCCCGGCTGTTGACATCATGGCTTCATCCACTCGCCGTGACGACCTATTGTTACCGAAAGAAGTACTTGACCGTATGTGGATCCTACGCAGTCACCTGGCTGATATGAACTCAATGGAAGCGATGGAGTTCCTGAAAAAGACCATGGAAGCTACGGAGAACAATACCGAGTTCCTTGCATCGATGAGCAAATAAAGGACTTTTGATATACAGAACAAAGGCTGCAGCGTAAGAGATTGTTACGTTGCAGCCTTTTTGCAGATGCTTGGGCACAGGGAAAAATATGCCCAACCGTACATAGATGCTACATTGATAATACGCTGATCTTACATTGATTCCACGTTGATTCTACATTAAGATATGGACTCTGTTAGCCGGAAGTATGCTCACAGGTAGCCTATCGTATGCTGAATAACCAAATAACAACCAAATAATAACCAAATAATAACCAAATAATAACCAAATAATAACCAAATAACGATAACACAGAGACAGGTTAGTGAATAACGAATGGTTAACAGTTGATATTTCATTATCGGGCAAAAGAAGGTCTCCATCAATTGCCATTGTATAAAGCATTATTCATCGTCTCTGCAAAGTGATATATACGATTGAACCGGATATTACGGGGCGGATTCGGCAGAAACAGGAACGTATTCGTAACAGCCGGCATCGGGAGCATTATCTTCCATGCGGGAATGGCCGAGACGGTCGAGAAGGTAGCGTTTTGACCACTCCTCTACCGCCACATTGCGTGCAGGAGAAAGAGAGTCAAGCCGAAAATCGAAATAGCGTTTGTCGTTCAAGCCATAGTAAGTATTGACAAAAACCGTATCGTTATCTGCGGCATACACATTGTCACGGGAAATACCGAAGTCTGTACTGTCGCATCGGAGATAATTGCCGATGAACTCACCGGTATAGAACTGCGGCAAGGGCGTTGCCAAAAGGAAATTGCTCCGGCGAATCCCCGTGATTACATTGTTGTAGAAAAAGACATGCGTGAGGGCATTCTGCTTCGAGAGATTGTTGATATAGACGGCAGCAACATCTTCGCGCGCAATGCCCGTGAGGGGGATATTCGTATTGCGGAAGAAAGAGGCGATGGTATTATGCACAAAGTGATGTTCGCCCCCTTGCAGATAAACGCAATAGCCGGCGCAATTGGAAATCTCCGTATTCGCCACCACAGCATCGGTATTAATCAGCACCAAACCATAGCGCCCCATATTGTGCAGACGGGCATTGAGGAGCGAAAGCGTCGGACGGGACTGAGGTTGCCGATTATCAACATAAACGGCATTGGTGGCACCCACGACTTCAAGACAATTGATTTCATAATGCGGAGGAGCCGTTTCGGCAGGTGGCACGAGATAGATTCCATCCCACCGGGCAGGGACATTATAATACGGCACATCGGTAAACATATCGTCGAGACGGTCGTTGCGAAAAACAACAGGTTGCTCAATCGTACCATTCACCATGAGATTACCGAAGACGACGAGTTGGGCATTGTCGTGCATATAAAACACAGCCCCCGGAGCAATAGTGAGCGTAGTGAGGGTATCGACAGCAAGATAATCGTAAACGAGATAAGGCTTTTCGCCTAAAAGTGCAGTATCGGAGAGAATCCAATGCTGACGCAGTATTTCAACATCCTGCCCATAGGCTTCGAGACAGAGCGACTGGGTATGGTCGTTGACCGCAAAAAGGACCTCATCACGAAGGAAAACCGGCGTGTTCTCATCCTGCGTATCAATCTGCGTCTTCACAAAAAGGAAAAGACTGTCTTTGCCCGACAAACGGATATCCCGAAGATAAGCAGGGTCGGTTTCGCCATCCAGATTGATGCGGAAATAACGTCCGTCCTTCATTGTCACAGAAGAGATATTGAGCGACTCTTTGTAGGGATTATAGAGTTTGACGGTCATCGTGACACTGCCCATACCGGTGAAAACGGTATCGAAACGAAGGGTATCGACAGAGAACACCAAGCGGGCAGCCGGGTCTGTAGTAAAGCGTTCCTGACAAGAAAAGAGCAGGAACGGAAGGAGAAGCAATATGTAACGCAAGCAGTTTTGCATTTATTCGAAATTGAAGGTAAGAGTGATTTGCCGCGAGCGCAACCGGTCGAGCGCATTGGTATAGAAACTATCCTGTTTGGGCAATTCAGGACGGTCAGCTACCGGCACCAACACATTCATAAAGCCAATAGAATAAGTCAGTTGCGGACATAGTTTGAACCAACTGAAATAGAAGTCGCAACCAAAGCCCACTTCAACGAAAAAATCGATGGGACGCTGGAGAATCTGCCGTTCTTTATCAGTACCGAAATCGAATGTCATACCGCCACCGGCAATAACATAAGGGCGATAGTTCATTTCGCGTTCGGCAGACCATTTGAGATAAAGAGGAATAGAAATGGGCAACGACAGCACATCAACAGAATAGGTATTATTTGTCCGTATTTCTTTATAATTGAGCGTACGAATGCCAAAGTGCAAAGTAGGCGTAAAACGGAAGTTGAGGTGACGGCTCAGCCGTACATCAGTGATAAAGCCGACACTGAATCCGGGAAGGATACTTGAAGCCCGCACATCATAGATTTCGCCAACGGTCTCGTCACCGATTTCACGATAGAGCGTATCACCACTGACAGTAGGCGAATAATCCATAAAGTTAAGCCCTAAGGAGAAACCGAAATGGACAATCTTATCATCAACATAAGGATTGTTTTGTGCCCGACCTGCAAGGCTGCACAAAAGCAAAACTGCTATACAAATGCTCTTTTTCAATGTTGTTATTGTTTTATTATTCTTCGTCACCGCCCATGCCGCTATACTCATCCATCATGCCCTTATTTTCCTGGCGGGATTTTTTGGGGTTCATATTACCGAAACTATAGGTGAGCGTCAATCCAATCGTTCGGGAGTTCCACTTGCGGAGCTGGTATTGCCAAAAAGCAGGTCCCATAGTGGTGCTGCTACGGTTGTGCGAATTGAGCAAGTCACGCACATTCAAACTCAGCGCCAATCGCTTCTCGAGGAAAGTATGGCGCAAACCAAGGTCGATAGAGTACGAATGCGAACTCTTACCTTGCGCCACCACACGAGGAGAACTGTAGCGTGCCGTGATTTGACCGGAGAACGCCTTCGTAAAGAGGAACGATGCATTCATACGGGCGTTCCAAGCAAAAATATCGGTCTTATCGAGCGACACATCAACAGGATGACCATTGACCACATCGTGGAACTCGGCTCCACTCAAGGTGTTATAATAGAGATTGACAGAAGTGGTGAGTTGCAACAGACTTCCAAAAAGCCGGTTCTTGCCCACAACCTCCAGACCCACAGATTGGCGCTTGGCTATATTGATATAGGTATTCTTCATCACCTCACCATCCATATATTTCACATTCTGCACTACCCCATCGGCAAAACGATAGAAGAAACCTGCCGACAAAGTGTGCTTCTCCCATACTTTGAGATAGTTCAGTTCCAATGCCGATGAATAGGTGGGCAAAAGTTTGGGGTTACCGAACTGAATATTGGTAGAGTCGGAAAAGTCCTGTCGCGGATTGAGCTGGTTGCCTCGTGGACGGGAAACACGCCGCGTGTAGTTGAATTGCAACTCATGACCATGCGGAAAAGTGTAGGAAATATAGGCAGAAGGGAACAACTGGAAATAGCTTGTATCCTGCACGGAAGTTGTCAGTTTCAGTTGGTTAGTCTCATCGTAGTAAACCGTATTCAAACTGCGATACATATATTCTCCCCGCAAACCCACCTGCAACGAGAGTTTGTCCCAAAAGCGATTGCCATAAGTGATATAGAGCGCGTGCGTTTGCTCTTTGTTACCGAAATCATTGTAATACGGCTGAAGTTCCTTCTTTTCATCTGCTTCGACCTCGTAGGCATTGACATCGGTCTTTTGCCACGAAAGGTCGGTTTCCCAACCGGCTTCAAAACGACTTTGGTCGGTGGGTTTCCATTCGTAATCGGCTTTTAGTTCAACACGCTGATTCGTATTGTCGTTGATTTGTTGCTGAATGAGCGTATCGCTTTCGATTTGCGTATAACGGTTATCGTTGGAAAAGCCGAAATGGTTATAAGACGCCGTCGCCATTAACTTATGACGTTTGTTGATATCCAACTGATAAGATATCATCGCATTACCACCCGGACCGCCACCTGTGCCCTGGTCGTCACGCGAATAATGACGACGCGTATCGCCTGACAGATAATTAGTCAGCAAATAGGTACTGCGATTATCTGTATGGTTGCGATTTGCCGCCATGGCGAATCCCGAAAATCCCAAAGTACTACGGTCAGTGATATGCAAATCTATACCGGCACGAACAAAGAGTCCTCCGCCACGTCGCTGATTACTACCCGTTTGCTGCAAATAAGTGAGCGTATCACCCTTTTCATCTATATTCTTACGGTCTGTCTGACTTCCGCCGAACGAGGTGCGATAATTGTATCCGAGATTGAGATAAGTATCCACTATGCCTTTCGAATAGTTGATATTAAAGCCCACATTGCCACCGGGAATACCGCCCCACGGGTAACTGATACCGCCCGAAACACTGCCGTAATACCCGGCTTTGCGGTCTTTCTTCATCACGAGATTGATAATACCGGCTGTTCCTTCCGGTGAAAATTTAGCCGAAGGATTGGTAATAAGTTCTATCTCCTTGATACTTTCTGCAGGCAATTGTTCAAGAATCTGAGCACGGTTTTCCGCCGTCAATCCTGCAGGTTTGCCATTGATCCAGATTTCGACATTCTCATCGTTACGCAACGAGATATTGCCCTCTTGATCAACATCCACCGAAGGGATATTCTCCAATACATCTGTCACGCTGCCACCTGCCGAAGCGATATTCTGGTCAACAGAAAACACTTTGCGGTCCAACTCGAAACGCATGGTGGTACCCTGCGCCACCACTTCAACTTCTTGCAAATGCTGCGTATCTTCGGTGAGCCGAATCGTTCCAAGGTCGATGTCTTGGTCTGCCATCCGAATATTGCGTACTTGGTCGATATACCCCAAAAACGAGAATTTGACGATATACATTCCTTTAGTCAGATTCTGAATAAGGAAACTACCGTCTTCTCTTGTAATATCGCCCGTCAGAATGCTACTATCGGGCAGCATTACCGTAACATTAGCATAATCTATCGGCTTGCGCGTATTCACATCAACGAGTTTGCCACTCAATGCATTGGCTGCATGGAGTGCACTTGCTGCGAAAAGAACTACAAATAACAATACAACTTTTGTCTTCATACCATCAACAATTTGACAGCCTCTGCATATCCGGCTAACCCCTTCCCCATAATTGTAGATTGACATACCTCCGTCAGAAAAGAATACCAACGAAACGGTTCACGCTTTCTGATGTCGGAAATGTGGACTTCCACCACCGGAACAGAAATAGCACTGACGCAATCGCGAATAGCAATACTCGTGTGCGTATAGGCACCTGCATTCAATACGATTCCGTCGCAATGTCCGTCCCACGATTGCAAACAATCAATGATGGTACCTTCGTGATTGCTCTGGAAACAGTCGATTTGCACCTCAGGAAATTGAGCACGCAACTGAAGCAGATAGTCATCAAACGACATAGTGCCATAAATCTCCGGTTCTCTTCTACCAAGGAGATTCAGGTTCGGACCGTTGATGATAACAATATGTGCCGTTTTTTTACCTTCCATCAGACTAAAGCGCAATAAGCATGCAAATATACGAATTATTTATGAAATACAGTCTATTTCACAGACATTTTCTGCCGAAAACATCTTCTTTCTTACCTTCGACACTACTGCACGACGCTTTTGGAGTATAGCGAATAGCATAAACACATTGGCTGTTTTTCAAAATTCATGCCAAGATAGATGGGCATCATGCGTATAATATCATCTCATAGAGGTGGTATTTTTATATTCTATTAGGGACTTTTACTTTGTGGCATAGTGCGTGAATTATATGGTAAAGATATTTGGTCGGCAAAGATAATACATTTTGAGACATATTCATTCCCAAAAGTTCGGGAATGGAATTACGAAAGTTTATCGTACTTTTGCAGCCGACAAAAACAATATGACACCATCATGACATATACATTACACTCCGTTTCCCTGCAGCATACCATCGGCAGACCTTGCGCACCCCTTGCAAGGGTTATACAAGGGTCATACAAGGATTATACAAAATACTACAGCGTGGTTTGTAGGTGCGTAGGAGCGGTTACTTGGATGTATTTTACCACGTTCGATAGGGGTAATCGGAGAGATAGGCGTTGTAGTAGCGAAGGTCATCCGTCACTTCATCGGAGAAGAACGGCGGACAGGCGAAAGTCTGGTCTTCGGACTGCAATTCCACCTCGGCAACAACAAGACCCTCGTTGTCACCATGAAATACATCCACCTCCACCACTATATCGCCATAAGGCACAATATAACGTTCTTTCTGAATCCGTCCGGGCAAACAATGCTCCAACAACTGACCTGCGCTATCTACGTCAATCTCACGCTCGAACTCGAAATGCGACATATTCGACTCCGGGTTATGTGCTTTAATCGTCAGATATGCTTTGTCGTCACACCGACGGATACGTACCACACGCTCTTTGTCTTTGCACAAATAGCCCTGCTCAATCATATGGCAAGCTGTCGCCATACGCTTGAAAGAATCGTCTTTAACCAAAAATTTGCGCTCTATTTCCTGATTGTCCATATTCTACAATTTGGTATGCTCCATTAATAACCGTTTATTGACCATTAAAGAATCCGTACATTGACCATCCCCTATTCATTATCGCTGTTTTTCTTCAGACGATGTACACATCGTCTCTACAACTGCTCAACTACCCATCTACTCAACTGCACAACTCCTCATCTACTCATCTACTCAACTCTTCACAAAGGACATTATTTCTTCGGTTTCGAGGCACGGTTGACCAAGTGGGCGATATTCATATAAGGGATTCCGGCGTGCGATGTGAGTCCTATTTCGCACGTACGTGAGTTGCTTACGCCCATCGTAGCACCCGCTTTTTCGACTTGGGGACGCAACTTGCGCAATGCCCAATCGTTAAGTTCGGGATGCGTAAAACCTTTGTCTCCTGCAAAAGCACAACACCCTACCCCCTCGGGCACAACGACACATTCGGCACAACGCTGCGCCACACGCAAGATAGTATCCTGCAATCCCATCTTGCGCATCGTACAAGTGGCATGCAACATAATTGTTTCCTTCAAAGGTGTGATATCCAGTCTGTCGAGCAAGAATTTGTCGATGAACTCGGCGGGCTCGTATAGCTGCATATCATGGAGCGTATGCCGCATGCGATAGAGACAAGGGCTCTGGTCGCAAAGTACAGGATAAGTCCCCTGTTCTGTAGCTTTCCACAAGGCTTGCTGCAATTCATCGGATTTGCGGTCGGCAATGTCGGGCATACCTTTGCTTTCCCATATCGTTCCGCAGCACAGGTATTTCATCCGCTCGGGGAAAACCACTTCATAACCGGCCTTTTGCAAAAGCTCTACCATATCGCCCATGGTCGGTTGGGAAGAGGGATCACCCTTTGCCAGACCCATACGCTGATTGATACAGGACGGGAAATAAACCACTTTCAATGGCTTAGGTGCTTCCTGCTTGGGCAAACGCCTGCGGTTCACCCGATGCGGCATAGCAGGCGTCCAAAGCGGAATAAGACGACCCGTACCATAATGCAAGCCTTTACCTACGGTTGCCATCAACTTATTGCCCAATACGGTTTGCGCTGCAGCAGCCAACGAGAGAACGCCGCCTACCGTTCCTGCCACCTGAGCGAAATGCGAGGCGGCAAAATCGCCCAATCGATATCCGGCTGCCGACAATTCCTGCTCACGCAGTTTGTGAATATACTCACCCACATTGATTCCCACAGGACAAGAGGTGGAGCAAAGTCCGTCGCCTGCACAGAGGTCTTTTCCTATCTTGCGGAAATCCTTTTGCAAGCGTTTAGCCCCTTCTATATCACCCTCGGCTTTCAAGCGTGCTATCTCTCGCTGTACGACAATGCGTTGGCGCGACGAGAGTGCAAAACCGCAAGATACACAGTTCACTTCGCAGAAACCGCACTCTATACAACGGTCGATAAGTGCATCCACTTCAGGAAGCGGTTTGATATGCCGGATATAACTATCGGGATCTTCGTTGAAGATAACGCCAGGATTGAAGATATTGTGCGGGTCAAAAAGGGCTTTCACATCGCACATCAATTGGTATGCTTCATCGCCCCATTCACGACGCACAAAGGGTGCCATGTTACGCCCTGTGCCATGCTCCGCCTTGAGCGAGCCATGGTATTTGTCAACCACCAAACTCACTACGGCATGCATCATACGGTCGTATTGCTCTATCGCCTCTGGCGTATCGAAACGCTGATTGAGAATAAAGTGATAGTTGCCCTCGAGAGCATGCCCGTAGATAACCGCATCAGGATAGTTGTGCTGGCGGAACAATGCCTGCAAATCAGAAGTGGCTTCCGCCAGATAGTCGATAGGAAAGGCTATATCCTCGATAAGACAGGTTGTCCCCACTTCACGGGTTCCGCCCACTGCCGGGAAAATACCCGAACGCATAGCCCAGTATTTGGCTACGACTACGGGATCGGAACTGAATACCGTTCCATCGGTATTGTTCAAAAGCTGGTATTTGGCAAGCAGGTCTTCGATAACGGATTCACGGCGCAGGAGTTCGTCCTCAGTTGCCGTTTCCAACTTGACAAGCACTGCACCCGCATCTTCCGGCAATCCTTGCAGTTCGGGGAAATCGTGCTCTACAACGCGCATGGCTTTGCGGTCGAAATACTCGGCTGCCGACACAATGCCGGTATGCTTCATCTCCGTCACCGCCCGGCAAGCGGAATCGGTATCGGCAAAGAGGAGTAAGGCAGAAGCCGTATAAGGCATGAGTTCGCCCGTGTGCATGGTCACTTCGGAGAGGAACGCCAGTGTGCCCTCGCTACCCACCATCAGATGGGCAATGATATCGAACGGATCGGAATACTCCACAAAAGGCAGGATAGTGAGTCCGGTAACGTTCTTAATGGCATACTTCTTACGAATGAGAGCAGTCAGGCAGGTGTTCTGCAAAGTACGGTCGCGCAACTCCTCTATTCTCCGAAGGAAATCGGGATGGGACTTGCGGAACGCTTCTTTCGAAGCCTTATCTCCCGTATCGAGCAAGGTGCCGTCGGAAAGAATGATACGTACAGATTGGAGTACACGATAGGAGTTGGCATGTGTGCCGCACGACATACCTGAAGCGTTGTTCGACACAATACCGCCTACCATGGCGCTTTTGACAGATGCAGGGTCGGGCGTGAAAATACGTCCGTACGGACGCAGTATCTCATTGACCCGCTGTCCGATAATGCCCGGTTGCAAACGGATACGCTTTCCCTCATCCAACACCTCGTATTGCTCCCACTTCTTACCCGCTACCACCAAAAGCGAATCGGAAACAGCCTGTCCGGAAAGCGATGTTCCGGCAGCCCGAAACGTAATATGCTTGCCCTCATGGTTGGCACGACGGATGATTGCCTGTACGGCTGCCTCATCATTCGGATGAAGCACCTCTTCGGGTATCAAACGGTAAAATCCTGCGTCTGTTCCCCATGCCAGACGATTGATATATGAGTTCATAATTGACGATTTACGATTTGACAATTTACGTTTTACGATTGGGTTCTCCATTAATAGCCGTTAATAATCCATTGATATGTACACTCCATACGAACAAAGTTCTAACAAGAATCCCTATCCCGACAAACGTTGTTATTGGTAAAGATAGTATTTCGTGGAGAGTTCACGGAAAGCGTCCACGTCCTTATACCAATAGTCGCGTACATCGTCCCAACGATAGCGTTTGCCGAAGTTCTCACGTATGTAGTTGGTACCGCACACTTTGTCGAACATACCGAAACGCTGTTGGTTGCACAACGCAAACACATCTTTATCGGGATACATACGCATGAGTTCCTGTACAATAAGGAACTGCAAATCGGAAACCGGCGCTTTCTCAAAATCGGTGAAATAGATTTGTACGCCTTGGTATTGCTGTCCTTGTCCGACGGAATAATAGGGTTTATAATAAATCGGTCGGAAAATAACACCCGGCACTTGCAAAGCCGTTAGTGCTATTGCCAAAGAATCGGCACTAATCCAATCTGCACCAATCAGTTGGAAAGGCAAAGTATAGCCCACGCCGATAGAGAAATAGCCCAATTCGCCAAAGATACCCGTAGCTGGATAGAAGTACGATGTTTCGCCCGAAGGAATATGCGGAGAAGAAGCCACCCAAGGCAAGCGTGTATCATTCCAAAGCATGTCGCGCGTCCATCCTTTCATCGGAACGACAGTCAACTGACAAGGTTCGCCGAGCATCTGTTCGCCATTGAGCAAGAGTGCCAATTCACCGCAGGTAAGTCCGTACAAGTATGGTATTTTGAATTGCGAAACGAAAGAAATATATCCGTCTTCCGCCAAATTTCCCTCTATTTTGAGTCCGCCCAGCGGATTGGGACGATCAAGTACGACCAGTTCTTTGCCATATTCGGCACAAGCTTCCATAAGCATTCCCATAGTGGAAATGTAAGTGAAAGAACGGCAACCGATATCCTGAATATCATATACCATTACATCAATCTCGTCCATCATCTCCTTAGTGGGTTTACGGGTAGCTCCATAGAGTGAGTACATCGGAATGCCCGTTTTAGGGTCGATTTCGTTACCTACTTTGTCACCGGCATGAATATTACCACGAACGCCATGCTCAGGTCCGTAAAGCGCCACAAGATTCACATCGGGTGCTTCGTTGAGAATATCGATAGTGGTTCTTAGATGCGAATCGATACCCGTCGGGTTGGTACAGAGTCCGACACGTTTGCCTTGCAAACATTGAAAGTTTTGCTGACGCAGCACTTCGATACCGGTCTGCACAGTTTGTTCAGCGGATTGCCCCGTACATGACAAGCATGCGAGAACAAGGGCGGAAAGAATCAATAGTTTTTTCATAAGGTATATAGTATTAAGCATTTACGTATCACGCTGCCTTACTGATGATATTGCATCTATGGCAGAATAGTATTGTGTATGCAAAGTTACAATTTCATTTTGATACGGGCAAGGAAAAGAGCAATTATTGAAAGCAATCACAAAGCACAAGTAACAGTCGTTTGTAAAGGTAAGAAATATTTCTTACTTTTGCAGTATGATAAAAATTGGCATTATCGGTCCGGAAAGTACCGGCAAATCAACCTTGGCAAAAGCCTTGGCTGCACATTTCGGCGGCACATACGTAGCAGAATATGCCCGTACGTACGTGGAGCAATTGGCACGTCCTTACACTTATGAGGATGTAGAACAGATTGCCCAAGAGCAAATCCGTCAATTGCAACAGCCATACGATACGGAGTATGTGTTTTTCGATACAGACCTGATTATCACCACAGTTTGGTTTGAATACTGCTATCACCATTGCCCCGACTACGTGACGGAAGCATTGGAACACGAAAACATCGACCTCTATCTTGTGTGCCTGCCCGACCTGCCGTTCGAAGACGACCCTGTGAGAGAACATCCTCATGAACGGGAAGAACTACTTGGATGGTATCTACAAGAAATAAAGGCACTCGGCCGCCCCTACACTCTGATTGGAGGAATGGGAGAAGAGCGCACCAAAACTGCCATTACTGCCATAGCGGAACATTGATTCTATACATACCAAGCAACAGAAAAGAACTGTCTTACCCCGTTTTCCGGATAAGACAGTTGCTTTTATGTAGCAGCGTATATCCACCTTTTTTACAAGGCGGATATACGTGGTTACGGATTACTTCACAACCAGTTTGGCTTGATAAAGCTGACCGTTGGAAGTGATGGTTACCAAATATGCACCGGCTACCGGCAAGCCAGGAATGACAATCGGGTTCGTCAAATGCGTATTGCGATATACACAAGTGCCGGTAGTAGATATGACTTCCAAAACGGCATCGCTATCGAACGAACCAAGTACTTGGATATCCTGACCAACCATTACGGGGTTCGGCATGATTGCCAACGAAGTAGCGAATACCGAATTCAAACCGGTAGGTTTACCCACTACGATGGTAATGATAGCATCACCGCAAGCCAATTTGATAGGACGGGTATAAACGCCTTCGGTTGCCGTAGCCGGCAAGAGTTCTTCATCGTTCAAAACGTATGGCAAATCACCTACTTCGACAGAATCAACCAAAACAATCTTGCCGGAGTTATCAAGGTTAGCTACCATCAAGTGCAATGTAACAATACTATCGCATCCCCAAACTGTTTGATGAGGTGTAGGATAATCACCCGGTTTACTCAAGCCGGCCCAATAACTGTCTTCATAACGGTCGCCTTGACAGATAGCAGCACGCTTGACAGTAGCAGCACTTTCGTGTGTATACACATAGAGTGTAGCAACACTATCGCAGTTGAGTGCTGTCTTGAGCGTATCGATATACTTACCTGCCTCAGAGATAGTACCGAACTTACCAAACTCAACAGTTTCACCGGGACAAAGATGTTCGTCGGTTTCACCACGGAGAATTTCATTGACGGTGAGATAGAGCGTTACGATACTATCGCAACCCGTTTGAAGCGATGACAATGTATCGGTATGGACGGTATTGATATAATAGCGATTACCATTGAACTCGTAGTAGTCGCCTTGACATATAGTCTGCTCTACGTTGGTACGAACGCGAGGTGTAACATTGAGCGTCAGTACCACGATAGAATCACAGCCGTCAGCATTTTGCAATTTCTGCTTGTACTGATTGGTTGACAAAGCATTGTGGATATCGAAGCCGTCCAACGTATAGTCAGCCCCTTCGCAAACCGTAGTCTCCAAGTTAGTCATTGACTCCGAGCGTACCGTCAGAGCTAATACAATATGCGTATCTTTCTGTCCGTTACGTGTAGCCTGCGTATAGGTTTCATAGGTAGTAGTAGCATCCACATTCAGATCGTAAGCATCAATATTGAAGTATTTATCCTCATAATCTTCCCACTGACAAATAGTGGATTGATATTCTTCAGTAAATACGGTATTGAGTTGAACCGTAGCCAAACGAATGAGGTTATTAGAGCCTGTTTTGATAGAAGAGTTAATAAATGCTATCTGAATACGTTTACCGATATATTGGGTCATATCTACGAAATAGACTTTACCATCCGATGGTATTTCTTTATACGAATAAGCAGCATCGTCCATTGCATCGTCTGACCAATAAGTATATGGTTTCCAAGTTTCGCCAAGGTCTTCGGAAACAGCGATAATAAACTTATCACCTTCACCTGTCGGATTAGCTTTACCACCATCAGCACTGGTAACACCTAAACGGAATGAAAGCATAATCGGTTCGGAAGTTGACTGCGATGTAAGATCAATAATCGGAGTAAGCAACCAATGGTTAACATCTGCTGTAGGACTACCAGAGGTGGTTGAATAGATATCATTATCTGCTATCACACCACTAGAAGAACGTTTCCAGTTAGGAAAACCATCACCGGGTTTATACAATTGCGTTGCGCCCGAAAAGACTGCAGAAGGAACACTATTACCACGATCCCAACCAACAGGATAGGTACGTATTTCGCTAAAATCCTCAAAGAAACGAACTGCATAGTCAGTAGTAAACTTGTTACTAATTGCCCAATCAGCAATTTCTTCTTCATTACAGTAATGTTGTACACGGAACCAGTAGTCTTGTCCCGGACGAAGATTGGTAACTTGATAGCATCCTTGGGAATTTACCAAGACTTTATCTACCACTATCTTACTTTCATCGAAGTTTGCATCGGTAGCCAATTGCAAATGAACACTATCTTTGCCCGCTATCACCCACGACAAGTCGGCAGTAGTAGAACGCAGATTGGTCACACGCAGATTAGTTGCCATAGAACAGAAATTGCCATCAACAATCTCCATATCATCAATATAGAAGTGACTCGTTTGTCCATTACTTGGATATAATATTGCAATACGTCCTTTGCCTGCGTATTTCTTTAGAGGAATTAACACTTCTTCCCAATAGTCGTTACCGGTCGGATCGTTGTAAATATAAACGTTTGTTGCGCTTGACCATGATTGGGAATAAGTAAACGTATCCAATGGTACAAAAGTAGAGAAATCAGATAAATCTGCAACTGCTCCTATAACAATTGAACGTTGGTACTTATTGTTAGCGGTATACAAGCGATTAGGATTCGTCTTATTAGTCGGTGTAAAGAAATAAGCAGCACGCGCCCAAAAATGAAGACATACACTATCTAATTTGAAATTAGTCTCCGGCAATACCACATACGAATCGGCATACGTAGAGGAATTGTAAAGTTTCAAAGCACGTCCAACAGGATTAGTTATATTATGCGAGTACTGATAAGTTGTAGTATTCTTAATAACTTGCGGGAAATAACTTGTGCTGGTTCCACCCAATAGCAATTGTCCAGCTTCCCAACATTGCGGCAGTTCGAGTTTCGCAATATAAGTGTACAAATTTTCTTCAAAACCAGACTGCAATGCTTCTCTCTCAAACGGGCTACAAGGAGTCTTAAAGTCCAGTGTTACCCAATCAGAGAAAGTTGTTTCGTCGCAAACGGCACGAACAGCCAAAACATATTCTGTTTGTTCCTCTAAACCAACTGCAGAATATACGGGTTGGTCAATAGTCTCTGTTTTGAGAACAGTACCTTTGGTATCACGTAACTCTACTTGCCATTTCTTTTTCGAGGAAAGCCATTCGATATTAGCCGTGGAAGCAGTCAAATCGGTTAGTTTCATGCCTGTAATCAGATTGCAACCGGTTTCCTTCTCCACTACCACATCATCAATATAGACAACATTTTTCATAGACGGATAATCGGCGACAAATGCAATATATTTACCTTTGGCACCATAGAGCGAAACCACTACTTCTTCCCAATGTCCTCCTTCTACCATCACTTTACTCTCCGAACTTGTCACTTCCTTGAAAGTGTAATCGGTGAGAAGTTGGAAGGTAGACAGATCATACGGATCAGTAAGTGTACCTATCTTAATGGCATGCTTATATGATGTTCCTGTAGAATAAGTAGTAACGTATAGTGAGTCTGCACCATTGACTTTACTTCCCGTTGCAGAAATAGCACGTCCCATAAAACGGATTTGCAGTTCATTGAGATCGGCATTGATTTCAGGCAAAATAGCATACGCACCATTTTTCTTCTTGTCTGTATAACCGATTTTCAACGCACAACTATCAGAGAACGAATAGTGGCTTTGGCGAGTCTTATTGCCAGTGGTATATTTCGTATCTTTACAATTGTACGGAATACTTGCCGCTTCGGTTTCTGCCTTGGTATTACCAAAGAGCCATCCGTTCTCTAATTGATATGTAGCAGAGGTATTTAGTTCACTTTGGTGCTGTGTATCCGCATCATCGAAATTCCAATGGGCATCCACCAATTCAACAAAGTACATCGTATTAAAGGTTATAGGTGCAGTCCATTCTGAAACATCATTATTACCACAATTAGCACGAACATAGATATCGTAGAAAGTAGAGTGAGCCAAGCCAGTTAATTCGTATGTAGAAGTAGTAGCTGTCACAAGGGTAGCATCTTCTATTTGCCCCCCAGTCTTTACATAAGCTATATCCCAAGCAGTCTCTTTACCAAATGGTTCCCAAGTCAGCGTAACTGATTGACTAGTAGTCTGCAAATAGCTAAGATTGATTGGGCGGAAACAGGTAGGTGCTTTCTCTACATATACATTATCCAAATAAATGGCTCCATTATTTGCCGTTTTATCAGCTGTAGGTGCTATCAGCACGATATAGCCATCCTCGCCTGTATATTCTTCGAAAGATTTAGAATAATACTCATATCCGTTGGCTGCCACATATTTGCCAACCATAATACTATCAATTTGTGTAAAAGTAGTATCAATGCCAGCAACAGAAGTAATATCAGTAGCTATACCAACAACCAAACATGCCGAATTCGACGTACTTGCATTGCGCCAATCGAATGAGAGCATTAACTGATTGATAGGCAGTTCGAATTTCGGCAATACCGCATAACTATAGTTTGACGTAGAACGATAGAGATAGAAACCATTCTTGCCATCTTTCTTTGCGGAAGAATATACGTATGGATAAGCCGTGGTACTATTCGTAAAGCCTTCCCAACAGCTTGGCATATACCCTTGACCGGAAACATATTGCTCAAAATCTTCTTTATACGGCAACGGATAAGCAACAGGACAAGCCGTCTTAAATTGTGTAATATTCGACCAAACACTGGTATCTCCAACACCACAGATATGACGCACTTGCATTTTATAATCTGTATGCATTTCCAAACCGGTTAATTGTATGGCATTGTTATCACGCAACATAGTATCACGCAATAGGGTCGTACCCTTATCATCGAACAACCGGAACTGATAGTCACCACCCAAATCTTCCCATCTAATGGTAGCATCGTAGGTATTGATCTCGGTAGCTCTAACAGAAACAGGTTCCATACAAGCTCCGATGGTATCGACTTTTATATTATCGATATAGATATAGTTTTTCTTCTCACCTGATTCGGAGAGGAACATAATCTGCTTGCCAAAGTCACCATTGTAATCACCCTCATATTCATTAAAACGTATGGTATAATGTGCCGCCTCATCAAAACCATAGTGGGTGGCAGCAGAGGTAGCTGATACTCTGTTCAACGAAAGCGTGGCAATTGATACGAAAGTGGATAAGTCGTTCGGATTAGAAATAATACCAACTGTCACTTCGCGCAAATCGGTTGCACCGGTACCGGCATGTGCAATAAAACTAACCTGCAAATTATTGACATTATCAACGTTCAAAGGCGGCATAATTGCGTATGCACCATCTGATTTGTCGGTATTGAACATATAAAGGTATTCGTTGGCATTACGCGATGGAGCATTAGTAGTACCGGAAAGCACACCTACTGTCCAACAATCCAACTCATCTTTATGACTGAAATCTATCACGCCCATTTCACCAGGTGTCTTAGCTATGCAAGTTGTTTTGAAGGTAGCAGGATTTGACCATTCACCTTTGTTGTTTTCACCGCAAGCACTGCGTACATAGACTGCGTACTGAGTGTTATTATTCGGACAGTTAGTCACTTTGAATGGCATTGCTGTGGTTGTGGTAGTAGACAAAATCTTATTGCCATCCACAGTTACAACCGATCCCAAAGTAAGTGTATCGGTAGTTGCCAAGAGTACTTCCCACTCTGTTGCATCAGCTTTTTGCCAATAGATATCAGCTCCTGTTTCTGTGGCATTACGTGCATTGACACCTTGAATCTTTTCGCAGTCCGACAGATAGTCAACTATGATATTATCCATATAGATAGTACGAGTATCTTTACCTTTTGCAGCTGCAAATGCAAGATGTTTACCCTCACCTTTGTAGGTATTGAGACGGATAATAAATTCTTGGTATCCTTCTTTTGCAAAACGACAAGTTGCTATAGTATCAAACGTGGAGAAATCTTCAGGATCCGACATCACACCTACAAATATAGTATCCCCCACATATGCTGATCCGGCGGGCTTTGCGTAGAATTGAAGTTGCAGTTTTTCCAATGGTTCTGCCATTTCAGGCAAAGCTACATATAATACTTCTGGTCGTGGTTTGATACTGGCAGAATATGAGAACACAAAACACTTTTTGCCCTGATATGGATTATACGACGTGATATAGGGATAATAATTCCATGTACCACCGCTACCACCTCCTCCACTTGCATAATAAGAGCGGCGATCCATTATCCAACAAATTGGTTCTTGTTCTTTGTTAGTACTACCGCCTGTATAACTTTCAAAATCTTCGATGAATGGGATTGGTTCTGTTGGTGAACATTTGGTTGTAAAATCGTAGATATCGCTTTCGGTAAGCGTACCATCACAATCGGTATGAATACTATAATAATATTTAGTATGTGGCATCAAGTCTCCGATTTTACACTCAGGGGCTACGACTGCAGTATCTTTAAGCACTGTTGCTCCCTTTTCGTCAGCATATATTTTCACTACCCATTTTGTCATACCATTACCATTCCATTTGAAAGAAATATGATTATGCGAGGCAATAGCTTCAACATCAGATGGAATAACACAACCTTCTATTGCAGAAATAGTTACATTGGTAACATATTGTCCGCTTATGTTGTAAACATCATAACTACCACCACTTCCTGAAACAGAACTGGTCTTATAACGATTTGCTGCCTCTACTGCCATAATAGCAGGAAAGACCCCCTTACCGATATACTTATCCAACGCAACAATATACGAACGGTACTTATTATCAGGAGCTTCGAAAATAGCAATTGTATCAAATGTATATACATCATAAGGATCTGACATCATACCGACAGCCACACGAGAGCTATTAGTTACGGTACCGGAATATGCCTTCATTGAGAATTTCATAATCAGGTTTTTCTGTTCTCCAACAGCAGGGAATGCAACATAATCACCTGTAGTTTGTGCACATCGAACATCTCCGGAAGTCAGTATTTCTATTTCCTGTTCCAGTATAACTGCATTATCATACGGAGTTGCCATATTATCGCTACAATCAGCACTTGAAGAACTCAACACACTAAAGGGAAATAGATAGTTTCTTGCTACATTAGAAAAATTATATAACTCCTTTGTAGAATAGATCCCGGCAGGATCTGTTTCTTTGAAATCAGTATGGAATGGCAGTTCTTTTAATACCATAGGTACCAACGCTTTAACCGGCATAGAGAACTCACTGTTTTGAACACCATTGATTGCGCGCAAATATACTTGCACAAAGCAACCACCTTGCTCCAACTGCACAGTATAAGGGAGGTCAGAAGCCGAAAGTTCTTTGTTGACCAACAGATAGTCAGCAGGTAATGTAAGCGGGTCATATACAAGCTCACCCGTTCGGAAATCAGCAGTATCTTTCGTCACAATCAGTTGGACACGTTGGTTGCCATTCAGATTCGCATTCACATCGAAACAAGCAGCTCCATAGTTAGAAATCTTGATTTCACTAACATTGCGTAAAGAAGGTGCTTGTTTAATTTCCACCTCATCCAAATAGAAGATATTATTTTTTTCTTTGAAATTAGAAGCAAAACCAATGTATTTACCACTGCCGGTATAATCTTTCAAAGAGACTGTAAAATAGTCGTATATCCTTGATCCTGTGACATACACAGTGTCCAGCGGTGTAAATGTTGAGAAATCTGCAGGATCAGTCATTACACCCACAATCAATCCACTCATATACTCCTCACCTATATAATCATAACAAGTTCCCCAGAAACCGACTTGCAAATCGCTGACGTTATCAACATTCATTTCCGGTGTAGCTGCATACACATACGAGCCAGCTGGTATAGGAGTGCTCATATTTCTCCCACCTGTAAATACCAAACATGTAGTTTTAGTATATGAATAATCTACCCTGCTGCTTTCTTGAGTACTCTGATTTACAAACGGCATATACTCCATCATACCATCTTCTGTTAAGATACTGGTACCATAAGTCCAATAACTAACATGGTTAATAATATTAGCCGCATAGTTCATATTGAACGTTTGTTGATAAGGAACATCTACTAAGTTTTTGGTGTAGAAATCAGCCCCAACCCATTCCGAAGCAGCCGTATTGCAATAAGCTTGAATATATGCATAGTAATGCGTATTTTGCTTCAACTTATCAATTGACCACAAGAAATCATATACAAATTCATTCTTGACAATGCTTGACGAATCGGCAGTTGCAGGATTATCAATTTTCTTTGTTGAAAGAACCACATGAAAACTATCGGTATCCAACGAACCTATCCAACGCAATATCGCCGAATTAGTAGTCAGACCGTCGATAGCAATGTTACGAGGATCGTCGCAGGTAGGTGTAGGACGGACAATGATTTCGTCGAGTGCCACACCATGTCCATAGTTGTCGGTTCCTTCGAATGCCAACTGATAGGTAGCAGTAGGCGCCGTAAGAGTAATAGTATCGGTTGTCCATCCTTTCGTCTTATTGACAAATTCACCGATTTTTACCCAACGTGCCGAAGCCGATGTGCGATAATACACCCGCAAAGCATCCACATCGCCGGTGCGCTGCAGTTGTGCATGCGAGAAAACCACAATGGGTTGGAAGGTTTCAGAAACATCGAACACCGGTGTCACCAATCGGGTAACAAAGTGCTGTGTTTGCGTTGTTTGATTGCGCAAAGCAACATGATAGTCACCTTGTTGAGCACCTGTGGGATAAGAAGACTCAGCTCCTTTTTCCACCATCCACGGCTGTTGATAAGACGAAACATATTCCTGACTCCAATCAGCAGGAATAGCCCCACCCTCAAAACCTTCGTGCAGAACATAGAGATCCTCTTTGTCTGCGAATACTCCTACCGGTAATAGCCAGGCAAGCAGTAAACATGTGAGTAGTTTCTTTCTCATAAGAGTTAATTGTTAATTAGTTAATATTATGCTACTCGGCACACCTGCATATTGATTTTTGTACCGTAACATCAAACAGTAATGTCAGTCGAAGACCAACCTCCAAATTGCCGGGTAGCGTTATATATGTTTCTGATTGATTCAGCGGATTCCATCGTATGTTTTGTTGCAAATTGTTTTGTGTCTGCGTGAACGGGTTCTTGTCGATAGCAGAATAATCTGCCAAGTCGAGTTGCTGCGATTTTCCCAAGCGGAAACCATACGTACCATAGAGTCCCATACGAATTTTGGTTTTCTTTGCCTCTATCGGCAACCAGGCTCCTATTTCGAGCATAGCTGCCACCCGCATAAAATCGGAATAATGCGCTCTTTGGGAATAGGATTGTTCAGGATAATATCCTAAGACAGAGAAATCGTTGTTCCCTTCGGAACGCACCGGCTCAATATCCCAACCGTAATCCCCTTGCGTAAACATTTGTGCCGTAGTATTATATACCGAATACAAGGGCAATGATAAGGTTGCTCCCACCATTGCATACATTCCGTTGGTGAAATTATGCCCAAAATAGACAGGAACAGCCACATTCATATTGTGTGAATGTTCGTGATATGACGTATAGCCATATCCGTACTCTACTTGTTCGCCATCTCTATCCACACGCATTTCGGTATCCATAAACTGCGCCACCGTGTCACGCAGATATTGGTATTGCGCTTCCACTCCCAGTCCGAATATCCAATTGCGCCACTGCACTTCGTAATTTAAACGGAGATTGGCAGCACCGCCTGCCTGGTGTGCCACCATTGGTTTGCCCGACAGATTGCAGGCTTCACCGCCACCAACAGACACACCCAAGTAATGGCTGGTTCTGCCATTTACCGTATTGTAGTATTCAGCACATGCACGCTCTGAACAGAACAGAAACGCAATTACGCATAGCCAACTAACGTACCCATTTAACCGTTGTCTCACCATCTGTCAGTATATAAATGCCCGAAGGCAGGTTTTTCATTTCTGCAGCACTTTCGATTTGCGCCACACGGACTCCCGTCACCGAATAAACATCAATAGGACTTTGCAGCGTACCGATGTTGATATTGCCGATTCCGGTAGTTCCGATATAAACTACTGAGCAAGTTCCCAATTTAACACCATCGCCTTGCCGCTGTACCACGACATAGAACTCGTGTCCACGGTCGGCATCGGTTACCGACAGGTTGGGTCCGTCAGCTCCTTCAATCGGTTCGCCGTCACGATACCATTGGTAGGTAAGGAAGGTATAACCTCCGTTGTAATCTTCGTTAGTAATGGCCAACAAGTCGTTTTTTTGCCAAATAACCGAAGCCGAATACCCTACCTCAACACAAAGCGGACGCATGGCTGCCTCACAAAGAGGAGTGCGATAGGAAAGAGTTGCCCAATAACGATTCGGCATCAGCGAATCAGGAACAGGAATCGCCATCTCTTCGTCCGCACCAAAAGCATATACCGAATCAAAACCAGCCTCTAATGACAAAGAATCAAACCGGATAATCAGGCTATCCAAACGTCCTTGTTCCACAATATAAGGAATAGACAACACATTGTCTTCTGGACAAATATGCAGTGTATCCGGCATCTTGATTTGCAACAACGGATCCACAAACAAATCAAGACGAACGAGACTATCGCAGCCCCATGGATTATGCAGCAAAGTGTCGTAGCATCCTGTCGCTTTGAGCCAACGGTCTATAAAAAGCAATGAATCACCGTAGCAAATGGTATCAGTATGTACAAAAGGTCCCTTTTCGTGGAACTTCAGACGGACATGACACAAACTATCGCAACCGGTCTGTTTGGATATAAACGTGAATAAAGAGTCTAAATCCTCGGTATAGCGTTTATTTGCATAGTCGTATCCAAACGGATAATCATTACGACATAGATGTTCATCTATCATTGTCGTATCAGAAGTCAAATCGGGCAAATGAAGGATAATACTATCTTCCTTTGTACAAAAACCATCGTTGATACCAGCCCTTAGACTCATCACAAAGCGCCCTCCTTTTTTGGGATACGTATGTTTAATCAGCGTATCCAACGATTGCAACATAACACCGTCGCCAAAATCCCATTCCAAAAAAGTAACAGGCTCGTCGGAGCGGATAAGCGGACCATTTTCTTCTTCCTGCCGACTTACGTAAGAGAGATTTCTGAACGTTACCACATTTTCGCAACGGATATTCTGTATATCATAGGTAGCCAACGGTGTCGGAATACGCGGCATTCCACAAGCATCTAATGTATACCAACATTTCGTATTGTTTTTATTAATCAAATTCACACTATATCTTGTAGTGTCAAATGGATCTATATTAAGCGTTTGTCCTAATGATACGATTGAATCAGCATTCCAAGAGGGATACCATTTATAATCAAAACCACCGGGAGCGATAAATGTTTGAGTAGGATTATTCTCTCCACAATTCAGTCCGGTCAGCGCACCCGCCTCACAATCCAACACGAAATAAGCATAGCCTGTATGTCCTGAAAGTGCACAATCGGTTGTAGATATCTGTATAGTTAACGTTTCTCCCACATAATCACGCAAGTTGATGGCATGTTCTTCCCATTCTTTATAGACCCAACCGTCTGCCCCCTGTTTCCATCCTGCTGCAGCTCCACCTTCATTGGCTTGGAACAAGGCATAACCACATCCATCCGGGATTTTGTGTCCATTCTTCAGTACATCCAAACAGAATTTGGGCATTTGCTCCGCTGTATGACCGGTAGGATTGTGCAACACCATTGCATATTTAATTTTCAGTATGGCAGTCGCACCAGATTCTACAATATAAGTATATTTGATTCCTTCACCAAAACCTCCGAGAGTAGTGTCTCCCAAACGAACCGAAGCTTTATACCCTGCAGGACACGTACGCAATTTGTAGTTTGTATGCTCGTCGTACTCATCGGGCACATAGTGCAAAGTATGGCGGCTCGTCCAATCGGCATAGCCATTATCAATCTTTCCTCTTGTTTGAAAAGCATTACTATATGTACCGGTATAACAATTACTATTGGTCAGTTCCATATAGTTGATACAATACACACCTGAGTGGAAAATATATTCAGTATATGCCACAAAATCACTTGCTGATTCGTTGTCGCAATACGAACGCAGGAAAAACATTTGCATTCCTTCGGCTACATTCGGAATAGTACAACAAGGTTCTGTCAGATTATAGTTGGTGTACCACTTACCGGATGCATAGTCATACAGTTCTACACTATAATGGTCTGCATTGTTTTGCCAACGCAAAATAACAGTATCCCCTATCATAGAATGAGTAACCTTTGTAGGTATAGTACATTCTGTATCCGGCTGAGGACGCAATTCTATATTATCTACGCATGCTGAGGGCGGATAAGGGTCTCCTTTTACGTTAAGCCACGCAAACACCAATTTGTGCGGTGTACCATCATGCTGGATAATAGCCTTGCCAGGTCCCCAAAGTCCTTTGTGAGCATATAAGGAATCTTGCATTTCAGGAAGTCCGACTCTGCTTTTTAGTGCCCATTCCGGAATTGCAGGTGAACCAGCACCACTGTTAATTTTTGTAGTTGCAGGTACCCAACACACATATAAGCCTTCTTTTGAAACAGGATTTCCACCACATTTCCAATCAAAATACAGATTGTATGTTCCTGCAGGCAAATCAGGCATTTCACGTACGGCAAAAGTAAACATCGCTTTTGAGCCATCGTACACCGATGAATTGCCTTTTTCGTCAGATGATATGTAGAGACCATAAGAACCCTCTGGTGCAAAATGTCCCGGACGCCCCATCCACCATTTATTCTGTAGGTTTTTTATATAGCCCGGATTAGCAGTAGGATTAAGTACCCACTGAGCCCGCTCCGCCTCATCTTCGAAATCGCAAGTATATACAGGTGCTTGTGCCCAACTCATAGAACCGGCACAGAGCAACAAGCATACAGCAATTAAGCGTTGCAAAGTATATGATTTACGTTTTCCCATCATTTGTTATTACAATATTACAAATTCCACACGACGGTTCTTTGCGCGTCCTTCTTCTGTATCGTTGGTTGCAATAGGCTCTGTTTTGCCTTTGCCGACAGCCTCGATACGGTCGGCATCAATGCCTCTATCCAACATGGCCTGCCGTACACTATTGGCACGTCCTTCGGACAGCACTTGATTGTCGCGGTCAGAGCCCACGGCATCGGTGTGACCAATAATGCGGATACGCACTGCCGGATTATCCGTGAGCATCTCATACAAATCGTTCAGAGCCTGTTCAGACTCTGGCAAGATGGCAGTTTCGTTGGTAGCAAAATACAGATTGTTCAATATGATGGCACGCTTCTTCACAATCGGTTCCAAGCGTATTTCTTTAATTTCGGAAAGCGATGTCACCTGACAGGTTTGTGTCAAGAAGTTATCGGCTTCCACATGGACTTTGTAAGTAGCGTTCATCGGCAGGGCTATACGATACATACCTTTGACGGAATCAGTTGTAGCTGTTTGTATCGTTTTCCCGGTTGCCACATCAATGAAACGCAATGTAGAGGCAACAAACTGATTGGTCTTGGCATTGCGCACATAAACGGTATATACCGGTACCGGCGTCATCGGGATACGCAGCGTATCTTTGTCTTCGAGATGTTCGATTTGGTTATTCTGACTCGGAATATAGCCCGTCTTGGTAGCGGCAACCGTATAATTGCCTTCAGCCAAACGCATGGTTGCATATCCCTTGTTGTTGGTCGTCTTACGTGACGGACGGCGTTTCGAACCTTTTTGCTGCACAGAAAGCGTAACACCCGAAAGCAAAGTCTGTTTTTCGGCATCCTCAGTATAGACGATAAGCAAAGGTTTCTCTTTCTTAAGCACTTTCTCTTTGTTCATTTGCAGCAGTGCTGTAAACTTTACGCCTACCAACAAACTGTTCAAACGCGAAACAGCCCATTCGGACTGATGTAGCGAAGTGGAAACAATATCATCTCTTCCTGCCACTGCAAAAGGAGCAGCCGTATGCACATTCATATTCCACAAACCGTAATCCAAGAAAGCGGCTACACGCATACGAATAGGACGGTCACGTTTCTCGTTGTCTTTTTGCCAGTCTTTCTTCATCAATTGGTCTATATTGATACCCACTTCGGCACTAAGAGCAATATCCAAACCAAACGGGTTCTTTCCACCCGCCTCATATTCGCCATTGTTAATCAGACCATGCCTGGGCATCTCTTCCCAGTTGTCCATAGCCAGCGGGTCTGCAATCGTAGTGGACAGCAGACCTGTTTGCGTATAGTTTCGGAGCAACGTATATCCTACTTTGGCACCCGCCTTGAAATAGACCTTGTCGAACGTGCCGCCGAACATAACAGGAAGCACGAGTTGCCCTATAGTTTGCTGTTCGTTGAGCGTATTCCCGAACTGATAGTATTTGAACTGACCATAGTCCTGCAATTCGGTTTCGATATAAGGCGACTGAAAAGTCATCTTATCCAACGAGGAGAAAATACGGAACTCAGGACCTACCGAAAGCAAGAAATGTTTGTACTTATACTCATAACCAAAGCCTATCAAACCGCCTCCTCCACCGATAAAACGATTGGAGAAACCGCCGGTATAGCCCAAGCCCGAGGTTGCAGCAGGATAGTTATTCACCAAGCCGGAATAGCCGACTCCACCCCATACGGCGATATGATGGATATCGTGTACACGACGCGGATTGGTGGTATAAGCCTGTCCGGATGTGTCTTTGCCGGATGTCTTCTTTTTCTGTTGCGCAGCATAGACAGGAGAGCACAACAAGACTGCTCCCAAAAGCAGATATATAGACAATAAACGTAGTTTCATTAGCTTCATCTCTTATTTAGTTTGCACTTTCTGTCCCAACACATCGTAGCGTTCGCCGTCACGAATAATAATGACACGCTGATTTTCTATCACTTTTTTCGGCAGCGGTGCTTGCTCTTCGTAAACTTCCGGCACGAAACCGCAAGTAGTGAGCCATACACCCGAAGGCAATTGCACATTCACTTGGTATTCTGCCGTGAGATCGAGTTTCTCCTCGGCATAGTAGTACGATTTGGTTGCACCCGATATCGGTTCACCGTTTTTGAGCCATTGATATGCCGTGAAAGTATATCCGCCATTATAGTCAGGACCTTTCACTGAAAGCACATCGTCCCAACGCTGGAAGAGCAAATCGGAAGAGAAGTGCAACGGCAGTTCTACCTCCAACACCCAATCGCCACAACGCGGCAAGAAATTGTGCAACAGAAGTTGGGCATGATAGCGGTTGGGCTGTAAGCCTGCCGGTATAGGGATTCTGACTACCGGATTGTCATTGTTAATGGGTTGCAGCAGTATATCCGTGCACCCTGCCACATGCGCTTCGTCGTCATAAAGCAAAGAGTAGTTAGTCAGAATGCCGGAATCCAATACCAACGGCACTATCCACTCGGCATCACCTTGGCAAACAAAGTTCACTTCACCCAATACTCCACCCAAGCACTCGAAGCCCATTGTATCGGAGCGCAAAACGGAGCAACCGAAATCGTTGAAAAACTCGAAATCGAATATACCGCCATTGAAGCCAGTAAGGTAAGTTTCGGAAGCATCGTAACGTTCGCCGTTGAGATAGAAATAGTCGTAGCCCGTTCCACCCAAGGTGACAGAACCTGTACCCAATTCGTTTTCCGGCTCTTTTACAACAATCGTCGGCAAAATGGAATCCTGCATATTGACATGTATCCAAATAGTGGAATCGCAACCATACTGATTGCGCCGGAAACGTACGAAATCACCGGATGAGGTATGTTTATAGCATTCTCCGTCGATGCACAAAGGTTCTTCGGCACAGACGGTAGTATCTTTCAAAACGGTTTTATCCACAGGGTTTACTTTCAAACGAAGGGTAATAACACTGTCGCAACCCGCAAAGCTTACCAACGAATCGCTGTACGAACCCTGCTGAGCAGCATAGTATTTGCCAAACTGCACATAACTTCCATCGCATATCGTGCTGTCCACAAACTGTTCGGTATCACCTATCTTCGGGACTGTGATATAAATCGTTGTATCCTTATCGCAAGCACCATTTGCAATCATTGCACGCAAGGTAACAGGGAAAGTACCACCCGTTTGCGGGAATGGATAAACGGGATTTACATCTCCACTCGTTTCTCCGTTCGGGAAAATCCATTCGTATTCTTCGCAACGCTCTTCGTAGTGATGCACCGTATCGTTGTTGAACACGGTCATCACGTGACTTTTGTTGATAAAAACGACTCTATTCTCACAATTCGACGGCTGATACTTATAGTTGAATTCCGCAATCGGGAAACGAGGATAGATTTGCGAATAGAGATTAAAATCGCACTCTTCGTTTTCCAGATAAATCAGACGGCACCGATAAGTGGTTGTATCCGAGGGCTCCACTTCCAGGCGTTTGCTATCCGATACTTTCTCGCCATACTTGTTGTACCACTCATAGCGGAAACCTTCAGGGGCTTCCACTGCAAGCGACGATTCGTTACCACAACTTGTGCCATATAGTTTGGCAGCTGCACAGCCCAATGTAAAATAAGCATAACCGAAGTGACCTGACCATCCACAATCAACAGTAGTCAATCTGATAGTAAGTACATCTCCTGTCTTCACCCCCTGTTCTGCCAAGTTCAGACCGATGGTAGTCCATTCTTTCCAAGAAATAGGATAGGCATACCCCGGTACGTTATGGCATGCGTGCCAGCCACCGTCTTGTCGGTTGGCATCTGCATAGAAATCAGCAGCACCACAAGTAGGTGAAAGCAAATCGCCATATTCATCTAAAATCTCCAACTTAAAACGAGGTTGAATTTTTTCATCGTGATTCGGGTCCTCCAACACGATAGCATATTTTAGCAACAAGATGGCAGCATTCTCTATATCCGCCACATATCGATACTCTATGCACTCACCTTCCGCACCATTATTCCAGTTTCCCAAGCGCACACTCGCCAATTCACCTTCCGGCACAAGCGGCAACTGATTGCATGTACGCTTGTCGTAAACATCAGGTTCCCAATTGACTGTATGGCGATAGTATTTTTCATTTATACCAGTATCAACAACCGCTACCGTTGTACGGGGATCCGAGAAAGTACCTGTATAGCACGTTACATTTTCAGCATCGTGCAAATCTACATAGTTGATACAATGTTTTTCCGGGCAGAACAATGTGAACGAATGCTGATAAGTATAAGCACTGGTATCCACATCGTTGCAAATACCCCGTACTCGGAAATCGTACAACCCCTCTTCTGCATTCTCAATATAGCAAGACTCTTTGTTGTAGGTAGTAGGAGCCGACCAAGCCCGTCCACGACGACGATACTGGAAACTATATTTCTCACTCGTACCTACCCACTCCACCAAAATAGAGTCACACGACACAGCAGTCGCCGTAATTGATTTGGGTTTTGCACAATTGGCAGAACAAATTTGCACATTATCGATACAAGCACCCAAAGGGTTTACAATGGTAGTATCTTGGTTAGAAGAAGCCCAAACAAAAAACAAACGGTAAGTAGTTTTGCCATTCGAACTAACCCGTACTGAACTATTTTTCCAACTGCCACTTCCACTCAATGCGCCTAAATCTTTGCACCAACCAACAATTGCATCCGGAATATTAGCAGAAGTATTGTCCGCATTCATCAGGTTTGATACGCCCGATGTCCAAGCAATACCCACTTTTAAGAATGCATTAGAATTTCCCATACATGCCCAATCGAAAGAAACTTCGTATTGTCCGGCAGGTATCGTAAAATCACGGTAGGCATACTGCACGTTCTTTGCCACTCCAAAAGCAGCATTTGCGCCACCATCGGAGGAGATATACAAACTTCGCCTGCCTTCGTTATGAACAGCATCACCCACTACCCATTTGTCGGGACATTGATCAGCCAACGGACCGGGATTCAACACCCATTCCGACAACTCCACAGCATCCGACTCCTCGAAGCCCAAAAAATAGGGAGCGGAAACGCCCGATTGCGCATAAGTATTCTGAGTGAAAAATCCTAAGCAGACTAACAGACACAGATATGTAACAATTCTCTTCATTAGCATAGTAATTTAATTGTTTCAAAACAAATCTTTTAATACCCGTACCCTCGCTATCATGTTGCCTAATCCCAGACAAGAACACCACAACATCAATTGCACCGGCACTTTTTGTACACTTGTTCGCTTTTACGCCAAAAATAAGGGCAAAGGTACACTTTTTCATCGGTACTCGCAACATTTTGACAGAAAAAAAGTGATTTTTCTTACAATTTTGTCTATCAATATTCATCCTATTCAATTCCCCATAGTCAGGTATTCAACAAAACACCACTGACTATTAACACTTTAACCTATCTTAATATGCCCTGTTTTCGGAACAATAGTTTTACAGCAGACCATCAGCAGACCTTGCGCACCCCTACGATAGCGGGCAGAGACCTAATTGAGGAGTTGAAGAGATGAGGAGATGAAGAGATGAGGGGTTGTTTCATAGTTTAGGTATATTGGTTAATCATATTATTAGTTTGCGGAAACTTACCAAGCATACGCCGGGCGTGTCTCGCACACCTTTCAGACGATTGGCACATCGTCTCTACAAGCCCCCTTATTATCCTTCGCCATTTGACTCTGCTTCGGTTTCCAGGATTCGCTGCCAAAACGACAACACATACCCCATAAAACGGGCTTTTGCGCAGAAATGTTTCCGTATGCAAATATACTACAAGAAAACGCCTTTGTCAATACCAAATATTAAGAAAAAGTTTACGTTTGTTAAGATTCGGAAAAATGCATTTTTATCACATTTTCATATATTTTTTGACTCCACCAAATTCAGAATAGCACTTTTGTCGATTTCCACCAAATTTGACTTATAAATGCTCTATATAAGCAGGAGTCCCCCCCTCAGACAGCGGACGGATTCCTGATTGAGGAACCAAGAAATGGAAGAACTGAAAAATGTATAACTAAATACAATAGGCATACAACAAACAAGAGTTACCGATTTGGTAACTCTTGTTTTTGTGGTGCCAACGGGAATCGAACCAGTGACACAAGGATTTTCAGTCCTTTGCTCTACCAACTGAGCTATGGCACCATCGTGCTTCGTTTGCCATTCGGCGGAAAAGCGGTGCAAAAGTACTACCTTTTTTTGAATCTCGCAAGAGGTAGCAAGTTTTTTTTCGAAAAAAGTTGCTATCCGTTGCCTGTTTGCTCCGATTTGTTCCGGGAAACGCAAAATTTCACCCCTCTATGCTATCGCTATCCCTAAAGTATCCATAAAGTATCCCTAAAGGAAAACACAGGAGAAACTAACGAGATGAAAGCATGGAGACAGTTGCAAGGTATCCATCGAAAAAGCAGAAGATATATAGAAAGCCTATGCAAAGCCCATACAAGTCCCATAGTGCTACGGGGATGCTACGGTATGCTATGGGACTTGGTTGCTCTTTGATACATCGCTCTATGCATATTATGCACTAACAGTTCATTACAAGTCGGAAAACAGTTTGGCACATTATTTGGATTATCTTTATCATTAAAAACATATAAACCCTAACACTTTACTATTATGAAAACACACCCCACAAACGGCAAATTCGTATTGCCAGTTCTCAGTTATGCTCCCGATGCATTGGCACCCGTTATCAGCGCAGAAACCATCGGTTATCACTATGGCAAACACCTGCAAACGTACATCAACAACCTGAATGCCGCCCTGCCGGGCAGCAAGTACGAGGGAATGGCATTGGAAGAAATCGTGACAGACAGCGAAGGCGGCGTATATAACAACGCCGGACAAACGCTCAATCATACTCTTTATTTCCTGCAGTTCCGCTCACCCAAAGCAGACAACCGCCCTACCGGACGTATCGGCAAAGCCATTGACGAACAATTCGGTTCGTTTGCAGCCTTCCAAGAAGCCTTTGTCAAAGCAGGCACTACCCTGTTCGGTTCGGGTTGGGTGTGGCTCTCTGCAGACAAAGACGGGCAACTCGTCATCACACAAGAAAAAAATGCCGATAACCCCATTTGCAAAGGTCTGCGCCCGCTACTCACTTTCGATGTTTGGGAACACGCCTATTACATTGATTACCAAAACCGCCGTCAGGACCATCTGAACGCCTTGTGGCAGATAGTGGATTGGGAGGTGATCGAACAAAGGATGTAGTAATTGACGATTGGACGATTTACAATTTACGATTGGTTCTCCGTCAATCCGTATAATATTGTATAATTGATTATTAACGGTTCGTTAACAGCCATTAACGGACCGTTAATAGCATTATCGGGCAGCGAGGGCTCAACCGCCTACGTAGCGACAAACATTATCAAATGAATCAGACGGGGCACGACACGGCTCTACACGGAACTATCGGATACGAAAGACGAGCTACAAGACGATGTACACATCGTCTCTACACACTATAGCATATTATTTCTGAATCATTTAGAAGCGCCCGACCAGTTCGATGACCAGCTTGTCCTGCTCATCGGGTGAAGCAACCGACCAGTCAGAGTAAAAGTACTTCTCGTAATTGATGCGCAATTCCGCCAATACGGGTTTGGCAATCGAAAGCGTGATGCCCGCAGTAAGGCGTTGGCGTGCATAGTCGGTAATCTCATATACCTTTTGCTCATCGATGAGCGTGTATTGCCCGCGATTGTTGTTGCTCATCATGTCGTAGCGAAGACCAAAGCGGATTTTATGGAAGACTTTGGGCAAAAGCAGGTCGTAAGCGACAAAGGCGTTAGCCCCATAGGAAGGTGCGAATTGGTTTTTGTCATAGATTTTATACAACCCTTCGGCTTCGAGATGCACGCCATAGAAATCAGCTATCATGCCTATGTCGAAGAGGTTCATGCGCAGTTCGGCGGGTTGGATGGATTGCCAGTTCAGACTGAACGAGAAATACTTTACGGGCGTCATTGTGAAACGTGCGGAATAGTCCATGTGCTTTTGCCATTCCGTCTGTGCCGTCAAACCGGAGCCGTTGAAAACTCCTGCCGATATTTCCATTGGAAACCAAGCTTTTGCATCGTAGGCAACGGTGAAGCCGACATCACGGAATCCGCTGACCTGTTTGGTGATAAAGGAACGGTTGGCAAAGTACAGAAGATGCGGCGAACGCAGGTTGTCGGTAGAAAAAGGCACTTTCATCTGTCCCAACGTAAGCGCCAATCCTTTCACGGGAAAGACACGCACATAAGCATCGAGCATTTTGATAGTACCACGGTCGGACAAGTCGATTTCCGCCTTGTACGCCACGATGGGATGCACATTGCCCGTAATGGAAAGACGTGCATTCCGCACTTGGAAACGGCTTTCGTTGAGTTGGGGACAATACTCGTATTTGGCACGGATAGTACCATGGATTTCGGGAATATAATCAAGCCCTTCCATTTTTTTCTTCTCCAGCGGCTTGCCTTCTTCATCGATTTCATGATCACCGGAAAAGAAACGCTTTGCCACCTGTTGCCCGATTGAAAGTGTATCTGTTGCAGTTGCTGCTTTGTCTTGCGCAGCAACAAAAGCAACCATCATCACAGAAAGCAACAAAGAAGAAATAGTTCGTTTCATATAATCCGCCATAGTATTCCGTAAATTCCGTACAAAGGTAGTGATTAGTTTTCAGTTACGCAAATATATTGACTAACGGGACACAATACAAAGCTCAGAACAAAGGTGCGAACAAGCGGGCAAACGACTCTACCAACCGTTCCCAAAACGAACGATGGCGCCACGTGGCGAGGTCCAGTTCGTGACACTCGAGCATATCGTGTTCAAAGATAGCACGTTGCCGGAGCGCAATATCTTCGTCATAGATGAAAGCATTGATTTCGAAAGAGAGTTTGAGGCTGCGAGGGTCGATATTCACACTGCCGATGGTGCTCACACGATTGTCCGTTACAATGGTTTTGGCGTGCATATAGCCTGCGTCATAGAGAAACACCCGGATGCCTGCCGACAGTGCACGATCGAGATACGAGAAAGTGGCTTTGGGCACCAAAATACCCTTGTCACCTTGTGCGGGCAACATAATGCGTACGTCTTTCCCCGCCAATGCAACAGAGCACAAAGTATTCATTATCACATCGGTAGGAATAAAATAGGGAGACTGCAGCCAAATATAGTCTTTGGTTTGCGCAATAAGCAACGCCAAAGAGTGCTCCATCACGTTCCACTGATCGGCAGGATTGGAAGTAACAATCTGAATCTTAGCACCTTCTATGGTCTGCTCTTCAGGCAAACCAGGGAAATAGCGTTGTGCCGACAAAAACTGCTTAGAGGCGAAATACCAGTCCGACAAAAAGGCGATCTGCATTTCTTCGACAGCCGGACCGACAATGCGGAAATGCGTATCACGCCAAATGCCGGTGCGGATGCCCTTGAGATAGCGCTCCGCAATATTCATACCGCCCATATACCCCACCTTGCCATCGATGACCACCACTTTCCGATGGTTGCGATAGTTGGAAAACGAGGTCAGAAACGGCAATATCTTGTTGAAAGGCTGCACTTCTACACCATTGTCCTTCAGTTGACGATAGAAAGCAATCGAGATGTTCCAATTGGCAGCCGCATCGTAGATAACACGCACCTCAACACCCTGACGGACTTTTTCGACAAGCAAATTGCTGATATGCCTGCCCAACTCATCGTCTTCGAACTTAAAGAACTGAAAATGAATATGGTCGGTAGCCGCCTCTATATCTTTGAGCAAATGCTGCAACATATCTCTGAACGACGTATAAAGGTCCAACCGGTTGCCATCAGTGAGATATGCGTGATTATTGTTATGCAGGAAGCCGATGAGCGTCGTATAGTCGTCTTTCTCTGAAACGGGACTTGCAAGCGGCTCCACATTGGTTTTCAGCGTTGCCAAATCATCGGCTTTCATCAACGGGCGAATTGCCCGTTTGCCGAAGAAGAAATAGAGCAGGAGCCCCACAAAAGGCAAACATAGCAAGACAGACAGCCATGCCAAAGTGTCGGCAGGACGACGATTCTCCATCACTATCACCACTGCGGCGTTGACAGCGAAAAGAACAACAATCAAGTTGAACCAATTCATAACACTGCTTACTAAAGATTTACTTGATAACTATATAACAAAAACATTGCCAATCTTGGTCGTCCGCAGAAAAATATGCCGATAACAGCAATGCCACCCGACAAGTCGGATGGCATTGTATATACGTAGAAATGTATCGTATCAATCAATCCACTCAAATCCCGTATAGGGTTGCAAAGCAGCCGGGATATGAATGCCACGCTCGGTTTGATTGTTTTCGAGCAAGGCTGCCACGATACGGGGCAATGCCAATGCCGAACCGTTGAGCGTATGGCAAAGGTTGATTTTCTTGTTCTGGTCACGATAGCGGCAATGCAAGCGGTTGGCTTGATAGGTATCGAAATTAGAAGTGGAAGACACTTCCAACCAGCGATGCTGCGCTTCGGAATAGACCTCAAAATCGTAGCAAAGTGCCGCCGTAAACGACATATCGCCACCACTCAGGCGCAACACACGATAAGGCAGTTCCAATTTCTGCAACAGCCCCTCAACATGCGCCAACATTTCTTTGTGACTTTCGTCGCTATGTTCGGGCTTGTCGATACGCACAATTTCAATCTTGGAGAACTCATGCAGACGGTTCAAACCACGCACGTCTTTGCCGTAGGAACCTGCTTCACGGCGGAAACATTCGGTATAAGCACAATTCTTAATCGGAAGGTCTTTCTCATCGAGAATGACATCACGGTAGATATTCGTCACAGGCACTTCGGCAGTCGGAATGAGATAGAGGTCATCAACCTCACAATGATACATTTGTCCCTCTTTGTCAGGCAATTGCCCTGTTCCGTAACCGCTGGCTTGATTCACTACCGTAGGCGGCATAATTTCGGTATAACCCGCCTTGTTCGCCTCTGCAAGGAAAAAGTTGATAAGTGCACGCTGCAATTGTGCGCCCTTGCCGATATATACAGGGAATCCTGCTCCCGAAATCTTTACGCCCAAGTCGAAATCGATGAGGTTGTATTTCTTCGCCAATTCCCAATGAGGCAGTTTTTCGCTCTGGGCAATACGCTCGGCAGCAATGGCTTCGTCGGCTTCTGCAGGCCAGTTTTTCAGTGCGACGGGCTTTCCTGCAGCCAAACTGTCGATAACGGCTTGGTTGGGCCAATTGCCCATCTTCACTGCCAGGTTGTCGTCAGCACCCGTTCCTTCGGGAACAATGTCGTAGGGGATATTCGGAATGGTGAGCAATATATTGGTCATCTCCGTCTCGAACCCTTGCATGGCTGTTTCGTATTGCGCAATCTGTGCTTTCAATTCGCCCGTTTGCGCTTTGGCTGCATTTGCTTCGGCTTGTTTGCCTTGTTGGAAAAGTTGCCCGATTTGCTTGGAGAGCCGGTTCATTTCGGCTTGTGCCGCATCTTTGAGTTGCTGATTGGCTTTGCGCTGTTTGTCCAAATCCAACACTTTGGCTACCACAGCGGCAGCATCATTGAAATGCTTTTTTTGCAGTCCGGCTATCACACGGTCGGTCTGCTCGGTTATTTGTTTGAGTGTTAACATAGTTGATTACAAATAAAAACTCTCTCACCGATAGGAGTTGCCTCCTGCCGCCGAGAGAGTAGATAAAGAAATAAGTTTGTGCTTATTTCGTTGTCCTGTTAAGCCTCAGCGTTTGCTATAGGCTCAATGGAGACATAGGATTTGTTGTTTCTTTTCTTGCGGAAAGTTACGATACCGTCCACAAGCGCATAGAGCGTATGGTCAGAGCCCATACCCATGTTTTCACCGGGGTTATGAACCGTACCACGTTGACGGACAATGATATTGCCGGCTTTAGCGAATTGTCCGCCCCAAATCTTTACACCCAATCGTTTACTTTCTGATTCACGACCGTTCTTCGAACTACCAACACCTTTCTTATGTGCCATAATGTCTGATTTTTAAGCGTTAACAATTTCTTTTACCAATACTTGTGTGAAATCCTGACGGTGACCGTTCAGTTTCTTGTAGCCTTTGCGGCGTTTCTTGTGGAAAACGAGCACTTTTTCGCCACGAACGGTGTTGTCCAACACTTCACATACTACTTTTGCGCCTTCAATAACGGGAGCACCAACGGTGACAGCCCCTTCGTTGTCGAGCAGCAATACTTTACCAAATTCCACCTGGGCACCTACTTCGGCGTCCATACGATGGACGAACAACTTCTTTCCGGCTTCCACCTTGAATTGTTGTCCTTGCATTTCTACAATTGCGTACATTGAATATAATGTTTTATTAAGTTATATCGGTCAGGCGAACTGCACAATGCGATGCGGTTGCCGGCTCTCGCCGTCTTTGCTGACGTACCCTGTCCTGCGTTCACTGTCAATAGTTACTGACTTTCAGGTTGTTGCCACACACCCTTATGCACGTTTCTTTGGAGCCTACTCCGAAAGCGGGTGCAAAGATACGACATTTTTCTTATTCCGCCAAACCTTTCCGCTCTTTTTTGTTATTTATTTGCATTTACTTGGTTTAGAAAGCGTTTATTTGAGGACCTAATCTTCCTTTAGATTTCCATCTCTCGGAAATTGCCACTTTTTACCCGCCCAAGAATTGTTTCTTTATTTGGATTTCGCTACGCGTATAACCACTTGATAACGAAACCAAAGCGAAAAGGACCAACATGAATTTGGTCATATCAGACGCTAAGTACTACCTTTGCAATGTCGAAACGCACCTACGGAGTTATCCGATAGCCAAGTGGAAGCTGAAAGTACAATTATTAATAACCTTATTATAAACATCAAAATCCAAAATTCATTATGGTAAGAAAAAGTATCAACACAATGTTGTGTGCACTATGCTGCACAACAATGCTCGTTGCCTGCGGCAGCAAGTCCGACTCAAACAAAGAGTCAAACGAAGCCCCGAAAGAGGCGGTCATCAAAGTGAGCCCCGAAAGTACCACCATCGGAGGAAAATTCGGCAAAGCGTTCAGCTTCGCGGACAAGGAATACACCCTAAAACTCGAAGACAGTTACACGAACGACTATCAGGTCAATTTGAATATCACAATGACCCGCAACTCCGTGAAGCCCTCCGTCAATCTCAATGACATTGCCGGTTCGCACGGTGCGGGCAAAAAGTATGTAGGCGATCTTGAAGCCGAGTTCCTCGACGAGAACGACGATGTCGTATTTACCTCACGCGTAGGTGTGAGCCATTATTCGGACATCGACAAACTGCTTACCCTGGAAGAAGGCGACAAAACCACCGTCACATTCACTTCGCATCAATCGAAAGCTGAGGTAAACAGTGTCAAAAAGTTCCGCGTGACAAGTACATTGGAGAACAACAGCCGCGCCAAGAAGTCAGGCAGCGATATGGATGAAATCGACGATGCCTTACAAACACTCGACGACGTATCCGATGCGCTCGGAGCCATGTTCGGTGCTACCTCAAAAGCCATAGATGCGGCTAATAAATTAAGTAAATAATATAATCATTAACAATTTAATACACATAAAATTATGGAAATATTCATTTGGATAGTAGTAGGCTTAATGCTTTGTTTGGGTTTCCTCGGTTGCTTTATCAACAAGATTCCCGGACCGATTTTCCTTTTGATTGGCGTA
The DNA here is from genome assembly GCA_022783865.1 of Bacteroidales bacterium. Taxonomy (GTDB): domain Bacteria; phylum Bacteroidota; class Bacteroidia; order Bacteroidales; family Paludibacteraceae; genus Colicola. The sequence goes on from JALFYY010000024.1 coordinate 67,029, forward strand.
GTAGTAGCACAATTCGGATTGGACATACCGGGTTGGGGTCCTGTAGCTATCGTTGGCGTTATCGCCGTAGCGGCATTCATCCTCTCGAAGGTGATGACTCGTGTGGGCAAAAAACTGCAAGAGTATAGCAAAGGAGCAAGTCTTGCCACCACTATAGCCTCCTTGATTGCTTTAGGTCTGGTAGTAGCATGCCAAGAAGCAAGCTCAGTAGTAGTGATTCTTGTCTTCCTTTTGGGATTTGTCGTACTGCCCTTCCTCTTCGCCTTTGCCGTAGAGAGTATCCGTCAGAAAAACGCGACCGCAGGAGCAAAAAGTGCACTGGCAGCTACCATAGTTTATCTATGCGACACAGCCCTGAAGCTTGCCGCTTTTGCCTACGCAATTTACGCCATGTTTATGCAATAATCCAATTGGGGTTGATAACAAACGAGGCTGTATCAGGAATTTGATACAGCCTTCTTTGTTTCCGGCGAATGGCGAGCACCGCTCTCAACGGCTTGCCGTTTCTTCCGCGTAATAGCGCAAACAGATCGAGCGCAGCAGTTCCCTGTCTGCAATGATTTCCCGCAAATGCCGCAAGCCTTCCTCGTTGCGCTTCGAGTGTAACCACAAGCGTATATAGCCCCCTTCGGCATATTTGTTGAGCATATGTTCGTATGCCCGCTCAAAATGCTCTTCCGCACTGAGTTCGGGATAGTTCTTCAGTCCGTATTGTATGGTTCGGCACAGAATGGTTTCAGGCGAAATATCACGGTCGGCTTCCGCCACAATCTTGCCATAGATAGAACGGGGCTCCGATTTGGCACTGGCACGATGGTCTTCCGCCGCTTGCGCCATGATTTCTATCTGTTCGGGAGTAAACCATTGCCTGAGCGCATCATCTTCCCGTATATAGGCACCTGAATACAAATGGTGCTCTGCACGATTGACACGCAACCCCAAGTCGTGATAAGCCGCTATGGTATAAGCCATTATGCCGTCCGCATCATATTGCCGTGCCAGAACAAGGCTCTCATCAATCACCTTCCGCACATGTTCCATATTATGCCCTTTGTCGAAAGTGCTGTAATACGGGAAAACGTTTTTCCCGATATGCGCCATCACCCGGAAGAACACGAGCAACTGCTCCATATTGTCCAATATCAGATCCGCCCCGACCGACTGAAAATCTTTGCGTTCCAATATGCCCGTATTCACAGCCACCGTGAACAATCCTGCAGCCTTGGCGGACACCACTCCCAATGGCGCATTCTCCACCACTATACATTCTTCTTTCCTGAGTCCCGAACGCTCCCAAGCCTTCAGATATGGCTCCGGATCAGGCTTTCCGTGTTCCACATCGTAAGCAGTTATCATTCTTTCACGGACAAACGAACCGGGAAAACAATGGTCCAAATGCGCAAAAAGCGTATCTTGTGCAGAACCGGTGACTACCCATGCAGATATTCCTTGCCGTTGCAATTCTTGCAGCACTTCAGCAACACCCTCTATCGGATAAGTCTCTCCACGGTGTGCAAAAGCCTCAGTCTTCTCTTTATAGAGACTCCACACCCAATCTTTGTCCGGCGCCACACCATATTTGCGCTTGTAACATTCCGTTATCACATCCGGTCCGGTACGTCCTTCTTGCAGATAGACGTCCTTTGCCGTAAAATCGAACTGATAACGCTTCATTACTTCCTCCCAAGCCTGGGCATGATGGGGCATCGAGTCAAAAAGCGTCCCATCCATATCAAAGAAAACAGACTGAATCATATTGTTTTACACCCTTGAACCTTTACTTTTTAATCGTCATATCACACAATTGTCCTGCTGTCAAATAGCCGATTGCTCCAATCTTTATAGCTTCCGTCCCCGTACCATTCCCGTACGATTGCCGTACCATTGCCGTACCATTGCCGTACCATAAAGCGTAGCATTATAGCACATCATCCTACTCCATACATGCCTTTAAGCATCCTTCCCCGTACAATTCCCGTACAATTAAGCACCCCTTGCCGAGATGCAAAACTGTTTATTGGTGTTGCGGACGAAGCAGGTCGTTGACCGTCTTCACAGGATTAAACGTCTCCACCGGTACTTCCACAAACACGGTATTCCAGTCTGCCATAGCGCCGTTCCATAGGCCGGGCAACTCCAATGCTTGCAAATCGCGACCGTCTTTCGATTTCTGCGAAATGAAGCCCGTAAGCGGATCCACATAGTGCGGAAGGTCGAACGCAACGCCCTTATAATCACGCAATGCGCATACCAAATCAACAGGATTGAAGTGCGTAGCTTTCTCCATAAGGCTCTTGTCGGCAATCTGCGAGCTTTCCAAAATCTGACACTGCACACTGCCGTCTTTGGCGTCACGCACCAGGAACGGGCCTCCACCCGGTTCGCCTTCGTTCCGCACCATACCGCATACACGCAACGGACGGTTCAGCTTCTCACGCAGAACGCTTTGCAATTCCTCCGTATCGGCAATACGGCAGCAAAGGTCGTTCTCCAAGAACCGGCGAATCACCTGCAAACGCTCTGTCGGCAACGGCTGTTCCAACTCACGCAAATAACCGAACACCTTTTCCTGCAAACTTACCAACACGCCAGCCAAAAGCCGTTTATAAAGCACTGTAGGTTCTTTCTGATTGTCGGGCACCACATTGTCGATGTTCTTGATAAATACCACATCGGCTTGTTGTTCGTTGAGGTTCTCTATCAGAGCGCCGTGTCCGCCCGGACGGAAGACAAGCCGACCGTCTTTGTCACGGAAAGGCTCACATTCCGCAGTAGCAGCCAAAGTGTCGGTTGACGGTTTCTGTTCCGAGAAAGAGATGTTGTATTTCACTCCGTAACGCTGTCCGTAATCAGCCGCATGATTCAAAATATGCTCTTTGAAAAGTTGCAGATGCTCATGCGACACCGTGAAATGCAGATTCACTTCCTGCTTGGTATTTTTCGCATAGAGTGCCCCTTCTACCATGTGTTCCAACACCGGAGTACGCAGTTCTGTCGCATATTTATGGAAAAGCAAAAGCCCTTTGGGCAACTTGCCGTATTGCATATCTTCGAGCAGCACACGGATTTGTTCCCGTTTGTCGGTAACACCTTTGGCATTGATGCGCTCTTGCCATTCCTTTGCGAAAGCGAACTTGCCGGCATTGCTGAAAAACTCCCGGATAAAAGCCGTCTCTTCACCGCCGTCCATATATTCGAACAGATTCTTGAACATGCGGCTTGCCGCACCGGAAGCTGGTACAAATTTCAGGATAGTATGGTCGCATTGCAGATAACGCTCCCACGCAGAGAGATATTGTTCCTGTTCTTGTGCAGTAGGACGGAGAATACCGTTGTTGATACCGGCAGCCTGCTCAATATCCAATGCAGGGAAACCCTCTTTGAACATTTGCAACTGCTTTTCTGCCACAGCTAAAGATATCCCTCTTTGCTGCAATTGTTGAAGATCGGATGAAGTAAACATAGTATTGTGCATTATATGATTTTGGCTAAGTTATTACGGTTTACAAAGATACTGCTTTCTTGGCAATGAAACAAATAATATTTGCATTTGTCGCAGAAAGCCGCCATACAACTAACAAATAAATCCTCCTCTCGGGTCAGAGAGGAGGATTTGCCAAGCCGTAAAAGGATATATTTGTGAATTCCGATATATCGCTTAACGCAAAGCCACTTTCAGAGAAGAGGTTGCACCGTTGGCAGTAGTGGCAGTGATGATATAGACACCGGCAGAGAGTCGGTTCAAATCAACAATGCTGTATCCTTCCATCAAACGGGCGCCCAACAACGAATAGACACGGATTGTACAATCTTGTGCCGTAGCAATGCGGTCGGCAATGGTGATGTGTGTACCCTCGGCAACTACATTATCCACTGCTGTGCCTTTGGGCAATACCGTTACAGCAATAGTAGCCGTTTTGCCATTCAAGCCGATGGCGACAGTAGTATTACCTACCTTCAAAGCATTGAAAGTAAGCAAAACAACGCCATCAGTGAAAGATTTGTCTGTTAATGCGATAATAGTTTCATCAGCAACAGCAAGCGTCATACCACCGAACATTTCTTCTGTGATTTGGTCACCCGCCAAAAAGACTTCGATTGCAAACTCATCGCCTTCATTGACCGTTGTTTCCACAGGTTGCGTAACGATAATACCGCCCTCAAACCAGAGTGCAGGATGTGCTTCGTCGCTCAATACTGCCCAAGGTTGGGCAACCTCAGTGCCATATTTCCAACCAAGCCCTTCGAAGAAAGCCTTGTCTGTATCGGCAACTGCAAGCGATTTACCCTCGGTGGTAGTGGCGGCATCCTCGATATCGGCATCAACCTTTGCCAATGTAACCACGGCATAGTTGTCCACCAATCCGGGTTCTACTGCTACAGGATTGCCATAGACAGGATTATCATCGGCATCATAGCCGATAATCTCGGGTTCGTTGTTTATACTGGATCGGCCGACAATACGGTGCATCGTATTGTTCTGTCCCGCCCATGCTTCTTCTGCCAATTCACCTGTGAAAGTGAGAGAAGCAAGATTGACATAGCAACCCTTGATGACAGCCGCATGGTCAACAATCTCGCTACCGTCTTCAGGCGTAACCTCTGGATAAAGGTCACCTACAATACCACCGAGCATCGGTCCTCCACCCCAGCGAGATGAAGAGGTAGCGCAAAGCGCACCTTCGACGTGACAGTTCTGAATAAGCGGTCGTCTGGATTCTCCGGCAATACCGCCAATAGTATAAGCACCGGTGATATTCGCAGCAACGTGACAATCGGAAATGATACCGGCATTATTCATTATAGACGACACGATACCACCTACCAACGAACCGCCTTTGATTGTACCACTCACGGCACAAGCATTGATAGTGGACGATGTGTGGATTGTACCGGCAATACCGGCAGCACCTTCATCTGTGGTACAAACAACCTCGCCATCGAAAGAGCACTCGGATACAGCAGTATAGAGCGAAGCTTTACCTACCAATCCGGCAATGCTTTCAGCAGAAGACACCTTGCCGCCATAGACATGGATATTGCTCAACGTAGCACCGGTGGCATTACCGATAAGCATACCCTGGTTAGAACCCGTCGCATTATAAACAGGATTAATGAAATTGATATTGCGTACAATACCGGTGGTAGCTTCTACAGAAGTTCCACCTGTAGAATTTACGAAAGGCAACAGAGGACGTCCTGCCAACTTCAAATTAGCTACAATATGATTCTGTCCGTCTAACGTACCGGTGAAGTTGAAAGTTTTGGTACGGTTGATTTCGTAACCACCTGCATCAAAGTCGCAACCGATAATATAATGCGCTGTGGGGTCTGCCTTGATTTGTTCCAAACCTCCTACAGAGGTGATAACATAAGGATTAGCCGCCGAGCCGTCGCCCTGTTCGTAGAGCACAAAAGGCAACGAGTAGAGCACAGAAGTCATCATATATTCATCATTGATATATATGACACAGAGCTTAGGATTATCATTATCCGTGTTGAGCAAAGCGATGTTTGCCAAAGTTCCCCATGTCTCATCGGGAGTCAGTTGCAAAAGGTAGTCCTTTTCGGGATTGGACGAGATAATGAGCAACTCTTCGTGATTGCCTACTTCGCCTGATACATCGCGACGCCTTACCAATACCAGGTACTCACGTGCGTCATCAAGATTGAGAAGATAAGGGTTGTAAGCATCTACATAAGGATAGATTTGTGCCAAGTCGATATCTTTGCCCATGTTGAGGCGGTCGATATGGTCGATAGTACCATCGGTACGCACATAAGCGACCGAAGTATAAACATTGCCGTCTTTGTCGCTTTCGCCACGCACCTGAGGACAATAGAGAAGATAGCCGTCAGCGGTAGCAATACGGTCGGTAGAGGTGGTAAGCGAAATATTGTTGCCAAGGTTGGACGGCAGGAAGAATTCTTCTTTACCGGTCAGCAGATTGACGAAGCTGAAAAGATAGCTTGCCGATGTTTCTTCTTTGATAAACATCACCTGGGGCGCTTGTCCGGGAATATCGTTCATAAAATATGCGAAAGCCACATTTTGTGCAAGGTCAACGATTTTCTCACCTTCGGCAGTAGTGCCTTGAGGCGCAGCCTTGACAACGAAATAGTCATAGGAATAGTCGTCTTGGCTAGGGACAAAGTGCTCACGGGTGATAATGAGCGAAGGAGTACCGTCACTGGTATAGCGGCCAAACGAAATATCTTCCCACGAGAAAGTACCGTGATAGAGGTAATAGCAATCGTCGATGGTGGCATCGGAAGACACAATGGTCGTACTATACAGCTTTGCAGTAGTTGCCCACGAATCGGCAGTAGTATAGAGTTCGCAAATCAGTTCATTGTCGGGAGTAGGATTATCGTTGGTCTGATCAAAAGGATCCTGATACCAACAATATTTCATACGGTTCACCGCAAAATAGGGTTTTCCATTGTAGGCAACACTGCTGAAAGGTATGGCATTTTCACCCGCGATAGTCATAGCTGGCACACGCACAGCAAGCGCAGGATGTTCGAGATCAAGACCTGAATAGCCTGCATATTTGTAGGTCTTGAACACATAGTCAACCGTGTTCATTATACCATTGATTTCAGGTGTCTCGGTTTCTTCTTCAGTAATGAAAGTAATCCAGAACTTCTCGCTCCACTCGTCGGTAGCCGTATTGACAGCTGCAACATAATAACCCTCAATAGTTGTCAAAGGAGTATTGTTGCCAATACTATAAACCTTGGTATAAGAATGGTTGACATACTTGGTGGTATTGCAAGCAATAGCCACCATCAGTTCGTAGGAATTATCGGTGTTGAAGAATTTCTTCGTCAGGAGTTTACCCACTTCCACTTGTGCCACTTTCGTTTCGTTTTCCGCCAAAACAATATCATCCTCTATCGAACCGACTTCTTTTAACGCAGCATCGTACACCGTGACTTTGTAGCCGGAAATAAAAGTCTCCGTCCATGTGTCATGTTTGATAGTGGTTTTCTTATACGTCATAGTATAAATCCACACTTCACCATTAGGCGCTTCCAAATAGCCTTGCACATCCGCCTGAGGCAATGCGGTAATAGCATAGTCGTAGAGAGCAGCTTCGGCTGCGGTTGTCTTGGCACGCTGCAACGCAGGCGAATCAGCACCCATCGAATGCACATTGTTTTGCTTAGGCATAAAAGCAAACGCATTACGACCAAAACGATTGACAGCAAGATTATTGCTCTCAAGAACGGGACTTGCAATAGCCGACAACGCCAAAGCGACACCCATCAAACAAGATAAAAGCTTCTTCATAATACAAATAAGTTTAGTTATACACCTTAAAAACAGCAACCTTGGCTATACGGATTAAGCCTTTCGGTTGACTATCTACCTTTAAGTTTGCAAAGATACGAATAATATTTGGAATATGCAAGAAAAGAAATTTTTTACTAAGGAGCAAAGACAATGAACAAAAGCCTAATTAACAATGGAGGCATTTTCTACCACTCATACGAGGTACACATCGTCTCTACACAATTATTACTCAGTTATCTAATTCCTCAAACGGAGCACGCTCCGTCTCTACAGGAGGGAATGCCAACGGGCAAGGGCACGCTCTTCTTTTCCGGTCATAACGGCTTTGGTCTCCGGAGTCTTGTCGCCTTGTCCCGTAAGATGAAGTACTCCGTGAATAATAATACGCAAAAGCTCTTCATCAAAAGAAGTACCGGCTTGTTCTGCATTGGTACGGACCGTATCCAAACTAATGAAAATATCACCCGAAAGCGTCTCACCTTGCGAATAGTCGAAAGTAATGACATCGGTATAGTAGTCGTGCTGCAAGAATTGGCGATTGACCGCCAAAATACGCTCATCATCACAGAAGATATAAGTAATATCACCCACTTTCTTGCCATAGTCAGCCGCTACGGCACGTATCCATGCACGGACACGCGCCTGAGAGAAAACGGGAAGAGCAATATTGTCAGTGGTGAAGGAAAGCATAAACAGTTAATAGTTAACAGTTAATATTCAATATTTGATATTTTAGACGCGATGAATCGCGTCTATACAATTACTCAATTAGTCAATTATTCAATTCCTCAGTTCATCAATAAAAGAATATATACCCTATACAGATGGCAGCGATGATACCGGCAAGGTCGGCAATGAGTCCGCATACAACGGCATAACGGCTTTCTTTGATACCCACATAACCGAAATAGACCGCCAGAATATAGAAAGTAGTGTCGGTGGAAGCCTGCAGGATAGACACCAACCGCCCTACGAACGAATCGGCACCGTATTGCGTCATTGCATCCACCATCAGTCCACGTGCACCGCTGCCGCTCAGCGGTTTCATCAATGCCGTAGGCAATGCCGGTACGAAATCGGTATTCAGTCCTATCCATCCGAAAAAGACCGCCAACGCACGAATAAGCAAATCCATCGCACCGGAAGCACGAAACATACCCACCGCCACAAGTATGGCTATGAGATAAGGTATAATGCCCACCGCCGTCTTGAAACCGTCTTTGGCTCCATCGATAAAAGCATCGTACACATTGACTTTTTTGACCATCGCTGTAATGATGAAACAGCATATCACCGCCAACAGAATGACACTGGAAAGGACCGACGACCACTTGACAAGTGTGGGCTCGGGCAAACGGTTTGCCACGTATAGCAATCCGCCCACTATCAAGGTCAGACAGACAACGGTTCCCATAATGACTTTATCGAAGATATTGATACGTTGTGCAATACAAACAGAGACAAGTCCAGCCAAAGTGGAAAAATAGGTAGCCAGCATAATAGGCAGAAAGACATCGGTCGGATTGGCTGCACCCAACTGAGCACGATAGACCATTACACTTACGGGGATGAGTGTCAATCCAGAAGTATTCAGTACCAGGAACATAATCATGGCATTCGATGCTTTCTCCTTATGGGGATTGATTTCCTGCAGTTCCTGCATGGCTTTGAGTCCCATAGGTGTAGCAGCGTTATCGAGTCCGAGCATATTGGCGGAGATATTCATAAACATGCTGCCGAAAGCGGGATGCCCTTTGGGTACTTCGGGGAAGATACGGCTAAAGAAAGGCGCTACTGCACGTGAGAAACCCTGCACTATTCCACCCCGTTCGCCTATCTTCATGATACCCAACCACAAAGTAAGAACACCGGTAAGTCCGAGCGAAATCTCGAATCCAGTCTTGGCAGAAGAAAAAGTGGAGTTGAGTATCTGCGTGAAAATATCGGTCTGTCCGTATGCAAAGAATTGCACGCAGCCAACCGCCACCGCTACCAAAACAAGCCCTATCCAAATATAGTTGAGTACCATCGGGAGACAATCATCATACTAACATCGTGCAAAGATACTACTATTTTGCGGATATGCAAAACGGACAATCCAATATTTGATATCCAGCATTTGATATTCAATATTGTGTTTTCTTAGTTTTGGCAGGCTGTTTAGGGAGAATACCCTGCTCAGCCATATAGCTGAAGACGGTTTGCAATATATCGTCGCCCCACAAGAGATATTTCTTGCTACCGAAACCCTTGATTTTCCGCAGTTCCTGCTTTGTCTGAGGCAAGCGGCCGGCTATATCCAGCAAAATAGCATTCGACGCCAATTGGAAAGCAGACAAACCGTAGTCGTCCGCCCTGAGTTTGCGCAACTGCCGCAAGGCTTTGAGCAAAAGCGGATGAGGGCAACCGGCAGTATTGAGCATCTGTTCGTTACCCCACGAAGAGAAGTGCACATCGGCAGGGTTGAATCCGGCACGCGCACGGAAATAGCAATCAATTGCCGGTTCAGCGGGAATGGCATTCATTATTATCCGTTTGCGTTCCAAATCTTGCAAGAACTCTTCTGCCAAAGCATCGAAGAAGCGTGCATCCGCCCTGTTGCCGGTAGTGACAGGCGCCTGCTGCCACCGGGTCAGGATATCCTGCAAGCGAGGCGAGAAATACTCGGCTGCAGCCTGTAAGCGTGTCTTCAGAAAAGCATCGTCAGGCGCAGCGGCAGAGAGAATCTTGCGCAGTTGCTCCTGAAAGCGTCCGCCCACTCCGGTCAGGTTTTCCAACACGGGTTGCAATTGCAAAAGAAACTGTGCAACAGCATCGGAATAGGACGGATGTTTGGCAACAAAAGTGCGCATCGCTGCTAATTGCTGCAAGGCAGGACGGAAATCGAAAAGCGAGCAACAGAGCGCAATCCAATAGTCTTTCGCCGCTCCCTGATAACGGTTCTGCACTTCGTCGATAGGCGGTTGGCTATCGGTAAACGCCAGTACAGCAGCATCGTTGGTAAGGGCGTTATCCGGTATAGGATTGAGCAGGACAATGCCCTCCAAGGTACGGCAACGGGACAAAGCGACATAGATTTGTCCGCAGGCAAAAGCATCCGCCGCATCAATTACGACATGGTCGAAAGTAAGCCCTTGCGCCTTGTGGATAGTGACAGCCCACGCCAAACGCAAAGGAAAGTGAGAGAAGGTGCCGACAATTTCGGTTTTAATCTCATCCGACTCATTATCCGTGATATAACGTACATTTTCCCAAGTCATGGCAGGGACATCAATGGTTTCGCCATCGCCACAGTCAACCCAAACGTGTTCGTCTTCAAGTGTCGTAACAATGCCCAATTTGCCATTGTAGAACTGCTTTTCGGGACGGATATCATTACGGGTAAACATCACTCTTGCTCCCGCTTTGAGCGTGAGTTCCCTATCCATCGGATAAGCAGATTCGGGGAAAGTGCCCGTAACAACGGCTTTATAGGTATAAGACGGTTCGGCAATACGGTCCAATTCCCTCTGATTGACTTGGTCCACCTTGTAGTTGTGGGTGGAAAGGATGATATGGTAGTCGGTGTCATCGTTTTGAAAATCCTTCTGATAACAGGCATTCAGCCGTTGCCGGTTCTCAGCAGTGAGACAATTGTTCCTCACCTGGTTGAGGATAGCAATAAAGTGCGAATCGTGCTGGCGGAAGATATGGTCAAACTCTATATAGACAGGGTTGAGGGTCTGCATAACCCGGCTTTGGAAGAAATAAGGACCGGCATAGTATTCGCGCAGCATTTGCCAATCATCGTCCCTCACTACGGGCGAGAGCTGGAACAAGTCGCCGATAAACAGGACCTGTACACCGCCAAAGGGCAGATCGGGTTGGTGCTTGAAATGCCGTAGCACCGCATCGACAGTATCGAGCAAATCGGAGCGCACCATACTGATTTCGTCAATGACAAGAAGTTCGAGATTATGAATCACCTTCCGTTTCTGTCCGCGCATCTGCATCTCCGCAAAAAGTGTCCGCCGGGCAGAGGGAGTGGGAAGAAAGACTTGCGGCGGGAGTTGGAAAAAGGAATGGATAGTGACTCCTTCAGCATTGATAGCCGCCACACCCGTAGGCGCTACCACCGCCATCCGCTTTGATGTCTGCATCTGCAGACTACGGAGAAAAGTGGTCTTTCCCGTACCGGCTTTTCCGGTAATGAAAAGGCAACGGTTGGTATTGCGTATGTATTGCCCGGCTAACTGATAGGCGTCCATAAACAGTTAATAGTTAATAATTAATAGTTAATATTGCATTAACGAGTGATGTACGACAAATATTAATATTTATAATAGACAAAGTAGATTCCGTTGTTATATCCATATAGTATCCCTAAAGTATCCCTAAGGTATCCCTAAAGGAAACCTTAACATACAGTGGCTACCTGAAAGCTACATAGGATTAAGATATATTAACAATTATAGTCAACCACACTATTTGTCCTTTTTGCGCTTGGGGGTTTTGGCTTTGTTGTCCGCCGGGACAGATTGCTCATCGGGGACTTGCCAGCCGCCACCGAGACTCTTATAGAGTTGCACAACCGCCAACAGTTCGTCGCGTATGGCATTGCTCAGTCCGATCTGCGCATCGAAATAACCACGCTGGGCATCCAGAACATCCATGTAGTTGATTACCCCGTTGATATACTGCAACTGCGCCAAGTCAAGATAGCTCCGTGCAGAGTTCTCCAAGCTGACACGCATCTCATATATTTCCTGCATCTTATTGTAGTTGACAATGGCGTTGTGGGTCTCCTTGAAGGCATTGAGCACCGCTTTTTCGTAGGCATACGTCTCGGCTTCGTAGGCAGCTTTCGAGGCTTTCCAAGCTGCACGGAGTTTGCCCCAGTTGAAGATAGGGGTCAGCAGCGAGGCAGCCACCGTTTCGTAGGGCGAACGGAAGAAAGCCGCCATATCGAGGGTTTCGACACCTGCACCCGCCGTGAGCCGAATGCGCGGGAACATATCGGTGTATGCCACCCCCATCTGCGCATGGATTGCAACAAGGCGTTGCTCCGCCTGACGGATATCGGGACGGCGTTCGAGCAAATCAGAGGGCAAACCTACAGGGAGGTTGTCGGGCAAAGTGAAGTCGGTGAGCAGTTTGCCCCGTTCAACCGCCCGGGGATAGTCACCCGTAAGGAAAGCTATATCGCTCTCTTTGAGAGCAATACGCCGTTCGAGGTCCGGCACCAGCGCCGCCGTGCGTGCATGCTCGACCACTGCCTGACGATAGGAGGTTTCGGATGTGAGTCCGCCTTCGAAACGTATCTTTGCCAGTTGCAAGCCCTCTTCACGGGCTTTGAGCGTTTGCCGGACAATCTCAAGTTCGGTATCAAGTGCCACGAGCTCGTAGTAGGCTTGCGCCACCTCGGAAACGATGGTCATCTGCAAGGCACGCTGCGCTTCGACCGTCTGCAAGTACTGTGCGACGCTCGCCGTTCTGCCCCACCTGAGATTGCCCCAGAGGTCAATCTCCCACGAGAAGAGGAGTTGGACATCGAAAGTATTGACGGCTTTGAGGGCATCGCCGCCATGGTTTTCGCGCTCGTAGTTATCGTTGACCCTGCCACTGATATTCGGAATCAAAGCCGCCGTGGAAATGCGTTTGCGCTCTGCCATTTCACGGATTCGGGCTGAGGCTATGAGCATGTCTTTGTTGTAGTCCAACGCTTGATTGATAATCTGCATTAGGGACGAGTCGGCATATACCTGCCACCACTGCATGTCGCCCATACTCACAGAGTCCTGCCCCGCTATGATGCTGTCAGGCAGTTGCAAGTCGGGACGGGCATAAGGTTTACCCACCTTGCACGAGGAGAGCCCCACGAAGCCAATCAGGAGCAACAAACAGATATACAGGTATTTCGTTTTCATGACTGTTTCTTATTCAACTTGTTGACAAGCGGCATTTGCCTGAGCATCTGTTTGGGAGAACGCAAGCGGGCTGTCAGTTTATAGACCCAAACGAAGAAGAAAGGCACCAAGATGATGCCAAAGACGATGGCGAAAATCATACCGAAGAACACACCTACACCGATGGCTTGCCTGCTGGCAGAGCCCGGTCCGCTTGCCAAAACCATCGGCAACATGCCCAAGACGAACGCCAAAGAGGTCATAAGAATCGGGCGGAAACGCAAGCGAGCCGCTTCGGTCGCCGCATGAACAAGGTTATCGCCCGCATCGACACGGACCTTGGCGAACTCCACAATCAGTATGGCATTCTTAGCCGCCAAGCCCATGAGCATGACGAGTCCGATTTGGAAATAAGCATTGTTTTCGAGCCCACAGACAAGTATGCCCAAGTAAGCTCCGAGCACCGCAACCGGCAACGAAAGCAATACCGCAACGGGCAACGTCCAACTCTCGTATTGCGCCGCCAAGAAGAGGAAAACGAAAAGGAAGACGAGCCCGAGGACGAGCCCCGTTTGCCCACCTGCCTGCTTTTCCTGGAAGGAGAGTCCGCTCCATTCGAGACTGATATTGTCGGGCAGGCGGTCTGCTACTATTTGTTCCATAATCTGCATTGCCTGACCTGAACTATAGCCCTGCGCCGCCGCTCCACGGATAACCGACGAAGTGAACATGTTGAAACGCTTGATACTGCCCGGTCCGGTGGTATAGGCGGCATTGCCCAAAGCGGTGAGCGGCACCATCGTACCATCGGAGGAACGGACAAAGTAGAGGTTGATATTCTCCTTGTGTTCACGATAGGGACTATCGGCTTGAATATAAACACGATAGATACGGTTGAACATATTGAAGTCGTTCACATAGACGGAACCTGTATAGGCTTTCATGGTAGAGAACACGTCCGCCATAGGTATGCCGAGCATCTTTACACGGTCGCGGTCCACATCGAAATAGAGCTGGGGTATGTCGGCTTGCAGAGAGGAGGACAATCCTGCCAGCTCTTTGTGCTGCGAAGCATAGAAAAGGAGCGTGTCGGTGGCTTGTACAAGGTCGTCGAAAGTGGCATCACCACGGGCTTGAAGCTGCAATTCGAAACCGCCCGAGGAGCCCAAACCGGGAATAACAGGCGGCGTAGAGAGATAGACACGGCATTCGGGATAGAGGTCGAATTCCCGGCGGACATCTGCCATAATAGCGTCGATGGTAGTCTGTTTGCGCTCTTCCCATGGCTTGAGAATAACCGTCAGTTCGGCACGCGCCTGATTGCTGCCCACACGGGGACTGCTACCCGTAACATTCTGCACATATTCGACATAGGGGTTCTGCATCAAATAGCCGACAGCCCTGTCGGTGACCAATCGGGTGCGCTCAAGTGTCGCCCCTTCCGGCAGTTCGAGCTCGACCTTGAAGTAGCCTTGATCCTCCATGGGCAAGAAGCCCGAAGGCATGAAACGGTTCAGCAGGAAGACAGCCACGAGCATTATTCCGAAAGCCGCCATAACACGACGGGGCTGACGGATAACCCGCGCAATGATATCCACATAGCGGCTATTGCCTTTTGCCACCCACCCGTTGATTTTGCGGAAGACAATGTTCTTCGGTTCACCGCTGTTCGGGCGCAAGATGATGGCACAAAGAGCAGGACTCAACGTGAGTGCTACAACGGTAGAGATGAGTACCGAAACGGCAATGGTGATAGTGAATTGACGATAGAGCAATCCGGTGATACCGCTCAGAAAACTGACCGGCACAAATACGGCACAGAGCACCAAAGAGGTAGCAATAATAGCACCCGTGAGATTACCCATTGCTTTTTTGGTTGCCTCGTAGGGCGACAGATGCTCCGTCTCCATAATCTGTTCGACGGCTTCCACCACAACTATCGCATCGTCCACCACAATACCGATGGCAAGCACTAATCCCAAAAGGGTCAGTATGTTCAATGAGAAACCGAAGACGAGCATAAAGCCGAAAGTGCCAATCAACGAGATGGGCACCGCTATCATTGGTATAAGCGTTGCACGCCAACTTTGCAGCGACAGGAACACCACCAAAACCACCAAAAGCAGGGCTTCGAAAAGAGTCTTATAGACCTCGTGGATTGACTCCGAGATATAAGTGGTCATGTCGAACGGTATCTCATAATGCAGTCCCTCGGGGAAATTACGGCTGATTTCTTCCATTGCCTGCTTGACATCTTTCGCCACTTGGATAGCATTGGCACCCGGCAATGTATAGATGCCCAATACGGCCGCATTCCCGCCATTCAGTCCGCTTTCGGTATTATACGAAGCCGCCTCCAACGACACTCTTGCCACGTCTTTCAAACGAATGATAGAGCCATTGGTATTGGCACGGATAACGATGTCCTCGAACTGGTTGACCGACGAGAGACGGCCTTGTGCGGTAATAGGAATGGTGATGTCAACCGACTGAACAGGTTGCTGCCCCATGACGCCGGCTGCCGATTCGCGGTTCTGGTCCTTCAAGGCATTCTGTACGTCCTGCACGGTAATGCCGAAGTTGGCCATCTTGTCGGGCTGCACCCAGATCTGCATAGCGTAGTAGCGACTACCGATATTGGACACACGCCCTACGCCGGGGATACGCCGCAAGACATCCAACACATTGATGGTGGCAAAGTTACTGAGATATATCTCATCGAACTTCGCATCGGAAGACATAAGGCAAAGCGTCATCAACTGACTTGAAGCCTGCTTGGAAACGGAAAGTCCGTTTTGCACCACCTCCACCGGCAGACGGCTTTCCGCCAGTTTTACACGGTTCTGTATTTCAACCGCCGCCAAGTCAGGGTCGGTGGAAATATCGAAAGTAACCGTAGCCGTGAAGCCGCCCGAATTGGAACTGCTCGACTCCATATAGAGCATACCGGGCGTGCCGTTGAGTTCCTGCTCGATGGGCGTTGCCACAGCCTGCGATACGGTAAGCGCACTGGCTCCGGGATAGGAGGCACTGATTTGCACAACAGGCGGCGTAATCTGCGGATACTGGTCGATAGGCAACATCGTCAGCCCGATGATACCTACCAGCACAATCAGTATCGACAAGACAGAAGAAAAGACCGGTCTATCTATAAAGAAATTGACTTTCATTTACTCTTCCTCCACCTGCTTCTGCCCGGCTTCTGCAGCCAGCATTTCCCAGTAACGCTGCATATCGATAGGGCGCACTTTCTGCCCCACATTCAGCTTATGAAAGCCTTCGACAATGATTTTCTCGCCTGCCAACAAACCACGTTCCACTACCACATTGTTCCCTACATCGGGACCCAACTCGATGAAGCGCCGTTCGGCTGTAGAGTCACGCCGCATGGTATAGATATAGGCACCGCCCTTTTCGATGGTCACGGCACGCATAGGTATTACAACAGCGTTCTGACGCACGTCCAGCAACAGACGCACTTTGGTAAACTGCCCCGGCAAAAGAACCTGGTGAGGATTGGGCATCTCAGCACGTACCGAGAAAGTACCCGTCTTGGGATCGACCTGCGGCTCGGCAAAATCGACATACCCCTTGTACGGATAAATGGTGTTATCCGCCAAAGTGATAGTTATATTGGGTTGCCACGAACGGGTGGAGTCTTGCTGTCCGAGATTGACATTGCGCTCTTTGCTGCGCAAATAGTCCAAAGCGGTCATACTGAAATCAACCAAAACCGTATCACGCTTCACCACCGTTGCCAGCAAGGATTTGCTTCCGGGAGCAACCAAAGTTCCCAAATCGACATTGCGCTCACTGATATAGCCCGAGATAGGTGCCGTAACCGAAGTGTATCCCAACTCCAATTCGGCTTGTGCCAAATCGGACTGGCTCATTCCTACCGTGGCGAGTGCGCTCTCGTAGGCAGCTTGGGCATTATCCAAGTCCAACTGACTGGCGGCATTGCGCTCGTACAACGGACGGATACGCTCCAAGTCGCGCTGTGCTTTCAGGGCTTGCGCCTCATCTTTTTTGAGTTGTGCCCGAGCCTTGTCCACTTGGGCTTTGTATTGGTCACGATTGATAACGAAAAGCAATTGGTTCTTGCGCACATACGTGCCTTCGGCAAAGAACATCTGTTCCAAATAGCCTTCGACACGGGCATGCACTTCCACCGATTGCTGCGCACGAATGCGGCCCACATATTCGCCATACAACTCCACATCGTCGGTCAAGACAGTCTGTGCCACCACTACGGGATAGAATGGTTCCACTCGCTTCGGCCGCACCAATAACCATATCAACACACCCAGCAAAACCGCTGCTACGCAACCAATGACAATCCACCACTGCCTGGTAATCTTATGAGTCAAGTTCTTAAAAAACGTATTCATAGCAACATTGATTTCTAACACAATCTATTAATGTGCAAAGATACTATATTTTGCAAAACAACAAATACCGGCAAGTTTCTGCATATTAGTCCCCCGCTCTGCCATGCTATCCGGCATCCAAGCACTATCACCGCTTTTCTTCCTTCGTATCCTTATCGCACAACCACTTTCTGTGTCCTGCGTCCCGCTGAAGAAATCGTTTGTACGAAATATACGCCCTCAGGGCAGGCAATCGTCATTTCCTGTTCTGCGGAAGTAACCGAAGCATACAACGCACCGGTAACTGAATACACTTTCACGGCAGTAACTGTATCAGGCGATTGCACTATAATAGCCCCATTGCCGTTATCGTACACAAGCACACCGGCATCAGGCATATTTTCCACAGCAGAAGAATAACTCCACTGCCCAAACAGCCAATTGATACGGTTCGTAAGATACCGCTTGAATGCCTTTTTCTGTGCATTGACATCCGCATTGCCATATTGTTGCCAACGGGCATAATTGCACTTCGATGCCGCCTCTATTTCCGCAATGAAATCATCGATAAACTCACTCAAACCGGCATAGTAATGCTGATAGAAGTCGCTCCAAACAGCTCTCACCTCTTGCTGGAAACGGGGAAATTTGGCTATCTCCTCTATCCACGACTGTCCCCAAGGCGGACTGACATATATAAACTGCTGCGAATCACGATGATACGAAGAACCGAAATCCCATACCGGTCCGAATAACCATTTGCCCTCGCCTTGTTCCTTATATAAATAGCAACTGCCGTGGAACGATTCCGAATCATCCAGTATCTCCTGCACCACATAATACCGTGCCAGCACATTGATATCGATATATTCTTCCCATTTGCGGGACGATTTGTCCTTTGCATAAATAGCATCATCCATCGCTTCCACTTGTTGGCGCAAATATTGTTCCTGCTCCGCCGAAAGTACTTCGGGCGTCTTATGCGTAAAACGGAGCAGTTCGCCATTGCCTTCCGTAATCTGTATTTGTGCAGGGTCATCATAATTATCAATCTCCAATAGCCAACCGCCTGTGATACTGTCCGGATGAGTTGTCAGATCGGGTTGCTCCACTATATTCACACGGTCTTTGTCCACACGGATGGTTTCCGTCAGGAAATACAAACCGATATAATCGCCGTTCAGTACCAGTTCCACCGGCTCTTGTGCAGGAGTCCAAGCCAGTCCCAAACGGCGGCTCAGTTCAAATCCGACGGTGTTTCTCAGGAATGCCAAGTCATCGTCAGCATGCGCCAGAAGCGCGAAATGCTTGCTCGACTTCATGCCCATCAGTTTTTGCTTTGTTCCCAACTTAATACGGTAAGGCTTTTTGTCGAAACCCGACCACGAATAATTGCCCCGTCCGCGAATCTGCATTTCCAATGGAGCTTCTGCCGAACCAATCGATTCAAAAGAAGCATTTCCCATATTGTCAAGATAATAAGTAGCCGGCAGATAAGTTTCTTTCGATACAATAGGGGCATTGCCCTCCGTATTGACAAACAGCACGGGCAATGTGCCCGAATACTTCGGTTGTGCCGTCATCCAGCCGCAAACAAGCAGCAATGCCGACAGAAAATAATAACGTTTCATATGCTTCAAGTAATATCAAATCCAACTCTTCAAGAGCGAGCACATGTCCTCATACACTTGCTCTTTGCCTTTTTCATGCAGAATCTCGTGACGCAAATGCGGATAAAGACGATATGTCACATCCCGATACCCCACTCGCCGCATAAAGTCCACGGCAGAAAGGAATTTCTTCGTATTCCCGATACAAGGGTCGTCCTCACCGGCAAAGAAACCCACCGGCATATCAGGCTTCGCCATTGCCCAGTGTTTCGGGTCGTAAGTGTATAGCATCAAGCTGTACAGGTTATAGAATCCGTTGTTCGTAAAGACGAAATTGCACAGCGGATCGGCATCATAGGCTTCCACAACCTCAGGGTCCGAACAAACCCACGAATGGGGCGAAGTCGCATCCTCAAACTTGGCATTGAACTTCCCGAAAGTAATCTTTTGCAGGAAAGCACTCCGCTTTCTGTCACCTTGCAGTTTGATAATCAATCGCGCCAGGAGTTGTCCTATCTTGCCGGCGGGATTGTAGCTCGGACTTCCGCATACAATCAGTCCGTTGATATATTCATCATAGCGTTTCGTATAGGCGCGCACCGCCATCGAACCCATGCTGTGGCCGAAAAGGAAACAAGGCAAATCCTTATACTGCTCTTTCGCCCATTTCGTCACCACCAATATGTCATCTATCATCGCCTCATAGCCGCCCGTATAGAAATATCCCAAATCCTCTGACTGATGCACTGTCTTTCCGTGTCCTCGGTGGTCGTGAATAACACAGATAAATCCCTGGTTGCTAAGATATTCCATAAACGGGATATAGCGCTCTTTATATTCGCACATACCATGTACGAGTTGCACAATGCCAATCGGTGTAACACCTTCTTGAGGACTTACGGTCAATACGCTCAGCGGTAACGAATCAGCGGTGGCGGACAAGGTAAAGGATACAACCCTGTCTTTGATAGGAAAGGTACTTTTCATAGTATAATGGTATTTGTGCCTCCTTCTTATTTCCGAAGGAGACGTTTATATATAAAGGTTCTCACCGATGGTGGGGTCAAGCGCACGGTCACACGGATAATCACATTATACACCAACAGAGGCAGGGAGATAAAGCCCATCTTATAGAAATCCAGTTCCGAACGTACATCGGCTTTGGCGTACCACCATCCTCCTCTGCGTTGGATCAGTTCCTGCGAAAACCGGCAATAATACAGGCTCTCCTGCAGATTATAGCACTTGGCGCCGGCAAGCAGCATCTTCACCCAAAGATAGTAGTCTTCCGGAAAACCGCTGTATCCGCCGGCTTTCAATACGGCTTCTTTGCGATAAACCGCCACTGCGTGATTGATAGGCGACCGGTATTTGGCATAGCGCATAATTTCCTCATGGGTTTCAGGCACTTTCTTGATAGAATGTACATGTGCCGTATCCGTCTCAAACTCTTCTATCCAGGCACTGCACACATCCACTTCCGGATGTTCCGCCATAAAACGTATCTGTTTCTCAAAGCGCTCCGGTTTGGAAATGTCATCCGTATCCATACGGGCAACCAGATCGTGTGAACAATGGCGTAAACCCTCGTTCAATGCGCTCCCTAATCCCACATTCTTCTCGAGAGGCACTATCTTTATGATAGGATAGCGGGCTGTAAAATCTGCCAGTACTGCTTCCAACTCGTCTGTCAGAGGTCCGTCTTTGACGATAACCACCTCATCGGGTGGCAATGTCTGGCACAAGACGCTGTCCAAACTCTCTCGCAGATAATTTGGATACTCCTTGTGATAGACAGAGAGCAGCACAGAATACGGATATTTCATGTATAAAATCAGTCTTTTGTTAGTGGTCTATGTAAATCGCGGACAAAAGTACGCTTTTTTTCCCGAATGACCAAGTATATTACGCAACTTATGCTTTTTCTTTGAAAGATTTCTGTTTTTAGGGTACTTTTATTGCCCGAAATTGCTCACTCCCCTATCCGTCGGCTATTGAACCGGCCTTTTCCTAAAACGGCTCTGTAATTGCCCTTTGTCACTATTCCGCACCTGCAACCGGATAACCCTTTCTCAAGTTTCATCGGAGTTCCGGCTGGGTTTTGTCTGTGTTTGATTAAAGCTTTCTCGAAGTTCTGCCGGAGTTTCATCGGAGTTTTGTCTGTGCTTTGTCTATCCTGTTGTGTAGCCGTCACCAACATTTAAATACTGGGTGATAACTGGGTGATTACTGGGTGATTACTGGGTGATTCATGTATAATACGTATGCTTTCAAGCACTTATGACCATATTTTTGTAGAGACGGAGCGTGCTCCGTCTGAATTGTCCATTAATGCCCCGTAGAGACGGAGCGTGCTCCGTCTGAAAAGTCAAATCGTAAATCGTAAAAACTATTAAGTCTTTGTTCCTTCGCCCTTGTTCCTTGCTCCAATCGTCCAATCGTGAAATTGTCAAATCGTCAAATAAATTTGTCCATACCGAAGAATTGTTGTACCTTTGCACCAAATTTAGTGTCTAAAACTTTTGGAGTGTGCATCGCACTCCGCTAAAACTAACAAAAACAATGAATATAGTAAGAAAAACTATCGCATTGCCTGATGGTCGCGAAATCACGCTTGAGACCGGCAAACTCGCCAAACAAGCTGACGGAGCCGTTATGGCAACGCTTGGCAACACTATGGTTCTCGCCACAGTTTGTTCCGCCAAAGACGCAGTTCCCGGTACCGACTTCATGCCGCTTACCGTTGAGTACAAAGAGAAATTTTCCGCAAACGGACGCTTCCCCGGCGGTTTCACCCGTCGCGAAGGTAAGGCTTCTGACTACGAAATCCTGATTGCACGTCTCATCGACCGTGCCCTTCGTCCGCTTTTCCCTGCCGATTATCACGCAGAAACTTTCGTAAACGTTACCCTCTATAGTGCCGATGGCGTTGATATGCCGGAGTCGATTGCCGGTTTGGCTGCCAGTGCGGCATTGGCTTGCTCTGATATACCTTTCGAAGGACCTATCTCTGAGGTCCGTGTTGCCCGTGTGGACGGCGAAATGGTCATCAACCCGACTTTCGAGCAATGCGAAAGAGCCGATATCGAATTGATGGTTGCCGCTACGCTCGACAATATCATGATGGTCGAAGGCGAAATGAAAGAGGTTTCCGAAGCCGAAATGCTCGAAGCCATCAAGGCTGCCCACGAAGCAATCAAACCGCAATGTCAGGCACAAATCGAAATGATGGAAGCATACGGCAAAACCGTAAAACGCGAATATTGCCACGAGGAGAACGACGACGAACTCCGTCAGAAGGTACACGATGAGTGCTACGCAAAAGCATATGCACAAGCCACTGCCGCTGACACAGACAAGCACCATCGTGAAGCTGTATTCACACAAATCCGTGAAGACTTCAAGGCACAATATACCGAAGAAGAATTGGAAACCAAGGGCGCACTTATCGACCGTTACTATCACGATGTCGAAAAAGAAGCCATGCGCCGTGCCGTTTTGGACGAAGGCAAACGCCTCGATGGCCGTAAAACCACCGAAATCCGCCCCATCTGGTGCGAAGTAAGCCCGCTGCCCGGACCTCACGGATCGAGCATCTTCACCCGTGGTGAAACACAATCGCTCTCTACCGTTACCCTCGGCACAAAGCGCGATGAGAAGATTATCGACGAGGCTTTGATTCAAGGTACCGAGCGCTTCCTCCTCCACTATAATTTCCCGCCGTTCTCTACCGGCGAAGCCCGTGCACAACGTGGCGTAGGACGTCGGGAGATTGGTCACGGCAACTTGGCATGCCGCGCTCTGAAAACCATGGTTCCGAAAGATTTCCCCTATTGCGTTCGCGTAGTGAGCGATATCCTCGAATCCAACGGTTCTTCTTCTATGGCGACCGTTTGTGCCGGTACTTTGGCATTGATGGATGCAGGTGTACCTATCAAGAAGCCGGTTTCGGGTATAGCTATGGGACTGATTTCCGAGAACAAAGGTACCAACTACGCCATCTTGAGCGACATCCTGGGTGATGAAGACCACTTGGGCGATATGGACTTCAAAACAACCGGTACGGTAGATGGTCTTACAGCTTGCCAGATGGATATCAAGGTTGACGGACTGAGCTACGAGATTCTCGAAAACGCTCTCGCACAGGCACACGAAGGACGTATGCACATACTCGGCAAGATGCTGGAGGTAATGCCTGCTCCACGCGAAGACCTCAAACCTCATGCACCGCGTATCGTATCTTTCATCATACCGAAAGAGATGATTGGAGCAGTTATTGGCCCTGGCGGAAAGATTATCCAAGGCATTCAAGCCGATACCAATACCGTTATTTCCATTGACGAAACCGAAGAAGGCGGACACGTAGAAATAGCTTCAGCCAACAAAGAAGATTTGGATGCAGCAGTTGCAATGGTGAAAGCCATTGTGTCGCTCCCGGAAGTAGGCGAAATCTACCAAGCCACTGTCAAATCCATTATGCCGTACGGCTGTTTCGTTGAGTTCATGCCGGGCAAAGAAGGCTTGCTCCATATCTCCGAAATCGATTGGCAACGCTTCGAAACAATGGAAGAAACCGGAATCCGTGAAGGCGACAAGATTACGGTTAAGTTGCTCGAAATCGACGAGAAGACGGGCAAGTTCAAACTCTCTGCCAAAGTATTGAAAGAGAAACCCGAAGGCTATGTAGAACCCGAGCGCCGTCCGCGTCCCGAACGTACTCAGCGTTCCGACAACCGTTTCCCTCGTCGTGAGGAACGTGCACCACGCACACCCCGTGACCCCGAAGCCGACGGATGCCGTTTGCGCAAATAAATAGCCGTATCTGACAAAACGGATAACGATACTAAAGTCCGCCTCTGATTGACAAAAATCAGGGGCGGACTTTTTTATTTGCTAATTTGTTTGGAGTTATGACAAATAATGCGTACTTTTGCAAGGAAATGTATGCTATACATTCAGCACAACAATTTGAAACGGTTTCTGTACATATTGACCATCGTACTGAGCTGCACGATACTCCTCGTGGGCGCATTGTTTATGCTTGTCCGCAACAGCAAAATACAGACGGCTGCCGTTCAAGTGGTCGTACAGCAATTGTCGCGCGGATTGCAGGCTGACATCGAAATAGGCAAAGTGGAATACCGCCCCTTCAACCGGCTGCAGATAACCGGTATTCAACTCATGGACCGGCAAGGAGAGATATTGCTGGGGATAGATACTCTCAATGCCCGGTTCGACTTTTTCGGTTTCTTCAAGCAACGCATCAGTTTCCAGAAAGTGGAGTTGCTGCATGTCAACAGCAATATCTATGAATTGCCCGGCGGACAGATGAACTACGGCTTCCTTCTGAATGCCTTCCAAAGCGACAATGCTGCTACATTCAACTCAACGGTCGAGGTAAACGATATCCGGCTTAGCGATACACGTTTGCGCTACAATGGCATTCTCATCACCGGTCTCAATGCTTCTCTGGCACTCAACCACCTGTCGCAAGACTCTCTCGATGCACAAATCAAGCAACTCTCTTTCCGGGAGCAGAGCGGTTTCACGCTGTCCAATATCGAAGCACATCTCATCGCCACACCCAAAGGTGCCTATATGCCCCGCCTGATGATAGCCTTGCCACATTCCGGTTTCGAGGCTTCGGTAGTTGAAATGGCGTTTCCTGATGACAAAACCGAACTCCTCTCACAAACCGGGATTGCCCTCCGGGTGAACCATGCCCGTATCACCCCGAGCGATTTGAGCGGCATTGTTCCCGCACTGAAAAATATGGACGGCATAGTGGACTTCTCATGCGACATATCAGGACGCCCCGACAGTTTGCTGCTGAAAGGTTTGGCATTGGACTACAAACAATATCAGATACTCCGTGGCAACATTACTTGTTTCGGATTGCCGGATATTGAAAAAGCTTATATCCATGCCAATCTGCAAGACTTGCGCATCGACCATGCTTTGCTTCAGGATGTATTGTCCGATTTGCACAATAAGCCCTTCCAACTATCACGCAACATCAGACAATTGGGCGTAATGCACTACAAAGGCGATTTGGCTGGACGCATCGATAGTATGCAGTTGCACGGCATCTTCACCTCGAAACTGGGATCTATTACCACTATCGGACAACTCCACGCATACGACTCTCTGCAGAACTGGTTCTTCAAAGGGCGTGTTTATACCAGGCGCTTTGCACTCGGACGGATATTGGGACAAGCAAAATTGGGCGATATTACTTTCGATGCCACCATCGATGCCAAAATGGGAAAAGATATCATGCCGCAAGCCCGGCTCTATGCCAAAATATCCAAAATCGCATTCAACGGTTATACCTATCGCAACATTCATATCGACGGCAATTATGCTGAAAACAAATACGAAGGAAAAGTCACTGTCAACGACCCTAACTTGTCCGCATCGTTCGATGGTTTGATCGACCTGACCAAACATCTGCCCGTCTTCAATGCGACATTGGGCATTCACCGTTTCCGTGCCGGTGATTTACACCTCACGGAACGCTACCCTGATTCCAATCTCCGCACACGCATCAGTATCAATGCAACCGGCAACCGTTTGGATAACATCAACGGCTATATCAATATCGATACACTGACATTTGTCAATGGTCAGAAAGAGTTTCGTATGGACGAGTTCCGTGTCATTGCACAAACGGGAGACAGCAAGAAAACCCAGTTTAAAATACAGTCCGACTACCTCACTGCCAACTTCTCCGGTGACTATACATATAGTACACTGCCTACTACCGTTATGCGTTTGGCAGCACAATATACCCCTCGTATGCTCTCTGCGGAACATCGCAAAGAACTACTTTCATCCACACATCAGAACCAAATAGAATACTATCTCTATTTCCGTGATTTGGACTCGCTTTTCAATGCGCTGGACTTGCCGGTTCGTATTTCCGGCATATCCATACTGAAAGGGGCTGTCAACGAAAAAGAGAATACTTTTACCTGTCAGCTTCTCTCACCTGTAATCAACTATTCCAAATTCCGTGTGCGCGATCTGACGGTGAACTTGGATAACCTTGACGAACAAATCAACTTCTCGGCGTCGTTCCTCAACAAAGCCAACAAAACCACTGCCGGACAAATGTTGGGCGATTTGGCTTTCCGTATCAACACTACTGCCCGCCGTGACTCATTGTTGCTCAATTTCAACTTCACCAACAAAGACAGCGTCCACAATGCCGGCTCGTTGCGAACTTGCGTGCATTTCTCCCAATATGCCTCTGAGCCGCTCATCGAAGCACATATTTCCCCTACCGAAATTCTGTTGGCGGATACCACATGGAGAATCAATGAATCCAGCATCGTGTATTCGGTTGCCGATACTACCCTGCAGGTCAACAATTTCCGCTTTGGCAGTGCTACACAATATGTCTATGCCGACGGATTGGCAAGTAAAAAAGAGACCGACTCTATCAATCTCGACCTCAAAGGCATTTCCTTGGACTACATTCTCGCTTTCACCGATGCCAAAGAGGTTATCTCTTTCGGTGGCGACCTGACAGGCTGGGGAACCGTCTATAGTCTGTTCAACGAACCGAAGTTCGAAGCCGACCTCTCAATGACCAATGCCACCATCAACGGTTCGCCTGTCGGTGATGCTACTGCCGTTGCCCGTTGGAACAGAGAAGCCAAAACCGTCGATATTCTGGGGAATATAGTGGAAAACAGCGATACGGTTGCCAATGTAACAGGTGTTGTAACACCGCGTCAGAAACGTTGGGACTTGTTCATTGCTGCCGACTCAGTCAACTTGGGCTTTATCAACCGATGGACCGAGGGGATATTGGAAGACGTATCCGGACGGGGATTCGGCGATGTACATGTATATGGCATTGAGAAGAAAACCAAAGTAGAAGGCAAGGCATTGGCACAAAACGGCGGTGTGGGAGTAAGCTACTTAGGCACCAAATACTTCTTCACCGACACCGTCTATATGGATTCCGACAAGATTCGTTTCGAACATATTCAGTGCCGCGACCAAGAAGGCAATCCTCTGTTGCTCGATGGTGTACTCAATCACAACGGATACTTCAAGGATTTCCGTTTCGACTTCCGGATACAATGCCAACATGCCATGGTACTCAACTTGCAGCAAACAGGGCAAGATATGTTCTATGGCAAAGTATATGCTACCGGTGACGCCTCTATCCGTGGCAACGAATTGGAAACAAAGATCAGTGCCAATGCACGAACCGACCGGAATACCGACTTCTATCTCTCTATTGCGACCGCTTCTTCTGTAGCAGAAAACAACTTCATCACTTTTGTTAATCACGAACAACCTGCACAGAAAGACGACGATGACGATCTATTGCCTCTTGTCACCAAGCGCGAGAATCACCTTGTGCTTGACCTGCAGATAGAAGCCACTCCCGATGCCAACGTAACCATTATCATTGACCCTCGTACCGGTGACCGGCTCCGTGCACAAGGCTCCGGCAATCTGAAACTGACATACGATGTACTTACCGAAGATATCAAACTCTTGGGCACATACGCATTGGAGAGTGGTCTGTTCAACTTTACCTTCCAGAACGTAATCCGCAAAGATTTCACCATTCGCCCCGACAGCCGTGTCATCTGGTCGGGGGCACCCGAGAACCCGCAGATTGACGCTTCGGCATATTACGCTACCACGGCTTCGCTCCGCGATTTGTTCGGTACTGACTATCAGCAACTCAACACCAACCGCACTTCCGTACCCGTCAATTGTATTCTGTATCTCAAAGACGAACTGATGAACCCGACTATCTCTTTCGGACTGGAACTGCCGCAATCCGATGAGAGTGTGGCAAGTCAGGTGCGCTCTGTCATCTCCACTGACGAAATGATGATGCGCCAAATACTCTATCTGCTTGTATTCAACCGGTTCTACACACCCGAATACTTGCAGAATACCACCAATACCACCGGTCTGAACGAGACCTACTCACTGATTTCATCCACCGTTACCGGACAAATCAACAATTGGTTGAGCCGCCTCACCAACGACTTTACCGTGGGCTTCAACGTTCGCTCCGAAGGTGTAGGAGCCGATGCCATGCAGGAATACGAAACGCAGTTCCAGTTCCAACCCAACAACCGTATTCTTATCAACGGCAACTTCGGTTACCGCTACAACGATATATCCAACCAACCGCTGTTCGGTAACCTCGATGTGGAGTATCTGCTCAGTTCCAACGGTCATTGGCGCGCAAAAGCCTATACCCATACGGTTGACAAATATTCGATTCGTGAGGCACAGACCGTACAAGGCTTGGGCTTTATGTTCAAATACGACTTCGGCAATGTTGATAAGAAAAAGAAGCAAAAAAAGGATAAAACCGCAACCCGGCTGCCGACCGATTCTGTGGCAATACCTCTTGATTCACTTAAAACCGAATAACTTATGCTCATCAAGACTTATGGTGCTGCCGTACAAGGTATCAACGCCGTTGTAATAACCATCGAAGTACACCTCACACAAGGCTATCATTTCTGCCTTGTGGGGCTGCCGGACAATGCTGTTCGCGAAAGCAACGAGCGTATCCGTTCCGCTCTCACGGTAAACGGATATCACATACCCCATAAGCAAGTCACTA
This sequence comes from Bacteroidales bacterium, assembly GCA_022783865.1. Classification (GTDB taxonomy): domain Bacteria; phylum Bacteroidota; class Bacteroidia; order Bacteroidales; family Paludibacteraceae; genus Colicola. The sequence continues at coordinate 95,807 of JALFYY010000024.1, forward strand.
TCAATATGGCGCCTGCCGATATCAAGAAAGAGGGGGCTGCCTACGACCTGCCTTTGGCGATTGGCATGTTGGCTGCCGACGAGCAGATTGCCTGTGCCGACCTCTCGAAATACCTCATTATGGGAGAACTCTCGTTAGACGGCACACTGCAAGCCATTCGGGGTGCACTCCCTATGGCACTGCAAGCCCGGGAAGCTGGTTTCCAAGGCATCATTCTGCCCGAAGCCAATGCCAGGGAAGCCGCTGTGGTGGAAGGATTGCAGGTGTATGGTATGAACAACATTCTGGAAGTGGTGCGTTTCCTGAACGGCACGGAAGTCCGCGAACCGCTTCATTTGGATATGCAGACGGTGTTCAACCGCCCTTCCGAACTGACAGAGGTTGATTTTGCCGATGTACGTGGACAAGAGAATGTGAAACGCGCTTTGGAAGTAGCAGCCGCAGGCGGGCACAACTTGTTGATGATTGGTCCTCCCGGCGCAGGTAAAAGTATGATGGCAAAGCGCCTGCCGGGTATTTTGCCACCCCTCACCTTGGAAGAGGCGTTAGAAACCACCAAGATACATTCTGTGGCAGGTACTATCGACAAAGGCGTGTCACTCATTACCCGTCGTCCGTTCCGCAGTCCGCACCATACGGTGAGCGATGTAGCATTGGTGGGAGGAGGCGTCAATCCTATGCCGGGCGAGATATCCTTGGCACACAACGGCGTACTCTTCTTGGACGAACTGCCCGAATACAAACGCAGTGTGCTCGAAGTAATGCGTCAGCCCCTCGAAGACAGGAAGATATGTATCTCCCGTGCCAAGATGAGTGTGGAGTATCCTGCCGGATTTATGCTCGTAGCGGCAATGAATCCTTGTCCTTGCGGACATTACAACGACCCCACGCACGCCTGCACCTGTGGTCCGGGCATGGTGCATAAATACCTGAGCCGCATCTCCGGTCCGTTGCTCGACCGCATTGATATACAGGTAGAAATCATCCCCGTACCCTTCGACAAACTGTCCAACACACAGGAAGCGGAACGTTCTTCTGCCATTCGTGAACGCGTAGTGCGTGCCCGGCAAATACAAGCGGAACGCTTCAAAGACGTTCCCGGCATTCATTGCAATGCCCAAATGACGAGCAAGATGATGCGGCGTTATTGTGCCGTTGACGAAGCCGGCAACCGCCTCTTGAGCTACGCCATCGACAAACTCGGTCTTTCCGCCCGTGCCTACGACCGTATCCTGAAAGTAGCACGCACCATTGCCGACCTCGAAGGTGCTCCCGATATCACCGTCAAGCACCTCTCCGAAGCCATCGGCTACCGCAATCTCGACCGTTCAGGCTGGGCAGGATAACACACAGCAACACTACCGATGGTCAATCAGTTCCACATATCGTCCCCTTACAAGCCGACAGGCGACCAGCCGGAAGCTATCCGCCAATTGGTGGATGGTGTCCGTCAGGGCTTGCCGGCACAAGTGCTGCTCGGTGTGACGGGCTCAGGCAAGACGTTCACCGTTGCCAACGTAATAGAGCAGATCGGACGTCCAACCCTTATACTCTCGCACAACAAGACCCTGGCGGCGCAGCTCTATACCGAGATGAAGTCGTTCTTTCCCGACAATGCGGTAGAGTACTTTGTCTCTTACTACGACTACTATCAGCCCGAAGCGTACATTCCTTCCACCGACACCTATATAGAAAAAGACCTCTCTATCAATCAGGAGATCGACAAACTCCGCTTGCGTGCCACAGCCGCATTGCTTTCGGGGCGCAAAGATGTGATTGTCGTATCATCGGTGAGTTGTCTCTATGGTATCGGCAGTCCGCAGAACTTCACCGACAACGTGATGCACATCGAGACGGGCAAAACCTTGGTGCGCGATAATTTCCTGCTGCAATTGGTCGGAGCGCAATATGTGCGCAACGAGCTGGAACTCAACCGTGGCAATTTCCGTGTGAAAGGCGATACAGTCGATGTCTTCCTCGCCTATGCCGACTATGTGGTGCGCATCGTCTTCTGGGGTAACGAGGTGGACGAAATCTATACCTACGAACCGATTACTAACGAGGTACTCGACCGCTTCGAGGAGTTCAACATCTATCCTGCCACCATCTTCAATACCACCAAAGAGAGCATCGAACGCGCCATCAAGGAAATACAAGTGGACTTGGAGAAGCAGGTGGCATATTTCCAAAACACGGGGCGTCCCTTGGAGGCAAAGCGGATCGATGAACGTGTGCGCTACGACATAGAGATGATACGCGAACTGGGCTACTGCTCCGGCGTGGAAAACTACTCCCGCTATTTCGACGGGCGCGCACCCGGCACACCGCCCTATTGTTTGCTCGATTATTTTCCGAAGGACCTCCTGCTCGTCATCGATGAGAGCCATGTCACCGTTCCGCAGATTCACGCCATGTACGGCGGCGATGCAGCCCGCAAAACCAACTTGGTGGAATACGGTTTCCGTTTGCCGGCGGCACGCGATAACCGTCCGCTCAAATTCGAGGAGTTCGAAGCCAAGACGCCGCAAACCATCTACGTCAGTGCCACGCCGGCGGAATACGAACTCCGCAAGTCGGGCGGTGTCTGTATCGACCAGTTGATTCGCCCTACGGGATTGCTGGACCCCGAAATCGATGTACGTCCGTCGCTCCATCAGGTTGACGACTTGATGGAAGAAATAGCCGTTCGGGTAGAGCACGACGAGCGGGTATTGATAACGACGCTCACCAAGCGGATGGCGGAAGAGTTGGACGATTATCTCAGGCAAGCCGGTATCCGTTGCGCCTACATCCATTCCGATGTCGATACGCTCGACAGGGTGCAGATTATGGAGGACCTGCGCAAAGGATTGTACGATGTGTTGGTGGGCGTCAATCTGTTGCGTGAGGGACTTGACTTGCCCGAAGTGAGTCTGGTGGTCATTCTGGACGCCGACAAAGAAGGTTTCTTGCGCGACCATCGCAGTCTGACGCAGACGGCGGGACGGGCGGCACGCCACGTGAACGGCAAAGTCATCATGTATGCCGACAAGATCACGCAAAGCATGCAACTCACCATCGACGAGACCAACCGTCGTCGCGCCAAGCAGATTGCCTACAACGAGGCGCACGGCATCACGCCGCAAGCCATCCGCAAGTCGCTCGACAATCCGTTGGCGGGATTGATGCAGCAACCCGAAAAGGAATACACTGTCACGAAGATTTATGATGCCGTATTGGAGCCTGTAATCGGCAATATGACCGACAAGCAGTTGAAGAAGGCTATCGAGAAGACGCGCAAAGACATGTTGCAGGCGGCGAAAGACCTCGACTTCATGGAAGCCGCCCGTCTGCGCGACGAGATGCTGCACATGCAGGACGTCTTGGACAAACGGCAATAAAGCCTGCCTTGCAGCAAGCCGCCGGATTGCGTTTTCCAAGCCGTCGACTCATATGTTTTCCTTTAAGGATACTTTAGGGATACCTTAGGGATAGCGAACCGGTATTTTTCCGGAACAGACGGAAAAACCTCCCGTACATTGCACAAAAGTTTTCCGTTCCGGTATTTTTGGCTCATCGTTACTGCCGGCACAGCAGAAGAATAATCCGGCGGATGTTCGCCGTATAAGAAATTCTTTGTATCTTTGCAGTGGGATATAATAAGTTCCGGACAAAAGCACAAAAGATTATGGCAAAGATACTTGTAATCGACGACGAGCGCAGCATACGCAGTACGCTCAAAGACATATTGGAATTCGAAGGCTATGCAGTAGAGACGGCAGAGAACGGCAAACAGGGCTTGGAAAAAGCCGTTGCGGGCTCGTACGACCTTATCTATTCCGACATCAAGATGCCCGAGATGGATGGCATTGAACTACTGACGCAGCTCCACGAGAACGAAATAGAGACTCCCATTGTGATGATTTCGGGACACGGGAACATCGAAACGGCGGTAACCTGCATCCGGCAAGGGGCTTTCGATTTCATAGAGAAGCCCATCGAACTCAACCGCCTGCTCATCACCACCAAGAACGCTCTCGACAAAAAGAACTTGGTACAGGAAACCAAAGTGCTCAAGAAGAAAGTATCGGGTAAGTACCAAATGATAGGCGAGAGCGAATCGGTATGCCGTCTGCGTGATATGATTGCGCGAGTTGCGCCCACCGATGCCCGCGTGATGATTACCGGCGAGAACGGTACGGGAAAGGAAGTGGTTGCCCGCCTGATACATGCCCAAAGCCAGAGAGCCGCTTTCCCGTTGGTGGAAGTCAACTGTGCGGCTATCCCGTCCGAACTGATTGAAAGCGAATTGTTCGGTCATGAGAAAGGCGCCTTCACCTCTGCCATCAAGCAGCGTATCGGCAAGTTCGAGCAAGCCGATGGCGGAACATTGTTCTTGGACGAGATAGGCGATATGAGCCTTTCGGCACAGACCAAAGTGCTCCGTGCCTTGCAGGAGAACGAGATATGCCGTGTGGGATCGGATAAATCGATACACGTCAACGTGCGCATATTGGCGGCTACCAATAAGGACCTGAAGAAAGAGATAGCGGAAGGGCGTTTCCGTGAGGACTTGTTCCACCGCCTGAACGTCATTCCTATCCATGTACCGACCTTGGACGAACGGAAGGAAGATATACCGTTGCTCGTCAACTACTTCACCGAACAGATATGTGCCGAGCAGGGATGGGCGGTCAAGACCTTTGCACAAGCGGCTATTGAGCAACTGCAGCAACGCTCATGGACGGGCAATATCCGTGAACTGCGCAACGTAGTGGAACGCCTTATCATCCTCTCCTCGAACCCGATCGAAGCCGCCGACGTAGAAGCCTTTGCCTGATACCGTTTGACAACCGGACCGGGCATAGCCCTATTTTACAATTTGAAAATGAATTTTGTACATACTTATTATATGTACATACTGATTCATCAATAACATGCATTTCTCATAGATAACAAAATGCAAGTCCGTCTGTATATAATGCATGATCTAACGCCACACGTTCGCACTCTTTCCGATACATATTTTTATAAAGGCGCGTTTATTGGTGCTTGTTTTGGCACTTTGAAACTTGGAACTTTCTTTTTACATCCAAAACAAGATAGCAATAGACACCTGCGTGGTATGATTATGCCTTGCTGTGCTTTGCATAATTACCCACGCACTGCAAGTCGCACAGGCGAATTTCAATGACTAGTAGTCTCGTAGCAAGTTGCGACTAAAGAAGTAATTGTGCTTATAGACAACGTTGTTGCCGCCGATGACGTTCCTGTGCGGAAGATTTTCCGTAACGGACAAGTGCTTATTCTTCGTGGCAACGAGGTTTATACGGTGTTGGGCGAAAAAGTGGAATAAGCGTTTAGGGCAGGTTGTTTGCAACTAATCTGCGGACTAATCTGCGGACTCATCTGCCGGACTGTTTCTATGGTGCTTCCTGACCGCAACGGTCAGGAAGCACTTGTTTTCTGCAAGAGTTCTATCAGAGGGAGGTCGGCGGCGACCCAAGGTAATGAAGACATGGCACAAGCCGGCAACCAGCATGCCGATATATGTTCGTTCAGGCGAAAACGGCGTGGATGCTCCGTATCGGTAGGGTGACAAAGATAGAAATGCAACGTAACGGCAAAGTCGGGGTACTCATGGTGCAAGTCACAGAGTTTGCGCTCTATCGTCACAGGATAGTCCATCTCCTCCAATAGTTCACGCAACAAAGCATGCTCCTCTGTTTCACCCTGCTCCACTTTTCCGCCCGGGAACTCATATTTATACGCCGTATAACCGTAACGCGTCTGTCCGCGTTGCACACAGAGATATTCACCCGCATCACATACTACGGCGGCTACTACATTATAGGATTTCACAACAGTTAACAGTTAATAATTAATAGTTAATATCTTAGATGCGATCGGACAAGTCCTAATCGCGTCTCTACAGGGCAAGGGAAAACCATTTTACAACAGACGGATACCTGTCGGGGTATCCGTCTGAGGGTTGTATTGGAATACAAGTATCTCTTATTTGTTCAACGCGAGTGCTACATTGACAGCACAAGCCACGGTGCAACCTACCATCGGGTTGTTACCGATACCGAGGAAGCCCATCATCTCAACGTGAGCAGGAACAGAAGAAGAACCTGCAAACTGAGCATCAGAGTGCATACGTCCCATGGTGTCGGTCATACCGTAAGAAGCAGGTCCGGCAGCCATATTATCGGGGTGCAACGTACGACCCGTACCACCACCGGAAGCCACAGAGAAATAAGGCTTGCCTGCCAAGATACGTTCTTTCTTATACGTACCTGCTACAGGGTGTTGGAAACGTGTCGGGTTGGTAGAGTTACCCGTGATACTTACATCCACATTCTCATGCCAGAGGATAGCAACGCCTTCGCGAACGTCGTCAGCACCGTAGCATTTCACTTTTGCACGGGGACCGTTGGAATAAGGTTTCTCTTTGATAACCTTCAGTTCGCTTGTGAAATAGTCGAACTCGGTTTGAACATAGGTAAAACCATTGATACGGCTGATAATCATAGCGGCATCCTTGCCCAAGCCGTTGAGGATAATACGCAAAGGTTTCTGGCGTACTTTGTTTGCCATTTCGGCAATCTTGATGGCACCTTCGGCAGCGGCAAAGCTTTCGTGACCTGCCAAGAAAGCAAAGCACTCGGTTTCTTCACGGAGCAGACGGGCTGCCAAGTTACCGTGTCCGATACCCACTTTGCGGTCGTCAGCCACAGAGCCGGGAATACAGAACGATTGCAAACCGATACCGATAGCTTCGGCAGCGTCAGCAGCATTCTTGCAACCTTTCTTGATAGCGATAGCCGAACCTACAACGTAAGCCCACTTGGCGTTCTCGAAGCATATCATCTGGGTTTCTTCACAAGTTTTGTAAGGATCGAGTCCGTATTGCTCACAAATCTGATTAGCCTCTTCGATAGAAGCGATACCGTTTGCGTTCAACGCCGCAAGGATTTGTTTCTCTCTGCGGTCTTGCGATTCAAAGTTTACTTCACGTATCATAGCTTACTCCTTTCTTGGGTCAATAGATTTAACTGCACCTTGTTCTTTGGTTGTACGGCCGTATGTGCCGGTTACCTGTTTGAGAGCGTCTTCGGCAGGAACGCCTTTCTTGACGGCATCCATGAACTTGCCCATGTGTACGAACTCATAACCGCAAACTTCGTCGTCGGCATCGAGATACATCTTGGTGATGTAGCCTTCGGTGAGCTGGAGGTAACGGGGACCTTTCACTTTGGTAGAATAGAGCGTACCTGTTTGGCTGATAAGACCCTTACCAAGGTCTTCCAAGCCTGCGCCTATAGCCAAGCCTCCTTCGGAGAAAGCAGACTGTGTACGTCCGTAAACAATCTGGAGGAACAACTCGCGCATAGCGGTATTGATAGCATCGCAAACGAGGTCGGTATTGAGGGCTTCCAACAAGGTTTTGCCTGGAAGAATCTCGGCAGCCATAGCGGCAGAGTGCGTCATACCCGAGCAACCGATAGTTTCAACCAAGGCTTCCTCGATGATACCGTCTTTCACGTTCAAACTCAGTTTGCAGGCTCCCTGTTGCGGAGCGCACCAACCGATACCGTGTGTCATACCCGAGATATCCTTAATCTCTTTGGCTTTTACCCATTTACCTTCTTCAGGTATCGGGGCTGGTCCGTGATGAGGACCTTTTGCAACACAACACATGTTGCTTACTTCTTTTGAATAAATCATAGTTTCTACGTTTATTTATAGTGTTTCGTTATGTCAGCTGCTTTTTATGGAGACGATGTACACATCGTCTCTACATTGCATTATCGGGTTGTTCAGACGGAGCACGCCCCGTCTCTACACTGCATTGCATTGTCGTTGTATGCGGGCGAGGACGCCCACATCCCGACAAGATTCGGGTTTCAATGCGCTTGCAAAGTTACAACATTTTTTCTAATTTTGCATGGTTTTTCGTATGGAATAAAGAAATTTTTCCCTTATTCCGTTATGAGACACTTGCAACAGAGCGCCAACAAGACACTGAAACACTACTATTTTATTCATAATCAAATGAAAAAAGCGCTTCCTTATATCGCTATCGTGGTAGCAATGCTATTCTGGAGCACCTCTACTATCGCCACAAAAATAGGTCTGAAAACATTTGCGCCGTTGACATTGGTCACACTGCGCTTCGGTATGGCTGTAGTATTGATGCTGGCAGCAGGATTGCTTTCGGGGCAGTTGCAGAAAGTAAGGCGAAAAGATATCCCGCTCTTCCTTCTGGCAGGGTTTGCACAACCGTTCTGCTACTTTGTTTTGGAGTCGTACGGAATCCAATCGGTGAGTTCGCCGACCATGGCGGAAGTGATACTGAGCACTTCTCCACTGTTCGCCCCCTTGTTCGCTTTCGTGCTTATCAGAGAACGCGTTACGTGGCAGAACATTGTGGGAATACTGATATCGACAGCCGGTGTGGTGATGATGATTGTATCCCGCGGAAGTGATATGGCTATCGGATCGGTACGGGGATTGGCACTACTCTTGGGAGCAGTGTTTACGGCAGTGATTTATACCATTCTGCTACGCAAAATACCCGGGCACTACAACAGCCTTTCGATAGTATTCTATGTGCAACTTTCGGGTTTGCTGTTCTTTATACCTACGTTCTGCATGGTTGACCTGCCCCATATCGGAACAACGGTTTTCTCATGGCAAGCCTTGGCGGCAGCAGGCTATCTGGCTTTGTTTCCATCGGTAGTCTGTTTTATCCTCTTTTGCTATACCGTCAGGCAAATCGGCGTTACACGAGCCAATGCCTTCAACAATCTCAGACCCGTATTCACGGCACTCTTCATGCTCTGTTTCTTCGGTGAACACCTTCCGTTAGCCAAATGGATAGCCATCGGTATCGTGATTGCCGGACTCTTTATCGCACAACGCAAATAATTATTTACGATTGGACCGGACGAGCCCTATTTACGATTTGACGATTTAGTACTTGACTTTTCAGACGGAGCACGCTCCGTCTCTACACAGATATGGTCACAAGTGCTTGAAAGCATACGTATTATACATGAATCACCCAGTTATCACCCAGTAATCACCCAGTTATCACCCAGTAATCACCCAGTTATCACCAAGTAACAGAAGCCAAGTGTACCCTAACTGTAAGTTACATAAATACCCATAGAACAACACCTGATTATACCGGGGATACTACATAACAGGACAAGGGGATTACAAAAGAATTACAATGGAAGCAGGATCAGAGGTAGAAATCCTCTGTCAGACGGGCATATTCAGGGGTACGGTGATTGGGTTGCGATTCCAAAACCAGGTGCGAGGATTCTACTGCCCCGGATATTGCATCTTTGGCGAAATGGAGCAACATGCGTTTGGCGGGCTTGGCGGGAGTGCCATGCACATAACAGATTTGCTGCAAAAAGAGGGCGGGACAGCCGCCCACTATCTGCCTGACAACCTGTTCGGCATCAGCAGGCAGGACGAGGAAAAGATGACCATGCGAAGCAAGCAGCCGTTCGCTATAAAGAAAAAGTTCGTCATAAGACAAAGTATCGGTATGGCGAGCCGCAGAACGAAGCCGCTCGGGTGCACGGAGACTATTATTGAAATAAGGCGGGTTGCTTACGACGATATCAAAAGGTCCGGCAGCGTTACAGGATTGCAAGGGGACAGCAACGGCACTGAGCCGATTGCCCCACGGAGAGGCGGCAAAATTGGCATTTGCCTGCCCAACGGCTTCGGGCGAGATGTCGATACCGAGGATATCCGCTCCGGTGTATTGCTGCGCCAACATCAGTGCCACCAAGCCACTGCCCGTACCGATATCCAAGATACGGCACGGCTCGCCTAAAAGGGATTCCACCCTGCTCCATGCCCCGAGCAAAACACCATCGGTGCCCACTTTCATGGCACAGCGGTCGTCGGCTACGAAGAATTGTTTGAAACGGAAAGCCATGGGTTAATGCGTATGACCTTCGACGCACTCTACGACTTCGGAATGACGGTCGTGGTCGTGATGATGATGTCCGCCGAAGATAGCGACACAGAGATAAATACCCATACCGATGAAGAGGACGGCGCAGACGGTGCGGAGCCATACTTCAATCTGACGGATACGGTTGTTCAGCTTTCCGATACCCATCATCGAATACGACAGAATCCAGGCAATAATGATGACGGGCAGCCCCGTTCCCAAGCCGAACAGCACGGGCATGAGCCAGCTCCATGCGAGAGGTTGCGCCATGGTGAGCGGAACGAGCATTCCGAAAAACATCACGCCGCTATACGGGCAGAAAGCCAACGAGAAGACGACACCCAACACGAATGCCCACAGCCAATCGGGGACACGACGGGAGGTAGTTGCCAAATGCTCTATTTTGTGTGCAAGCCCGTGATTATGTTCGTGGTCGTGATGCTGCTCATGATGTCCGCCAATGAGCATGAAAAGTCCGCAGACAATAAGGAAAGGTCCCAAGACAGGTTCGCCGTAGGTTTCGAAGAAATGCTGCACCCCTTCGATTTGTGCGCCCAAAAGGAAGATGAGACTCAAAACGGTGTACACCACCATCTTGCCCACGACATACATAAAGCCGTTGAGAAGGACAGCGCGACGGTTGCTCACGTCTTTGCCGATAAAGCCGATGGCTGTAATGTTAGAACAGAAGGGGCAAGGGCTGAAGATGGTCATCAAACCTAAGAGGAATGCCGTAAGGAGCGGCATGGTGGAATTGTGCAAAAGGGTATCGAGGAAGGGCATATTGCTAATGTTTCGCTGATTATTTCCGATAGTTTACCAAAAGGCTTGCAAAGGTACAATTTTTGTCGTAACTTTGCAAATGATATGCTGAGAAAGTTACGACATATAGAATTTTGGGCATTGCTACTCGCCTTTGTGACGGCGGGTTGCCACAATATAGACAAAGACGCCCAGCGTATAGAGGCGACTATTCACCAACAAGAAACAGTTGCTGCCGCCATTACCGACCAACTGATAGCAGGATTGCAGCAGAACTCGTTCGACAGCGTATGGAACATCGCCAAAAGCACCGACGAAGTACTGATTTATATCTTCAACCGGCAGGGCTTAGTATTCTGGTCGAACAACTGGCTCGCCGGCAAAGAGGTGACACTACTCTACTACGACCGATGGTATTATCATCACTTCGAGAATGCACACGCCATTTGCCGATGGCGAAACGCGGGACAATACAACATTCTGACCGTCATTCCCGTGAAATACGCATACCCGTTTGAGAACCAGCAACTTCACAATGAATTCATACATCCCTTCAAGGGCGATGATTCGTATGAAATAACCACCGAACAGAAGCCGGAGCACCATGCCGTTTATGCAGCGGACGGACACTATTTGTTTTCGTTGTGCCATTGTCAGGAGATTGCACCGGCACCTAAAAAAGAAAGTACCATCATCGAAACCTTTTCGTATCAGACCATTCTGACAGAGAAAGCACCGCCATTAGCCAAACGTTTGCCTTCGTTCTTGAAGACACGGCTGTATTTCCTGATAGACATACTGATTTTCGGGCTGATATTTCTGGTCGGACTGATTGGTCTGATTCATAGTCACGGCATACAGAATATGCGGCTGCGCACGAAATATATGTACTTCATGACCGCCCTCCTGATGTTGGTTTCGATATATATGTTCACCGTGTCGGGTCTGCACGTAAGACAACGCTACGAAAAACAGCAAAAACACGACTTGGAACGCACTACGGCCTATATACAGAAATCGCTGCAGGAGATATATTTCTGGAACATGGGTATCGGTCCGGAACACCGGCAAGGTCTGAATATCGACTTGCGCGACTTGGCATTTACCTATAAAACCGACATTCACGTATATGACTTGAACGGCAATATCCTGGGCAGTTCCACTCCGGAGCTTTTCGACCAAGGCTTGGTATCAACCCACATTGCACCCGAACCTTTTTTCTCGAACGCTTCAACGCTGATACAATACGAGCATATCGGCGACATGCGTTATCTGGCAGGCTATACAGAACTGTTGAACGGCAGTTATCTGCGAATCGGCTACATAGCTGTGCCGATGTTCCTCAGTGCGGACGAACTGAATGCCGCCACCGATGCGTTCTCCGCCAAACTATTGCCGCCTATCTTAATCGCATTGCTATGTGCCATCTTACTGAGTGCTATCATTTCACGGGAGTTGACGCAGTCGCTGGTAGGTTTGTCGGAAAAGATGAAGCACTTCAAAATCGGGCGACGCGACAACAGATTGGTTTATGAATACAAGGACGAAATCGGACAACTGGTACAGCATTACAATGAAATGGTAGATGAACTGGAACGCTCTGCCGAACTGCTTGCCAAATCAGAACGTGAAGGAGCCTGGAAGACCATGGCACGGCAGATTGCCCACGAAATCAACAATCCGCTGACCCCCATGAAACTCACCTTGCAGCAACTGCAACGCATGAAGCAGAAAGGCGGAGAACAGTTTGACGAGTATTTCAACAAATCGACCTTACTACTGATAGAGCAAATCGACCAACTCTCGCATATTGCACAATCGTTCTCGAGTTTCGCCAAAATGCCGGAAGTATGCACCACCGAAGTGGATATTGCACAGAAACTGAGTTCGGTGATTTCGCTTTTCCGCAACAATCAGGAAGAAGTACCCATCCGGTATATCGGACCGGACAACGGCATCATGACATACGCTGACGAAGAGCAGATATCGCAGGTGTTCAACAACCTCATCAAGAACGCCTTGCAAGCCATTGAGAAGAAAGAAGACGGCGACATCATCATCATCATGAAAGAACTGTCACACACCATCATGATCAGCGTTTCGGACAACGGATGCGGCATTCCGGAGGATATGCAGGATAAGGTTTTCCGCCCGAATTTCACCACCAAATCAACCGGTATGGGACTCGGGCTGCCTATTTCGAAGAACATTGTAGAAGGCTCGGGCGGCACTATCCGATTTGTGACATCAGAAAAAGGCACTACTTTCTTTGTGGAACTGAGGAAAGTGTAGAAATTTGACGCTCTGACAATCTGACAATTGAACAAAGATAAAGGATAAAGAACAAAAGCCAAAACGGTTAACCGTTGATTTGCAGGCGAGATGTACATATTCCGACAGATAATAGTTCTCTACTACACTATTTATCAGACAGCAATCATCAGCCATTTGTCCGTTTTGGCAGCAGAAAAGCAGATTTATTATCAAAATGGCAGTTTCTCTGCACTTTTTCTAACTTTTTGCCACTGAAGTTTGCATAATTCAAATCATTTGTATATCTTTGCACACTCAAAAGACAGAACAAAATATTAACAACATAATTGATTAAAGGTATGAAAAAATCTAACTTGTTACAAAGTCTGTTTGTAGCGTTCTTGTTGGTATTCACGACACTGAACGCACATGCAGAACTGCTTCTCACAGAGAATTTCAACTATTCGACCGGAAATCTGTATGGTCAAGGTACATCAATCGACCCCACAGGGTTAGGATGGATTCGATATGGTTCGCACACAGCGAATGTAATTCAAGTCGTTGATGGCGCACTCTCATATGCCGGCTATCAAGAAACCGCTACAGGCAAGGCTGCAAGAATCACCAACGGAGGCACTACCGACGAAGATTTGCAATTTGCATTTTCGAAAGACCCTATTACATCGGGCAGTTTCTATGCATCTATGTTAGTCAACATCACCGATGCAGGACAAGGTGACAAGCCTGCTTATTTTATTGCTTTCACCGGTAAGACATCAAAAGGTTGGGTCGATGGAGTGAATGCCACTGAATATGGTCGTATATTCTCTATCAAAAGCGGCGAAGGTAAATTTCAATTAGGCATCAGCAAAAATAACGCAGCCCCCTCAGTAACGACCGAGGATTTGGATTTAGGCAAAACCTATCTGCTTGTGCTCAAATATGAGTTTATTGATGGTTCAAACAATGACATCACCTCTCTTTGGGTAAATCCTGCCGATTTCAAAAATGAACCTACCACCACATTGATTGGTACAATTAGTCAGGGAGATGCTTCTGCCACTAATGGTTTACAAGGTATTGAAATCCGACAAGGACAGAATTTTGAAAGACTGACTCCTACTGCTACTATTGATGCTATCCGTGTGGCTACCACATGGGCTGAGTTGTTCAATCAAACAGCCGGTGGCGAAGACCAGGATCCCGTGCCTGCTATCAGCGTAAATACCACTTCGATAGAATTCGAAGGAACTATGTTTGTAGGAGGTCCTGCCGTTACGAAGACTGTCAACGTAAAGGCTACCGATTTGACTGCTGACATCACCATTACCACCACTTCCGCTAACCTTACGGTTGAACCTGCCACTATCACCAAAGAGGCTGCTATGAGCGAAACGGGTGCCAATGTAGTTGTTACTTTCACACCCAACTCTATTGAGACCGGTTTCCCGAATGTAGTATTCGCTTCGGAAGGTGCAACTGAAGTAAAAGTACCAGTTAGCGTTTATGTAGTAAATGCCGTAGCGAACTTAGGCGAAATGGTTGCAAAAGCAAAAGAAGAAGGTTACTACTATGGCGCTATCAGCGGTGAGATTGCTGTAACACACAGCTATACACAAAGCGGTCAAAACTGCCTGTATATCCAAGACGCTACTGCCGCTTTCTTAGTGTATGACACCTACGAGAACATGGGTGACTTGAAGGCAGGTGACCGCTTCACGGGTGCAAGTGTTTACTATGGCGGCGGTGAGTTCTATATCGAATCAATCGGCAAGAAAGGCGAAAACAAAGCAGTAGAGCCCGAAGACGTAACTTTGGCTGAATTGGCAACCAACGAGGGCAAAGCCAAATATGCTTTCCGTTTGGTACGCGTAAGCAATGTTAAGTTCAGTGCAACCGGTAAGTTTGAAAGTCAACAATATGATATTACACAAGGTGGAACAACTGCCAAGATGAGTTTCTTTACCGGTTCGGAGATTATCGGTACGGACATTCCCGGCAGAGCTGACATAGTTGGCGTAGTGCGTAATGCCAACGGCAACCTTATAAGTCCCCGTACCACAGCAGATATCTCTGCCATAGCCGCTACACCTACTATCAGCGTATCGCAGACTGCAGTTGATTTCGGAGAGACCATCTTCGTTTTGGGCGGAACTTCGGCTACAACCAAAATCACCGTAAAGGGTGCTGATTTGACAGGTGATATCACCATCACTTCCTCATCTCAGAACCTTACCGCTACACCCACGACCATTGCCAAAGCTGATGCTATGACAGAAGCAGGCGTGGAAGTAACGCTCACATTCACTCCTTTGGCAGTAGAATGGGACGACCCGTATATCACAATCCGTTCGGAAGGCGCAACGCAAGTACAAGTGCAAGTAGCTGCCTTTGTGAATGACGCTGTAGCCGATTTGGCAGCTATGAAAGCTAAAATCGAGACAGAAGGCTTCTTTATGGGATACATCACCGGCGAGATTGCCGTTTCGCAAGCATACGATTTTAACGGTTTGCCCTATTTCTATGTGCAAGACGCAACCGCTGCTCTGATGATGACCGGCGAAGCAGAAGTGGTTGGCGATTTGGTTGCAGGCGACCGCTTGACAATGATAGGAGCATACTACGAAGGCGGAACAACCTTCTCAATAGCATCTATTGGTACCAAAGGTGAGAACAAAGCAGTTGAGCCGGATGTAGTTACCTTGACAGAATTGACAAGCAACGCTGCTCAATATGCTTTCCGTTTGGTACGCATAAACGATATTACTTTCTCGCAGACGGGCGACTTTGCATTCGGAACGCAGTACGATATCGCACAAGGCGAAGCCGTTGCCAAGTTGAGCCTCTTTGCCGAATCTGACATCATCGGTACACAATTGCCAAGCAAAGCCGATGTAATCGGTATTGTCCGCAATGCCACCGGCAAACTTATCAGTCCCCGTACAACAGAAGATATTATCGACAAGAGTATCAACACATCGTTAGCAGATGCTTACGCCGCTCAAGTTTATACCGAAACCGGTATGCTCTGCATTGTCAGCGAAGCAGAAACGGCTGTGTCGGTATATACGATGCTCGGTGCCGAGATTGCAACCGTGCGTGCAACAACAGGAACCACACGCATTGCATTGGAACAAGGTATCTATATCGTACGCATCAACGGCAAAGCCACCAAAGTGATTGTGAAATAACAAGTATTACACAACAAGGGTGCGTCTCTCTGCTATGAGGAACTGCACCCTTGTTCTATTTTTTTTGACGATATGAAACGATTCAGTCTTTTTCTTATGTTATGCTGTGCCGTTGCGTTGCAGGCACAGACCACCGACTACCCCGAACTCCTTTCCAACCCGGGTTTTGAAGAATCAAGCATAAGTCCGTTCGGCGGCGTGACTACCTTTGAAGACTGGACATTGCCTTTGGGAGCTGCTGTGGCAGAAACGGCAGACAAGCAAGAGGGTGAACAGGCAATGAAAATCAACCAAGCAACACAGAAAGTGAACCACCTTGACCAAGAGGTGTTTGACTACGCCACCCAACCTGAAGAAGGAGCCGCCTACGAAATGCGTATCCGATACAAAGTGCTCGCTTCGCAAGCTGGGGAAGACATCAAGTTGATGTATCTCTGGAGCAGTTCACGCGACGGAGAACTCACAAAAGACTCCACCTCCTGGCTCACCGGCAACGAATGGAAGACACAGATATTGCGCACTGTTTGCCCGGCAGGAGCTTCACGCTTTCTTTTCCGTGTAAAGTTTAGCAAAGGGGTAGAGGTACTGTTCGACGACTTCAGTTTCCGCAAGGTGGATGACGAACCTGTTCCGGCAGAACCTTCACTCACTATCACCCCTGCGAAAATGCCGGCTGCAGAAACCACACTCGGTACTCCTGCTGAGTTGCCCGTTATTACCGTTGTGCAAAACAACTTTACGGCTCCAATGACGTTTGACATCATCGGCAAAGGACGTGCTGCATTCTCTTTTACCACAACCGCCAAGAGCGAGACCGCAACAGAAGTGCAGATTACTTACAATCCTGCCGAAGCCGCTATGCACGATGCGATGCTGATAATTGATGTTCCTTCGAAGCCCGAGCTTTCTGAGACCTACTCGCTGCATGGCATCTGCATTGACCCGAAGAATCCGCCTGTAGTAACGATTACACCGGAGTCGCTGCCCACTTTCGAAACAACGGCACGACAAGAACAGAAGGCGACCCTGAAACTCAACAGCACCGGCTGTATCGACTATGTATATGCCGGAATGCGCCATATCGACAATGCTGGATTCGTAGTCAATTCCACCACGTTTATCAAGAACATGCCGCAGGATGTAACCGTCACTTTCCGTCCCACCAAGGCGGGTTACTACCGTTCGCAGCTCCGCTTCTGGTCGTTGAAATCCGACACGGTCACTGTCACTTTGATAGGTAATGCCAAACCGGCTACCGAAGACCCGAACACATTCACCACGGCATTCAGTTGGCATTTGGAAAACCCGCAATCGTTGCTCGTCGAGGACTTCAACCTTGTGGAACACAACTACGATTTGCAATTGGAGGGCTGGCAGAACGTAGTGCTCGGCGGCGAACGCCCGTGGTGGGGCTACTATCACCGTGACGCACAACTGAATATCTTGGAAAAGACTGCCAAAGCCACAGGCTACCAGTATCAGGTGCCGGCAGAAGAACGCAGCGAGATGTGGATGGTAACGCCTGCTTTGGACTATAAGAATGCCAAAGGACGCACCTTCACGCTCCGTGTGATGGGCGACTTTATGTTCGAAGGACACGATACTGAACTCTCCGTATGGCTCATCGACTCCGTTCCGGGCGACCGGCTCTATTTCCGTAAGATAGACGGTATGGGTATTCCTACGGCTCCCGACTACAACGGCGAGTGGATGGAGTATCACGTCAACCTCGACGGACAAGAGATTGAAGATGTGTTCTTTATCGGTTTCAAGTACGACGGTCTGTTCGGACAGGAGAATGCCGTAACCTACTACATTGACGATGTCTCGTGGGGACGCACCGACTTGCCTGCTATCCAAGCTGACTCTGCACAGGTCGTTATGACAGCGGCATTGGGCAAAGATGCCGCCTCGGGTATGATTACTGTCAAGACTTCCA
Source organism: Bacteroidales bacterium (assembly GCA_022783865.1). Classification (GTDB taxonomy): domain Bacteria; phylum Bacteroidota; class Bacteroidia; order Bacteroidales; family Paludibacteraceae; genus Colicola. The sequence goes on from JALFYY010000024.1 coordinate 113,916, forward strand.
ATCTGACAGAACCTGTAACATTGTCGTTGGGCGGCAACAACAAGAGCAAATTCCAACTTTCTGCCAACACTTTGCCTGTCGAAGGCGGAACGTTCCAAGTACTCTTCAATAGCGACCAGGAAGGCGTTCACGAAGCGTATGTGAAACTCTCCTCGCGTGGGGCTGCCGACCTCTATATCCCGATGGCAGTGCTTTGCAAGACGGGTACGGCTGTCGAAAATCCGGGTGCAGAAGCGTTGCGTATCTTCACTGCCGGCAGAGAGTTGCACGTGACGAATGCCGCTGCAGACTACACCGTTTACGACACCACGGGGCGCACAATCTATACCGGTAATGCCGCACATATTACGTTGCCTACGGCAGGTGTGTACGTAGTGCGTTGCGCGGCTGAAGCCAAGAAAGTGACGGTACTCTAACGTAACACCCATACAAAGCCCATGCAGGGCTCATACGGGTCCCATAGTGCTACGGTAGTTGAAAGCTCCGTGGTTGCTGAGGGCACTTTGGCAACATACAAAACGCAAAATACAGAGAATGTGTCAATTAGGTTATTGGCACATTCTTTATTTCTATATGCGGCTTGCGCATGTGTTAGATTTTGCGTAACTTTGTCGCTCCTTAAAGGTACAGAATAGTTACTATAAAAAACATATTATTTTATCAATGAAAGCACAACATCTTTTCCTTGCTATGGCAGCCATGGCGCTCGCAACGGCAATGCCTGCAAAAGCAGCCGGCAAACTAACAGGAACCGTTATCGGTACGGAGCTGTCGGTGGATTACAGCAACAACAGCGCTTCCACCACTGTCAACACGGCGGCAATGGCGCACGACGGCGACCTCTCAACCTATTTCGCTTCCTACGACCGGCAATACACATGGACGGGGCTCGACCTGGGCAGTCAGTTCGTTATCACCAAAGTGGGATGGTCGCCCCGCAACGACAGCAAAGGCGAAGAGCGCGTTGTGCTCGGTATGTTCGAAGGCGCTAACCAAGCGGATTTCATGGATGCCGTGCCGCTCTATCTCATCACAGAGAAAGGCAAGATCGGGCAGATTTCGTATGCCGATGTCAATTGCTCCCGCGGCTTCCGTTACGTACGCTATGTTGGTCCGGAAAATGCCCGCTGCAACATCGCCGAAGTGGAATTCTACGGCAATCCAGGTGCCGGCGACGACTCGCACCTGTGGCAAATAACCAACCTGCCTACCGTCATCATCAATACCCGGAACGCCGAAGCACCCTACGACAAAGAGCACGACATCGTGTCGAACATCATCGTCATCTCAGAGAACGGCAGCAACATATTGGAGAAGACCGGCACATCGCGCCTGCGTGGCAATGCATCGATGCAATTCCCCAAAAAGCCCTACCGCATCAAGTTCGACAAGAAGCAGCAACTGCTCAACGCACCTGCAACTGCCAAGAAGTGGACACTCATCAACAACTACGGCGATAAGTCGCTCATGCGCAACATCGTGGCTTTCGAGGCGAGCCGCCGAAGCGGATTGGAGTACACTCCGTTCTGCCAATCGGTTGACGTGGTGCTCAACGGCGAATACAAGGGCAACTACCAGTTGTGCGACCAGGTGGAAGTGAACGCCAACCGTGTGCCCATTATCGAAATGGAGCCTACCGACATCGCCAACGAAGCCCTTACAGGAGGTTATTTCATCGAAGTGGACGGATATGCCGACCAGGAAATCTCGTGGTTCAACTCGGCACGCGGCATTCCTGTCACCATCAAATCACCGGACGAAGACGCAATTGCGCCCATGCAAAAAAACTACATCACCGGCTATTTCAACAAGATGGAAAACCTGGTGTACATCACGCAGGGCAACACTTCGGAGACCTATTCCGACATTGTGGATATCCCCTCGTTCCTCAAACTGTTCCTCGTGGGCGAGTTCTCGGGTAACACCGATACCTATTGGAGCACCTATATCTACAAACACCGCTCCGACCCGAAGATGTATTTCGGTCCGGTATGGGATTTCGACATCGCCTTCGACAACGACAACCGCACCTATCCCATCCTCAGCAAACCCGACTATGTCTATCGTTCAGGAGGCTCGTCGGCTGGCTCGATGAACACTTTCGTGACGCTGCTCATCAACCGCCCGGAAGTGAAAGCGCAGTTGGAGAAAGAATGGCAGACAATGCGCGACAAGCAAAACTTCACGGCAGAGAGCATGTGCGCCTACATCGACAGCATTGCAGACGATCTGGACGCTTCGCAACGCCTCAATTTCCTGCGTTGGCCCATCTTGGCGCAATATGTTCACATGAACCCTGTTGCATTCCGTACCTACGGGGAATATATCAATACGCTGAAGAACTATGTGACAGGACGGATCCAATGGCTGGACAAGAAACTCAATTATGTGCCTGCCCCGTCGGGCCTTGAAACTACGGCAACCGCTGCCGTCTCGGTCTTTGCACAAGCCGATGGCACATTGGTCATCAACGGAAGCGACAAGGCTTATGATGTGTACGACGCTTCGGGCAGACGTTGCCTGACCGGTTCTTCAGAGTCGCCTGCACGCTTGGCAATGCACGGCATGTACATCGTGCGCATTGAAGGACAAAACATCAAGATTGTATTCTGACAACACGCTTTCCGGCACATCTTGTGCAAGAACAAGAGGATATATGCCCACCGGTGTATATCCTCTTTTTTATGGTGCCGGTTCACCTGTTCCACTCCCACAAATCCCGGTGCTTTCCAACAGCCTTCATACCAAAAATTGCCGCCTTATTTTACCGAAGGTTTCCTTTTGGTTTCCTTTAAGGATACCTTAGGGATACTTTAGGGATAGCCTGCCTATACCGCTCCATTTCTACAACCCTTGTACAATCCTTCTATAACCCTTGTACAATCCCTCACTCGTTATGCAAGACTATGCTGTTGCAAAAACAAACCATTTATCAGGTTTCTCACAAGAAGACTTATAAATATCATAGCAAGATTTGCCTTTGGCTGTGCAGTCAACTATGAATGAATAGTTTCCTCTATTCATGATGATACGGTTCGCCACGCAGAATAGTGCACGCACGATAGATTTGCTCCACAAAAAGCAGACGGATCATCTGGTGCGAGAATGTCATTTGCGAGAGCGATATCTTGCTTTCCGCACGGCTGTACACATCTTCTGAAAAACCGTACGGACCGCCTACCACGAATATCAGATTCCGACCCGCCGACATCCACTTGTTCAACTGCGCCGCAAAGTCAACACTGCGGTATTCCTTGCCGTGCTCGTCCAGCAAAATCAGCCTGCTACCGGCATCCGCCATCGCAAGAATCTGTTCGCCTTCCCGCTGCTTCTGCTCGTCCATCGACAGGTTCTTCGCATTACGGAGCTCGGGAATCACCTTCAGTTCAAACGGCACATAGTGTACCAAACGCTTCTGATACTCCTCTATCAACGCCTGCAAACGCGCATCCGTTGTTTTGCCTACCACTAACAAACTTATCTTCATTCCGTCAGTACCAAAACGTTGTCATTATCCAAACGGACACGCAGCCACTGCTGCAAACGCACCATATCCACCGATTTCAGATCCGCATCATCTGACGGATGCAGCACTATTACCACCTGCGTCGTCAGTTCACCCGTATCCGCAGGTACCAATCGTCCGCGGGCAATAGTAACATCCTGTATGGCAGGATATTGCGAACGCATCTCTTGCGCAATCTGTGCAAACGGCAAGCGGTTGTCCTCGTAAGCCGTAATCTGTTCTTCCAGTTCTTTGATACGTTCGTCACGCTGACGCAACTGCTGCTCGTTGTTTTCGAAAATATCTTTGATAATCTCCTGCTCGTTAATCGGTTTCACTTCCATCACGGCATCCTCGCGCAGCACTATCTGATTCTGACGGAAACCGTATTCTTCGGCACGTTCCAACAGACTCTGACGCTCGCTATCCGACAGTTTGTCACCGGCAAGAAACAACTCTATATTGGCGTTTTTGCCCTTGTTATTGATATGCGACTCATAGACATAGGTCTTGCCGATGGTACGGTTGGCTGTGATAAAGCGATTTGCATTCCTGCGGAAGTTATTGTCTTTCACCACCGTATAAGCCGTATAGACACTCGGTATAATCATGATAATGATAGCGATAGTGATGTATCGTGTACGGCGGCGCTGACTTGCCTCATCATCGACTTTCACAATCGGAAAACGCATGTATTTGACCATCAGGAATGTTGCCAAAGCGATGAAAACGCTGTTGATAAAGAAGAGGTAAAGCGCACCGACAGTATATTGCAGATTGAGTTGGGAGATACCGTAGCCCACCGTACAGAGTGGCGGCATCAAGGCGGTAGCAATCGCCACACCCGACATAACCGTACCCTTGTCTTTACGCGATATTTCCAATATGCCCGCTATACCGCCGAAAAGGGCAATCAGCACATCGTAGATAGTAGGGTTCGTGCGTGCCAGCAATTCCGTTGGCGATTCCATATCCAACGGCGAAAGCACGAAATAGACCGTTGCCACCAAAATACTGATTGCCACCATCACCGCCCAGTTCTTTAGCGAAGAGCGCAACAGATCCACATCGTTCGTACCCAGACTGAGCCCTATGCCGATAATAGGTCCCATGAGCGGTGAAATCAACATAGCACCGATGATGACTGCTGTGGAGTTGACGTTCAAGCCGAGCGAAGCGATGAAGATAGCGCACATCAGGATGACCACATTGGGGCCGCGGAACGGGATATTTTGCCGGATATTGTCGGTTGCGGCAGCGATATTGATATGGTCGGATATATTCACCAGTGCTTTCAGATAATCCAACAAATTGTGCATTTGTTGCTTGAATTTACTCATCGCCATAGTTCTTTTTGAGCTGTTTTTGAGGTTGTTATTAAATCGTTATTGAGTTGTTTTTGAGTCGTTATTTGAGTTCTTATTTGTTGTCCTAACTTTGCAGCATTCCAATAATGAAGAATCCCGCTGCAAAGATACAGAAAAATTAACAAATACCATACCAAGCATGTATTTCCTAACAACATTTGCCTTATCCTTATACCGAATCTTTCTATTACAGAAATTCTCTGTTACCAACACAAATAAATTTGGATACATAGTAAAAAACACGTATCTTTGCAAATAAATTTCAAACATTATATGTCAGAACAAAAGGCTACTAATAATCAATAGTCCGTTAAAAATTTGACTTTATATATGTTGCTAAGCGGACGCTTTGAGTCCGTAAAGCAAGAGATCTTTGAAATAGTGTGCTTTTAGCCCTTGATTTTTGTGCACGTTCGGTAAATTGCCAAACATGGATAAAAA
>JALFYY010000028.1 GCA_022783865.1 Bacteroidales bacterium
CGATTACAAGTTCATCGCTCCGGCTGATAATGTCACACTGACGGTCAATCTGAAAACAATGAAACTCACATCGGCTAAAGACGTCACGTCACTCAATGATATCGTTTTGCTCGATGGTATGACTGATGTATATGACATTACCGGATTGTTTATTACACGTATCGAGAACAGTTATGTAGGTAGTTGCGGGCTCAAAGCAGGTATCTACATTTTCAAGTCTGCTCAAATTACACAAAAGGTAGTCATACGATAATCGGTATTATTACCGCTAATTATATTTTCTGATAAGTATGAAGAGGCTCCGTTTTCTCTCCATTACGGTAGCTCTGTTTGCTTGCACCCTGTCCATCAGGGCGCAAGTGAGCGGGGTGATAGTGGATAATACCGGTGAACCGCTTATTGGAGTCAATGTGATGGTCAAAGGTACAAGTACCGGAACTATCACTGACTTCGATGGTAATTTCACCATTGACATCGCACCGCCCGCAACGATAGTTGTCAGTTACATGGGGTATGATACGCAGGAACTCACTGTCAACTCAACCTCACCAGTCAATATTACACTCAAGGAGAGCACCGAACTGTTGGAGGAGGTTGTGGTTATCGGTTATGGCGTGCAGAAGAAGAGTGACCTGACCGGCAGTATAGCACAGGTAAGCGACAAGGATCTGCAAAAGCAACCTTCACCATCTCTTGGTGCTGCACTCGAGGGACGTGCTGCCGGATTGCAAGTCACAGGATCAGGTGCACCGGGTAGCAACGTTAGTCTGAATATCCGGGGTGTGGGCAGCATTAACAACTCCGAACCCCTGATTGTAATCGACGGCGTACCTACCGATGTGCCGCTCAATATGATTAACATGGACGATGTGGCGTCTGTTGATGTGCTCAAGGATGCTTCGGCTACTGCCATCTATGGCTCACGAGGCGCATACGGCGTGGTTATTATCACAACCAAGAAAGGCAACAACGATAACGCACACATCAGTCTGAAAGCCTCTTATGGCTTCGATCAGATTCAGAGAACGCTGCCATTGCTCAACGCGCGACAGTTCGCTTCGTTGCATAACGAGATGATGGCTGCAGCCGGACAACCACAGTACGAGGCGTTTGCCGACCCTCTTGCTTTGGGAGAGGGTACGGATTGGATGAAAGAACTCTATCAGTATGCACCCACACAAAATTATGCTCTCAGTTACAGCGGCGGTAACGAGAAGTCGAATTTCTACGTCTCAGGAGCATACTTCAATCAGAAAGGTATAATCAAAACTACCGACTACCAGCGTATCACACTGCAGTTCAATCATGATACGCAACTGTTCAAGTGGCTAAAGTTAGGTAACAAACTCAGCCTTAATCACGACATCAAATCACAAGGCGATTATAATATACAAAACACCATGCGCGCGCTACCAACACAACCCGTCACCAACGAAGACGGTTCATGGGCGGGACCTGTTGGATTGGCTATGTTCGTGGGAGATATCGCCAATCCTATCGGCAAGATGATGGAGAACTCCAGCACTACCAAAGGTTACAACCTTCTGGGGAATATCTATGCCGAAATCAAACCCGTTGACTGGCTCGTCTTCCGTTCGACATTCGGTATGCAACTCCTGTTCTGGGATACTGAAGGATGGACTCCCAAGTACGATTGGCAACCGATTGCACAACCCGAGTCTGAGAAAAGCCGAGGGTTCTACAAAAGCGTCACATGGCTCTGGGACAATACTCTTACATTCAACAAGACCTTTGACAAACACTCCGTCACTGCAATGATTGGCGAGAGTATGCAGGCCAACACCTATGAGTACATGAGCGGTGCAGTGCAAGGGTTCATTTCCAAAACAGCCAGTCAACTGAGTAACGGTCTGCTCGAACCAACCATGGGAGGAAACAAGTCTGACTGGGCGCTGTTGTCTTTCATGGCACGTGCTACGTACAGCTACGACAACCGCTACATGATCACAGCTACCGTGCGTGCTGATGGGTCAAGCAGATTCAGTAAAAAGAACCGTTGGGGAGTATTCCCCTCCGTGGCGGCAGCATGGCGACTGAGTGAGGAGCAGTGGTTCGAAAAGTCCTTCTGGCTCTGCGACCTCAAACTACGTGCCGGATATGGTCAGACAGGTAATCAGGCAAGTGTCGGCAACTACGCTTATGCCAGTCAACTGCAAACTGTGCAATATGTTTTTGCCGATAAGCAGGTGCCGGGACTTGCACCATGGGTACTGCCTAATCCCAATGTGCGATGGGAGGCTGTAGAACAATATAACGTCGGTACTGATTGGGCGTTCTTCAACCAGCGGTTGCATGCCAATATCGACTTTTATATCAAGAACACTAACGACATGCTCGTCCCGATGTCAGTGCCTATCAGTAGCGGATATTCCGATGAAGCCGTTCCGAACATCAATGCCGGACGGATGCGTAATACAGGTGTTGAAGTTAGTCTTAATAGTATGAATATCAAGAGCAGTAACTTCACATGGACAACGACTGTTAACTTCGCTTACAATCACAACCGTATCCTTTCTCTCAACGATGATGTGCCTATGTATTTTGGCAACAACATACACGCTGTGGGCTACCCTGTCAGTGCTTTCTATGGCTATGTGACCGATGGCATTTTCCAGTCTCAATCCGAAATCGACAACCATGCCGTGCAGACCATCGGTAGCGACGCATATAGCAGCACACAGCCGGGAGATATACGATTTCGCGATCTGAACAACGATGGCGTTATCAACGAGGATGACCGGACTGTACTCGGCTCACCTACACCCACATGGACATTCTCCATGAGTAACAGCCTGGAATTCTACGGTGTGGATATTGAAGTCTATCTCCAAGGGGCTGCCGGTAACAAGATCTACAATGGCAACCGTGCCACTCTGGAGGCAATGTCTGTCGCTCAGAATCAACTCATCACTGTGCTCGACCGCTGGCGACCCGATCACCCGTCCAACATTATGCCACGCGCCGTGTTCTCCGACCCAAACAAGAACAACCGCGTCAGTGATCGGTTCCTTGAACCGGGTGATTATCTGCGCCTCAAGAGCATCACTGTAGGCTACACATTACCCAAACACCTGACTCAAAAGCCGCTGATGAGCGAAGTGCGTTTCTCCGTTTCCGGACAGAACCTCTACACACTCACCGGATATACAGGTCTCGACCCGGAAGTCGGAGGTGCTGGCATCGACAGCAATGTGTATCCGCTCACACGGAACTTCACCTTTGGAGTTAACATAACATTCTAACAAGGAGGACAGGATATGAATCAATCACTCAACAATCATAGATTATCAATCAACGGCATTCGGCTTTCAACGAAAAGAATGTTCCGCGTAACGGCCTTGCTCCTTTTCGTAGCGGCAGGATTACAATCATGCAACTTCCTTGAGCGACAGCCTTGGGATTCCGTGGATACGACCAATGGGTTTCAGACTGCGGCTGATGCCGAGGCAGCAGTCAACGCCTGCTATCAGCCGTTGCAGTGGGCTAAACTCTATAACATGCGCATCTGGACGCTGGATATCATTGCCGGCGAAAGTGTGGTAGGGGCCGGAGGTGGCGAAGATGGTATAGAAACAGTTGACCTTGCCAACTTCATTGCTAATGCCGACAACTTTGCTGCACTCGACCTCTGGCGAGGACCATCACCCGGTATTTTGAGATGTAACTTTGTGCTCAAGAATGTTCCCGGTATGCAGATTGATAATGCGCTCAAGAACCGAATGCTCGGCGAAGCGCATTTCCTGAGGGCACATTATTACTTTATCCTTGTCCGGCTCTTCGGTGGGGTCCCTATGCCAACCGAACCGCTCACGTCGGAAAGTAATCTGAAGATGCCGCGTGCCTCGGTTGACGAGATATACTCCCTCATTACCGATGACTTGCAACAAGCCATTGCCATGCTGCCGGCACGTAGTACCTATGGTGCCACCGATATAGGACGCGCAAGCCGCGAAGCCGCTATGGCTGAACTGGCACGTGTTTATCTCACCTACCTGCCCGACAGGGCACGTTACGAAGAGGTCGTTAGGCTCTGTCAGGATATTGGAGCTATGGGATACCGGCTTGCTGCCGACTATGCCGACAACTTTGACCCTGCAAAACAGAATGGCGTAGAGAGCATCTTTGAGGTGCAATACTACGGCAAGACAAACAACGATTTCTGGTCGAACGAGAACCAGTGCTCATGGATCAGTACTTTCCAGGGACCGCGCAACTCAAACATGGCGGCTGGATGCTACGGCTGGAATCAACCTACAGCGGAGTTCGTCAGTCAGTATGAACCCGGTGATGTTCGGAAAGACAAGACTGTCTTCTATGCCGGTTGCCCGACTTTCGACGGCATGACATACAGCTCGTCGTATTCTACCACAGGATATAATGTCCGCAAGTTCCTGCTCACCAAGGCTCAATCGCCCGACTACAACACCAGCAATCAGAACTGGGTGGTCACGCGATATGCCGATGTGCTGCTCATGCAGGCTGAGGCACTTAATGAGCTTGGCCGCACTGCCGAGGCGGAAGCTCCGCTCTATCAGGTTAGGAAGCGTGCCGGACTCACCAGCCGACTTGCTATCGAGAATCTCTCACAGGATCAAATGCGCGAAATGATTATTCATGAGAGGCGCATCGAACTGGCTTTTGAGGGACATCGGTGGTTTGACCTCATCCGCTACAAAGACAATTACGCACTCAATTTCTTGCACTCCATAGGTAAGTCTGCCGCTTCGCAAAAACATTTGTTATTCCCTATCCCCTCCCAAGAGATTGAGGCTAACGAATTACTAACTCAAAATCCGGGATACTAATATGGCACATATAATCAAGCAATATCTATTCGCTACGGCAGCTCTCGCATTGTGCGTCCTCACCGGCTGCGAGCAACCCGTCGAAACCAACAAAGGCGATACACCAATCGCCGTCACGCTGTCTGCCGACTCAGTGTTCTGCAATCCGGATCTCGATAACCAGGTGGCGCTGGAAATTACCTGGACAAGCGGCACAAATCATGGCACCGGATCTGCTATCGCATATACCCTCTCGGTTATTGCCGAGCAGTCATCAGATACACTCACCTGGTACATCGGGCGAACCATGAACCGCACAATCACTCTGACGTATCAGTCACTCGCAGATACGCTTGTTACACATTTCCCCGATATGCCTGTCGGCGAACCGTGGACCTTCCGCGTTAGCGCTAAGGCCACCATCCTGATGACCGGCGAACAGCAGGTGTCTGAACCTGCCTGCGTTGTCATTACCAGATATGCTTCCACACGGCGGACTATATACCTCGTCGGGGATGCTACTCCCAACGGATGGGATAAGGACCGAGCTACACTCATGCAGCAGGATTACGACAATCCCAACCTCTTCTCATGGAGCGGCACGCTACGAGCAGGAGAATTCAAACTCCTTACCACCACTGCCGATTGGCTACCTTGTTATGTACGCAACGAGCAAGATGAAAGCAAAATGGTTTACCGCGAAAATGAGGACGATTATCCCGACCTCAAGTGGCTAATCGCCTCCACAGGCAACTACTCGATACAATGCGATGTGGAAAAACTCACAATCTCCATCACTCGTAAAGGCGGTGAAACGTATTCTGCCATCTACATGATTGGCGATGCTACACCGGGAGGATGGAGTTGGGATGACATAACCGAGATGCAACATCCCGAGCAAGATATATTCACCTACGAAGGAATGCTCAAGCGAGGAGAAATAAAGTTCCCTACCGAACTCAAGTCCGATTGGTCGGGCGAGATGCTCTTTGCACCCGAACCCAACTGCGAACCGACAGAGAACGGCACATTTGTCGCACATAAGGGAGATCCTGACAACAAGTGGGTTATACCTGCTGCCGGAAACTGGAGCATACGAATTGATATTCAGAACACAACTATTTCATTTAAGCAATTATGAGAAGGATTCTTTTATCTTTTAGCGTCAACAGGGTCCTCGCAAATATCATGAAGTGGGGTGTTTTTAGCGGTCTTTTGTATTTTAGTGCATGCGGTCTTGCGTCATGCAATATCATCCAACCTAACGAAGACCCTGTTACCTATGGCGATACATATATACCGAATATGTTGCGTACCGACAAGTCATGTTACGCGCCCGGTCAACAGGTCACACTGTCCATCAACTCTTTGCCGGAAAGCAGTGCCGTTGTCCGCTACAAACATCTCGGACAGACATTGAGCGAGCATCCGCTTACTGCCCTGCAGTGGACATGGCAACCGCCTAACAACGATTTCTGCGGATATATGGCAGAGATCCACGGCACTACTGACGATAAGCGTGATACCGTGTATGCCGCTATCGGTATAGATGTCTCATCCGATCCGGCCAGATTCCCGCGCAACGGCTTCCTGTCGAAGTACGACAAGATGATGGACAAACAGATCAATGCCGTTATAGATGACCTGTGCCGATACCACATTAATTATGTACAATTCCAGGATTGGCATTGGAAACACCATCGCCCCTTGGCAGGTACGGCAGCACAGCCTATGGATGTATGGACTGACATTATCTCACGCAACTGCTATCGCAGCACAGTGGACGGATATATCCGCGCAGCCCACAACCATGGAATGGCTACCCTGTTCTACAATCTTGCCTATGGCGTGCTGGAGGACTATGAGAACGATGGCGTAAGTCGTGAGTGGCTGATCTATACCGACAAAAACCACAGCACCATTGACGTACATTCGCTCTCTTCGCCGTTCAAAAGCTCCATTTATCTCGCCAATCCCGGTAATGCCGACTGGCAGGCGTATCTGCGTCAGCAAAACGACGAGGTCTACTCCGTCTTTGACTTCGACGGATGGCAAATCGACCAACTGGGAGGTAGAGGTTCCGTCTATGATTACAACGGCAACAGCGTGAATCTGGAGGCTACGTTCGGACAGTTCATCAGCAACGAAAAGTCGGCACGCCCCGACAAAAGGCTTGTTATGAACGCTGTCGGACAATTCGGACAACAGAATCAGATAGCTGCAGCACCTGTTGACTTCTGCTACACCGAGGTCTGGAATCACTCCAACAGCAACGGTTATACAATCTTCTCGGATATTCTCACCAACAATGCCGAATGGTCGTCTGGCAAACAGACTGTTCTTGCCGCATATCTCAATTACAACCACGGCAGGAGCGGACGAGGATTGTTCAATACTCCTGGAGTGCTCATGGCTACTGCCGCAGCTTCGGTTTGGGGCGGTACAATCTTGCAATTAGGCGAACACATGCTGTGCAACGAGTATTTCCCTAACAACAATCTGAGCATGAATGGCGAACTCAAGCGGGCTATGATCCGTTACTATGACTTTGCCGTCGCTTACGAGAACCTACTACGTCCCGATGTACCTGCAGGGGGTATCAACTCCGATTGGTTCGGAGTGGATGTGACAACCAAGGATGATCGCTGCAAATTCAACCAATGGGGACCGAAAATGGGGCAGATTGCTACGGTCGGCCGTCATGTCGGAAACCGCGATGTCATACATCTGCTCTCATACCGCAACGCTACACATCTCGATTGGTGTGACACCGATGCCAACCAAGGCGCACAAACGATGATCAACGACCTGACTGTCTCCTTCAACGTCAATAGCAAACCTAACCGCGTATGGGTAGCTTCACCTGACTGGCAACATGCGACCGCTGAAGATGCCGACTGGGAGTACAACAATGGTACACTTACAATCACCGTCCCGGCACTCCAATATTGGACAATGATAGTCATTGAGCAATAAGTCCATAGTCTCTTACTACCCAAACACAAAACAATACAATATGAAGAAGTATTTTTTTATCCTCGCTCTTTGCTCCTATTGCTTTGCTTCTGCAAGTGCTATTGAGAAAGTCGAATCTCCGTCGCGCAACCTCACAGCGTACTTTGACGTGCAGGACGGACGACCTGTCTATTGGCTCCTCCACAAGGGCGATACAGTCATACGCCCTTCATTTCTCGGATTATCCCTGCGCGGTGAACATTCTCGCAGCGAATTCAATGAGTTCAACGCTAACGCCGTAACCGCAACCGGACTCATGAGTGGCTTCGTGATGGGCGGTTCACAACGCTTTATACACGACGATTGGTGGCAACCTGTATGGGGCGAAGAACGACGCATTCATAACAGTTATCATGAGATGCTCATCACGCTTCGCCAACCGGAGAAAAACCGGTACATACAAATCCAGTTCAGGCTCTTCGACGACGGATTGGGATTCCGGTATATCTTTCCGCAACAACCGAATCTCAATTACTTCGTAATCGAAGAAGAGCATTCGGAGTTTGCCATGACAGGCGATATAACCGCTTATTGGATATCAGGTGACTACGATACACAAGAGTACGAATATACGCGTTCGCGACTCAGCGAAATCCGCAACCTCAATGAGTCCACACGTAAGTCCAACCTGTCGCAGACCGCATTCTCGCCAACCGGAGTGCAGACACCACTGCTGCTCAAAACCGGCAACGGACTATGGATTAACATCCATGAGGCAGCGTTAATCAACTACTCATGCATGCACCTTGACCTCGATGACAAGAGGTTTTTCTTCCGCTCGCATCTCACACCAGATATCGATGGCACAAAAGGACATATCCAAACCGATGCCGTCAGTCCGTGGCGAGTAATCATGGTTGGCGAGACCGCTAAGGATATCCTCGCCTCACGGATCGTGCTCAATCTCAACGAGCCCTGCAAGATTGAGGACACCTCTTGGATCAAACCAATGAAGTATGTCGGCGTATGGTGGGAGATGATCACAGGCAAGGGCGATTGGTCCTACACCTGGGATTTTCCATCCATACACATCGGCAAAACCGACTACAGTACAGCCAAACCCCACGGACGTCATTCAGCCAACACTGCAAATGTCAAACGGTACATCGATTTTGCTGCCAAGTATGGCTTCGACGGAGTGCTCGTCGAGGGATGGAACATCGGCTGGGAAGATTGGTTCGGCAACGAGAAAGACTATGTCTTCGATTTCGTTACGCCCTATCCCGATTTCGATGTCGAGGGTATTCACGACTACGCACGGAGCAAAGGCGTCAAAATGATCATGCATCACGAGACCTCCGGAGGAATCCGTAGTTACGAACGATGTCTCGATTCGGCGTATCAGTTCATGAACAGATACGACTACCCCGCAGTCAAGTCCGGATACGTGGGAAACATTCTGCCACTGGGAGATCATCATTACTCCCAGCGGATGATTGACCACTACCAGTATTGTATCGAAAAGGCGGCTAAGTACCACATCATGGTCAATGCACACGAGGCGGTGCGTCCCACGGGTATATGCCGCACATGGCCCAACCTTATCGGCAACGAGTCGGCACAGGGATCCGAATACCAGGGCTTCCACGGATCGGCACCCAACCACACCACCATGTTGCCATTCACACGACTAATAGGCGGACCGATGGACTATACACCCGGACTCTTTGAGAACGACATAACCAAGTATAACCCTGACCGCCACGCATGGGTCAATACAACCATCTGCAACCAGCTATCCCTCTATGTGACCTTATATAGCCCGCTTCAAATGGCTGCAGACCTGCCCGAAACCTACGAGCGGTTCACGGACGCCTTCCAATTCATTGTGGATGTGCCGGTCGAGTGGGATGAGCCTTACTACCTCGAGGCTGAACCCTACGAATATGTCACCATAGCACGCAAACAAAAAGACAAGGACGCTTGGTTCGTCGGATCAACCAATGGCTATGATCCGCGAATCTCTACTCTGGACCTGTCCTTCCTGCCTGCCGGAAAGAAATTTACCGCAACTATCTATGCTGATGCCAAGGATGCACACTACAAAAGCAATCCGCAAGCATACACCATCACTACCAAAACCGTGACCAGCAAGACCAAACTTCGGCTCTACACCGCCGCGGGGGGAGGATATGCTGTCAAAATCGAATAATTAAAAAGATAAACATACAAAGAAAAAGATCATTTTTGTTATTCTCCTTGCCTTGTCTTGCTCGGGAGTAGAGGCGTATAACAGTACCTCAGGTCACTGGATCTATTTCGAGAATCACGACAATACGTGGACTAATGTCTATCTGCGCCTCGGAAGGTCAGAGGCTACCGGATTTGGCAAGTACGCTGCTACATGGACGATGACGAACATCCCCGAATCAGACCTCTGGATGGTCGAAACTACCGATTGGGCAAATCTTGAGGCTTGGACTATCACAGATACCAATGATAATAACGGTGATGCTTACTCCTTCAGCGACCTGCCTACAGGAGCCAACCGATTGTACTTCTACAATCTGGATATGGATGAGTATGTCATGTACATTGCCGACGGAAACGAAGCACAGGGGACATCCGTAATCAGCATAACCCCAAAACATCACTACCCGTTATCGAACGGCTCATTGATATTCTCGATCCGGCTGCTACTGATACCGCCGAATTGGATGAACTATGCCGCAAAATCGGCGGGTCATTTGGCGGTAAATAAAAAAATCAAATATTTTTTATTTTCTTCGGAATGTGCTGAATAACAGTGCATTCCGTTTTCTTTATAATACATTTATTGGCTCTCAATAGGCGCTTTTTCGTTTATTTATCCCCAAACGCCGAAAATTCGGCACCCCCTTAATAGGTGAAAACGCTTCCTTCGAAAGGAGCACCACAAATTTGACGAAATTGCACGCGAAATTGCATTTGCCATTAGACAGTACACCCAGAGAAAAATTGAACTTTGACACACCTAAATTTTGCTTCTTCACAAACATTGACTAACTTTGCACACAAAATTGCATTTGCTGTTAGTACAGTACAAAGGCACAAAAAATAAACAAAATATGCTAAAAATCAAACAAAAAATTTGCATATTTAGAAAAAATGTAGTATCTTTGCTATGGTTTTTGGACATGATAAACACCTCTCTCTGTGCTAATCTGCTAGGGGGGGGGTAATTTGTTATGAATCAGGACATTATAACGCTTCCTAAAATACAAAAATATAAAGTATATATAGAATTGACATTAAACTTATGAAGACTTGTATTTCCTTCCCTTTCATATACCTTTTCTTGCTTTGTTGCTGTGCTTTTTCCAGCTTCTCTCCGCTGTATGGTCAGGAGGGTTGCGGGTTGACGAGCAAGCAAGCGAACGTATCGGCAACCCAGGCCTTGCAAAAAAGTATGTCGCAATCTGAAAGGCTACCTGTTATTTTCAATGCCGGGTTCTACGATTACTATATTCAGTACAAATCCTCCAGCACAAGTAGGCCTGTCGCAAGCAAATACTTTGGTTTCATGCACCCCGACGGGACGGTATATCTGATGACCTACAACGAGTCCGCCACTCAATTGCAGTTTGCTCCCTATGACCCGCTGCACAAGTCTCAGGACATAACGGCTACGAACGCAACAGACAGCACATTCTTTCTCTCATTTACCGGTCAGAGCGGCGACAATGCCGCTATAGGTGCAGCGGGTCAGTTGGTGAACGTCAACTCAGACCTGAAGGCGGGGTTTCGTGTCTTTAAGTACGATGTGGGCTACGTGGAGTACAATGGTAAGAACTACGAATATGACCGTATATGGTTGATAGAGAAAGACCCAGAAACGGAAACCTTTTACAATTTGGACGTAGTGTGGGAAGGCGAGACACCCGTGCTCAAACGTATGAACACAGGCGACTATTGCAATACGTTCCGCAAAGAGAGTTCAATGATACAAGTTTGGGCGACCGACAATAGTCGTACGGTCCGTTGTCTCTCATACCACGATGGGGATGGAAAGTTGATTCGGCAAGACAACCTCTTCCCTGACAATCAAAAAAAATACTACACAGAAAGCCTCCAACAAAATACCGCCGATGTGCTCAGCCGCACGGCTGCTCGGTTGATTGTGCCGGAGGGCTATGATTTTCTCGGCTGGAACACGGAAGCGGATGGTAGCGGAGCGACCTACGCAGAGAATAGTATTTACAGAGGGCTGACCAACGAAATGGTGGATTTGTATGCGCTGAACATGATATGGCAGGTGCAGTACGGAAAGGACAAGGCTACTGCGCGCTTCACGGCGACTAAGGAACCTGCTGTTTATCAGGCGCAGATAAGTCTCGACCCGAGCATGGCAAGCGGAAGCGGAGGGGTGGAAATCAGTTTGCTGTCGCAACGGTATGTTTCCGCAGGCGAGACGCCCGCGTCCCCAGTAGAATGGGGTTACAGCGGCGAGTTGGCTACCGACGGCAGCGACAATGCCTTCACCACCGGAGCTGGTAGCGCTACGCTGCGAGTGAACAACACCATTTCTTGCACGCTGCAATTAGACCTGACCGACCCGAATAAACCGCAACTCCGTATCTTGCTGCCGTATGTGCTCAATGTATATAACGAGACGGAGGGCAATGGTCTGTGGGCATTCACGAAACAAAGTAACGGGCGTTGGGCAATCCCCGACTTCACCCTGCCTGCGAGCATAGACAACACCACGCCGCACCTGTGGGTAGGCAAGGGAAAGAAAGAAGATGCCCTGTCTGCAGACTGGTCTTTCGGTTGGTTGCCTATTAGCGCACAGGGCTGCGAGGAGCGCACGGTAGGCTCTGCCGAAGGAGCACGAGGCGCACTCTATATCGACACTACGAGCGTGAAACCCAACTATGACCTCACCTTTTCTCCCGTGGGTTACTCGCTGGTTTATGACAAAACTACACTGAACGACAACGGCTATTTCCTGCCCTTCACGGAGAAGAGCACGGGCGTATGGGAGACGGAGATGATAACAGACCTGCCGTCCACCGCGGGAAAGAACTATCGTGTCCACCTCAACAAGCAGGCAAGCCCCACCTCTATTGAGGGAACTGTTGCCGCCTACCGCGCCGAGGGCAAAGGCGTATCGGAGAACACGGCGATGGAGCAGATGCCGCAGAAAAGCAGCACCACCACCTTCAATGCCGACAACCTCAATGCTAAATATGCAGGGCGCGCAGGTATCTTCCGATTGGAAGAAACCTCGTGCGAGGGGAATATGCACACCCATTTCGTGCCCTATATCTTCACCTGCATTCTCCCCAACGCACATAACGTGAACTACGTAAACATTGAAAACGACACAACCTACCTGAGCATCGAAAATCCCGTTTATGCGGCACCTGAATGTCCGTGGGAGCGGAAGGGCTATGTGTTCAAGAACTGGGATACCGACACCAACGGCATGGGTCTGACGGTCAACGCTGGCGAGACAGTACAACTGGATGAGGAAAAGGTAAAACGCCTCACGCAGGACGATTCGCTCCGACTTCGTTTTTATGCGCAATGGCTCAAACGCGACACCATCACGCTGCATCGTAACCTAAACCCGAGCGACGGGCAGATTAAGCAACAATACACGGTGGAGACTCGGGTCAACACCTTTGACCTTTGTTCGGAATGGGCAAACGACAAAGCAGACTCTGCCATCATTGGCTGGTCGTTGGAGCCGCAAGGGAAGATCCTCTACAACGCAGGGGGACAGGTCATCACCATGGGCAAGAACATAGACCTCTATGCCGTATGGGAGCAATCATGCACGGTCACCTACCACGAGAACATCGGTTCGACATCCAAGACACGCCAAGAACAGGGCTTTATCCACCGCGATTTTACCCTTCGCCGCTTCCGCGATTTTCGCAAAGACACGCCCTCGTGGAGCCACTTAGCGGACAACATGCAGTTCCGCGGGTGGGCAACCGACCCCGAAGGCACACAAGTGTTCTACGAGGACGGCGCACAACTGCGACTCAGCAGCAATATCACACTCTACGCGCAGTGGGACAAGACATATACGATACAATACTTCGCCAACGGCGGTGTTTTGACAAAAGACTCCATCATATCGGCGAGTGTACAGTCGGGAAAAGCCTATACCCTTTTGAATTATTTCACTTCATGGCACCAACCCAACGCTTCCTGCTACTTCATCGGCTGGGCAACCGACCGCACACAGGCGCAGAACAAACAGGTTACATACCTGAACAAACAGACTATCTACCCCAAGAGCGACATTGACCTTTATGCCGTATGGCGTACGCCTGCTATCGGCGATACTGTTATTATCCGCTACTGGGAACCCGCGCCCAACAGCCGACAAAGCCATATCATTGCCGAGACCAAAGACACGAAAGACACCACTGACCTGAAAGGATTCACCATCAGCAGCCTCAACAAGCACGATGTTTGGGTGCTGGAGAAAGCCAACGCCACACAGTTCTACATCAAGAACTACATCACCGCTCATTACCTCTGCCGCAACAGCGACGGCTCACTATTTATCGGAACGGAGGACGAGACCCACACCGTATGGAACTTTGACGAAAACCATCGAATCTACTATCAAGGCACAGAGGGGAAACAGTATATGCACTTCGACCTCAGCAAGAGATATTGGGCAACTACAGCCACCGACCCTGAGGGAACGCTGGACCTGCTCACGGGCTCCATACGCCAACGCGAATATCTTGCGGAGAACACCTTGAAGTCCGGCCAGGAATCGTATCTGCTCTACGACACGCTCAGCAAGCACACTATTAACGGCATCGCCTACCCGTTGCCCGCTATTGCCTATCAAAAAGACCCAACAGGACACCAAGACTTGACGCTCCTGTTTACCAAATACTACGAAGAACAGTTTCATATCCATGACAACAAAGGAGATTGGAACCAACTCATTATCAAAGCCCCATCTAAAATCAAAACACTCTCTGTCTGCACTCTTTTCCCTACGCAGACAGCATTCAGTATGGAGCAATCGTCGGTGAGCCAAAGCGGCGATAATGTAGGTAAAGTCATCCTCTCCGTAACGCCGAAAGATGTGCCATTGGAGAACTATAAGGTGATGGGCAAGTATGTGGATTACATCGACTCATTTATCTGTACTGTAAGTGCAGACACCATCCGCCATACTCGGCGAGAGGCATTCGTCCGCCGCACAAGTTACACGCGTGACAACGACCGTGTTACGCTCTACTGTAAGAAAACCGAGAGCGAAGACCTCCTTTCTTCCGTGCACTTTGGTTACAACGATACTATCACAGTCCATCAGGGTATCGTAAGCGGGCACCACTACCGACAGTGGGAACGCTACTACGCACATGACAACAGCCTCATCAGCACCATTGGGGAAGTTCTACGTAATCATGACCTTGAAGTTGACCTGAACAATAGCAATTTTGCCGTACAGGCCGTAGACAACGCGACAGGCGCACCTGCCACATGGCTGCGCATCCACCTCAGCGGCAACACCATAAAACTGCAAGCGACCGAAGAGAATACACTCGGCTTTGACCGCACAGCAAGGCTCATCATCTCTAACTTCCATAGGGACCAAGAACACGACGGCGATGAACTGATGACCTCTCTCACCATCTCCGTCACGCAATCCTCACGTTTCACGGACACTAACGGCGACCTGCTGGTGCGCAACAAAGGTATCGCCAACAAGCAATTCGACGAACGCGGATTACAACAGGTGCATACCCAAGAACAAACGCTCTACTACATCCCGGGCGCGAAAAACGAGTTTATCTATCTCCACCCCCGCGAGCGGCACATGCCAGGCTGGCAACTATGGTACGACTACGACCAACTGACGCGCATCCCCGACAGTATCGCCGCTTTCCCCACTGATTATATTTGCTATAAGGGTGCGAACAACAAAGCAGAGAACCTGCATATCATCGGAGCAGGCGAGTTCTCACAAGGTATTTACGGAACGGCGTGGAGAAACTTCTACACGGATATTGATACCCTCTCGCCCGTCGCTCGTGTGCGGCTCCATATTCCGAGCAATTGGACAGGTGTTCACCACATTGCCGGCGATTTTTCCAACTACGCCGACTACGGCAAGAACTTCAATACCAAGGTGCGCGACACCATTTGGAATGAGGGACATACCGATTTCACGCTCAGTTACTATATCTATGAGCCCACCCTCTCCTATCGGCAGATATGGACACTAGTACATGCGGACTCAATGGCAGCCAAGATGGAGACTTGTCACGGAGAAAAAGGGCAATGGTTAGAAGACTACAACATCATCGCTCCCGCCGAGCAAGGCGTAACGCTCACCAAGGAGTACCACGCGCATAACTACTCGTACAAGAGTCAACTTTGCTATATCTACAAAGACGCAAACGGCTTCCACCGCGTGGGCGATACCACCGATGTCAACAACACGATGAAAGTGCACCGCATTGTGCAAATGGGAGATACCTACTACGAGATAAAACCCAATAATTCCAAGGACTACTCGTGGGACAAGGAGAACGACTACCTGAATATTCCGCCCCTAACCCAAGGGAATACGTACTACCACTATGATGGTACCAACTCTGTCAAAATGACCCATATGCTCTGCGCATATCCTGATAGGCTGAGCATTAAGGAGGGTATCAAACAGGGCTACAAGATTGTGCGTTGGAATGTTACCTTCATGCCACAAAATCAGGTGGGTCCATGGCCGGAAGACGAGAGCGGGTCGGCTCTTATCAGTGACAAGAAGATTCAAGAAAACTATGTTGTACTCTCGAAGCAAGACTTCGATTTTGACCTGCACGAACAAGAGAACCTGACCTACTATACAACCCCAATTAGTTGGGATGAAAGTTCCTCGGGATTCTATTATCCCGCGTCCTGCGGCATTACCGACGATGTCGGTTGTCGCCCCGCCTCCTACCCTCACCGCGGAGAATATGCGCTTCTGAACACTACACGCGATATGGGAGAAAAGAATTACTTTGCTTTGTTTGAGAATCGCTCCGGTGTACGCGAGGGCTATATGCTGATGAGTGATGCCCCCTCCAAACCCGGATTGATGACCATGCTCAACGTGGACCAACGCCTTTGCTCCGGACAGAAGATGTTCTGTTCGGCCTGGGTGGGGAATCTCAACAATAACGACCGCGCTTACCCTTCTTATGCCAATCCCTCACTTAAGTTTGAGATACGCGGACGATATACAGGTGAGAGCGAGTGGCATAGCGTTACGGAGTTTATGACCGGCGAGATTAAGCGACAAAACACCATTGACGAGAACGGATACCAACAAGGCACTTGGTATCAAATCAACTTTGAGATAGACCTCAAGAACGATTACGACTACTACCAGATAGCCGTCTATGACTTTGCCCCTACGGGCATGGGCAACGACTTCGTGCTGGACGACATCGTCATCTACGCCAACGAAGTGCCACTGGATGCCTACCAAGCCTCCACCGACTGCTCCGCTACCTCTGTCAAGTCTATCGTGCGGATGGACTATGAAGCATCAAAAGAAGACCTCTCGGGCGACACGCTCTACTACCAAATTTGGGATAACACAAACAAGACTGCCGTTAGCGTGTTCCCCGCCTATCTTGTTGCCAAAGGGCACGCTACGCAAAGCGAATACGGCACAGTAGCCATCCCGCCACGCAACATCACCCCCGATGGCAAAAAGTTTACTACCCTTTCTGCCCTTATGCAGAAATACAATGAAGACAAAGAACAGTACCAACAATGGGAAGACAGCGGCAAAAAAGGAGATGCACCGACAGTAACCAGCATGGGCTTTGTCAAAGAGTCGGTAGACAATGTGGATAACCCCGAACTGCGTGAGACACGCTGGATACTCTATATCATACACGAGGCGGAGATGAACGCCGCACAAAGCTACGAAGTACGCGTGGCATACGGCGCAGACGACTTAAATAGTACTATCTGTGCACTGCGTTCACCGCTGACCATCACGAATGCTTTTGAATTAGCCATTGATGGCGATCCGCAAGCGAACTTCGAACCTACCACCTGCGGAAACGAAGAGTTCAACCTGTCGGTCAATGTTAACATAGCAGTCATAGACCCCGCAACCGGCAAACTGGTTACGCACACTGGGAAAGCAATGAACGATTGGCTACTACTGAACAACACAAACGCAGACGAGGAAGATACCTTCAACCTCTCTACATGGCGCTCCAAAGCCCTGCACCCCGACAGCACCGCAGGACACGGATACTATTTCCATCAGATAGAAGACGCACTCGTCTATGACCTGCGCAGGAATGATGAGAACAATACAAACCGCTTCGTAACCGAACTGGCAGCCATAGACATCAATAAATTCTCTGACACGAAAAATTATCAAATCATTTACGACCTCTGCATGAGCGGAGAGTTGCTTTTAGGTAACCTGAATACGAGCATTTATATCCGCCCGGGCAACCGCATACGCTATGCCGTGATGCCCATTGTCGGAAGCGTGTACGATGAGAACGGCAATCCTATAGACATGTGCTACACCCACTCAATCGTAAACATCTCCGCCCCTGTTGCAACCGATTATACATTAGATATCGGAGGCACCCCGTCCGAACAACTGCCGGAGCAACTGCGCGACAAGCCCGCACGCATCCGACTGAGCAGCGAGCAAGCCCGCACGCAAGCGATCATGCTGCCCATGCACGAGCGCAAAGGGGTGATCCTACCCGACACCATCACGCTTGTTTCCTCCACCGACCCCAACTTCAACCCCGACAAGCACTGGTTTGCCTACGAGCCCGACAAGAAATACGACTTCTCGGGAGGTGCTACAGCTCCCTACTACAAGGAGACGGACGACACCTGCTATCTCACCCCCGTTTCCGCATCCCTCTGCCCCGAAGGTAAGACCCTCTTCACGCCGCGCGCCGGCTACGAATACACCTTCCGCATTCCTTTGACATCGCTCAAGGGTACTTCCTCCGATTCGGAGAACACCTGCCCCGTAGGCACCTCCTACTTCACACTCGCCATCACGCCTGACTACCTGCTATGGACTCCGCAGCGCAACAGCCAAAACCGCTGGCAAGACGATGCCAACTGGACGGCGGTAGATGCCATGGGACAAGCTATCTACGGTGCAAAAGGCATGGTGCCGCAATCACACAGCAGCGTAATCATCCCCGCGCTATCCCACGACTCGCTCTATCCCATCGTCTCCACCAAATTGGACAGCATCAACCGATACGACCTCTATTATCAGCCCGCGTCCTGCCACGCTGTCTATTTCCAATCGGGTGCGAAACTCGGGCAACAACAGTTGCTGGACTACCAAAAAGCCTTCGCCGACATCACGCTGACTGCACAGCAATGGTATATCGTCTCCACGCCCATCCAAGAGACCTTCTCCGGCGACATGGCTTTCTACACCGACGGCTCCGACTCGCAGCCCTTTGCGCCTAAGTCGGGAGAGACCAACCGCACATACAACACCTCGTATATCTCCACCTACAGCCGCAGTTATGAGAACTTCAACCCTGAGGGCGGTACTTTCAACAATCCCGAAGCCACGGTAGCCTCTACAGGCTGGAGCAACGTGCTCAACACCCTCGCAGACTCGCTCAAGACAGGACAAGCCTTCTCGATGATGCTCTGGCGCGGAGATGATGCGGCAACAGACGCGACCATCCGACTGCCGCGCCCTGACAACGTATATTATTACTATTACGAGAACGGCACCAAATCGCCCTACTACGAGAATATCCCTCGCAACATGGCGAACATCGGCAAATTGGCTTTCACGCCCGAAGCAGATGAAACGATGCAGATTACCCTGACCAACAAAACCGCATCTGAGTACTTTGCTTTCGGCAATCCTACCATGGCATATATCAACATGCGGAAATTGCTAGAAAGCAACAGCGGTCAAATATGCGGTACGTTCTACTACAAGAACGGCGATGCATGGAGCCCGC
The DNA here is from genome assembly GCA_022783865.1 of Bacteroidales bacterium. Taxonomy (GTDB): domain Bacteria; phylum Bacteroidota; class Bacteroidia; order Bacteroidales; family Paludibacteraceae; genus Colicola. Next base: position 19,760 of record JALFYY010000028.1, read on the forward strand.
TTAGCACTGCGATGGAAGCTTATGGTATGCTCACCCCTTCTGAGAAGAATAACTACTTCCTTGCGCCCACCCAAGGCGTGATGCTCTGCGCTGCCGATGGCACAAAGAAGAAAGAACTCACCATTGACCTCTCCGCAGACATGCTCTCTATTCAGCCTGCGGCAACCACGCCTGCACAGAGCAGCAAGCCGGCGCGCGTGCAAGCAAAAGGACAGTCAAGTGCCTTGCTCACCCTCACCGCCGCCACACCTTTCCGCTACGACGGCACCTACCGCTCCACCGTGCGCGTTGCAGAGCACACGATGGCTTCCAACGAGATAGTGGACGGCGAAGACCTGCTGCTCATGGCTGCCAACGCCGGCACAGAAGACGACGGCTACTTCACCACGCCGCTCAACCTCTATGTCCTCGACCGTCAGCATGCTCTCTCCGTGGACATGCGGCAACAACTCACCTGCCTGCCGCTGCTCTTCCAATACGGCAACGGATACACACCCGAGCAGACCACGCGCCTCCAAGTGAACATCACAGGGCAGTTCGCCGCACCCGTCTATCTCTGCGACACGCTCAACCACACCGCCACACTGCTCCACGACGGTATGTATATCGACATCGAGACCCCGCAAGCCAACACGCTACGTTATTACCTCCTCTCGCAGGAGGAGAGCGGCGACAACCCCACAGAGCCCGAAGTGCCGACCGATATGAACGATGCGGACGCCGCGGAGACAGACCTTGACGTGCAACTGGTGTATGGCAACCAAACGGTCAGCCTGCTCTGCAACTATCCCATGCAGCAAGTCTGCGCCTACGACCTCGCGGGGCGCATGATTCTATCCCGACTGGTCGGGAATGCACATACCGCAACCCTACCGCTGCAAGCTGGAGCATACATCATAGATATCACCACAACGAAAGGAACACGCACATGCAAAGTAATGCTTCAATAATGCCCTCTGCTTTCACCTCGACCTCTGCTTTCACCTCTACCTCTGCTTATCACAGCGGCAGCGAGGCGGTCTCCGCCCCGCGCACATACGATGTGATGGGCAGGGATATTACCCCGATAGGGTACTATGGCAGCAACGAGGGCACAAGCATGGCGGGGAGGCAACAAGATGCCTTCCTCACGGCGGATATGTACCTTGAGCAATGCAGCCGAGCAGGGGTGGCACAGACCCCATACCAATACGCCACCGTCGGGGCAGAGCAACCCATATACAAAGTGAAGCCAGGGGGAGGTACGGGTGTCATCCCTACCCCGCCAGCACCCATAGGGGACTCCATAGGTTTTCTGCTCCTGCTCGCATGCTTATACACTTTCCACCGCCGATTCAGACGGAAACATAAAGCCCAAGAATAGGGATGTTACAAAAACACAACAGAGGTCGCACGACATAGCGTCATGCGACCTCTGTTTTTGTTATTTCGAGCACTTCTCTTACGGCGCCACGCGGTTGATGTCGCGGGGGAACATCGAGCACTCCTTCACGTTGTTAATGCCCAAGAAGCAAGCCGTGATACGCTCCAGTCCGATGGCGAAACCGCCGTGAGGAGGCATGCCGTTCTTGAAGGTATCGAGGTAGAAACGGAAGTTGTCGGGATTCATACCGCGCTTCAACATCTTCTCGCGATAGTCCGCCTCCTTGTGGATACGTTGCCCGCTGGAGGTAATCTCCAATCCGCGCATCAGCAGGTCGAAACTCAGCGTCAGTGTGGGGCCTTCGGGGTCGTCCATCGCGTAGAAAGCACGATGCTGACTGGGGAAATGGGTTACAAACACAAAGTCCGAACCAAACTGCTCCGCCTGCGCACAGCCTGACCAGAAATAAGAGATCCCTGGCGTATGCTTGCCGCTTTTAGAGACAAAACTCGTGTCAATAGCAATCGCATACCTATGCCCCGGGTGTTTGTCAACGAAGAATCGATTGAACGCTATCCAGTCAAAAGTCTTTCGGAAATTCTGACGGAATCGCTGCTCGCACGACTTGCAATAGCGGGCCAGTTGAAGAAAATTTATTCTTCTGCTGATGGTTAAAACTCCGATCATGGCATCCATGAAAAAAGAGACGAAAGATGCCTTGACCGATTTCTGACTGCGATGGGCAGTTGCACACAAGTTCCTGACTTGTTCGAGTGGACTGATATAGGTATGATTGTAATACACGACAAAGATGCTAAAAATCAGCCACTTGTGCAAGTTTTTAGGCTAAAAAAAATACGTTAAAGAACACTTTTTTTTGATGACTTTTTGCTCCGAGCCAACGAACTGATAACATATAGTCCGATAGTACTTAACTATCACAAAATAAACTTATTAAAAAAAATACTCACGAACTATTGCAATAAAACACAATCTTATATATTACAACATAGAATGCTATAGTAATTACTTGTATAATTCAACATAAGCAACATATTAGTGCAACAAGCCTTGCAAATATGCGGTAAATTTCGTATCTTTACAATAAAACAAAAAGATTCAAAAACACCAAAATCCGTTGCATATGTAAATAATCTGTCAGATAACTATTTCCACTCAAACAAGGATACACTGCAATTGATATATTTTGTCGTGCAGATTTTGCCTCATCTCCATCATTACAAAACACAATACTACCTAAAGTACCTGTCACTTATTGAAGCAACACTCTTGCCAACCAATGCGCTACATATCATCGCCCGTTTCACTACGCTCCATGTCGTTTTACTGCAGCACCTCATCAGCAGACCATCAGCACCCCTCGCAAGGGGTGTTTTTCTATATGATAAATAGTCTGCCCTTTCATCAAGAAATAAGTTCCCCAAAGACCTGCAATATACAACCCTTACAAAGATTACAAAAAACTACAAATGTCCACTTTTTTCTACCAAAGACTGACAAAGACGATCAGTAGCCCTTTCTCTTGCCGTATATTTGCAGTGGATTAAAAATACACTGCTAAACTGCAATAAACTGCAAAAATCGCCTTAAACTGCAATAAACGGAAAGTACCCTTTTCTGTCGCCGTATCTTTGCAGTGTTTTTGGAGTAACTGCACTGTTAATCAGCAATAATCCGCAACAATAGCCTTAATCCGCAATTAAACGGAAAGTACGCTTTTCTGTTGCCGTATCTTTGCATTGTGTTTGGAGCGTGTAACAGGAAGAAAACTGAAGGAAACTGAAGAAAACTGAAATATCAGGAAAAATCCCGAAGGAAACTGAAGGAAACGACAGAAAACTGAAGATGTCGTTTTCTGCTGCCGTATTTTTGCACCGGGAAATGGACAATGCAAAAACGAACAAAAAGCGAACAGTTGTTCTTGGAAATTGCTCTGTTTCCACCGTATCTTTGCAATGCGAAATCGAAGTGTCGATGGCAATGCAAACCGAGCTCCAGCCTATGGGCTGCTAATTCATCCGCTATGAGGTAGGTGCTTTCTTCATAGAGATGCTACTTTCGTCGTGAGACGAGAGAAAAAGCACGATGATCTTTGACGTACTTGTAACGCACTTCGGGACTGACCGTCCTCTACTACGTTCGGACGTTTTACCCTTCGTAGTTACTGCGTATTTCGTGGCGCAAACATTCCGCTGTGCTCCATTAGTTTACGCCCCGAGGTTGTTTTTGTTTCGCCCTACGTAGCGGAACGCCACCGCTACCGCTAAGGCGTTTTATACTCCGGGGGTTGCTGCACATCCGTTTCGCCAACAAGTTTACGAAACGATTACCATGCGGATTAACATACATGTGTATAACAGGACAGCCATATTGGGCAAATGATTGAATCTCGGAGTACAATGAAAGGCATTGGCTGCAATTTCTTGCGCAAAAACTGCTGATTATTCATATTTTCTTTGTATCTTTGCAAGCGGTAAAACAGGCGTTAGTTTATTATGTTGAGAAAATGAATAATGAAGAGATGAACAACTACTCGACTACACAACTCAACAACTACACAACGCACATCCAAACGACTAAACAACTGAACATCAATATGAATACAGAAGATTTGAACAAACTGATTGACTTGTGGTTTAGCGAAGACATCGGAGACGGTGACCACACCTCTCTGAGTTGTATCCCTCAGGAAGCGACAGGATGCAGTCAGTTGATAATCAAAGAAGACGGTATATTGGCAGGCGTGGAAGTAGCAAAAGCCATCTGCCACCGTTTCGACCCCGAACTGCGTATGGAAATTTTCCTCACCGACGGCACTGCCGTCAAGAAAGGCGACATCGCTTTCAAGGTGTACGGCAAGATTCTTTCGCTGCTGCAAGTGGAACGCACCATGCTCAACATCATGCAACGAATGAGCGGCATCGCCACCACGACCCACCGCTATGTGCAACTATTGAAGGGAACACATACGCGCGTACTCGACACCCGCAAGACCACTCCCGGACTCCGTCTGTTGGAGAAAGAAGCGGTACACATCGGAGGCGGCACCAACCACCGTATAGGGCTGTTTGACATGATTCTGCTCAAAGACAACCATGTGGATTTTGCAGGAGGCATCCCGAATGCCATCAATCGTGCCAAAGACTATTGCGCCGCCAAAGGCAAAGACCTGAAAATAGAAATAGAGGTACGGAACTTCGACGAGATACGCCAAGTGATGGAAACCGGCGGCGTGGACCGCATCATGCTCGACAACTTCTCACCTGCCGACACCCGCAAGGCGGTAGAAATGATCGGCGGACGCTATGAAACGGAATCGTCGGGCGGCATCACCATAGAAACGTTGCGCGACTATGCCGAATGCGGTGTGGACTTCATCTCGGTAGGCGCACTGACGCACTCGGTGAAGAGTCTTGACATGAGTTTCAAAGCTGTGAAATGAGTCTTTTTCTGAAGAGCTGAGAAATTGAATAACCGAGCGGGCAGAGCAATCAACGGTTTATTAACGGCAATTAGTGGAAAACCCAATTGTCAAATTGTCAAATTGTGAAATTGTAAAATTGTCAAATAAGATATGTTAGCAACAATACCCGAGCGCATCGCCGCCCTGCGCCAACTCATGGAACAGGAAGGTTTAAGCGCATATATAGTTCCGGGGACTGACCCCCACGCTTCCGAATATATGGCGGCACATTGGCAAGAAACAACATGGCTTTCAGGCTTCAAGGGCGAAACCGGCACCGTGGTAGTGACTATGAACGAGGCTTGGCTCTGGACCGATTCGCGCTATTATCTGCAAGCCGACAAGGAACTGGCAGGCAGCGGCATCGGACTGATGAAAGAGAGCGAACCCGATACTCCTACTATCAACCAATGGCTGCAAACAACCTTGCACGCCGGCGAACAAGTAGGCGTGAACCCCGAGATGTTTTCGGTACAGAGTTATGCACATCTGCAACAGTCGCTCGGCAGCAAGAAACTGACGCTGAAATCGATAGACCTGATTCGTCCGCTTTGGACGACAGACCGCCCCGCTATACCGGACACACCGCTATACGGCTACGACGTGAAATATGCCGGCGAGAGTGTTACCGACAAACTGACACGGATACGCAGTTGCATGCAAGCCGCAGATGCCGATGTATTGGTGACTTCTGCATTGGACGAGATTGCGTGGCTGCTGAACATACGTGGCACAGACGTGGAATTCAATCCGGTAGTTATCAGTTTTGTCATTGTTAAACAGGAAAGTTGCACACTGTTTGTCTCTCCTGAAAAGGTGACAGACGATGCACGCCGGTACTTAGCCGCACAAAAAATAGACGTGCTAGGTTATGAAGATGTCTATTCCGCTTTGCACGATTTGAAGAACTGCAATGTACTGTTTGACGGTGCACGCCTGAACCGTGCTTTGTACGAGGCTATTCCCGACAACTGCCAAAAGACTGACCGTCAGTCACCTATTTTGCTTCTCAAGAGCAGGAAAAACCCCATCGAATTGGAGGGAGAACGTATCGCCATGCAACGTGACGCCGTGGCATTGACCCGCTTCTTCATCTGGCTGGAACAAACTGCAGGCAAGGAACCGCTGACGGAATACGACCTGATGCGCAAGTTGCACACTTTCCGCACACAAGGAGAAAACTTTGTGGAAGAGAGTTTCGAGACTATTGCCGGCTGGCAAGGCAACGGTGCCATTGTACACTATCAAGCCACCGCAACCGACTGCGCCGCCATAGACGGCAACGGACTGCTGCTGCTCGACTCGGGAGGGCAATATCTGGAAGGAACAACCGACATCACACGTACGGTGTGGGTGGGCGAAATTCCTGCAGAAGGTACTCCTGAAAGAGAGCGATTTGAGCGCATCAGACACGATTTCACGCTCGTACTGAAAGGACATATCGCACTGGCTTGCGCCCGTTTCCCACGCGGCACCAGAGGCAACCAATTGGATATTCTTGCCCGTCAGTTCCTGTGGCAAGAGGGGTTGAGCTACGGACACGGGACAGGACACGGTGTAGGGCATTTCCTGGGCTGCCACGAAGGGCCGCAGAACATCCGAACCGACAACAACCCTACTCCATTGGAGACGGGTATGATATGTTCGGACGAGCCGGGTATCTACCGTGCCGGACAATACGGTATCCGCACAGAGAATCTCATCACCGTAGTGCCAGGAGGCAGCAGCGAGTTCGGCGATTTCCTGCAATGGGAAGTGCTGACACTTTGCTATTACGACACACGCCTGATAGAAATGCCGCTACTTACCGCGCAAGAAAAAGAGTGGATAAACGCTTATCACAAGCGTGTAGCCGAAACCGTCTGTCCGCTCCTCACGGCAGAAGAAGCACAATGGCTACAAAAGAAATGCGAAACGATTTAACATCCAACACTATGTCAATCGAACAAACACTTACACAACACGTAAAAGAAGCAGTACGCAACCTCTACGGAACAGAGGTAAACGACAACCTCATACAGATACAGAAAACCAAGAAAGAGTTCGAAGGCAACCTCACTTTGGTAGTATTCCCTTTCGTAAAACTTGCCCGTAAAGTCCCCGAACAGGTAGGAACGGAGATAGGCGACTATCTGCAAGCGCACGCACCGGAGATTGAAAAATACAATGTAGTGAAAGGATTCCTGAACCTCAGTATCTCTTCCGCCTATTGGGTGGAACAGCTGCGCGAGATTTTGGCAAACGACAACTACGGTATCCGGCAAGCCGATGCTAATGCACCACTGATGATGGTGGAATATTCGTCGCCTAACACCAACAAACCGTTGCACTTGGGCCATGTGCGCAACAACCTGCTCGGTTATTCGATAGCCCGTATTCAGGAAGCCAACGGATGGAAGGTTGTGAAGACCAATATCGTCAACGACCGTGGTATTCACATCTGCAAATCGATGTTGGCATGGAAGCTCTTCGGCAATGGCGAAACACCTGCTTCGTCGGGCAAAAAAGGCGACCACCTGGTGGGCGACTACTATGTGCGGTTCGACAAGGAATACAGGGCACAAGTGGCAGAACTCACAGAGAAAGGTATGGACGAAGAGACCGCCAAGAAAGAGGCTCCTCTCATGCAAGAAGCGCAAGCCATGTTGCTCAAATGGGAGCAAGGCGACCCTGAGGTACGTGCACTTTGGGCAGAAATGAACCAATGGGTGTATGCCGGGTTCGACGAGACCTACCGCCGTATGGGCGTGTCGTTCGACAAGATTTACTACGAATCGAACACCTATTTGGAAGGCAAAAAAGAAGTGGAGCGCGGTTTGCAGGAGGGAATCTTCTTCCGCAAAGAGAACGGCAGTGTATGGGCAGACCTGACCAACGACGGTTTGGACGAGAAACTGCTCCTGCGTGCCGACGGCACATCGGTGTATATGACACAAGACATCGGTACCGCCAAACTGCGTTATACGGACTACCCCATCGACAAGATGGTATATGTGGTGGGCAACGAGCAAGAATACCACTTCAAGGTACTTTCTATCCTGCTTGACCGGTTAGGATTCAAGTTCGGGAAAGACCTCGTGCACTTCTCCTACGGTATGGTGGAACTGCCCAACGGCAAGATGAAAAGCCGTGAAGGTACAGTGGTGGATGCCGACGACCTGATGGACCAAATGATAATCGACGCCAAAGCCGTAAGCGAAGACAAAGTACTGAAACTCACCGATATCACAGCGGAAGAGCAACACGAAATAGCCCGCAAAGTAGGTTTGGGAGCACTCAAGTACTTTATTCTGAAAGTGGACCCGCGCAAGAACATGCTCTTCAACCCCGAAGAATCCATCGACTTCAACGGCAATACAGGTCCGTTTATCCAATACACTTATGCCCGCATACAATCGCTGTTGCGCAAAGCAGGGACTATAGAAGCAGGCATCGACAGCACGGCACTGCCAATCAATCAAAAAGAAACAGAGTTGATACAACACCTGACAGAATTCCCCGCAATAGTGAAGCAGGCGGGCGACGAGTTCTCTCCTGCCGTGATAGCCAACTACATCTATGATATAGTGAAAGAATACAACCAGTTCTATCACGACTGCAGCATTTTAAGCGAAAAAGAGCCGGCTGTCTGCAATTTCCGTCTGGCACTGTCGGTATGTGTGGGCAAAGTAATAAATACGGGAATGTCGCTGTTGGGCATAGAAATGCCTGACAGAATGTAAGGAACACAATACCGCTTGTCAGAATGAACCTCCCCTTCAGCAAAATGCAGGGCACAGGCAACGATTACATCTATATCAATGCCTTTGAGTACACACTCAGCAACCCTGCCGATTTGGCTGTCAAATTGAGCGACAGGCATTTTGGTATAGGTGCAGACGGACTTGTACTGATAATGCCTTCCCGCACTTGCGATTTGCGTATGCGTATGTTTAACTCCGATGGCAGCGAAGCACAGATGTGCGGCAATGCGTCACGTTGTGTGGGCAAATATGCCTACGAACATGGTTTGGTCTGCAAGACCGATATCTCGTTGGAAACGCTTGCCGGAGCAAAACAACTGCATTTGCACCTCGATGAAGACAACAAGGTAAAAGAAGTCACCGTTGATATGGGGGAACCCCGCCTGACACCTGAATCACTTCCTGTTTTACTCACACAGGAACAAATGATTGATTACCGGATACGTGCTTTAGAGTTTCAGGGCAACATGACGTGCGTGAGTATGGGCAATCCGCATGCCGTATTCTTCGTGGACCACCTTGCAGACATTGACATCCCGGCTATCGGCAAGTTATTGGAATGCCACCCGTTATTTCCCGAACATACCAATGTGGAGTTTGCCCAAGTACTCGGCAACAACGATATCCGTATGCGTGTTTGGGAGCGCGGAACAGGAGAAACACTTGCCTGCGGTACGGGGGCTTGTGCCACTTTGGTGGCAGCCGTACTCAACCATCGGACCCAAGCAGAAGCCCGTGTGCATTGCTTAGGCGGCACACTGCATGTCCGTTGGGACAAAAACAACAACCATGTTTACCTGACCGGTCCGGCAGCATATACATTCGAAGGCACCGTACAAATATGAACATCAACAACAATTTCCTCCGGCTGCAGCAAAACTACCTCTTCACAGAGGTGGTCAATCGTGCCAAAGCCTTTGCGAAAGCACATCCTAACAATCAACTCATACGGCTCGGTGTAGGCGATGTGACCCGCCCGTTGCCTCCCGTCATCATCAATGCAATGCACCGTGCAGTGGACGAAGAAGCGGACAGCCGTACTTTTCGCGGTTACGGTCCGGAACAAGGTTACGCTTTCTTGCGCAATGCCATCATCCACAACGATTATGAACCACTCGGCATACAGTTTACGCCCGACGAAATCTTCATCTCCGATGGTGCAGGCAGCGATTTGGGCAATCTGAGTGACATACTCGGTACCGACAACCGCATTGCCATACAAGACCCCGTTTATCCCGCCTATATCGATACGAACGTAATGGCAGGACGCACCGGCTACTTCCATGACGGACGATGGAGCGACATCATTTATCTGCCCTGCACGGCAGAAAACGGGTTTTGTCCCGACCTGCCCAAAGAGCATGCAGACATCATCTGGCTCTGCTATCCGAACAACCCGACCGGCACTGCACTCACACGGGAGCAGTTGCAGCGTTGGGTGAGATACGCACAAGAAAAGCAGTCGCTTATCATCTTCGATTCCGCCTACGAAGCATTTATACAAAACGACAATATTCCCCACTCTATCTACGAAACAGAGGGAGCGAAAGAAGTAGCTATCGAGATACGCAGCTACAGCAAAACCGCCGGCTTTACCGGTATCCGATGCGGCTATACGGTAGTGCCCAAAGAATTGTACGGACGCAACAACCAAGGAGGAAAGACATCGCTCAATACCCTATGGACACGACGCCAATGCACCAAATACAACGGTACTTCCTATATCTCGCAACGTGCAGCCGAAGCCATCTATACAGAGCAAGGGAAGCAGGAAACACGCGCCAACATACAATACTATATGCAAAATGCCCGCCTTATCCGCCGGCAATTGCAAACAGCAGGTTATGAGGTATATGGCGGAGAACATGCACCTTATATCTGGCTGCGAACGCCGGGCAATATGTCTTCATGGGACTTCTTCGACCTGCTGCTCAACCGTTGCGAAGTAGTAGCGACACCCGGGGTAGGTTTCGGTCCGAGCGGAGAAAATTACCTGCGTCTGACCGCCTTCGGCACGCACGAAGACACCCAAGAAGCCCTGCAGCGCATCAAAGAAAGGCTATAAGCCGAAGTGTCCAAGCGACATACAACATAGCTTCTCCATCGCTTTGCACAACCCGCATATAACCCTTGTACAATCCTTGCACGAACCCTCACTCGAAAGGTAGCAGCAAGGAAGACGGCAAGATTTCAGAAGGACTCAATCAAGACTTCAACAGGATATTTGCAAGCATACAAAATACGGAGCCGAATCCCGACTCCGTATTGTATTCGCTATAGAATATCTATTCTATATGAAATGTATGTCCGCAAAATTATTTTACAAACACTTTCACAGCTTTGTCTGCAACGCGTACGATATTGATACCGGCAGGCATACCGCTGATTTGAGTAGTACCGTTAACGGCAGGAGCGTTGTAGAGCAACTGACCGGCTACATTGTAAACCTGAACAGGCGTTCCTGCAATAGCTTCTACGCAAATAGTATTATGGCGAACGGTTACATTAGCAGGAGTTTCGAAGTTATCAACTGAAGTTGTAACGCCAATGGTAATAGCATATTGTGCAGCAGCAGGAGTAACTACATCACCGCTTTCACGCGGCAAAGCAACGCACTTAATCCATTCACCGGAGTTACCTACGATATAAAGGTTGTTAGCATAGTCCCAACAAAGGTCGTTGGTATTGCCACCGATGGTAGTATCGAATTTATATTTCTGTGTCAAAACAAACTTGCCGGCTTCATCTTTAGTAATGGTGTAAACACCTATTTGTTTACTTGCACAAGCAAAAGCAATCAAAGAGAAGTCTGCATTGAAGCAAACGCCACCGGCACGCAGATTACCGGTCAAATCTTTGAAATCTTCTTCTCCGGCAGCATTTACATGAACAATAGCAGGTTCAGCATCTGTAGGAGTTCCACGATATTGGAAATACCAGATACCGCCTTCGTTATCATAAACAATGTTTACAGAAGAACTTGTAATGGTATAAACACCTGAGAGAGCCGCGATATTTTTCGAGGGAACTTTGTTCCATGCTACGTTTGTACCAAGGTTGTATTCGTCAACTCGACGATTTGCATAAGCAAATGCACCCGGTGCATTATCAGAAAGCATCAACACTTGCAAGTCTTCGCCTTCACCTTTTACGTCGAAAGAGATATTAGTAGCGCAAATGAAATTGCCTTCTGCATCAAGTGCCTGATAAGGATTGGCAGCATCGGGTGTTCCGTAGATAACAGGTGTCCACTCTGCATTCAAATCTTCGGGATTGATTTCATAGAGTGCTACACCCTTTTCGTTCTGTGCTGAAACAAACACACGACCGTCTTTGCTGATACGGACTTTACGCGGATCGTAATCGGTTTGTCCGTTGGTGAATTTGTCATTAAAAGTCAAGCCGCCATTAAAGCCGTACTTGTCATCCTTATTTTTAAGAGGGGCAAAAGTAGGATCAAATACATACAAAGCTTGTCCGATGCTATTGGTAGGTCCCGACAGATATGTGTCATTTGGAGCATCCATACATTCGGTAGCATAAATGCGTCCGAAATAAGGACTTTCAGGATCATTGTCAGTAGCTACACCTTGCGGATGATAGAATTGATAACCGGTTGCACAAACGGTTGCTGTTTCGAGCGCCGGACTGGTAACTTTTACGGAAATCTTTACAACCGTACCCTTTGCAAGACCTACCAAAGGAACGATAGCACTATTGAGGTTGTTTTCTTTGGTTGCGTTGTTGGTACCATTGTACTCTTTGATTGTTCCATCGATATCGGCAAGCACCTTTACTTCAGTAGCAGGAGCATTCAGACGATAACTAACCATAGCCATCTGCTGATCTTCATCAGTAGAAACAGTTACATCGTAAGCATACGCATTTTTGGCATCGAGCGCTGTTTGAGCCATTACATTAGCTCCAACAAACATGGCGAGAGCCGCCATCAAGAAGGATTTTTTCTTCATAATGTTTTGTGTTTTTATTTGGTATTCAAAATTTCAACGAAAGCAAGCGCCATCACTTCTTCCGTTTCTGCAAAGTTACAACATATATTCCGATGTACCAAATATTATTCGTACTTTTTTATATCGGGAGTTGAGCGCAGGTTCTCATAGATAGATTAGTTGTTTATCCTTCAGCACTCTGGTTGCAGAACCTGTCTTTTGTTGTTTTGCTCCCCGTGGTCACTTTCCGGCACAAACAGAAAGACTTAGCGTATCAAAAGCGAAACGCCCGCACAATCGGCAGGCGTTTCACATCGGATGGATAATACCTTATTTATTACTTGGCAAAACTGATGGCACGCGTTTCACGGATAACCGTAATCTTCACTTGACCCGGGTAGGTCATTTCGTCCTGAATACGCTTTGCCAAATCGAACGAGAGCAATTCGGTCTCTTTGTCGGTCATTTTGTCTGCACCTACAATCACACGGAGTTCGCGACCGGCTTGGATAGCATAGGTCTTGATAACACCCGGATAGCTCAGTGCCAGGTTCTCCAAGTCGTTCAGACGTTTGATATATGCCTCCACTATTTCACGGCGGGCACCCGGTCGGGCACCTGAAATAGCATCGCAAGCTTGTACAATCGGAGCCAACATGGTTTCCATCTCCACCTCATCATGGTGCGAACCGACTGCATTGCAGATATCGGGCTTTTCGCCATACTTCTCGCAAAGGTGCATACCCAGTATTGCGTGCGGCAATTCGGGTTCGTCTTCAGGCACTTTGCCGATATCGTGCAAAAGTCCGGCACGGCGTGCTTTCTTCGGATTGAGTCCGAGTTCCGATGCCATAGCGGCACAAAGATTTGCCGTTTCGCGGGCGTGTTGCAAAAGGTTCTGTCCGTACGACGAACGGTATTTCATACGACCCACCATCTTGATGAGTTCCGGATGCAAACCATGAACACCGAGATCGATAGTGGTTCGTTTACCGGTCTCAATGATTTCTTCTTCCACCTGTTTCTTCACCTTAGCCACTACCTCTTCGATACGGGCAGGGTGAATACGTCCGTCGGTTACCAACTGGTGGAGTGCCAAACGTGCAATCTCACGACGGACAGGGTCGAAGGCGGAAAGTACAATAGCTTCGGGCGTATCGTCCACCACGATTTCCACACCGGTAGCGGCTTCCAACGCACGGATATTGCGGCCTTCACGACCGATAATGCGGCCTTTCACTTCGTCGTTATCGATATGGAAAACGGTCACAGAGTTCTCGATAGCCGCCTCAGTGGCAATACGTTGAATGGTTTGCACCACAATCTTCTTCGCCTCTTTGTTGGCATTCAACCGCGCTTCGTCCATAATCTCGTTGACATACGACATCGCATTGGTTTTCGCCTCGTCTTTCAACGCTTCCACCAGCTGTTTCTTTGCCTCTTCGGCAGAAATGCCCGAGATGGTTTCCAATTGCTGTTGTGCCTGCTTGTGCATACGTTCGATTTCTTTCTGTTTGTAATCAAGCGCCTGCTGTTGTTGCTCAATCTGTTGCGCACGTTGGTTCACTTCGTTGAGCGAACGTTGCACTTCGCCTTGCCGTTGGTTGAGCTGTTGCTCACGTTGTCCGAGCCGTTGTTCGGTCTGTTGCAGTTTTTGGTTCTGCTGCTGTACCGTTTTCTCGTATTCCAACTTCAAGGCAATGAACTTCTCCTTGGCTTCGATAACCTTGTTTTTCTTGATAATCTCAGCCTCTTCTTTCGCCTTGTTGACAACGCCGTTGCTCATCGAATAGAGAATCAGGAAACAAATCCCGGCTCCGAGCAACAATGCGCCGATGGCGATTAGTATTACATATAAAATGTCCATTGTTTTTTATTTTTCGTTAATATTATTGATAGCGTTTAATTTTTCGTTTAACTCCGATATTTTGTCGATGAATGGTTGAACCGCCTTTTCCCGCTCGTCCTGACTGAGTTCTACGGCCACATACAAAGCCGTCAACATCCAGAGTTCTTCCAGCGGCTTGTTAGGGTAATGTGCAAACAGCGTCTTGTATTTTTCGTTCACCTTGTCGGCAGCACGTCGATAGATAGGTTCGTTCTTCCGTTCTATTCTCAAGCGGACAGAATGACAATCAAGTTGTAAGTTTATATTTTGCAAGTCTGCCATACTGCTTATTCTGATAAAGAGTTCAATGCTTCATCTATCATTTTTATCATCTTGCCAATCTTCTGACGTGCCATCTGTTTGTCTTCTGTATCGCCTGTCAATGCCGCTGCCGTACTCAGAGCGTTATATTGCTTTTGCAGTTTACTCAGTTGTTCGCGGGTCTGCAACAATTCTTCCCATTGATGTTCATATTTCTGTTGCAAAACATTATACTCGTTTTGCAATGTTTCGTACGCCACCAATAGCCTGTTGAAATTCTCCTCAAATTGTTGCAGCAATTCCATGGCAGCCGTTTTAGAAGCTGTATCCGATACCCAGACCGAGAACCGACTTGAACTGTACGCGTTCTGCCGATGTGCCGTCTTTGCCTTCGATAAGCGTACCGTTGTAATACTTCAAACTGGTAGAGAGCGTAACGTTCAGCACTTTCAAGAACTGATACGACACAGCCACATCCCAGTCAACATCGAAATTACCGAACTGACGGTTCTTGTTCGAATATTTGAAATAGTCGTCTTCACCATCCTCCAATTTATATCCCTTGCCGGCATACGGAGTAAAGAGTCCGAGTGTGGTACTCAGTGTCAGGTTCTCGTATTTATAGGCAATCGCTCCCTTGAACGACAAACCGAACTCTGCACGGAAATTGCGATACTTGGTTTGAGTATTGCCGTCCTCGTCTTTATAGTAAACCGTCGTACCGTATTTGGTTTGCAAATTGCTGCGGAAATCAGTATGATTATTCAACATCGCTTTGTAGTCATAGGCAGGACTGGCACCTTCTTCCAAATTACCGAAATAGGCTTCCTCGGTATATTTCTCATTCCACTTGTCTCCCACGTATGCCGTTGTAATACGTCCTGCTATAGGCGAGAGGTAGATAGAGAAATCGGCTCCGTTGTAACTCTTCTTCCAGTCGATACCGACAGAGATATCGGTATAAGACGGTGCCAACCATTTGGAGATGGCAGGATTGTAGCCCGTCACATAGTCACGACCAAGTGCATACTGGCTCTGGAAGCCGCCCAAGACGGTCAGATACCACGATTTGTGGAACTCCCAACCGAACTTGGTTGCCAACTTGATATTGTCGGAAGATTTCTGGAAAGCGTCTTCTTCCTGGTCAACCCAAGTTACACCAAAATCGGTATCGAAATTGGTTTCCCATGCGATATTGTCTTTATGATAAAGCAAATGCAGTTTGGCAAAAGCGATGCCGTTCACATTGTTTTTACCGCCGGCTGCCCAGTTCCAAAGTCCGGTAGCGGCACCGTTAAGTCCTACTACTCCGTCGAATTTCCATGCTTTTTCGCCTGTATCTACCGATTTCAATGCGTCGGCGGCTTTCTTGGCGGCATCAGCTTGCGTAGCAACAGTCGCTTTATCCACTTCTTGCGCACTCACTGCGAATGCAACCATTAAACAGAGAGATAATGACACAGTCTTTAAGTGTTTCATCTTATTCTTTTTATTTACGTACACGTTAATAATTATTTATACTTTGGGCATAATACCCATTTTACATTTTGCAAAGATACAACATTTCTCCGACACTGGCAAGTACTTGTCCCTATAATATAAAAATCAACAAAGATAATGCAGCTTTGTCAAGCAGAAGCAGCAGCATGAGCCCTGTCTATTAAGAATGGTTTCCTGTATATTACCCGTTCCTTTACGTTTTCTTACCCCATTCTGTCATCCGCACATCACCCGCTTGTCACCTTCATACCCCACAGCTTCCGTCATTTGGTTATTATTTGGTTATTATTTGGTTATTATTTGGTGATTATTTGGTGATTACTTGGTGATTCAGCACTCCTCATGCTACCCTCGTGCTATCATCATTAGGTTATTATTAGGTTGTTATTAGGTTATTATTAGGTTATTCTGCATATCTTATGCGGTCATCCGGCTGATGCTGTCGAGGCGCAACCGGGCGTATCCGCTATCTATTGTCAGATGGTAAGATTGCCGGATTACCGGATTGCCTAATTGTCAAATCTCCCCACCTTATCTGTCAATTTTTATACGGCAGAACAAAAATAAAGCCGTACCTTTGTAATCGTTAAACTATGTTCAACCGCAAACAATCGAACACATGAAAAATATATTGAAAAAGAGTATTGTATCTTTCTTCTGCTGCCTATTCGGCAGTACAGTTATAGCCCAAAACTCAGCCTCGTTTACCGCTGGCGAAATAGCGAGCGGAGCAAGCAAAAACGGAGTGACAGTATCTTCTTCTTACAGCTCTACCAGCAATAAACAAATCTGTAAGGAAAATGGTAAAGGCGTAAAAGTGGACTTGATAGAAATCAAAAACACAGCCAGTGCCTATGATCAGAATTACGTTCAAATAAGCACCACTTCGGACATTACCAATATAAAAATTCATGGCACTACCAATAATTCTGTTGTCAAGAATGCAGCGATGATTATGTGGAATACGCCCCCAAACGGAAGTTCCGCCACTGCGGAAACATTGATACCGATGGACTCTTATGACGGTGACTGCGCCAGCAATACAACAGATGTTTCTATCCCCCAAGGAATCCGATCATTACGGATATATCGTCAAATCAAAAAATACGACAGCAGTAGTCATTCTTTTGGAGGCAGTAGCAACTACGGGGATGGCACGACGATACTTATTGCAGACTTAGAAGTTACGCTTGCCGCTGCTCCGACTCCGAAATCTTCCGATGCAACTTTGTCAGACCTAAAGGTGGAAGGACAGACTATCAGCGATTTTGCTCCTACGACGTATGACTACGACTACACTATGCCGCCTTCGCAGTCATCGTGGCCGCAGATAACCGCAACAACCAACGATAGCAAAGCAACCTGCGACGTACAGCAGAATGGCAACCCTGCCGTCATTACCGTAACAGCCGAAGACGGAACACAACTCACCTACCGCATCAACTATATTCAAACAACAGAACCTATTATAACAAGTTTTACCGTTGCCGGTGTCAGTGCAGACATCAATCAGGCACAAAAGACCATTACGGCAACCCTGCCCAACGGAACCGATGTCAGCAGTCTGGCCCCAACAGTGCTCACCGACAACGCCGATTCCTACACTCCCACGGGAGCACAGAATTTCAGCAATCCGGTAATCTACAAAGCCATCAAAGGCACTCAACAAACAGCCTACACCGTTACACTTTCCGTTGCACCGCCCAAATCGAACGATGCCACATTGAGTAGCATTTCAGTGAATGGCACTCCGCTGCCTGGTTTCCAGCGCACTACCTATAGCTACACCTACGAACTGCCTGCAGGTACCACTGATGTACCAAACGTAACCGCCACACCCAACAAGCCCAACACGATGCATATCATCACTGATGCTTCAAGTCTGCCCGGCACTACCACCATCACGGTGACCGCCGAAGACGGGACACAACAGGTATATACCATTAACTTTACGGTAAAAATACCTTCTTCAGGCTTGACCATTCACTATCCCGAAATCTATGAAGCCGACACCCGTGCCGGAGGATACGGAACACCATTGGTACAATTCGGCGGACGAGAATATGAGGTATATTATGCTGCACGAAACAGTAGTGACAATATGACCATCAGCACAAAAGGTGAGGATCGCCAGATGGGTATTACTACCAATGAGACTACTACAGCCTGCGAAGCAAAAGACGGGTGGTTTACCATGACAGCAAAATCGGTTTCATCGTGTAGTGCTGCAGCAAAAGATGAATTTACCCAAGGTACTTCGGGGCGTGAACACCGAATGGACGACGGCAAAACCTATACACTTCATCTTAGCGGTTACGACCAGTTTGCCATCTATGCCAAAGACAAGAAGCAAGACACCAAAGGTACAAAACCCGGTGACAATCAATACTTCGAAGTATATATCGATGGTTTTCTTCAACCATTGCAATTCGACAAAGACAACTATACCATACGGCGATATAATATCACTACCGGCGAGCATCTTATTACAGTTAAAGCCATCAATGGAGAATCAAAGATGGTAGGCTTCTCTCTCCGTGTGAGCGATGCTCCGAGAGCAAAATACGTATCGGGCGACGACAAGACGCAGGTAGTAAACCAGACCAAACAACTGGCTCCTGTCACCTACACCATCCGCAACTACGTATCTGCCCGTTTGGAATGGGTAGGTACTGAAGGCACCGGTATCACGCTTACTCCCGTTAATGCCACAGGCGATACGCTGCAGGTGAGCGGTACAGCCAACTGTCCGGTAGGCGACTACACCTATAAAGTAGTGGCACTCGACAAAAACGGAGCGGAAGCATCCTCCTGCACCGGCACATTCCGTGTACAGACGGAAGTGCGCGCCACCGACGGCGACGCACATACCGTTTGGATAAACGACCCGATGACGCCCGTCACCTACGAATATGACGCCCTCGACGATAAGGACGTAACTTTCAGTTGGGGCAACAAGCCCGACGGTGTGGACGCCAAACAAGACAATGCCAACAACCAATGGGCAATCAGCGGAACGCCTACCAAAGCCGGCACTTACAACTATACCCTTACAGCCGCAGGCGGCAATACGCTCAACGGTACACTCACCGTGGACATACCTGACCCGATGTTTATTGCGCCGGCAAATGCCTCTACCAAAGTGAAAGCCACACAACAGTTGGTACCCGTAGTATGGACTGTGAAATTTGCCAAGAACGTTACCGTTACGGGCTTACCCACCGGCGTAAGCGGAACATATAGCAACGGCACATTCACCCTTAGCGGTACACCTGCTGCCGAAACAACCTATCCGCAAACGTACATCTATACCCTCACTGCCGAACCGCTCTACGAAGGTAAAAACACGGTAACAAAGCAGGGACAAATCATCGTAATCGACCCGGCTGCCAAGTCGCTCCTTTATCTGTACGACGACGCCTACAACGACGGTGTCTTCACTTATCTGAATAGCAAATACGATGTTTCGCCCCGCCGAACCGATGACAGGATGCGGGCAAAAGACCAATACGACATGTACGATGTAGTGGTTATTTCCGAAAACGTGGATGCCACCAACGAAGAAGTACTGGGTATCATCAAAACACTTCAGAAACCGGTGCTCAACATGGAAGTATTCACTTACACCACTTCCCGCTTGGGTTGGGGTTATCCCGACAACGGAAGCGGCACCAATACCGCCATTCAAGCCATGCAACCTTCGCACCCCGTCTTCAAAGGAATGAATGTGAAGACCAACGATGCTATTGAGATTCTTGACCAAGTCACCGGCACAGGCATCATGCCCACCGATATCAACCTGCCTGGCTCCTATTGTTTGGCTACGGCAATAAAACGCGGTGATATCTACGAAGAAGACGGCGCACGCTGCGTTGCCATTCACGAAGTGCCGAAAAGCATACGGGGAGGCAAATATATCCTGCTGCCTGTCTCGCAAAAGAGCCAGCAGAACCTCACCGTACAAGGCAAACGCCTCATCGACAATATCATTAGTTACCTGGTTGACCCCACCGAAGCTACAATCGAACTTCCCGAGTTGCGCATTTCCTCATTCAAGATTGATGGCGTAGAAGGTAAAATCGACGAGGCGGCACTCACTATCCGTCTGACACTACCTGCAGGAACAAATTTGACTGCACTCATTCCTGAAGTACAGATAGTAAGCAATGCTACGGTAGTCACCCCTTCGGACGGCGAGACAGTGGATTTCAGCGACCAACACTATGGCGTCAATTACACCGTGAGCGACTTCATCAACAAAAAAGTATATAAAGTGTTTGTCAACACGCTGACAGACTTGGAAGACACCGCCATCGATGGTGTCTGGTTCGACGGCAATATGCTCCACAACCCTGCAGGCATTTGGCTCAATATCTACGATATAATGGGTCGTCTCCTGACCGTCACAAATGCCGATATGGATATGACTACCCTTCCTACCGGTGTTTATCTGTTGCAAAGTAGCAATGCAACCATGAAGATAGTGAGGAATTGAGAAACAGGGAAATGGGAGAAACCAAGGAATTGAGGAACTGGATTAACTCCTTTTGCACTCAATCATTTCTATCATAAAGACGCGACAATTCGCGTCTTTATGAGTTATAGACAGGTATCTGCACTATCTATAGAAAAGTAAATTGCGGTTTTGCATTCGTATATCATAAATTATTCGTATCTTTGCACGCCTTTTGGGTATGAGGAATACGATAGAAGACATACGGCAACCCATCTGCCAGGAACTGCAGCAGTTTAACGAAGCGCTCCGGGAGATATGCAAAACCGACAATCAGTTATTGTCGGAAGTATTGTCGTACACCTTCGCCAAACAAGGCAAACAACTCCGTCCGATAATAGTATTGCTTTGCGCCAAACTCGTTCGCGAAGTGAACAACAAGACTATCGGTACCGCTGTGGCTTTGGAACTTTTGCATACCGCCTCGTTGGTACACGACGATGTGGTGGACAATAGTCCGCTCCGCCGTGGTCAGGAAAGCATACAAGCCCATTGGAACAACAAAATTGCCGTCCTCACGGGCGACTATCTGCTCAGCAAAGTAATCAGTATCATCAGCAGTCTGCGCAATACACAAATACTCAACATTGTGGCAGAATTGGGTATGTCGCTCTCATCGGGAGAGTTGCTGCAACTTCATTCAAAAGGTGATATGTGGATTAGCGAGCAGGAATACTACCGCATGATAGAGCAAAAGACGGCTACACTGTTTGCCGCATGTTCAGAAGCGGGTGCCGTATCCGCCGGTGCCACAGAGAAACAGACCAAAGCCATCAAAGCGTTCGGCAAGTATCTGGGTATGTGTTTCCAGCTCAAAGACGACGCTTTCGACTATAGCGATTTGGAAGATATCGGCAAACGTACCATGAGCGATATCCGCGACGGCAAAGCCACATTGCCATTGCTCATTTCCTTGCAACGCGCCCCCGAAATGGAAGCGCAATATATCCGCGACTTGGCACAGAACAGCAATTTGAGCGATGCTGCAGAGCAAGAAATAAAATCATTCGTATTGCGCTACGACGGTTTGCGCTACACCTATCACCGAATGGAATACTACAAACAGAAAGCCCTCGAAGCTATCAGTATCTTCCACGACAGCCGTACCTTAGACGCTCTCAAAAAGACACTCGACTACACTATTTCCCGAATGTACTAAACAATTAATAGTGAATAGTGAATAATTAATATTAAATATTAAATATCAACTATTCGCTATTTGCAATGGCTTTCCCGGCAACCGGCACACGCGTCATCGGCTTTGCGCAAACGCTTATCCACCAAAGTGGCAATGCGCTCCTGCAATGAAGGTACACGGATATTGCCTACCACATCCGCCAAGAAAGCATTCATCAAAAGCAAACGCGCCTCTTCCAACGAAATACAGCGTTGCTGCATATAGAAGAGTGCCGTCTCGTCAATCTGACCGGTAGTAGCACCATGCGAACATTTGACATTGTCGGCATAGATTTCCAATTGCGGTCGGGTACGCACCTTCGCATCAGCAGAAAGCAATATATTGCGGTTGGTCTGGTAAGCTTCGGTTTGTTGGGCATTGGGCAATACCTTCAGTTCTCCCGTGAAATTGCCTTTCGCCTGCCCGTCCAATACATATTTGACAAGTTCCTCACTCTTTCCACCGATATGGCGGTGCTCGATGCGGGTGAAATTATCCACCACCTGTTTGCCGGAAGCCACAGCCATACCACAGAGCGTAGAAACGGCTCTGTCACCCTCTTGCGTAATGATAATCTTATTGCGCGTCTGCCCGTTGCGCAAGGTTATGATATTCACCAATGCATCAGATGACGCAGCTTGCGAAACGAACAACGAAGTGAGGTTATTGGTCAGCTCGGAAGTATCTTCCAACTTATAATGCTCATATTGTGCGCCTTCTTCAACAAACACTTCCGTCACACGGTTTTCGCAAAAACGCACCTTGCCGTCCATCGTATGGTCGCACACCAGGAGTGAAGCTTTGGCATTCTTTCCTACCACTACGAGATTATGCGCATTTGCCATCAAATCGACATCGGAGCGAAGAACATTGATCATCTGTATAGGATATTCCAACTGCACATCGTCCGGCACATAGATAAAAAATCCGTCTTGGGCAAACATAGCATTCAGTGCAACGAAACTGTCGGTTTGCGCTGCCATGAGTTTGCCCAAATAAGGCCGCACCAAATCTGCATGCCGCTCTGTTGCCTCACGCATAGAGCAAATGATTACGCCATGCGGAAGCGACTGATTGCGGGCAGACTGCTCATGATAGAAAATATCGTTGATGACAAAATAGAGATACGACTGTATGCCCGGCACATCACAATGGAACACCTGATAAGGGTTGACTTGGATATTGAGGCGTTGGATATTCAGTCCGTAATCAACAGCTAACACATCGTTCCACTCGGCAGGCTGCAGCAAACGCTGATAATCTTCTTCCGCAGACTGATAGACACCTTGCAGCGGTTGGATACGGTCCTTAACAGAAAGATATATATCGGAATAGGTTGCCATAGCTTACAGTTTTTCGTCTTTGAGCCAGTCGTAACCTTTCTCCTCCAATTCGAGCGCAAGCGTCTTGTCACCCGTTTTGACAATACGGCCGTCTGCCAATACATGGACAAAGTCGGGCACTATATAGTCGAGCAAACGCTGGTAGTGGGTGATAACGATAGATGCATTGTCAGGCGTTTTGAGTTTGTTCACGCCGTTTGCCACAATGCGGAGCGCATCGATATCAAGTCCGGAATCGGTCTCGTCCAATATGCTCAGACAAGGCTCCAGCATTGCCATCTGGAAGATTTCGTTACGCTTCTTCTCGCCTCCCGAAAAGCCTTCGTTCACGGCACGGTTGGTAAGTTTGTTGTCCATCTCCACGATGGATTTCTTTTCTCTCATCAAACGCAGAAATTCCGATGCGGACAAAGGTTCTTTGCCCTCATAGGCACGTTTCTCGTTGACAGCGGTACGCATAAAATTAACCATGCTCACACCCGGAATCTCTACAGGATATTGGAACGAAAGGAACATTCCTTCGCGGGCACGCACCTCAGGCGGCATCTCCAGCAGGTTCTTGCCGTTGAAAACAACGGTTCCCTTGGTAACGGTATAAGCCGGATTACCTGTCAGCACGGCAGAAAGAGTGGATTTGCCTGCACCGTTCGGTCCCATAATCGCATGTACTTCTCCGCGATTGATGGTAAGATTGACGCCTTTGAGTATTTCTTTGCCATTGATAGTGGCATGCAAGTCTTTGATTTCTAACATTGTTCTATATTATATTCCTCTACGGATTGGTTTAGCGTTTTATTTGATGATAGCAGTCAAAACGGTTTTGCCCACAGCCTCGAGCGTCGTTTTGCTGATATTGCGCATATCGTCACCGAGCGTATGCCAATAAGGCGCAAAGCCCGTGTACGACTGTTGGTTATAGTGAATAATGTCCACACAAGGCACACCGGCAATAGTGTTGACGTAGTAATGGTCGTCGGTAACAGGATAAGCATTTGCCGACCGGAAATACTGCGTATAACCGAGTTGCTGCGCCGTTCGCCAAAGGTGCTCCACATAGTCGGCGGCATATTGCATCGAATAGTACTCCTTCGGAAAGACGGCATCGGGAGCCCCCACCATATCCAGCAAGATACCATACTGATATTGCTTTGTAGCTTTCTCTGCTTTGAGACGTTGTGCCCAGAGTTGAGAGCCCAAGCACCACGTATCTTCCCGCTCTTTACCGGTATAGAACTCGGGCGTACCCATATCTTCGGCATCGAAAAAGACAATATCCACACCCTTATCGGGCTGTTGGAGCGACAACTGACGCGCTATTTCCAACAACACCCCTACTCCGCTCGCACCATCGTTGGCACCCAAAACAGGTTGGTGACGCTTGTCGTAATCTTCTTCCTGATCTGCCCACGGACGACTGTCGTAGTGCGCACAGAGCAGAATCCGGTTGCGTTGTCCGGGCAAATAACTGCCCATAATATTATAGATAGGTTGCATCTTGCCTTCGTAATCGGGCATCTGACCTTGCTGAATGCTCACCTGCAGTCCGAAGCGGCGCAACTGTTGCTCCAAGTATTTGGCACAATCGTAGTGCGCCATCGTTCTCGGCACACGCGCACCGAAATCCACTTGGTCTGCCACATACCGGTAAGCAGAATCTGCACAGAAATCTGCTGCAGATGCCGTCTGCACGGTCGTTTGCTTTGTTCCGCAAGCAGAAAGCAACAAACCTATTGCTACTATATATAACCAATAGCGTTTCAAAGCGGCAGTTATGAATTTTGGTTGATTTCGGAGATACTGCGGTGCTCTTGGATAGCACGAATGGTATCGGCAAACGAGCGAGCCACACTCAACACATGCACCTTCTGGCATTGTGCCGTGTCGAAAGGCAGCGAATCGGTAAATACCAGTTCTTCCAAAGCGGAGTTCATCACCCGTTCGCAGGCTTTGCCCGACATCACACCGTGCGAAACCACGGCACGTACACTGGTGGCACCTGCTTCTTTCATCAGATTGGCAGCCTTGCAAAGCGTACCTGCCGTATCGCAGATATCATCAATAATCACCACATCTTTGCCTGCCACATCGCCCAATATACGCATTTCGGCAATCTCGTTGGCTTTCTCACGGTTCTTATAGCACATCACCATAGGTGCATTGAGTTTGGCAGCCAATTTGGCAGCCCGTTTAGAACCGCCTTCGTCCGGAGAAGCGATAATCAGATTGGGCATATTGAGCGAAGCAATATAGTCGGCAAAAGTGTTCAAACCATAGAGGTGATCCACCGGTATATTGAAGAATCCCTGTATCTGCTCTGCATGCAAATCGATTGTAATGACGCGGTCGGCACCTGCCACCTGAATCATATCGGCAACCAGTTTGGCACCAATTGATACGCGTCCTTTGTCTTTGCGGTCCTGCCGTGCCCAACCGAAATACGGAATAACGGCAATAATCTTATAGGCACTGGCACGTTTGGCGGCATCTATCATCAGGAGCAACTCCATCAGATTGTCGGACGACGGACAAGTGGACTGGATAAGATAGACCGACTGCCCGCGGACCGACTCTTCGAAAGCCGCAGAGAACTCTCCGTCGGAATAGTGTTCAATGGTTCGTTTACCCAACTTGCAACCAAGTTGTTTACAAATGTTTTGTGCTAAGTTTTCACCTTTTGTACCGGCAAAAATCTTAAAGTGGCGACGTTCTTCGTTCATGATAAGAAGGGTGTATGAAACTATCTGCAAAAGTACAAATAATTTGTGATATACAAAACACCGGCAAATTAGTTATATCATGCACTGCCTTGGTATAGTCAATCATCCGGAAGCTCATCGAAATCATATACGTCCCCCTTGGTGTCTATAATCCAATACAGCACAATACTGCCGCCTAATTCGAACCCCCAATAATCGCTTTGATTGTATTTTTTTTCCTGCTATCACATTATCATCTCCATTTACATAGAATTGTGTTATGAAAAAAGTTCTATTTTGTCGATCCGGATGATTGAGCACATATAAAGTATCTAAAATAAAATAATGGTTGGAGTATTGAGACAAATCAAATTGATAACTGCGTAGCAACGAATCCAATGCGCTGTCAAAATCAGGTCCGTAATTTCCATAAAACAAAATGCACTCATTATGTTCTGCCATATACTGATTCTCGCCATTGCACTGACAACAAGGTGTCGGTGCAGGTGTACAGCCAATCAGCACACCCACCATCAGTACAAATACTGACAATATAACTATCTTTGTTTTCATAGTTGTAAGCGTTTAATTGGTTAACTTTACTATATACCACCTTTTGTATCTCATGGTTTCTGAAGTTTCTTTGATAATTTCACATACTTTGCCAATTGCCCGGAATTGATAATTTCAGTAATACAATCTTGATATACCAGTTGCAAAGAATCATAGTAGGCTACATCTTTGGTATATTTATCTATAGTCAAACTATCCATAGAGCAGGATGGGTAATAAAAAGATTTTGTTTTGTCCGCTTCCTCTAATAAATAATAATACCCTACTGACTGAACTTTTGCTCCACGATATTCATCCAAAATGTGATATGCCAAAAAACACTTGTCTTTTACAGGATTATTTACAAAGCCTGTCGATTTAGGGAATTTTTGGCTGATAGGAGTTTGCAAACTATCCCATGGGACAAAAAGTACACTGCCATTAATGTTATCCCATACAATATAGTCCCATTTCCAATCTACCATCAGATAGTTATCCGGCAATTCCAAATAGGGGGTATTGCCCAAATCTATATGATCAAGACAAACTTTCCAACCCTCATAAGTCTCGCGCCAACTTTGAATTGTAATGCCTGTGGAGTCAGTTTCTCCAACATCTTTAACCAGAATAAAATCCTTATATTCCGGTTGTACATACCTAATAAGACTTATCCCATGATGGCTACCGTATATTAACTGGGTACCAGAATTATTGCACCCCGTAACAATTGCTATCAACCCCATAGCAACAAGCAGTTTATAAATTTTCATAATAGATAAGTATTTAATGTGTTAAATTGTTGATTTGCTCTTGCAACTGCTGTATCGTTTGTGCTTGGCTGTTTTGTGCCATCATCGGAAGCCATGCAAAGAACAGCATCGCTCCAAAGAAAAGAAGTTTTTTCATAGCATATAGAAATTAATAGGATTAATAACCTGCCTTCTTTTTGAAAGATATTTTTCGTTTGCAAATATACAATAAACAAGTAAACAAACAAATAGCTGAATTTATATTTTACAGCATGTTTTCGCCATTTGCCCCGAACGCTTGCATTGCGTTTGCAAAGATAATACATTTTCTGCCGATTTCATTCCCAAACTTTTGGGAATAGAATATGGCTTTTTCTCACTATCTTTGCAGTACAATTGCACATATATTTCATTTGGCTGCTCATGCGCCACTCATACGCTACCCATGCGGCACTTGCACAACACTACTAATCATCCATACATCTCCACATCCTTACAACTCCACAACTAAACAAACAAAGTCAGCAACCATCACGCACCCCTCACACACCCCATGCAAGGGTTATACAAGGGTCATACAAGGTTTATGAGAAACTGCGAATATGAGAAACTGAGGAAATGCCGAACAAAATTCTAATGCAATTATGCTGTTATCCGGCAAAACATACCTGCTATTTCCGAAAAAAAGCGTACCTTTGCAAATTGGAATATCAATATCACACCTCAACAGCGTATGAAGAAATATATTTATCAGGCATTCAGCGCATTGGCACTCATGACAATGGTTGCCGTATTGCCTGCCTGTCAACAAAAACAGATTTCAGTATTCATGGTGGGCGACAGCACAATGGCAGATCGTCCGGACACCACTATTACCGCAGAACGCGGATGGGGACAAGTGTTCCCTACCTATCTCTCTGACAACATCACTGTCAGAAATCACGCCAAGAACGGACGCAGTACCAAATCCTTCCTCGCTGAAGGACGTTGGGAAGACGTAAAAAAAGACTTGCAAAAGGGCGATGTGGTCATCATACAATTCGGGCATAACGACACCAAGCAAGACGACTCCGTGCGCTATACACCCGTCGGTGACTACGAAAAAAACCTCTGTCGTATGATAGAAGAAGCAAAAGCGATGGGCGCACAACCTGTTTTGTGTACTCCGATTGCACGCCGTGCGTTCTCGAAAGAAACCGGCGAATTAGTGAACAAGCATGGCGATTATCCCGATGCAGCACGCCGTGCTGCCCAAACAACAGATGTGCCTTTGGTGGACATGACTGCTATCACTATGGATTGGCTCCGTGCCGTTGGCGACGAACCTTCCGTGAAATACTTCGCCCACATGGAGCCCGGCAAATACAGCAAATATCCCGACGGGAAGATCGACAATACCCACCTTTCGCTCATGGGCGCACGCGAAGTGGCATATCTGTTTGCCAATGCAGTCAAACAACAAAAAATCAAACCCTTGTATCGCTATATTCAACTTGAAAAAGACGCATCGACACAATATTCGGTGCCTTGCAATATCAAATAAACAATGAAACAAAAAATAGCATTAAGTCTGTTTGCCTTGGGTATGGCATTTTATGCCCAAGCGGAAAGAATTGAGCCCGTGCCTTATGGCGATTTCGAACAGTGGGCTGTGCGTTATATCTACGAATCGGGCATTATCGGCGGTGCGACGCGTACCATCTATGCCATTGCCCCAACCGATACAATTTCCGGTAATATTCCGTTCAAATACAAGGAATCAGGCAGTCCATGGAGTGTGAGCAACGCTTATGCCCGTGTGAGCGGTATCGACAAATGCAGTGGCACTACCACACCCGAACGACGTGGCAACGGCTATTGCTGCCGTATGGACGTGAAATTGGAAGAAGTGGTAGTATTAGGCTTTATCAACCTCAAAGTACTGATTACCGGCACAGCTTTTTTAGGACAAACCATAGAGCCTATCCGTTCGGCTAACGACCCGTATTCCAACGTTGATTACGGCATTCCTTTCACGGAAAGACCCGCTTATTTGATGTTTGACTACAAATCCGTCATATCGACAGACTCTGTTCTGACCATTGCGAAAGGGCAAGCCCGTCCGAAGAACGTCAAAGGTACGGATAAAGCGGAAGTTGTCCTGCTATTGCAGAAACGCTGGGAAGACAACGACGGTAACATCTACGCCACACGTGTAGGTACCGTACGTGAACGGTTCTCTGAGACACAACAAGAATGGCAAAACGGTTACCGCACAAAAGTACATTACGGAAACATCACAGACAAACCTTATTACCGCAATTATATGGGATTGAACCAACCCTACAGAACCATGAACTCCAAAGGAAAGATTGTCCCCATACAAGAAATCGGTTGGGCTGACAGCAATGAAATGCCCACTCACGCCATTATGATATTCTCCGCCGGCTACCACGAAGCATTTGTAGGAGGCAACGGAAACGTGTTTTGGATTGACAATGTGTCGTTTGTTTACGAATAATGGACTTAGGTTGCTACCATATTCCTCTGTTGACTGCCGTATTGGCAATTGCGTTGCTGACAGTATTTGTCTATCAGATGTATTACTACGCACGCTATATGGCAGGTGTCAACCGTTATTACAGAAAAAAGCGGAAAACACCGGCTTTGGATGCTGCTTCAAAAACAAAAGATTATCCGCCCGCAAGTGTGATTATCTGCGCACGCAACGAAGGTGAAAATCTGAAAAAGTTCCTGCCGAAAGTATTGGAGCAAACATACGGAACATACGAAGTGATAGTGGTCAACGATGCAAGTGAGGACAATACACAAGATGTCTTGGAGCGGTTTCAACTGCAATATCCTCATCTGCGTACCACTTTCATACCGCATAATGCCCGTGTCAGAAGCCGCAAGAAATTGGCATTGACCTTGGCGGTGAAGTCTGCAAAATATGAATATTTGGTGCTGACCGATGCCGATTGCTGTCCTGCTTCTCAGAATTGGTTGAGCGGGATAATGAGCGGTTTCCACAACGAAGAGACGGAAATAGTGTTAGGCTATGGAGCCTACTACGAGCACCCTGCTCTGCTCAACCGGCTGATTGCTTACGATACGCTCTTCAACGGATTGCAATACCTGGGTATGGCATATGCCCGTCACCCTTATATGGGGGTGGGACGGAACTTGGCTTACCGCAAATCGACTTTCGTCCGCAACCACGGCTTTGAAGGATTGCAGAACGAGCGTGCCGGCGACGACGATTTGTTTGTCAACAAAGTGGCAAACCGATGCAACACCACTATTGCTGTCATGCCGGAGAGCCTGACTTGGTCCGTACCCAAATCAACTTTCGGAGAGTGGATACAGCAGAAAAGACGGCACTTGAGTGTCGCTCCCAAATACAAATTCTCTACCCGTGTGCAATTGCTGCTTGAACCATTGACACGAGGATTATTCTACGCACTCTTCATTGCACTGACGGTAGCGGGCGATATGTGGATAAGGCTCTTTGCCGGAGGGTTGCTGTTGATACGTTGGATTGTCAGAATGCTCATTTTGCGCATTTCGGCACGCAATTTGCAAGTCAGAAAAGTAGGAGTGGAAGCCTCGCTCTTCGATATATTTTTGCCCCTCAACAGTTTGTGGCTTATGTTCTACAACCGTCTGCACAAGCCGCAACGCTGGTAGGAGATGAGGAGATGAAAAGTTGAGGAGATGAGAAGATGCACAACTACACAACTACTCAACTAAACAACCACACAACTAAACAACTATACATCATGGAAGAAAACAAAATGCAAATCACCCTCACGCCGGAAGTTGCCGACGGCACATATGCCAATTTGGCTATCATAGCCCATTCACCAAGTGAGTTTGTCATTGATTTCGTGCGCACAATGCCGGGTATGAAAGAAGCCAAAGTGCAATCGCGCATTATCCTTACACCTGACAATACGAAGAAACTGCTTCACGCTTTGCAAGAAAATGTGGCGAAATACGAGCGTGTTTTCGGCGAGATTGAGACCAACCACGCTGCCAACAATATACCTATGTCGTTCGGCGGCGGACAAGCCTGATTTGCAGACACAAAATAATTGTTGTACCTTTGCCTTTCTTCTGCAGACAAACATGCAGAGGAAAAGTTTAATAACCTAAAAACACAACCAATATGAAAACATTCCCCGCATCTCAACTCATTATCAATGAAGACGGTAGTGTATTCCATCTTCATATCCGTCCTGAACACTTGGCAGACAAGGTTATCCTTGTAGGCGACCAAGGGCGTGTGGACTTGGTGGCTTCTTTCTTCGACGAAGGCACTATCGAATGCAACATACAATCGCGTGAATTTCACACTATTACAGGAAAATACAAAGGAAAACGTATCTCATGTATATCTACAGGAATCGGTACGGACAACATCGATATCGTGATGAACGAAATTGACGCTTTGGCGAATATCGATTTCCAGACACGCACCGAGAAACTCGAAAAACGCTCGCTCGAGATTGTACGCATCGGTACTTGCGGTTCCATGCAAGAAGATATTCCGCTCGGTGCATTCCTCGTATCGGAAAAAAGTATCGGTTTCGACGGTGTACTCGCCTTCTACGAAGGGCGTGACGATATTGCCGACTTGGGCTTTGAGAAGGCTTTGGTAGAGGCAATCGGCTATCCGAAGAAAGCGGCTGTACCCTACGTGGTGGCTGCCGACACAGAGTTGGTAGAACGCATTGCTTCTACCGATATGCACCGTGGTTGCACCATTGCTTCCAACGGTTTCTACGGGCCGCAAGGACGAGTTCTCAGATGCGACATTGCCGTAAAAGACATCAACCAACGCATTTCCGCTTTCCGCTACGAAGGACAACGCATCACCAACTACGAAATGGAAGGCTCTGCCATTGCAGGTCTCTCGCTCCTGATGGGACACCGTGCAATGACCGTTTGCTGCGTGATTGCACAACGCAAGGCTGAAGCCGCCAATACCGACTACAAACCCCGTATCAAACAACTTGTACAAACCGTATTAGAAAGAATATAAACAATGAAAAAACTGTTTATCATCGTTATGGCTGCCACCACATTAGCGGCATGCCAACAACCTAAGAACGAATTCAAATATACTGTGGACCGATTCTATGACCTTGAGATATTGCGCTACCAAGTGCCGCAATTCGAAGACCTTTCGCTGCAACAGAAAGAACTCATTTATTATCTGTCGAAAGCCGCCGTACAAGGGCGGGATATACTCTACGACCAGAACTGCAAATACAACCTTGCCATTCGCCGTACATTAGAGAGTATCTACCTCAACTATCCTGACAAGGACGACGAGCAATTCCTTTTGATGGAAAAATACCTCAAACGCGTATGGTTCTCCAACGGTATTCACCACCACTATAGCGAAGACAAGTTCTTGCCCGAATTTACGCAGGAGTGGTTCCGCAATGCATGGCAGTGGATACCCGAAACAGAATTGCAACGCATCTTGGGAGGTGAGAAATCACCGATGAACGGTACCCTGGAAACCCTTGTTCCCGTGATGTTCGACCCCACAGTACTT
This sequence comes from Bacteroidales bacterium, assembly GCA_022783865.1. Taxonomy (GTDB): domain Bacteria; phylum Bacteroidota; class Bacteroidia; order Bacteroidales; family Paludibacteraceae; genus Colicola. Next base: position 52,527 of record JALFYY010000028.1, read on the forward strand.
GCCAAGCGCACCAATCAGGCAGCAGGTGTGGACCTCATTCTCACTTCTGCCAACAACTATTACGAAGGTGTAACCCAAGCCGAAGCCGAAGCATACTATGCCGCTCACAAAGACGACTCTCAGGAGCCCATGAGCATAGGTTTGAATGCCAAACTGGTGAAGAAAGACGGCGTAGTGCAAGAAGAGGTCTATCGTGTAGGAGGGCTCTATGGCGAGGCTTTGCACGAAGTGGTATATTGGTTGGAAAAAGCACTCACCGTGGCAGAAACACCTGAGCAGCGCTTGGTGATTGAGAAACTCATCGAGTTCAACCGCACCGGCGACTTGCGTACTTTCAACGAATATTGCATTGCTTGGGTCAAAGACTTGGATTCACGTATCGATTTCGTCAACGGATTCACCGAGACTTATGGTGATCCGCTTGGCGTAACGGCATCGTGGGAAGCACTTGTCAACTTCAAGAACCTGGAGGCTACCCGTCGTACGCAAACCATTGCTGCCAACGCCCAATGGTTCGAAGACAACTCCCCTACCGACAAGCAATACAAAAAGGAAGAAGTCAAAGGCGTTTCCGCCAAGGTCATCAATGCCGCCATCTTGGGCGGTGACTGCTATCCTGCTACACCTATCGGTATCAACCTTCCGAATGCCAACTGGATTCGGAAAGAATACGGATCGAAATCCGTCACGATTGAGAACATCACCGACGCCTACAACAAAGCAGCCTTGGGCAACGGCTTCAACGAGGAGTTTATGTACTCCGACACCGAGCGGGAATTGGCAAAGCAGTATGGTGCCATCACCGGCGATTTGCATACCGACCTGCACGAATGTTTGGGTCACGGCTCGGGCAAACTCCTGCCGGGTGTCAGCAAAGATGCCCTCAAAGAGCATGCTTCCACTATCGAAGAAGCACGTGCCGACCTGTTTGCTATCTACTATATGGCTGACGACAAGATGGTGGAACTCGGTTTGCTGCCCGACAAAAATGCCTACAAAGCCGCTTACTATCAACAGATGATGAACGGCGCAATGACGCAACTGATGCGTATCGAGCCCGGTAAGGATATCGAAGAAGCACATATGCGTAACCGTCAACTCATTGCCAACTGGGTAATGCAGCATGCCGACAAAGACCACCCCGAAGTGGAGTTCGTAAAACAAGACGGCAAAACCTACTTGCGCATCAACGACTACGAAAGTATCCGCACGCTCTTCGGTGAACTTTTAGCTGAGATTCAAAAGATTACCTCTACAGGCGATTACGAGGCTGCCAAAGCATTGGTAGAAACCTATGCCGTGAAGGTGGATCCGGAACTGCACCAAGAAGTATTGGAACGTTACCGGAAACTCGACTTGGCACCATATAAAGGTTTCGTCAATCCTACCTATACCGCTCTCACCGACAACAACGGCAATATCACCGACGTGCTCGTCGGTTACACCGAAGGATATGTAGGACAGCACTTGCGTTACTCCAAAGAATATTCGCCACTGCCAACGTGGAACTGATACTCATCCAAGAGCAGACGGACCACTAATCCGTCTGCTCTTGCTTTATAGCCGTCTGTCTGTCATGTACAAAGTTCAGTTGCCCATATCCAAAAGCATTGCCAATCGCCTGCTCATCCTCCAAGCCTTGCAAGGAAAAAGCGATTGGGAATTGCCATCAGACAATGTTGCCGACGATGTCAGACTGCTGCATGGCATTCTGCAAACGTATCTCCGTCACACAGCAGGTACGGCACTCACTTTCGATTGCTGCAACTGCGGTACGGCAATGCGTTTTCTCACAGCTTTCTTTGCCTCACAACAAGGTGCAGACATCGTGCTCACAGGCTCGGAACGTATGCAGCAACGCCCTATCGGACAAGAAGTGGACGCATTGCGCAGCATCGGGGCAACCATCGAATATCTTGGCAAAGAGGGCTTTCCGCCCTTGCATATAGTCGGAGAAAGGCTACAAGGAGGCGAAGTCTGCATACAGCAACCGCAAAGTACACAGTTTGTATCGGCACTCATGCTCATTTCCGATGCCACCGAACATGGCATCACCGTCCACACCGGTTCCCGTTCTCCCTATATCGAAATGACAAAGCAACTCATCGAGACAGCACGGCAAGAACGATTGCCGGAATGGGAATCAGATTGGTCTGCAGCCGCTTTCTGGTACGAATATGTTGCTATCCACGGCGGACAAATCTTCTTTCCGCGACTCAAAAAGAGTACACTGCAAGGCGACAACTGCGTGGCAGACATCTTCGCCCGCTATTTCGGCGTTGCAACCGGATACACGGCTGAGGGCGTCAGTATCAGTAAAACGCAAGAAGCCACAACCGGCATAGTCAACATCGACTTTACGGATTGCCCCGACCTCTACCCTGCCATCCGAATGACTTGTTATAGTCTGCAAATCCCGCTCCACGCCACCGGCACCGAACGCCTGCCGCTCAAAGAGTCCGACCGGTTAGCTGCCTTTGAACAACTACAAAGCAGGTCCGCAATTACGCAATCCCGCAATTCCCTGGTTGCTCAAAACACCTGTTCCTCCTACCACGATCATCGTATCGCTATGGCATTCATGGCAGCCGGTTTACCGGTGGACGACACCGATTGCGTAAGCAAGTCGTATCCGCATTTTGCAGAGCAACTATATACCATAAGCAAGAACGATATCAGTTTACTTATCCCTTTTCGGAACATAAGCAAAGAAGCGTTTCCCATATTGCCAGCCGATATACCGGTTTGGTTGATTGACGACCACTCCGAGGACAATTCCTATAGCCTTGTGCTATCTCATTACAAAGGCCGGCAAAACATACGCATTGTCCAATCGCCTTATCCGCAAGGGAAGAAACACGCTTTGCATTATGGCATGGAGCAGGCAACAACCACCTACGTCCGGACCACGGATTTCGATATTGCATTGCCCGACCTCAGTCTGTCCGATTCGCTCACTGCCGACCTCTATATCTTACCGCTTCGTATGAAACAAGGAAGCCGCCTCATCGAAAAACTGCAAGCCACCGAATATGCCGCATTGCAGGCATTGACGCTATGGACGGCAGGACGGAAACACGCTATCATGTGTTCGGGTGCGAACCTCATCGTCCGGCGGGAACAGTGGCTGCAAAGTTTCAGTGCATTACATACGCAGTTGCCTTCGGGCGACGATATGTTCCTTTTGGAAGATTTCAAACGCCGCGGGCTCGATATTCAAGCACTACCTGACAGTGCCAACGCTGCCATTGCTGCACCGCAACCTACGCTCCGTGCACTTCTGCACCAGCGGATGCGATGGGCAGGCAAAGCTCCTGCCTACACCGACAAAGATATCCGCCTCTCCGGCACTATCGTCGTCTTGCTCAACCTGTTGTCGGCGTGTCCGCCTGTCTGGTTCATCAAATTCGCCTGCGAATACTATTTCCTACGCAAAGCTCACGAATATAATCTGATTACCTACTACTCCTGGCAATTTCCGATTACCCTGCTGCTCTCCCTGCTCTACCCATGGTATATGCTTATCTGCCTCATCGGCGGACTCCTGAAAAGGAAGAGATGGTGAAACAGGTCATAATTAGTCCGAACATAGTGGAGGACGGTCAGTCCCGAAGTGCGAAACAAAACAAACTCGGGGCGTAAACCAATGGAGCACAGCGGAATGTTTGCGCCACGAAATACGCAGAAACCACGAAAGGTAAAACGTCCGAACGTAGTAGAGGACGGTCAGTCCCGTAGGGCGAAACAAAACAAACTCGGGGCGTAAACCAATGGAGCACAGCGAAATGTTTGCGCCACGAAATACGCAGAAACCACGGAGGGTAAAACGTCCGAACGCAGTGGAGGACGGTCAGTCCCGGAGTGTGTTTCAAGCATGTCAAAGATCATCGTGCTTTACTCCGTCTCCCGACGAAAGTGGCATCTCTATGAAGAAAGCACCTACCTCATAGCGGATGGATAAGCAGCCCATGGGCTGGAGCTCGGTTTGCATTGCCATCGACACTTCGATTTCGCATTGCAAAGATACGGCGGAAACTGAGCCATTTCCAAGGACAAGTGTCCGCTTTTTGTCCGTTTTTACATTATCTATTTCCCGCTACAAAGATACGGCAGGAAAAAACAGCACTTTCCGTTTATTGCAGTTTACGCATATTTTTGCAGTTTATTGCAGTTTAGCAGTGCATTTTTTCAGAACCACTGCAAAGATACGGCAAGCGGAAGGGGCGTTGAGCGTCTTTGCAAGTCTTTGGCAGAAAGATGCAGAAAGATGTAGGCTTTGCCAGGACAGAATGCCGGTCTTTAAGATTTTTGCCCCGTTTAGTTTCTCTCCTTTATATAACAATTGCAGGCAAGCCCTTTCACCGGACTTGCCTGCTTGTATGATTGTTTCCGCACGAGGGCGGAGGAGTAATGTTTACGGTATCAGCGTCTTGCATACCGCATTGCCGCAACGCACCGTATAGACGCCCGAAGGCAACTGCAGACGCTCCGCCATGCCGCTATGCACGCATACGCCCGCAACGGTATAAACCGATACTTCCGCCGGTTCGCCGAACACCAGCATACCGGCTTCTACACGCATGCCCTGCAGCGTCACATTCTCCACTGCCGAACCGTCAATAGGACGGACATCGTAGTTCCC
>JALFYY010000003.1 GCA_022783865.1 Bacteroidales bacterium
CTATATAGGCAATATAGAGTATCTTATCAATAGTGATCACTACATGCGTGTAAACAATCCGGAGGGTTGTGTACTGTATCTGTCTGCTTCAGATCCACATCTTGTACTGACAACTCCCGACCATTTGGGCAATATACGCGAAAGTTGGGTATATAGTCTGGACGAACCCATATCAGAAGGTTTGCTGCAACGCACGCAATACTATCCGAGCGGCTTGCCGTGGAATCTGTGTACAGAAACAAATTTCTACCCATACCGCTACAATGGTAAGGAGTTTGTAGAGATGCACGGGTTGGACGAATACGATTCCGCTGCCCGTTGGTACTACCCTGCCATCATGCGTACCAGCACAATGGACCCACATTGCGAGCAGTACTACGACACCTCACCTTATGTCTGGTGTGGAAATAATCCGATAAGAAATGTGGATTTGAATAGATTGATGAGTCCAAATCATATAACAATAATGGCAACTTATTACAAGAATTATATCAACAAGCCATATTCTTTGCCATATTGTTTAAAATGCTAAAAAGTCACTATTTATTAACGACTTACAAAGATTTCATCCTACTTTTTGCATATTAGGTCTAATCTGAATTGTCAAATCGTCAAATCGTCAAATTAACTTATTTTCTGAACGAAAAATACTTCTGCCCGAAATACGATATCGCCACTGTTATCACCGTGATGATCATCTTCGACGGAGTAGGATACACACCGCAGACATCTACCAACAGTTTCAGACCGAAATAGTTGACCGCCAAATTGAGTACAACGATACTTATATATCTGATAAGTTGCCTTCCGCCGTGCAATGTCGAACGGGTGAAGGTCACGTATTTATTCAGCCAAAAACCCGTAAACAAAGTGACAGGGAACACTATGCACAGCGCAGCGATATGCGACGACAGTGTCACAAAGCCCAAATCCAGCATACGGTGCCGCAGCACAAAGTTATACACCAAAAAATACAGCACCCAGTCCAGCACCATATTGCCCGCACCGCATACGCCGTACCTGAAAAATTCCTCACTGCACCAACGGCGGAAAGGAGCGTAGAGCCAATCTATTATTTTCCTTATTCTCAGAGCGAGCACATTCATCTGACGTAATATTTGCAAAATCCAAAAACTTATTGTACTTTTGCAGGTGCTTTGGTAGCACCTTGCTATCCGACTGCAAAGATAAGAATAATTTTTCAAAGCATACCGCCTGTCAGGCAATCTGTGCAAAAGAAAAATTATGCAATATGTACCAACCCGAATTAGATATGGACTATCACGCGAATGCAACAAGTAAGAGCCAAGAAAGCACTTGGGCAGCATTTTCTAAAAGATGCGTCGATTGCCCAACAAATAGCACAAAGTCTTGTCTTCACTGGTAGAATGCCTGTTTTGGAGATTGGACCCGGTATGGGTATCCTTACGCAATACCTGCTCCAAAACCCCGATATAGACCTCACTGCCATAGAACTTGACAAAGAATCGGTTGACTTTCTCAGTGTCAATTACCCTGCTTTGCATGTCATTCAAGCCGACTTTCTCCGTTTCGACCTTGATATTCTCTATCCCGAAGGGCAATTCTGCGTGATAGGCAACTATCCCTACAACATCTCTTCGCAGATATTTTTCAAAGTCTTGGAGTATAAAGACCGTATCCCTTGCTGCTCCGGCATGATACAAAAAGAGGTGGCTGAGCGGTTGGCATCCAAACCCGGTAACAAAGCCTATGGTATCCTTTCCGTACTCATGCAAGCCTACTATGATATAGAATATCTTTTCACGGTACACGAACACGTGTTCGATCCCCCGCCAAAGGTCAAATCGGCTGTCATCCGTTTTGTAAGGAACGACCGCAAAAAGCTTGACTGTAACGAACAGTTGTTCCGCCAAATAGTGAAGACAGCCTTCAACCAACGACGAAAACAGATGCGAAATTCTTTGCAGCAATTGGTCGGAAAAGGCAATCCTGTACTACAGAATCCTGTTTTTGGCAAACGCCCCGAACAACTCACGGTAGAAGAATTTACGGCATTAACCAACCTTATCGAAAAACACGGATGTGCTGCTGCCGATGCCGCACACCGATAAAAACGGAATTGTTATGTCAGAACTCAGAATATTCTATAAAGAGTCGGAGAAAATCAAGATATCCAAAACCCTTGACATACTCCAGAGCATTGATAAGAAAGACATCGTTTGGATCGACCTGCAAGATGTGAAAGAGGAAATCGAAAGCGAACTCGAGCAGTTCCTCAAGATTTACATTCAGGAAGACGAAGAAATGGAAGAAATCGAGATGTCGAGCCGTTATATGCAGACCGACGACTCCATCGTAGCCAACTCCAATTTTCTTCAGACCAACTTCGATGTCGAACCCGTTAACTTTATCATCAAGAACGGCGTACTTGTCACTGTGCGTGACGCAGAACTCAAATCCTTCAACGATACTGTCAAGAAGATGTTCGTCAATACACGCAATTTCCCTTCAGGCTACCACGTTTTTGTTGCCCTTATGGAAACCCGTGTCGAATACGATGCTGATATGATAGAGGATACAACCGACCTTATCACACGCCTTTCTACCGATATCAACCAAGCGAGCGACCACGTTGACGAAGACGTGCTGATTCAAATCAAGGACTTGCAGGAAAAAGTAACCATTATCCGGCAAAACATCATGGATAAACAACGCGTGATTTCCAACATTCTGAAGTGTGATTTCTTCCCGCAGGAATTGCAACCGCGCCTTACTATGATTATCAAGGATATCAACTCGCTTTTCGAATATACCCGGTTCGGGTTCGACCGTCTGGATTACCTCCAGGATACTTTCCTTGGTTTGGTCAATATCGAACAAAACAAGATTATCAAGATATTCACTGTCGTAAACGTCATTTTCCTGCCGCCTACTCTTATCGCAAGTCTCTACGGTATGAACTTCGACTTTATGCCCGAACTGCATTGGAGATATGGTTATCTCTTCTCAGTCGGATTGATGGTAACCTTTACACTGCTCATTCTGCTTATCTTCAAGTGGAAAAAGTGGCTGTAAACAATCCTTGTTAATAACTGTGTCAATAAGTGTTCATAAACGGTGGAAAATATAGTATAAACAAAAATTGTCAACAACAGGCTGCGAACGAACGTTAATTATTAACAGCGTCAATTTGCTGAAAATAAACCGACTAAGGTACTTATTAACATAACTGACAAACTATAATCATCAAAAGAAAATTAGAAATTATACTTATATATATATTTTCGATGCAGATAGGGTAGGATACCTAAGTAAGAACGAAATAATAAAAACAAAATAAGTATAGATACAGATTATATAATATGAACAACGAACAACTCATACAGGAAATCAACCGGTTGCGCAAGGAAAAAAATGCTGTTATCATGGCGCATTATTATACGCTGCCCGAAATACAGGATATTGCCGATTTCGTAGGCGATAGTTTGGCATTGGCACAAAAAGCCAAAACCACTGTGGCGGATATCATTGTTCTTTGCGGTGTGCATTTCATGGGCGAGACTGCTAAAATCATTTGTCCCGACAAAAAAGTGCTTGTCCCTGACCTCTCTGCAGGCTGCTCCTTGGCGGATAGTTGCCGTGCGGAAGATTTGCAGGCGTGGAAAACCCGGCATCCCGACCATCTGGTGGTAAGTTATGTCAATACTTCCGCTGCCGTCAAGGCACTCACCGATGTGGTTGTTACATCGTCGAACGCGCTCAAAATAATAAATATGCTGCCCGAGGATAAACCTGTACTTTTCGGTCCTGATCGTAATCTTGGAGGATATATTAATAGTGTAACGGGCAGAAACATGGATCTATGGAACGGTGCTTGCCATGTACACGAACAGTTCTCTATAGAACGCTTGGTGGAACTCATGAAGCAGTATCCCGATGCCAAAGTGCTCGCGCATCCCGAGTGTAAAGGTGCTTTGGTCAAATTGGCGGATGTAGTGGGCAGCACCAAGGCTTTGCTCGATTATGCTGTCCGGTCGTCGGCAACTTGTTTTTTGGTGGCTACAGAGAGCGGAATACTCCATGAAATGCAAAAGGCGTGCCCGGATAAGAAGTTCATTCCCGTTCCGCCGGAAATATCTGAAAGCAGCCATCCTTGTGCTTGCAACGAATGCAATTTTATGCGTCTCAATACGCTTCAGAAACTCTATGTTTGCCTGCGTGATGAGAGTGGTGAAATACACGTCGATGCCGACATTGCAAAAAAAGCGCTCCTTCCTATCGAAAGAATGCTTGATATGAGCAAATAATTTTGTACCTTTGCACTCGATTATATGCCTTATAATGGGCAAGATAAGAATTAAGATAACTAAATACATATACAACTATGACAATTGACAACTACAATTTCGCCGGTAAGAAGGCGATTGTGCGTGTGGACTTCAACGTACCACTCAACGAAAATGGAGTTATTACTGACGATACACGTATTCGTGGTGCCCTTCCTACTCTCAAAAAAATATTGGCAGACGGAGGAGCCCTTATCATCATGAGCCATATGGGTAAACCCAAAGGCAAAGTAAATATGAAGATGTCGCTCGGTCAGATTACCGATGCTGTAGCGGCTGCTCTCGGAACGGCTGTCAAGTTTGCTCCCGACTGTGCAAAAGCGCAGGCTGAGGCGGCTGATCTCAAACCGGGTGAAGTACTCCTGTTGGAGAATCTGCGTTTCTATCCTGAAGAAGAGGGTAAACCTGTAGGTATCGACAAAGAAGATCCTGCATACGAAGAAGCAAAGAAAGCCATGAAGGCAAACCAGAAAGAGTTTGCAAAAACTTTGGCTTCTTATGCCGATTGCTATGTAAACGATGCCTTCGGTACTGCTCACCGTAAACATGCTTCTACCGCTGTGATTGCCGACTATTTCGATGCCGACAACAAAATGCTCGGCTATCTGATGGAAAAAGAAGTACAGGCAGTTGATAATATTTTGAGCAATATCCGTCGTCCTTTCACCGCTATCATGGGGGGTAGCAAGGTATCTACAAAGATAGGTATCATCGAGAATCTGATGGACAAAGTGGACAATCTTATTCTCTGTGGCGGTATGACCTACACATTTGCCAAAGCACAAGGCGGCAAGATTGGAAACTCTATCTGTGAGGACGACAAACTCCAACTTGCACTCGATATTATCGCACAGGCAAAAGCAAAAGGTGTAAACCTTGTGTTGGGTACGGACTGCGTGGCAGCCGACGATTTCTCTAACGATGCCCATACGCAAGTTGTGCCTGCCAATGATATACCCGACGGATGGGAAGGTATGGACGCGGGTCCTGAAACACAAAAGGCGTTTGCTCAGGCTATCGAAGGTGCAAAAACCATTCTTTGGAATGGTCCTGCAGGCGTATTTGAGTTCGATAATTTCACTGCCGGAAGCAAAGCTATTGCTCAGGCTATTGCCAAAGCAACTGCCGATGGTGCATATAGTTTGATTGGCGGTGGTGACTCGGTGGCTTGCATCAACAAGTTCGGTATGGCTGACCAAGTAAGCTATATCTCTACCGGTGGCGGTGCTTTGCTCGAAGCCATCGAAGGTAAAGTATTGCCGGGCGTAGCAGCTATCAAAGGATAATGAATACATACAAAAAGAAACTGAAATAATGGAAATTACCGGTAAAATCATATCTGTCTTGCCCTTGCAGCAAGGCACAAGCAAGGCGGGCAATCCTTGGCAATTGCAAAGCTACGTACTCGAAACACAAGAGCAATATCCCCGCAAAGTGTGCTTCGAACTGTTCGGTGAACAACGCATCAAGGATAATCCGTGCAACATCGACGATCTCGTAACCGTATCTTTCGATTTGGAAAGCCGTGAGTTCAACGGACGTTGGTACACCTCTGTCCGTGCTTGGAAAATAGCACAGGCAGCAGAGCAAACCGCTCCGCAGCAACCTCAACCGCAAGTTTCCCAACAGCAACCTGCTGCCAACGTTGAGACTTTCGATAGCGTTGCTTCCGCTTCGATGGACGATGGCACCGACCTGCCGTTCTAACCCTTGGTACTGTCTGATAGAGTGCGTAATGGATCCAATTCCGTTACGCACTCATTAATAAACATATGCAATATGAAGAAACTACTATTATGCCTTGTTTTGATGATTGCCGCTTTGCCGCTTGTAGCCCAAGAAGCAAAAAATGCCTTGGATTTCTCGGCGGAAGAAAAAAAGCGTACAACCGATATGGGTGACTATCGCTTTTCTGTCACTTGTCGCATCGAAGCGGGATATGTGCAGGATTGGCAAAACAGCCGTTCCGCTTCCTATCCTGATACTTATTTGCATGGCGCGAAGTTGGGAGCTTCTTTCGATTTTAACCTTCCCTATTCCATGTCCGTTCAGACAGGTTTGTTCTATGTGCTCACTGCCGGTAGGAATACGCAGTACTATGCACCCGTTACAACCGGCGTAACGGCAGACCAGTATTTGGAGCACCATATTATGCAACACTCTTTGTTGATTCCTGTCCGTTTCACCTACACGCAAAAAATTTGGCGCGATTTAGCACTTTATTTCTACACAGGACCCGAGTTCTCTATAGGTCTGGCACAACCGGACAATATAGAGGTTTCAATGGCGCAAACGACCTTGGATTGGCTCAATACCATAGGACAGCCTGTGGCTTCTTACGACAAATACAGAGAGAGGGAGCTTCGCCGTTTCAATTGTCAGTATGGATTGGGCGGAGGTATTCAGTGGGCTGCTTATCGCTTGCAAAGCGGTTATGCTTTCGGTCTGAACAACTTGGTAAAACAACAAGGACTCCACACCGGCAGCCATATGTGGCAATGGGGCTGGTATGTCAGCTTCTCCTACGCCTTCTGATTTATTGCTGACTCGCATGTAGAGAGGGGGTGCACCCCCTCTAAATACACTACAATATACCGACAATTATATCTCATAATTAAATCATTATGCTATGAAAAAATACTCCGTTATTGTATTCTTGGGCCTATTCTTGTTGTTATGTGTATTTAATATCCAAGCACAACAAACAGAACAAAGGCAATTTTTAGATGTACACCATAGTGTTGGACCTAATACCAATTATAAATTATATCCAACGTTTAATATGTACACTTTCTTAAAGTTGGATACACGTTATGGTATTGTAACGCAAGTGCAATACACTACAGATAATGATAGTAAAGAGTTTGAAACATATTTGGATTCTCCATATCCTCTTGTACCGGATAGCGAGGCTGTAGTAGGTCGCTATGAACTGTATCCTACATCAAATTATTGGACATTTATGTTATTAGATCAGATAACAGGAAAGATATATCATGTACAATGGTCACAAAAAGGTAATGAAGGTATTTGGCATATTCCATTATGCACAATGGAAGAATGGAAAGATGACATGAAGTTCAAATTCGATAGTGAACATTTGACAGCAAATATATCTGATGTACTTTGGAATATGTCTGGTAATTATGTCATTCCATCTGAAATAAATTACGCAGGTAATCATTATAATATTGTTGGTATTGAATCTGGTAGTTTCACAGATCCATATATGACATCAATTGTAATTTCTAAAACAATAAGAAAAATAGATAAAGGTGCTTTTTATAGATGTAATAGATTAGATTCTATAGTAGTAGTTGAAGATAATACTGTATATGATTCAAGAGAAGGATGCAATGCTATTATTGAAACTTCAACTAATAAACTTATATGTGGTTGTAATACTACAGTTATTCCGCAAGATGTTACTATTATAGGTTCAAATGCATTTAGTGGAAGTGGAATAAAAAGCATAGTTATTCCGATAGGAGTACAAAGCATAGGAGATTATGCTTTTTTCGATTGTAATAATTTAGTATCAGTAGTATTGCCTGATAGTTTGCGTTCTATTAATGAAAATGCTTTTCAATGGTGTAGGAGATTGTCAGAAATAGTAATTCCGTCAAAAGTTGATTATATAGGAAAAGGTGCATTTGCAAATTGTGATAATTTAACATCAATAACGTTATCTGATAGTTTACGAATGATTGGTGAAGATGCATTTAGAGGTTGTAATAGTTTATCAGAGTTGGTTATTCCATCAGGTGTAAAGTATATAGGAGCGGGAGCATTTAGAGGTTGTAGTAACTTAACATCAATAACATTATCTGATAGTTTACGGATAATTGGTGAAGATGCATTTAAAGGTTGTAATAGTTTATCAGAGTTGGTTATTCCAGCGAATGTTAAACGTATAGAAACAGGTGCATTTGCAAATTGTAAAAACTTAAAGAAAATAGAAATACAAGCAACTGTTCCTCCAATAATTGAAGAAACAACATTTGAAGGGTTAGATAAAAAAATTCTTATTACTGTTCCTGCAGGGACAGCAAAGCATTATAAGAGAGCAAATGGTTGGTATCTATTAATAAATTAACGTGAATCTGATGATATAAGCAATTTCATTATAATCTGTATAGTTTTTCTGTAGTATTTCGTTCAGCAGACCGTCAGCACCCCTTGCGCACCCCTCGCAAAGGGTGTTTTGGTAGTGTACAAAAAAAGTATGTAAGTTCCGTAAAAGTTCTTATCTTTGCAAAAAAAGGCCTAATATGCAAAAAGTAGGATGAAAGTTGGTGTAAGTCGTTAATAAATAGTATCTTTGCATCATTTTAAACAATATGGCAAAAAATCTGCTTTTCTTGTGGCTCAAAACAGGTAGTGAAGAATGGTCACAAATCAGGCAAGCAACTGTATAAATGCAGGTCTTGCAGCAAACAGTTTGTTGGCGGTTTCCGTCTTGACAATGAACGTCTTAAGACGGAATATATTGAAGGAAAACAGACATTATCACAATTGTCTGCAAAGTACGGTGTTCACAAGAGTACTTTATGGCGTCGCTTGAAGACGATGCGCCACATCCGTAAGATATCTAGATATAAGGATGTTGTCATCAATATGGACACCACCTATTGGGGTCGCGGTTTCGGTTTGATGGTAATAAAGGATGCTCACCGCAACAAAATAATCTGGTATAAATTCGTTCATAATGAAACCATTGCCGATTATTTAGAAGGTATTAGATGGCTACGTGACAATGGCTTTCATATCCATGGCATAGTATGTGATGGCATGCGTGGTTTGTTTCAAGAACTGAAACACTACAAAGTGCAGATGTGCCAGTTTCATCAGTTGATGATTGTTTGTAGATACTTGACGCAGCGTCCTGAAATGCCTGCCGCCATAGAATTATTAGCATTGGCTAAAATGCTTACCCGCACAGATAAGGAAAGTTTTATGGGCCTATTGGACCTGTGGTCTGTGAGATGGGCAGATTTCCTTAAAGAGCGAAGTTTAGACAGCCAAACGGGTAAAACATATTATACGCACAAACGATTGAGAACAATGCGTTGGAGGGTGTCTTTGCTGATATCAAGACGAAGCTGAGAGTGCATAGCGGGATCTCAAAAGAAAGACGGAAAACATTGATACAGAAATATATAGCACGAATTTATTGACAAAATATCCTACTTTTTGCATATTAGAGCAAGAGGCACCAACTTTCATCCTACTTCTTGCATATTAGGCCGCACTTTATATAGAACAGAAAGAAAATATGGTTTTTTACAAAAAAGGAGAAATAAATTTTACACGTCTTAATTGCAGTGAATCTACATCTCATAACATGACATCGTTAAAAGCATTAGCGGAACTCACAAAAAGTTACTTATTCGTTGGCGGAATTAAATCAGTGCCGTAGTTAACGTGAATTTAATAAATTGCTTATATCAGACTTGCGTTATACTGCCCTTGCAAAGATTACCAAAGACTACGTCTTTCTACAACTTTCTACCAAAGATTACCAAAGACCTGCAAAGACGATCAGTAGCCGTTTCTCTTGCCGTATATTTGCATTGCGATTGGGAGTGTGGGGGCAAGGCAGACCGCTGCAGGATGATACTTGTGAGCATTTATGTACATTTGTGAACACTTTTGTGCACTTGGGGACAGTTTTCTGACAACGCCCCCTTTCCGTTGCCGTATCTTTGCACTATGTTTGGAACGTGTAACCGGAAGGAAACTGAAATAAACTGAATAATTCGGAAGGAAACTGAAGGAAACGACAGAAAACTGAAGATGCTGTTTTCTGCTGCCGTATCTTTGTACAGGGAAATAGACAATGTAAAAAATGGACAAAAAGCGGACAATTGTCCTTGGAAATGGCTCTGTTGCCGCCGTATATTTGCAGAGCGAAATCGAAGTGTCGATGGCAATGCAAACCGGACATCAGCCTGTGGGCTGCTTATCCATCCGCTATGAGGTAGGTGCTTTCTTCGTAGCGATGTAACCTACCGTCGTGAGACGGAAGAAAAAGCACAGTGATCTTTGACAAGGCTGACAACGCCCTACGTAGCGGAACGCCATCGCTACCGCTAAGGCGTTTTATACTCCGGGGTTGCTGCGCCTCTCGAAACGCAAACGCTACGCTTTTTGCCTTTCGAGTGCCATGCGGCTGAAGATTTGACACTTCGGAACTGACCGTCCTCCACTACGTTCGGACGTTTTATCCTCCGTAGTTGCTATGCTTTTCGTGTCGTAAACATTCCGCTGTCTTTTCTCTGGTTTTGGGCACTTCCTCTACGGGTTCCGGCTCGGGAGTGATATCGGTGATAGAAGCCACTTCCAAAGTCGTGATGCGTTAAATTTTTGCCAATATGGGCACTTTTTTAATGCAGCAGAGTGTATGTGTGCTTCCGCCGATGGCTTTCCGTACACTCAATCCTCCACCCAAAGAATGTGGTGCGGAGGTGGCAGTCAGAGCTTGTTCATTTGTTCCAATCGGGGATAGAGGTGTCTCGGAAGCGTCTCGGCAATCTGCCTTATAGCAAAAGGACCAAAATGAATATGGTTATCTGACCAAAAACCCCTACTTTTGCACCCGTAACAAAACAACGGAAGAACCTGAAAATCCGCAAAGGAGTAAGGACAAATTCTTAACATCAAACATTTTATGGAAAATCAAACAAACAACGGCGGCTAATAGAATATCGATACTTTTCACGACAATTGCATTTGTCTGCTTGCAGTTTCAGAAAAAAAGAATTACTTTTGCAATGTGTTACTGTTATGACTAAACATTCTCCTGAAATACTTACGCTCCGAAGCGATATAGAAGCCGATATCGGACATGCGGTCTGTACTCCTTACGATTTTGAATTCTTGTCCGGAATGATATGGGAGCGTCTGCATGAGAATATCTCCGCCACTACGCTCAAACGGTTGTGGGGATATATTTGCGGTGCGGAAACTACGCGGCGTACAACGCTCTCCATCTTGGCACGTTTTCTCGGATATGCCGATTGGAACGCTTATCTTGACGAACTGAACCGGCGTTCCGACATTGAGAGCGAAACGTTTTCGGGCAGGGGTATCCGTACGGAAGAGCTGTTGCCGGGCAACTGTATCGAAGTCACATGGCAGCCCAACAGACGTTGTGTCTTCCGCTATTTGGGCAATAGGCGTTTCTGTGTGGAAGAAGCGGAGAACAGCAAACTCCGTGCAGGGAACACATTCAGTGCGGCTTGCTTCCTGATAGGAAAACCGATGTTCCTGGATTGCCTTTCGTATGGTGATACCGCTGTCGCTGCATCGTCCTATGTGGCAGGCAGCAAACGCGGACTCTCTACTGTAAATTTGTTGTCTCAACAAGAATAGATATGCAGGACCTCTCCTCCGAATCGGCATTTGTTGCAGTGGAAGATTTTTCCACGCAGTGGCTCAGTCTGACACTATTGCAAAAACGTTCGCACAGTGTCCTCTATCGTGCCAAACGCTATGGACGGTGGTTTGTCCTCAAAGGGTTGCCCGAAGAATTGCAAGAGCTCACCGACTGCCGGATTCTGCAGGAAAAAGAGTTTGCTATGGGGGTGCAATTGGTGCATCCGAACATCGTCGCTACCTATGCGTTGGAGGAGGTGCCCCAAGCAGGGAAGTGCATCGTCTTGGAAGCGGTGGACGGCACCACCTTGGCGGATTGGTTGCACGAAAAACGCAGCCGGCAGGCACGGCTCCGTCTGCTGATGCAACTCTTGGATGCTGTCGAATATCTTCACCAACGGCAGTTGGTGCATCATGATATCAAACCGGGGAATCTGCTTGTTACTGACAACGGCGAAAATCTGAAACTGATTGACTTCGGTCTGGGCAATGCCGATACCGATGACTTGCCTGTTGCCAATACTTTGCAAGACGACATCAGCAGCATTGCCGGTATCATAGACCTGCTCGGGTTGCAAAGCTTCCGTTCGGTTGCCGGCAATGCGCGACAAGGCAAGTATGCCAACATTGCCGCTTTGCGTAATGCGCTTTTGCGGCGCAGACGGTTGCGGCAACTGTTGCCGGTGTCTGTACCGGTTGCCGTTTTGCTGATGGTTAGTGGCACACTGTTTGCCGTTTCCGTGCGGCAGAATCGTCAGTGGCAACAGGCGTATGCCGATGCCGTTCGGGAAAAAGAGCAATTGGAACAGACTTACTCGGAATTGTTGGAAAAACAGCGGGTGGAGGAGACTATGATTGCCGATATAGATGCAATCGTCCTGCGGGAGCAGGAACGCCTTTCGGATGTTTGTCATAAAGAAACCTATTCGGAGTTGGCAACAATGATATACTATGCCAATATAAAATGGATGCCGTTGCGCGATTCGCTTGGAAATGTATATAAGCAAGATCCTGCTTTGCAACTGCAATGTCTGTCGCTGTTGGACCAGCGGTATCTGCAAATGCAAACTACGCTGATGAAGCAAATAGAGGCGAAACCTTCTTTCTATCAGCAATACAGAGAAGGACTTCTTGCACAAGAGGAATATGAGCGTTTGCAAAAACGTTATATGGAGATTGCGCAGTCAACTCAAAAAAGCAACTGACAGGTTGTTCTGCGGAGAAAAAACATCCTATTCTCCGCAAAAATTTTACTATGTTGCCTTCGTCGTTAGAACAGCGAGAGTTGGTCGTCTTCGTCTTTGACAGGCAATGAGTCTTCAGGAACAGAAGCGTTAATCGACATCTCTATGCCGGTATTCTCTTCGGTCGGGTCTTCCGTTGCTCCGGTTGGCAATTCCGCTGTGTCTTCCGCTGTTTCCTCTGCCTCTTCTCCTGTTTCGGACACTTCTTCTACGGGTTCCGGTTCGGGAGTGATATCGGTGATAGAAGCCACTTCCAAAGTTGTAATACGTTTGCCTTTGGCTTTGGCACTCTTCACGGCAATGAACTCTTCCATGAGCAGCGTAAGCGGCTCACGCTGCCCATCGGCATAGCGCACCAGGAAAGTTGCCTCCGGCAGGTCGGTATAGCAGATGAGGCGTGACTCGGGATTATCACCTATGAAACTTTGCGGTTTGGCAGTGCTCTCCAAAGTGAAGCGTTTGCCGTAGTAGTATTGCTGTTCGGCATCCCACAGGGCAACCGACCATATTTTTTCCGCATCGTACTTCTCGATACGCAGTATGTTGTTCTCGAAATGGGCAGTGAGTTCGAAGTTGGTAGTATAATAGTCGCCCGTTCGGGTGATAACCAGTACCTGGTCGTCGCTCTGGAACTCGCCCAAGTATTGTCCTTGTCCGTCGTAGTTGATGCGCAGTACGTCAGGATCGAACCATACTTTGCGTCCGCCCAAAGTGCTGGCGCCTTTCTGTTTGAGTGTAATGCGCTGTACTTCGAACTTGGTGAGCAGATTGCCACGGCTGGTGCGGCTCTTGATTGCCAGTTCGCTCAAGTCTTTGAGCACTTCCATCTTCTTGAGGTGGAGCGCTGGCTTGAGTTGTACTTTTATCACTTCGGCTTCGCCGTTTTGGTTGGCTGTGAAATATACTACTTTGGAGCCCGGTTTGCCTTGTGTAAGGTCGTATTCTTTGTCGCGTGCCAAGCCCGTTACGGCAAAGCGTTTCATATAGTAGAAACCTTTCTTGCCGTCGCGATAGACCACATTGTAGATAGTGCGTGTGTCGTTCTTCTTGAAGATAGCTATATGCAGGATATCCGTACCTACAAACACTTTTTCGGCTACTTTGATGATTTTATACTTGCCGTCTTTGTAGAAGATGATGATATCGTCGATGTCGGAGCAGTTGCAGAGAAACTCGTCCTTTCTGAGTCCTGTACCTACGAAGCCGTCCGCCCTGTTGATATACAGCTTCTCGTTGGCTTCTACCACTGTCTTGATATTGATGTTGGCAAAGTTGCGTATCTCGGTGCGGCGCGGATGGTTTTGCCCGTATTTCTCTTTGAGGCGGGTAAACCACGAAATGGCATATTCGGTCAGATGCGAGAGGTTATAGACGGTATCTTTTATCTGCTTTTTGAGTGCCGCCATCTGTTCGTCCGCCTTTTTGGAGTCGAACTTGGTGATACGTATCATCTTTATTTCGAGCAGGCGCTGGATATCTTCACGGCGTACTTCGCGCAAGAGTTGCGGTTTGAAAGGCTCCAGTGCCAGGTCGATAAACCGGATGGCGGTATCCACCGACGTGCTGTCTTCGAACTTCTTCTCTTTGTAGATACGTTCTTCGATGAATATCTTCTCCAAAGATATATAGAAGAGTTGTTCTTCCAGCTCGCTCTTTTGTATTTCCAATTCCCATTGCAGGAGGTTGCGTGTATGGTCGGTGGAGAAACGCAGCAGTTGCGATACGTTGGTGAAGATGGGTTTCTTGTCTTTGATAACGCAGCAGTTGGGCGATATGTTCACTTCGCAATCGGTGAAGGCATAGAGGGCATCGATGGTCTTGTCGGACGAGCTGCCGGGTTGGAGTTGTACGACAATCTGAGCTTCAGCGGCTGTGGCGTCTTCCACTTTCTTTACTTTGATTTTGCCCTTCTGGTTGGCTTTGATAATCGATTCGATAATGCCGGTAGAGGTAGTACCGAAAGGTATCTCGGAGATGATAAGGGTTTTGTTGTCGGCTGACTTGGTAATCTTGGAACGAATCTTTATTACGCCGCCGCGTTCGCCGTCGTTGTAGCGGCTTACGTCGATAGAGCCGCCGGTGGGGAAATCGGGAAAGAGCCGGAACTCTTCTCCGCGCAAATATGCCAACGAAGCGTCACAGAGTTCGCAAAAGTTGTGTGGCAGTATCTTGGAGTTGAGCCCAACTGCAATACCTTCGACGCCTTGTGCCAGCAATAGGGGGAACTTCACCGGCAGATTGACAGGTTCTTTCTTCCGTCCGTCGTAGGAAAGCATCCAGTGGGTAGTTTTCGGGTTGAATACTGTTTCCAAGGCAAACTTGCTCAGTCGTGCTTCGATATAACGTGGAGCGGCGGCACCGTCGCCTGTAAGGATATTGCCCCAGTTACCCTGACAATCGATAAGGAGGTCTTTTTGTCCCAACTGCACGAGTGCGTCACCGATGGATGCGTCGCCGTGGGGGTGGTATTGCATAGTCTGTCCGATAAGGTTGGCTACTTTGTTGTAGCGTCCGTCGTCGGCACACTTCATCGCATGCAGAATGCGTCGTTGTACGGGCTTCAAGCCATCGTACATATCGGGTACGGCACGCTCGAGGATAACGTAGGATGCATAGTCAAGAAACCAGTTCTGATACATGCCGGTGAGGTGGTATTTGACATTGTCGTCTTTCACTGCGGGCTTGTAGCCAGATACGGTTTCAGCGGCAGCGGTTTCGTTGCCGGCAGTGTCGAGCAGCGGTTCTTCCTGCGGATTGAGTGTGTCGTCGGTTGTCATATTGTCATATTGTCAGATATTATGCCTTATATGTTACGCAAACACGCCAATGCATTGGAACGGTTCCAATGTATTGGTCTGTATGTTGATTGCAGTATGGCGGAACATGCTGCTTTATCGGAGAGAGGTATCGGCGGAGTATCAGTCGATGTATTTATTGATCAGTATATATGCCAATATACCTACTACTTCCAATGCCAGGCTGGCTACGAGCAGTCCGTTGGTGGGGACAGCAAAGTAATATACAGCCAAGCAAATTACACCGCACAAAACCAACAGTGCGCCTAAATATTTCAAGAATGTCTTCATGTTGTTATAGTGTTTTTCTGCCTGCAAAGGTACATTATTTTTCCTACATTTGCAAGGCGTTGACAATAAGGTATCAAAGTTTTTCTCCGTAAGCGAGGTCTCCTGCGTCGCCCAAGCCGGGAACGATATAGGCGTGCTCATTGAGTATGGGGTCGATGGCAGCCGTAACAAGCAGTGTATCTTCGGGCATAAGGGTCTGCAGATAGTTGATAGCTTGCTCGGTAGCGATAACGGAAGCGAGCATCAGTTTCTTGGGAGTTCCCTTTTGCAGCAAGGCTTTCCAGGCAGTATGCATCGAACTGCCGGTAGCGAGCATAGGGTCGCTGATGATGAGCGTCTTGCCGTTGAGATCGGGCGAAGCGATGTACTCGGTATGGATATCGAAAGCAGTTTCCGACGTATATTGGCGGTAGGCTGATACAAAGGCATTTTCGGCTTGGTCGAAGAAGTTGAGAAAGCCTTGGTGATAGGGTAGTCCGGCACGGAGAATGGTAGCGAGCACGACGGGTTCGGCAATGGTCGGTATCTCCATAGGTGCGAGCGGAGTAGTGACGGTTTCCGTGTGATAGTCCATGAGTTTGCTCATTTCGTATGCCGCTATTTCGCCAATGCGTTCGATGTTGCGGCGGAAGCGCATAGAGTCGTGCTGGATATCTACACTGCGGAGTTCTTTGAGGTATTGGTTGACCAAAGAGTTTCGTCCGGAAAGATTGATGATTTTCATAGGTTACTGATTTGCTTGCTTTTGTTGTTTGTTGTTTTGCTTTATTTGACTGCTGATGTTTTTGATTTCCGCTTCGATAGTAGTCTGTTGCAGTTTGTTGCTGTTCTGCAGCGATTTGATTTCTGTCTCTTTGTTTTTGAGTGCGTAGTTGAGTTCAGCCATGTCAATCAACAGATGTTTGATGTCTTCCTGCTGCTGATAGAGGGCATATTGTTTCTGATTGAGTGTGTTTTCCGCTTCGGTCAGACGTTGGTCGCGTTCGTCCAATTGCTGCAGCAAGTCTTGTTGCGTAGCGTTATCAATCACTTTGTTTTTGAATACGTCTTTGCGTTGTTTGGCGAGCTCCTTGCGGTCTTTCTTGTGGAGTTTGAGTTCGTTGGTATATACCTGCCCCTGTTGTTTGAGTTGTTTCTGGCGGTCGTTGAGTATGCTCATTTGCGTTTTATAGTGTGCCTGTTCGGCTTTAAGGCGTTGTGCAGCCATCTTGATGTTCTGCTCGTCCACTTTGAGCCGCATCTGTATTTGTTTGAGCGAAGTGAGATAGTAGGTATTGTCGGAGGCATCTGCACGCAAACTATCCAAATCAAACTCCGTAAGAGTCACATTGACAGGGGATATTTGCGGTACGTCGGTTTGTGCGGTAGCCGTTCCGAAAGCGAAGAGTGCAAAGGCTGCAATGGTAAAAAACTTTTTCATAGGGTATGTTGTTTTTAATGTTAATATCTTGGTTTATTGTCCGGCTGCGGCAGTGAATTTCTGCAGCAGTCCGGCACTATAGGTTTTGGTTACCGGTATAGGCGGCACGGCTTCTTTGCCGAAATCCACTACCAAACCGCTGTCGGTCTTCGAGAGGATTTTAATCAGGCTGAAGTTGACTATATACGAGCGGTGGCAGCGCACGAGGTTCGTATTGCTGAAAGTGTTTTCCACTTGTTTGAGCGGTACGCGCAAGACCGACTTGTTCATCTTGCCGGCGTTCTCGTAGTGGACAATCACATAGTTGTCAGCCGCCTCGATGTAGTAGAGTTGCTCTTGGCGGACGGAGAGCAGCAGTTCCTTTTTGTCGTCCGTAAAATTGTAGAGCAGATGGTTTTCCTGCATCGAAACGGCGGGTGTCTGCTGTGTATGCTGCAATTGCCGGTTTTTGTCGTTCAGTGCGAAATAGAGCGTAAAGATGCCATAGGGTATGAGCAGAATGCAGGCGGTATAGAGTATGGCGTCCAAGAGGGCGTCAAAGAACGTGTTTCCCACTTTGAGAATATAAAGCGAAAACAGGGTGTAGATAACAGCCATTGCCACTATCTCCGCCATAATCCATCCGGCATAGGCAAGGTAGGAAATGCTGTGTTGCTTGGCGTACTTGTACATAAGGGTGCGGCTGACCGTGATAACGCCCATTGCCACCAATACCACCAATGTGGCGAACCCCAAGTAAATCCAGTCTTTCGTAGCTTCCCAATTGCCGACACCCAACAGCTCCACCCAGTTTCCTGAACCGAAAGGTTTGAAAATCAGGATAAACAGCTCAGCAAACAATGCCGTACCCACTACAAGGTGGATAACGTTCTGTTTCTGTGTCAGATAGGCAGGTATGGCGTTACCTTTCATAGGGGAGCAAACTATTATTCGTGCAAAGGTACGAAATATTTGTGAAATACAAGAGGATTTGCTTTATAAATTTGACAATTTGACAATTTGACAATTTACCGTGTAAGCCTTATTTGACAATTATCGCAGGCGGGGACGCCTGCACCCCGACAAACGTATAGGACAAAGGAGTTACGATTTAGTTTTGCCGGTTGAGTGTTGCGATGATGAATCCACGGAGCGTGGAATAGGGATTAGGATAGGAAGCGGGATGCCGGTTCACTTTGCGCAAATAGGCATCGTAGCGTTTTTGCCACTCTTTGCGTTGGTCGGAGTTACGCAGAATTTCGCCTGCGAGACGTACTCTGTCACCAAACGATTGGCGCATAGTAGTTTGTAGTTCGGAAGGTTCTCCTGCGAAAGGATGGTTGATTTTGTAGGCGTGCGTTCTGCCGTTGCGGGTACGGTAGTAGATTTTGGAGTGTTCGTCCAAAGTTCCCGACAAGGAAGTGACGGGGTCGATGAAAGTGATTTTAGCCATAAGCAGTTGATAGTTAATAATTAATAGTTAATATTTAATATCTCATAGTTTAATATTTCGATTGTTGTCCTATGGTTTTAGAGGGGGTGCGTCCCGTGGTTACACAAGTACGGCGGTGTCGGCACGAAGTCAGCACGAGGTCTCGTTCGGAGTATATGAATATTACGTATATCTTCCGTTTATCCTACGTATATGTTACGTATATCTTACGTATATATTCCGTATATCCTCCGTAGATAACGGCACAAAATTAGTACAATAAAATGACATATGCAAGAGGTAGTTGAGGAGTTGAGTCGTTGTGGAGTTGAGGAGATGGCAATATATGAGGAGATGGCAATATAGTCATTAGTCTTTTGTCCTTGTTCCCGGTTTCTTTGTCTGATACATGTCTTCGAAAAGTATGTTGTGAAACATAAAAAACAGCCATAAATACGCTTGCTCAGACCGATTATTTGTTGTAATTTAGGGGCTGGAAATATATGCTGTCAGAACACTTGCCGAAAGGGTTGTTCCGGTGGCAAATAAACGTGTGATAATCAAATAGATATACTTATGAAAAATAACTATTGCGTAATCATGGCAGGCGGCATAGGGAGTCGTTTTTGGCCCTTTAGCCGCAACGACAAGCCCAAGCAGTTTCTTGATTTCTTCGGTACAGGGCGCTCATTGCTGCAGATGACCGTTGACCGCTTCCGCTCGGTAGTGCCGATAGAGAACGTACTCATCGTAACCAACGTTATCTATAAAGACTTGGTATTGGAGCAGATACCGGAACTTCGTGAAAACCAAGTGCTTTGCGAGCCTGCACGGCGCAATACGGCACCCTGTATTGCGTATGCCGTAGCGCGCATCTATTCCGAGACTGACAAAGCCAATATCATCGTTACCCCTTCCGATCATCTGATTTTGCAGGAAGAGGCTTTCCGCCAAAGTCTGCAGACGGGGTTGGAATTCATAGAGAACAATAATGTGCTGCTTACGTTGGGCATGAAACCGACGCGACCCGAAACGGGCTACGGCTACATACAGATGGAGGACGGCGACACGGCACTCCGCAAAGTGAAGACTTTCACTGAGAAACCGAACTTGGAGTTGGCCAAGACCTTCTACGAAAGCGGGGAATTCTTGTGGAACTCGGGTATGTTCCTCTGGAACTTGCAGACGATAATGCGTGCCTTTGCCGAACACTTGCCCGAATTGGCGGAGAAGTTTGCCGCCGGCAGAGACGTAATGGGCAAAGAGGGCGAAGAAGCCTTTATACAAGCCATCTTCCCTACCTGTCCGAACGTGTCGATCGACTACGGACTGATGGAAAAAGCCGACAATGTAAGTGTGCTTTGTGCCGATTTCGGCTGGAGCGATTTGGGTACATGGGGCTCGCTCTACGACCTCTCCCGGAAAGACGAGAATGAAAATGTGACCCTCAAATGCGATACGGCTTTCTACCAAAGCAAAGGCAATATCGTTACGCTGCCCAAAGGCAAGTTGGCGGTATTGCAGGGAATGGAGGATTATATCGTGGCGGAAAACGACAATGTACTGCTCATCTGCAAGAAAGACGCAGAGCAGCAGATACGGCAGTTTGTGAACGATGCACAAGTGCGGTTTGACGGGCAATACAATTAATATCTGATATTCAATATTTAATATTCAATATACAGCATGTCTTATTTGAACTTTGACAAGACGCTTCTAATCAATCTTGAACGCTCGTTGAGCAAGGAGATGATCCGTACGAACAGGGCAGGTGCTTACAACAGTACCACACTGGTGGACTGCAATACGCGCAAGTATCACGGTCAGTTGGTGCTGCCGCTGCCCGAGTTGTCCGATGACAACTACGTATTGCTCTCTTCGCTTGACGAAACGGTAATCCAACACGGAGCGGAGTTTAACTTGGGTTTGCACAAGTATGGCGAGAACCATTTCTCTCCGAACGGGCACAAGTATATCCGTGAGTTCAATTGCGAGGTGATTAGCAAGACCATCTACAGGGTGGGCGGCGTTATCCTTTCCAAAGAGCGAATGCTCGTTAGTTTTGAACCCCGAGTGCTGATTCGTTACACCCTGATGGAGGCACACTCGCCTACCACTTTGCGCTTCCGCCCGTTCATGGCTTTCCGCAATGTGAACGAACTCACGCACGAGAACGAGCGAGCAGACAAGGGCTACAAAGAGGCGACCAACGGTATAGCCTGCCGTATGTACCCGGAGTTTCCCGAACTCTATATGCAGTTCTCCAAGAAGGCGGACTATCATCATGACCCGCATTGGTACAAGGATATCGAATATCCGAAGGAGCAGGAGCGCGGTTTCGAGTACAAGGAAGACCAGTTGGTGCCCGGCTACTTCGAAATGCCGATGAAGAAAGGCGAGTCGGTCATCTTCTCCGCCGGCATAACGGAAGTGAATGTGCGTACCCTGAAGAGCGTATGGGACAAAGAACTGTTGCGGCGCAACGCCCGCACGGATATGTTTGCCTGCCTGAAGAACTCGGCAGCGCAGTTCTACAAACGGGAAGGCGACAAGTGCTACCTGCTGGCAGGTTATCCCTGGTTCAAGGCTTCGGCACGCGAAGAGTTCTTTGCTTTGCCCTCTTGCACGCTGATGATCGACCGTCCGGAATACTGGGACGTGATAATGAACAAGACGGCACTCGACGAAGTGAATGCTTTCTTGGAAGGACGCTATCAGGACATCCGTTTGCAAGGGATGGACGAACCCGACGTACTGCTGTGGTTTATCCGTGCCGTACAGCAATATGCAATGCATTATTCGATAGAAGAGGCTACGAAGTTATACGGCGATATATGCGCCCGCATTGTCGCCTTTATCCGTCAGAACCAGCACCCCCGTATATTCTTGCACTCCAACGGCTTGTTGCACGTGAACGGTACGGAACGCCCTGCCACTTGGATGAATGCGGTGGAGAATGGCCGCCCCATTACGCCCCGTACGGGCTATGTGGTGGAAATCAATGCGCTATGGTACAATGCCCTTTGCTTCACTACGGAACTGCTTCGCAAGATGCACAAAGAGCACCAGGCAGACCTCCTGGAATACCAGGCTGCCCTGACGCAACATGCCTTTGCGGATATATTCTGGAACGGTGTGTATCTCTACGACTACGTCATCGACGCCTATCAGGACAAAGAGGTGCGGCCCAATCAGATTTGGGCAGTATCGTTGCCCTATTCGCCTTTGGACAGGAAACAGCAGAAAGCAGTGGTGGATATCTGTACCAAAGAGCTGCTCACGCCCCGCGGCTTGCGTACGCTCTCGCCAAAGAGCGGCACGTATCGCCCCGTGTATATCGGCGGTCAGTTGGAACGCGACAGGAATTTCCATAACGGTCCCGTATGGCCCTGCACCATTGCGGCTTACGCCACGGCTTATATGAAGATATACAAACAGAGCGGTGTGGGCTTCATAGAACGCATGCTGGTAGGCTTTGAGGTGGAGATGTCGGAACTGTGTATCGGTACACTCAACGAACTCTACGACGGCAACCCGCCTTTCAAGGGACACGGCGGCATGAGTTACGCTCCGAGCGTGGCAGCTGTGATAAGTGTAATTGATACATTGAAACAATATTACAACAATATAGAGGAGGACGTCAAATGAAAGCACTAATGTTCGGATGGGAGTTTCCTCCCCATATCTTAGGCGGTTTGGGAACAGCCAGCTACGGCTTGACGCGCGGAATGGCGCAACAGGAAGACATGCAGATTACGTTTGTCATTCCCAAACCATGGGGCGACGAAGACCAGTCGTTCCTGCGTATTATAGGTGCGAACAGTGTACCTATTGTTTGGAAAGAGAACAGTTGGGACTATGTCAACCAGCGTCTGCAAGGCAGGATGAGTGCCGACGAGTATTTCCATTTGCGCAACGGTATTCACTACGATTACCGCCGTATCGGTACGGACGACTTGGGTTGCGTCGGTTTCTCTGGTCGCTATCCTGACAATCTCATAGAGGAGATAGGCAACTACGAGGCGGTAGCCAGTGTGCTGGCGCATCAGTTGGACTTCGATATCATTCATTCGCATGACTGGTTGACTTATCCTGCCGGTGTGTTTGCCAAACACATATCGGGTAAACCACTCGTGATACACGTACATGCTACTGACTTCGACCGTTCGCGCGGCAATGTCAATCCTACCGTTTACGAGATAGAGAAACGCGGTATGGACGAAGCCGACCATATCATGTGCGTAAGCAATCTGACGCGCAACACGGTGATTGAAAAATATCATCAGGATCCTGCCAAAGTATCGACGGTACACAATGCCGTAGAGCCGCTGCCAGATGCGGACAGTTATACGAAGACTCCGCGCAAAGACAAGGTAGTGACTTTCTTGGGCCGTATCACCATGCAAAAAGGTCCGGAGTATTTTGTGGAAGCGGCTGCACGCGTATTGCAACGCACCGACGGTGTCCGCTTTGTAATGGCAGGTTCGGGCGATATGATGGCACAGATGATAGACTTGGTTGCCAAGCGGGGTATTGCCGACAAGTTCCACTTCACCGGTTTCTTGCGTGGACGACAGGTACACGAAATGCTGGCAGAGAGCGATGTCTATATCATGCCGTCGGTATCGGAGCCTTTCGGTATCTCACCGTTGGAAGCCATGCAGGTAGGTACCCCTTCTATCATATCGAAACAGTCGGGTTGTGCCGAAATTCTGTCACATGCTATCAAGACCGACTATTGGGACATCGATGCCATGGCTGACGCTATCTATTCGATAGTCAAATATCCAGCCATGTACAAGAGTCTCAGAGAGTTGGGTAGGGAAGAGGTAAACAATATCCGCTGGTACGATGCCGGACTGAAGGTACGTGCCATCTACGATAAGGTACTTCACAGATAGTTAATAATTAACAGTTAATATTCCATAGTTAAATCATACTATATTATGCGTAACATTTGTTTTTGTTTCCAAATGCATGCTCCTTATCGTCTGAAACGCTATCGTTTCTTTGAGATAGGACAAGACCATTATTATTACGACGATATGCAAACCGACGACAATATCGCTTGGCTGGTTCAGCATTCGTATATGCCTCTTTGCCAAACCATCAAAGAGATGATACATTTCTCCAATGGCAAGTTCCGTTGTGCCTTGAGCTTGTCGGGTATCGTGCTGGAACTCTTCGAGCAGTTTGCCCCCGAGATGATAGATATACTGAAAGAGTTGGCAGCCACCAAGTGTGTAGAGTTTGTGGCAACTCCGTACGCCTATTCGGTAGCAGCACAGTACAACGCCAACGAATTTGAACGCCAACTGACCTATCAATCACAACAAATCAAGGAACTCTTCGGACAAAAGCCCACCACGGTTTGGAACACCGAATTGCTCTACTCCGATGAGATAGCCGACACTATCTGCAAAGCAGGCTACAAGGCTGTAATGACCGAAGGCGCAAAGCATATCCTGAGTTGGAAATCGCCCAATTACGTCTATAGTTCGGCTACTTCGTCGAAACTGAAAGTGTTGCTGCGCAATATCGGTTTCAGCGACGAACTCTCATTCCACTTCTCTGATCCCACATGGCACAACTATCCTATCGATGCACCCAAGTTCGCCGACGGATTGGCAGCATTGCCCGAAGGTGAAGAGATTGTGAATATATGGATGGGTGCCGAGACCTTTGGTGTCCGGCAGAATGCCGGTACAGGTATCTTCGAATTTCTGAAAGCCTTGCCTTATTACGTATTGGAACACAATATGGGTTTTCTCACGCCTCAGGAGGCTGCCAAGAAGATGACAGCCAAAGATCGGATTGTAGTGCCGTATCCGCTCACTTGGACAGGAGAAGCCAAAGATCTGGCGGCTTACTTGGGCAACGATTTGCAACAGGAAGCCGTCAGCAAGCTCTATGCAGTGGCAGAGCGTGTACATCTGTGCCAAGACAAACGCTTGAAGCGCGATTGGCTTTTGCTGCAATCGGTTGACCATCTGCATTTCATGAACCATATAGATGCCGGTAACACTAACTACGAATCGGCATACGACGCCTTCACCAATTATATGAATGTGCTGGCTGATTTCTTGCAGTTGGTTGACGAGCAATATCCTACTACCATTGAGAACGAAGAACTCAGCGAACTCTTGACTACTATCAACAATCAGGAAAAGGAAATAGCCCGATTAGAAGCCGAAATCAAGAGTCTCAGAAAGAAGAAACAAGCATAGGAGGAAGGTGTTTTTGGAATAATCTTCAGACAAACATAATCTGTCAACTATAAAGTTTATGTTTAAGATTATAGAACACGACCGGCTATGAAGTTTGTACAAGGACTGAACAGAGAGATACTGCGTTTGGCAATACCTTCTACTTTTGCCAATATCACAGTGCCATTGGTAGGCATTGTGGATACGGCTATCGTGGGGCATGTGGCTGATGTGAGTGCATTGGGCGGTATTGCTATCGGCACCATGCTCTTCGACTTGTTGTATTGGAATTTCGGATTCCTGCGTATCGGTACGGGCGGTATGACAGCACAAGCCTTCGGGCGCAACGACAGGAAAGAAACTGCTCATATACTGATGCAGAGCAGTACTATCGCAGTGGGTGCTGCGCTACTGATTTGGGCATTGCAATGGCTGTTCGTCAATATCGTGCTGTCGTTGGTTCCTTGTTCTCCGGGTGTAGATGCTTTTGCCCGTGAGTACTTTTTTGTGCGTGTGTGGGCTGCCCCTGCCACTTTGCTCTTGCTGACACTGAAAGGCTGGTTCATCGGTATGCAGAATACGGTACTGCCTATGGTGTGCGATTTGGTGGTGAACGGCGTGAACATCGTGGCGAGTTACGTGCTTGCCGTCTATACTCCGATGGGTGCTATAGGTGTGGCATACGGTACGGTGATAGCACAATATACGGGTCTTGCAGTGGCTGCCGTGCTATTGCTTATCCGCTACCGTTATCTTTTCCCGCTGATTAACTTCAAGGAATGTATGCGTTGGAAGCAGATGCGGCGGTTGTTTGTGCTGAACAGCAACATCTTTGTCCGCTCGCTGTGTTTTATGGTTATCTATGTGGGCTTCACTTCATTGGCAACGCTCTATGGCGATAACGAGTTGGCAATAAGCAGCATCATGATGAAACTGTTCTTGCTTTATTCGTATTTCTTGGACGGTTTTGCCTACGCAGGCGAAGCGTTGGTGGGGCGTTTCTTCGGGGAACGCGACGAACGGCAGGTGGTGCAGACGGTAAAGATTCTGTTTGTCTGGACGGTAGTTATCGATGTAGTGAGCATTGCCGTCTATGCCGCTTTCGGTAACGATATGCTTAGGCTGATGACTTCGCAAGAAGAACTTATTGCGGCTGCACAACCCTATATGATATGGCTCATACTGATGCCGCTTATCAGTTGCTTTGCCTTTATCTGGGACGGTATTTATGTGGGCGCAACGGCAGGTAAGGATATCCGCAATTGTATGATAGTGGCGGCTATCGGCTTTGTAGCGGGATACTTGTGTCTGGCAGGCAGTCTGGGTATGCAGGCAGTGTATGTGGCTTATTTCATACATTTGATAATACGAACTATTTATCTGACATTCCGATGGAAGTACATCCGGCAAACGATATGACCCGGGCAGAAGCCGTGTTGGCATTCTTGGACGGGCACGGCTTGCCCTACGATTGCTACTATCACCCCGAAGGCAAGACCATAGAGGAGGCAAAGCGCTATTGGAGAAACGACGGCTCGGTGCACTGCAAGAACCTGTTTTTCCGCAACCATAAGGGCAACAGGCATTATCTGGTCTGCTTCGATTGCGACCACGACCTTGCCATACACGACTTGGAACACCGTTTGCACCAAGGTAAGTTGTCGTTTGCTTCGGCGGAACGCATGATGCGCTATTTGGGATTGGAGCCCGGCAGCGTTTCGCCTTTCGGGCTGATCAACGACAAGGAGCACCATGTACATTTGTTCCTGGACGCACAGTTGCAACATTCCGATATGCTCAGTTTTCACCCGAACGATTGTCGCGGTACGGTGGTTATCAGCCGTGAAGATTTTGAACGCTACCTCGCTATGGTGGGCAATACATACGAATACATAATACTCTACTGATTATGAAAGAATGGATACGTTTTTGCAAGTTCGCACTCTTTTCTGCCAGTGCAGGATTGATAGAGCTGGTGTCGTTCTCGCTGCTGAATGAGTTCACGCAGTGGCGCTACTGGCCATGCTACCTGACCGCCTTGCTGCTGAGCGTGCTGTGGAACTTCACTTTTAACCGCAGATATACTTTCCGTTCCAATGCGAACATCACCCGATCGATGTTGCTTGTGTTGCTCTATTATGCCATATTTACGCCGCTCTCAACATGGTTGGGCGACTGGTTGGCAGAGACAATGCTCTGGAATGCCTATTTGGTAACGATAATCAACATGTTGCTGAATTTCATTACCGAATTCCTTTATCAACGGTATATTGTTTACCGCAAAACTACTGACAATCTAATAAACCATTGATTATGAAACGAAACCTTCTGTTTTTAGTTGCACTGCTGATTGCATGTGCATTGCAAGCCCAAGTGTGGAAAGCCGATTTGGGCAACGGTAAGTACAAGAACCCAGTGTTGTATGCCGACTATTCCGACCCCGACGTTTGTCGTGTGGGAGAGGATTTTTACATGACCTCTTCATCATTTAACTGTGTACCCGGTTTGCAGATATTGCATTCGAAAGACTTGGTCAACTGGGAGATAGCGGGAGCTGCACTGCCTTCTGTTTTGCCCGGTACGGAAGGCACAGAGGCTCCGCAGTACGGCAATTGCGTATGGGCACCTTCTATTCGCTATCACGAAGGGTGGTTCTATATCTTCTACGGCGACCCCGACCGTGGTATCTATATGCTTCGCACACAAGACGTAAGGGGGGTATGGAGCGAGCCTGTATTGGTGAAAAATGGAAAGGGGTTAATCGACCCTTGTCCGTTGTGGGACGAGAACGGGCATCTGTATTTGGTGCATGCTTTTGCCGGTTCGCGTGCCGGACTGAAGAGTGTATTGGCGGTATGCGAACTATCGGCTGACGCCACTCGTGCCATTACGGAAAGCCGTATTGTGTATGACGGACACAAAGATAACCCGACTATCGAAGGACCTAAGTTCTACAAACGTAACGGCTATTACTATATTTTTGCTCCTGCAGGAGGAGTGCGCCAAGGATGGCAACTTGCCTTGAGGAGCAAGGCAGTGTATGGTCCGTACGAGCCGAAAGTAGTGCTGCAGCAAGGAGAAACTCCTGTGAATGGTCCTCACCAGGGAGCATGGGTGGATACTGAGGAAGGTGAAGACTGGTTCTTGCACTTCCAAGACGCAGGTGTATATGGCCGTATCGTGCATCTGCAACCGATGGTATGGGAATCGGATTGGCCCGTAATAGGCAAATACGGAGAACCTGTCAAACAATACCATAAGCCCAAAACGGCTGCCGAGTGGGCGCAGTGTGCTCCTGCCGAGTCGGACGAGTTTGATTCTACGGCACTTGGCTTGCAATGGCAATGGGCAGCTAATCTGAATCCCAAGTGGTACTATTGCGATGCCAGAGAGGGTTTACTCCGTTTGTTTTCGTATGCGCCAACCGAAAACAACCAGGGCAATGTGCGTGCTTCGAAAGATATGATGCTCAACATACCGAATCTGCTCCTGCAGAAAACGCCTGCTCCTCAGTTTACTGTTACTGCCAAAGTGCGTTTTGCTCCTCATGAGAAGAACTTGGGTGAACGGGCCGGTATGATACTGACCGGTAAGAAATCTGCATATTGGGAACTTTACAAGCAGAACGATGGTATAGTGCTCAGTTTGAAATCGGAACTCCTGAACATGGCTGTTACGAGTGTGGAACCCAAGCAGTGGATATGGCTGCGTATTCGTTTTGCCGAGAAAGGTTCGTGCATTTTCAGTTACAGTTTGGACGGCAGGCAATTCAAGCGCATAGAGATACCAGTGCAAGCCGTTGAAGGACAATGGATAGGAGCAAAAATTGGGTTGTTCTGCACACGTGCTTCGCAAAACAACAACGATGGTGGCTGGTTGGATGTGGATTGGTGGCGCATTACGGAATGAAAGGCAATTTGTGTAGTCAATCGATTTGCAGTATCTTTGCAAACTATTTATGGAAACAATAACCAAGCGATACGACAAAGACGATTTGCAGCAGGCGGTACGTGTGTTGCAAACAGGCGGTGTTATCCTCTATCCTACGGATACGGTATGGGGACTCGGGTGCGACGCGACCAATGAGGAGGCTGTCAGAAGGATTTTCAGCATCAAACAGAGGGAAGACTCGAAGTCGATGTTGGTGCTGTTGGATGCTCCCGGCAAACTGCAAGGATATATTCCTGAGATACCGGATATGGCGTGGGACTTGATTGATATAGCTCAGCGCCCGCTGACTATCATTTATCCCAATGCAAGGCACTTGGCAAAGAATCTGTTGGCAGATGATGGCAGTGTGGGTATCCGTATCAGCAAGGAGCGT
The DNA here is from genome assembly GCA_022783865.1 of Bacteroidales bacterium. GTDB lineage: Bacteria > Bacteroidota > Bacteroidia > Bacteroidales > Paludibacteraceae > Colicola. Next base: position 29,397 of record JALFYY010000003.1, read on the forward strand.
TTTTCGCAGGCACTCTGTGCAGGATTGCATCGTCCGATAGTATCGACATCAGCCAATATCAGTGGCAAGCCTACGCCAAAGAATTTCAGTCAGATAGAAGAAGAGATATTGTCGCAAGTGGACTATGTGGTGCGCTACAGGCAAGACGATTTGTCGGAGGCGCAACCGTCTTCAATTATCAAGTTGGATTTGGGCAATGTGATAAAGGTTATCAGAGAATAAGTAGAACAAGAACACAGAAAGTAGCAGAAAAGCATTGGAACATGGAGAGTAAAAGAAAGCACAAACTGTCTAACTATCGGAAGCAGCAGTTGCTCTATATTGCGGTGGACATATTGTCTGCCATCGTAGTGTGGTTGCTGTTTCTTTCGTTCCGTTGGATGGTGTATGAGGGAAAACTATTCGGTGTAGATACGGTGCTGATACCAGCATTCAATTTCTATCGCCCGTTGATATATTATCCGATAGTGTGCTTAGCGGTATATTATCTGTCGGGATACTATCTGCGCCCTTTTGGCAAGAAACTGAGCTTGGAACTCAAAAAGACATTCCTTTCGGCAGTGGTTATCGCACTATTGGCTTTCTTTGTTATCATCATCGATGATGTAGTGGAGAGTTATGTGCAGTACTATATTTCGTTCTTTGTGCTGCTGGCTTTGCAGTTTGTTTGCTCCTATTTCCCCCGTTTGCTTATTACCTTGTTTACCCGCTGCCGGGAACGAAAAGGACAGATTGAGCGGAACACTGCCATTGTGGGCGACAAGGCTGCTGCCGATAAACTGCAACAGGAGTTGGTGGATACAAAGATTGTATGTGTAGTGACACCTCAGGAATTGGCGGACTTTGCCATCGTCAAACAGCAGCACCATATAGAGCATGTAATCATTGCTTTGGACGATGCTAACAACGAGAGAGAACTCTACGAGATAATAGGCAAACTCTATCCGCACCATGTGAATATCAGTTTCGTATCGCGCGTTTATGATATGCTGACCGGTACGGCACGTATCCGTACGTTGAGCGATGTGCCTTTGGTAACGATAACCGATTTGCCGATGGGTGATGTGCAACTCTGCACAAAACGTGCGTTTGATATATGCGTGAGTGCTGTTTGCTTGGTGTTGCTATCGCCTTTGTTTCTGATTGTCGGTATCTTGGTTCGTCGGAGTTCGAAGGGTGGTGCATTCTATAGGCAAGAGCGTATCGGGCTATACGGACAGCCTTTTAATATCCTCAAGTTCCGCACGATGTATGCCGATTCAGAGGGAGGTACGCCTCAGTTAGCATCGGCTGATGACCCCCGTATTACTCCGATAGGACATGTGTTGCGCAAGTACCGTATCGACGAATTGCCGCAGTTTTGGAACGTATTGGTAGGGGATATGTCGATAGTGGGTCCCCGTCCGGAACGTGCTTTTTATATCAAGCAGATTGTGGAGCAGGCACCCTATTATTGTTTGCTCTATAAGATACGTCCGGGACTAACTTCGTGGGGTCCTATAAAGGTGGGATACACCGATACCATAGAGAAGATGGTGAAACGTTTGAACTATGATATTGTCTATATAGAGAATATGTCGTTGGGTTTGGATATAAAGATAATGTTCTATACGATAAAGGTGATTTTGGATGGTAAGGGGCAGTGAGAGATATAACCAAATGATACAATGGCGCGAAGGGCATATATCCGAACGCCATTTCGTATTGTTGTTGAGTTTCTTTGTAGGATTCTTTGTTTCGGTGGCGGCATTTGTGCTCAAGTCGCTCATTCACTTGATTCAGACTTTCGTGGAGAACAACATCATTTCGACAGGACATACGTTCTGGTATTTGGTGTGTCCGACTATCGGTATTGCTTTGGCGAGTCTGTTTGTGAAGTTTGTAGTGAAAGACGACATTTCGCACGGTATAACGAAAATACTCTACGCCATCTCGCAACGCAAATCGATTATCAAAGCACACAATATGTGGAGCAGCGTAGTGGGCAGTTCGCTTACTATCGGTTTTGGTGGTTCGGTAGGTGCGGAGGCGCCTATAGTACTTACAGGAGCGGCTATCGGCTCGAACCTTGCCAAGTTCTTCCGTCTTGACCAGAAGACAATGATGCTCATGATAGGCTGTGGTGCTGCCGGTGCGGTAGGCGGTATATTCAAAGCACCTATTGCAGGATTGGCTTTTACATTGGAAGTGCTGATGATCGACCTGACAATGGCATCGATATCGCCTTTGATGATTTCGAGTATCACCGCCACGGCGTTTACCTACCTCTTCTCCGGCTCTACGCCTATGTTTCAACCCGCGGTATTTGAGCCGTTCAGTATCAACCGTATCCCGATGTATTTGGTATTGGGCGTTAGTTGTGGCTTGGTGTCGCTCTATTTCACCCGTGGTATGAACTTCTTGGAAAGCAAGTTTCGCAAGGTGCAGTCGGCATACCTGAAGATTCTTATTGGCGGTGTAACGTTGGGACTATTGATTTTCATGTTTCCTCCTCTCTATGGCGAAGGGTATGGTACGATTAGCGAACTGATGAATGCAAATCCCTTCTCCGTATTTGAGAATAGTCCGTTTGCGCTGTTAGGGCAGACGACCTGGGTACTGGTTATTTATCTGACGCTAATCGTCTTGTTCAAGATAGTGGCTTCGGTAGCTACCAACGGCGGTGGCGGAGTGGGTGGTATATTTGCTCCTTCGCTCTTTATTGGTAGTATTACGGGTTTCTTGGTGGCGTATATCATGAATCAGTTCGGCGTGAATGTACCGGAGTCGAACTTTGCTTTGGTGGGTATGGCAGGATTGATGTCGGGTGTAATGCATGCTCCGTTGACAGGTATGTTCCTTATTGCCGAAATGACCGGCGGATACCATTTGTTTATGCCGTTGATGATTGTGGCGGTAGTGTCGTATAGTACGATAATGCTCTTCGAACCCCATTCGCTTTATGCCATGCGTTTGGCGCAGAAAGGAGAGCTGCTGACGCACAATAAAGACCGGTCTGTATTGACGCTACTTAAGATGGATAATGTATTGGAAACAGATTTGACTACGCTCTTTCCGGAAATGACTTTGGGTGAGTTGGTGAAAGTGATAGCCAGCAGTAATCGCAACATCTTCCCTGTTATCAATCACGAAGGAAAATTGCAGGGCGTTCTGTTGTTAGACGAAGTAAGAAACATCATGTTCCAACCAAGGTTGTACAATCGCTTCACTGTCGGACAACTGATGACCTCTCCTCCTGCGATATTGGAACATACGATGCCAATGGAGCGTGTGATGGAGATTTTCGAAGACACGGGTGCATGGAACTTGCCTGTGGTAGACGAACAGCGACGGTATTTGGGCTTCGTGAGCAAATCGAAGATATTCAATTCGTATCGTCACGTGTTGGTACACTTTTCGGAAGAATAAGGGAAATAGCTGTAGTATGGGGCTAATGAATAAAGGCAATATATCTTTGTATAGTAGTGTATCGAATATGTTAGTTCTTCTATGTTATTCGAATACCAATTTATCTTTTGTTAATTGTCCTTAATCAATTGTCCGAGTTCGTTTTCTATGTCCGTGAGTTGGCGGCGGCAGAAATCTATGCGTTGTGACGCTTCTTGGGCGTACTTTTTATAGTCTTCCATCGAAAGGGCTTCGTTGCCTTCTAGTTTGGCTACAATTTGCTCTAACTGAGCAATGGCTTCATCGTATGTCATGGTGTCGGCAAATTATCGGGTTGTGCAGTTGTGGGTTATCTTATTCGTTGTCGGTGGGTTCGTCTTGGTCGTCCCATCCGATACCACGGTATTTGCTCAAGTCCCACTCATCTACTTCGTTGAGATAGATGGTGTGCTCTTCTTCCTCGTCCTCGGTCAGTGTATCATCATCGTTATGTTCGATTATTTTGACGTCTATTGGATTATGCGAGATTTCAATGACTTTGTTGCCCTCTTTGTTGAGTTCTTCCCAGAGCAGGTCTTTGAGTTGTTGAATACCTAATCCGGATAGTGAAGATATAAATACAGCCTTTACTCCTTCGGGCAGATGGGTACGCATTTGGGAAATCATCTCCTCGTCGAGCATATCGCATTTGGTAATAGCCAAGATGCGTTGTTTTTGCAGGAGTTCGGGATTGTACTTTTCGAGTTCGCCCAAGAGTATGTCGTACTGCTGCTGAATATCATCGGAATCGGCAGGTACCATAAAAAGGAGAATAGCATTGCGTTCGATGTGCCGCAAGAAGCGGAGTCCGAGCCCTTTGCCTTCTGCAGCTCCTTCTATGATGCCAGGTATGTCCGCCATGCAGAACGATTGATTATCGCGATAGCTGACGATGCCGAGATTAGGTGTAAGAGTGGTGAAAGGATAGTCGGCAATTTCAGGCTTGGCAGCTGATACCACCGACAAAAGGGTGGATTTGCCGGCATTGGGGAATCCGACCAATCCTACATCCGCCAACACTTTAAGTTGCATGATGATATTGCGCTCTTGGCATGGTTCGCCCGGTTGGGCATAACGGGGAGCCTGATTGGTAGCAGTGCGGAAATGCCAGTTACCCAATCCTCCGCGCCCGCCTTTAAGCAGGATAATGCGTTCTCCGTGTTCGCGTACCTCACAAAGAAACTCTCCCGTATCACCGTCATAGACAACGGTGCCGCAAGGTACTTCTATTATCTTGTCTTCGCCGTCTTTGCCGAAACTTTTGTTTTCGCTGCCACGCTCTCCGTCGGTAGCCATGATATGCTTCTGATATTTGAGATGTATCAGTGTCCATAGATTACGGTTACCTTGAAGAATGATGTGTCCTCCTCGTCCTCCGTCGCCTCCGTCGGGTCCTCCTTTGGGCAAGTATTTAGCCCGGTGAAAATGCATAGAACCTGCTCCGCCCTTACCGGAACGGCAGTAGATTTTTACGTAATCGATGAAATTGGAGGAAGCCATTGGAAAAATGAATGGTATTATAGATTAGAGTGCAGCAATGATATCGTTGATGCGATGGCTGATATCTTCGATAGTCCCCATACCTTCAACAGCGTGGTATTTGCCTTTTTCCGAATAGTAGGCACATACGGGCTTGGTCTGTTGATGAAACACTTCCAAGCGCTTTTGTATGGTTTCGAGATTGTCGTCTGCGCGTCCGGATGTCTTACCGCGATTGAGGAGTCGCTCGATGAGTTCGTCTTCTTCTACGAAGAGGTCAATGACGTGTGCTTCTTGGTGTTTATGTTCCAAGAGCAAGTCAAGTTGTTCGGCTTGGTTGACAGTGCGTGGAAAACCGTCAAAGATAACGCCTTTGGCAGTTGCAGGCAGGTTGTCAATATAGTTGCCGATGAGTTCCATCATAATATCGTCAGGGACGAGTTGTCCTTTGGAGATGATACTGTCCACTTTTTGTCCGAGGGGACTTTGGCTGGCTATCTCATGGCGGAGCAGGTCGCCTGTGGAAAGATGTTCCAAACCATAGTTGGCAACAATAAATTCGCTTTGTGTACCTTTGCCGCTTCCAGGGGCACCGCATAAAATAATGTTAAGCATGTTACTATTAGGATGTTAACTTGTGTTCTGTAGTGTGTATTTTCTGTAGCGAAAAATCGGTACAAAGTTACGATAAAGTTCTAATATGAGCAAACCCTTCTCTATTTATAGTGGAAGATAAACATTCCACATCAAAATGCAACTACGTTAATAGTTTGTTATTAAAGACCGTGAGCGGTGTGTTAAATTTCAATTTAGCTCTTGGTCTTCTGTTTATCTTATCCTGTATCTGTTTAATTTGCTCTTCTGTAAAGTCAT
>JALFYY010000025.1 GCA_022783865.1 Bacteroidales bacterium
CTAAGCATTCTCCGAAAAAGACAAGACGATGGTTATCACATTTCCCCGTCACAATTCAAAACAACTCGCAAAAGTACACATATTTTCTAACATGACAAAATCCGTATGTATAATATATTCGGAAAACGATGTCTACCAATCACCTCAGTAAGGAGGACGGAACAAGAACAAGGAGCAAAGACTAAATTTCTTTTGCACAACCAACTCCACAACTACTCATCTCCTCAATTACTCAACTACTCATCTATTCATCTCCTCAACTCCTCAAATATAGTAGCAATTGCTGTATTCCATTCCACCACCCTTTCGAGTCGCTTTTCAGTAGCAAACCATCAGCCAACCTCGCGCACCCTTTACAAGGGTTATACAGGGGTCATACAAGGCTTATAGAAGGATTATAAAAATTCGCTGTCCTCTTTTTGGAAGTAATATAAGAAGAATGTCAGATACAGGCGAGACACCTGCGCTGAAACCCTATACGAACAAGTTCTATGGGGACCCAGTATGCTCCGACAATTTCCTCAGTTATTTAATTAGGGTTCTGCCCGCTCAACTCTTCATCTCCTCAATTTGTATTCTGTATTTGCTCCTTTGTCTTGGTTCCATTGTAAAATTGTCCAATTGTCCAATTGCCCAATTAAAATTTTCTTCGTATCTTTGCGCGGTATTATGTATGCGATAGCAATCATATTATTAGGCATAGCGATGGTGCTGCAAGTATTGGTGGGAAATATCCCCATCCGTTTGTTTGCTATGCCGATGAATATCATTCTGTTAATAGGATTGCTATGCGCTATCGGTTTCACGCCTTCCGATCCGAAAAACAAAGTGAGCAAAGCCTTTGCCGACTATGGTACACGGCAGGGAGCGGTATTCTGTTTCGCCTTGGGGGTTGCCGCTATGCTGCTTTTGGCATTGTTGCCTCAATATTATGCCACCGCCAACTGGACTTTTCCAGTCGTTATCATCCTGTTACTCTATTCGTTGGGCTTGGCTATCCGTAGGCGTTTACTGACATTCCGTATCGGACACCAGCGCCGCAATATCGCTTTTCTTATCACGCATACAGGACTGTTCTTGGCACTCGCTGCAGGCTGTTTCGGAGCGGCAGACAGCTACACATTGCACCAACTGAGCTATATAGGTCAACCCTCTGCAGAGGCTGTACAAGAGACCGAAAACAATGCCACGGGTTTAGCGGCTTATACCCTTCCGTTCAGCATCACCACCGACGATTTTATCATCGAAACTGAAGATGGCGAGACAACAGCATACAAAGCAATACTCACCCTTACGAATGCCGATTCGGTCAGTACCGTCGTCACTACTGCCACGAACCGTCCTGTCTATTACCACGGCTATCATATCTACCTCTCGAGCTACGACCGCCAACTTGCCGGGCAAACCGCCTATGTGGTGCTCGATATCACCAAACAACCTTGGCAATGGCTCATGCTGACGGGTATTCTGTTGCTGCTGTTCGGATTATGCACTTATATTTTGAAAGAATAAAATGACGAATCCTTGGACATACATATTATGGATTACCGTTTTGGGCACATTGCTCAACTCAATAGGTATCACTGCCGGCTATTTGCACCGGGAACGGTTGTCGATGGCATTCCTATGGAGTGCGGTTGCCGTGCAAGGACTCTTTATTCTTTGGCTCTGGATGGCTCTTTCGCACCCTCCTATGCGCACTATGGGCGATACCAGACTATGGTACACATTTTTCCTTTATCTTTCCGGTGCAGCAGTCTTTACGATTTACCGTTTCCGATGGATAAGTATCTTTACCACGGTGTTGGGTTTGGTATTCAATATCATCAATATCGCCCGTCCGGAGTTGCACACCGAACCGCTCCAACCTGTTCTGCAATCAGCTTGGTTCATTCCGCACGTTTCGATATATATGTTCTCGTACGCTGTTTTGGGATGCGCTACGCTCTTAATGCTCATCAATCTCTACCGGCATTCTCCTGACCGGCAGCAAGCCGCTAATCGTCTGCTCCGATTGGGCATTGCGCTTTTTGGTATCGGTATGCTTTTAGGCGCGTTGTGGGCAAAACAAGCATGGGGAAATTATTGGAGTTGGGACGCCAAAGAAACATGGGCTGCAATGGCCTGGACACTCTACCTCACAGCCCTTCACTGTGACAGAAAACATACGAAGACGGCTGCTATAGTGAGTCTTGTAGCTTTCATGGCATTACAGATGTGTTGGTGGGGCATACGCTATCTTCCGCAAGCGGCAGATAGCGCACATGTGTATGGATAAACACTTAATAATCAATAGTCAGTATCTCATATAAATAGGGATAAAAGATAATTGTAAAACAAACATTATAAACAACAAAACACTATGAGAAAAAAAGTAATCAAAATCGGTGTGGGAGTAATATTAGGACTCATCGTAGTACTACTCCTCATCTATCGTCTGGTGAATGTGGCTCCGAGTGCAGAACTCTCTGCCAACGAACAGGCATTGGCCATTCTCCGTTCGGGTGATTGTGCGGCTTGCCACGTACAAAATCCGGATCTTCCTTTCTATGCTTCGTTGCCCGTTATCGGTGACGTTGTAAAGAAAGACGCTTATGAGGGAGTCAGAAAAATCGACCTTGCTCCGGTCATCACTGCACTTGAAAAAGGACAGCCGGTAGATATTGTCTCTTTGAACAAACTGGAGCAATCGTTTACCAACGGCACAATGCCTTTGGCAAAGTATTATCTGGTTCATTGGGGGACACAAATCAACAGCACAGAGCGCGAAATGATGCTCAAGTGGGTGAAAGAAGAGCGTGCCTCCCACCACAGCAACGGTCTTGCTGCAGAAGAGTTTGCCAACGAACCCGTACAGCCGTTGCCATCGGTGATTGATACAGACCCTGCCAAAGTGGCATTGGGGCGTATGCTTTACAACGACACACGTCTTTCAAAAGACAATACGATTTCCTGTGCATCGTGCCACGCACTCACTAAGGGCGGTTGCGACAATAAATCTTTTTCCGAAGGTGTCAACGGGCAACTCGGCGGCGTCAACGCACCAACCGTATTCAACGCTTATTTTAATTTCGTACAGTTCTGGGACGGCCGTGCCGCTGATTTGGCAGAGCAGGCAGCAGGTCCTCCTTTGAACCCTGTAGAAATGGCATGCGAAAGCTTCGACGAGATTATTGCCAAACTCCAAGCAGACAAGCGTTTTGCTGCCCAATTCACCAAAGTGTATCCTGACGGTATCACCGAGCAGAACATCTGCAATGCCATCCAAGAATACGAGAAAACCTTGCTCACTCCTAACGCTCCGTTCGACCGTTACTTGACGGGCGACAAAGAAGCGTTGACGGCAGACCAGATAGCAGGCTACGAACTCTTCAAGAAACACGAGTGCGCTACTTGCCATGCAGGAACCATTTTAGGAGGTCAATCGTATGAATATATGGGTTTGAAAGAGGATTATTTTGCTGCCCGTGGTACAGAGCTGACCGAAGAGGACTACGGGCGTGGCAAGCAGGAAGAATCGGCTTATTACGACCACCGTTTCAAAACACCCGGTTTGCGCAACGTAGCACTGACAGCACCCTATTTCCACGACGCTACACAAGCCACTTTGGCTGACGCCGTAACTGCTATGATGACTTACCAAGTAGGATTGACCCTCACCGAAGAAGAGACCCGACAAATGGTAGCATTCTTGGAATCGCTGACCGGCGAGATGCCTGCCGAATAAGGTACGGCCACAAGCAAAAAGCCAATAATAAAAAATGGTATGTGCAAAATCTTTGTGCATACCATTTTTATTTTGTACCTTTGCAAGGTAGAATGTTATGCTGAACCGAATACGGCAATATATTGCACAAGAGCACCTGCTTCCTCCGACGGGGAAAGTATTGGTAGCATTGAGCGGTGGCGCAGACAGCGTTGCCCTATTGGACATACTCTGCCGCTTGGGATACGATTGCCATGCGGTACACTGCAATTTTCATCTGCGTGGCGAAGAATCGGACAGGGACGAGGCTTTTGTCAAAACACTCTGCCAAACCATGGGTGTACCTTTGTCGGTACGGCATTTCAACACAACCGCCTATGCCCGAGAGCAAAGTATCTCTATTGAAATGGCGGCACGCGACTTGCGTTACGCATGGTTTGCCGAAGAACGTCAGATACAGGATTGCTACGCCATTGCAGTAGCGCACCACGCCAACGACCAAGCGGAAACCATACTCCTGAATCTGCAACGCGGCACCGGACTGCGCGGATTGGAAGGCATGCATGCAAAGAATGGCTACGTTGTCCGTCCTTTACTGTGTGTCACACGTGAAGATATCGACTCATATCTGACAATCCGGCATTTGGCACATGTAGAAGACTCTACCAATACCGATAGGGCATATCAACGCAATGCCATCCGCCTGCAAATCAGGGATTACTCCCGTGCGCAAATAGAGCATATCGCCAATACCGGTGTATACATGCAGCAATACGAGTTGCTTGTCAACGACTATATGGCATCGTTGCGCCAGCGTCTTACCAAGCAGAACGGACAGGAACTGCATATTGATATCGAAGGCTTATTGCAAACGCCGTCACCGGTTGTAGTACTCTACGAACTGCTTCGTCCTTACGGTTTCAGACAGACCGACGAAATACTACGAAGCCTCACCGCCAACTCCGGCAAACGCTTTTATGCAGAACAGTATATGGTTCTCAAAGACAGGAATTGTTTGATTGTATCACCCACGGTGGAAAGCGAAAGCGGTGTACCGAAGATAAAACACATTATTCGCAAACGACTACCGAAAGAAATCTACCCGGCAGCAACGGCAAACAGGATTATTGTTGATGCGAAAGTGACAGAACAGCCCTTACGGATTCGCCATTGGCAAACGGGCGATTGGTTCTACCCCATCGGCATGCACCAAAAAAAGAAACTGCAAGATTTCTTTAGCGATGAGAAACTGTCGCTCATTGAAAAAGAAAAAGTATGGTTGCTCTGCTCCGGCGACAACATTGTATGGATAGCAGGGCATAGGATAGACAACAGATATAAAGTAACACCACTGACCGAACAAGTGGCGGAGATTTGGTTGGATGAGGAATTGAATAATTGAGCGGGCAGAGCCCTAATTGAATAATTGTGGAATTGTAATATACGTTTACGGGAACGCTTGAATATTAATTGTTAATTATTAATCGTTTGTGCAGTCATTTGGTATCATAGGAAAGCCTTTGCATCACTCTTTCTCAGCGAAATATTTCTCTGAGAAGTTTGCGGATGAAAACATAGATGCAGAGTACAAACTCTATCCGTTGGATCGTATTGAGGACTTTGCCGCTTTATGCGAGCAAGCAGCGTTTACGGGCATCAATGTCACTCTGCCCTACAAAGAACAGATTATTCCCTATCTTACCCGCTTGGACGATACAGCCCGCAAGATTGGTGCAGTGAACGTAGTGCATTTTACGAAAGATGGACTTATCGGCTACAATACCGACGCCATCGGATTTATGGAATCAATCCGTCCTTTGCTCCAGCCTAACCACCGCAAAGCCCTTATTCTCGGCACAGGCGGTGCTGCCAAAGCCGTACACTATGGTTTGCAGCAATTGGGCATCGCAACGCAATTTGTTTCGCGTAATCCACTGAAAGGACTCACCTACGATGCGCTTAGCAAAGAGATCATGAAAGAATATACCGTTATCGTCAATTGCACACCGGTAGGTATGTACCCCGATACTGATGTTTGTCCGGCTATCCCCTATCAGGAAATAACTGCGGCACATCTTTTGTATGATGTGATATACAATCCCCAAAAGACGCTTTTCCTCAAAAAGGGAGAAGCACAAGGAGCCACAATCGCCAACGGCATACAAATGCTCTACGGGCAAGCCGAAGCTGCATGGAAAATATGGAATAACAGATAATACTATATAACAATGAAACACAAATCTTTATTAACCGCCCTGCTACTTTTGCCGATATTCACATTGAGAGCACAATCGCCTTCGGTATTGGTGTATTACATGCCAAAGACAATGATTGAGCTGGATGTGCACTACACCGTCACCACCGAAGAACAAGGCATTTTCTATCAGTATTCGCAACGCTATTTAGGCACCGACAAAGCCGTTAGTGCCAACAGCACAACCTATACTTTGGATGAAGTGAAATTGCACAGGAAGACCATAGCAGACACGGCACGTTGCTACACCATCGACCTCACGGCATATCCGCTTGAAAATATGACAGTATCGCTCAATAGCAAAGGGATATTGGAAGGCATCAATATTGAGCAACCAACGCATAGTGATCAAACGGGACATAAAAAAGACCCGATGTCAAAGCCCGCTTTCGACAAACCGAAAGAGAAGACAGCTATTCCGCCATATATGGAAGAACAACTGATGGCAGGTTCCATTGCCAAGATGGCAGAAATGACCGCCAAGCAGATATACCGCATTCGTGAAACACGCATGAATATATTGGCAGGCGATGTAGATCACGTACCTGCCGATGGCGAAGCAATGAAACTGGTGCTACGTGAACTCAACAAACAAGAAGAAGCACTCACTGCCCTCTTCTTGGGAACACGCAAAACAAGACATCTGCACCAAACCGTTCTGATTGATTCTGTAGCCGATACGGAGCATCAGGTTATTTTCCGCTTCTCTCAGTTTGCCGGCATTGTAGCCAAAGACGACTTGAGCGGTGAGCCTGTATATATCGATTTGCAAACACAGCCGATGACTATAGTTTCCACCCGATACGAAGTTCCCAAAAAACAGGCTCTGATGTCGCCCTTCTATTTCAACCAACCCGGCAGTGCAAAGGTGCTACTCAGTTATCAGAATAAAACTCTACTCGACAAGGTCATTACCGTAGCGCAATTAGGAACGGTGCAACCATTGCCGCAATCGTGGTTTGACAAGAACGCCGAAACAAAAATATGGTTCGACACCAAAACCGGTGCCATAAAACGAATTGCACAATGAAACACAGTCTCTTAACATTTGCCCTTTTGCTATGCAGTTGCACAGCTGTTGTCGCACAAGAGCTCAATTGCAACGTCACTATCAATTCCGACAAGATAGAGGGCTCCAACAAATCTGTGTTCAACACCTTGCAACAATCCATCTCAGAGTATGTCAATACTTTGCGATGGACCAATATGACCTTTACGGAACAAGAGCGCATTGAATGCAATATGATGATTATTGTCAACTCGGTTACCGACAATCAGTTCATGGCGGAGTTGCAGGTGCAATCGCGCCGTCCTGTCTATGGCTCATCGTACAACTCAACGCTCATCAACTTCAAGGACAACAATTTCAATTTCACCTATCAGGAGTACGACCGTTTGGAATACCAGCAGAATGTGTTTACCACCAATCTGACCGCAATGCTCGCCTACTATTGCTATCTGATTATCGGTTACGATATGGACAGTTATTCCCGCTTGGGCGGCACTCCCTATTTCCAACAATGCGAAAACATCGTCAATGCTGCCCAGACAGCTTCTATCGAAGACAACGAAATGATAGGTTGGAAAGCCTTCGACAGCAACCGTAACCGCTATGCGCTCATCAACAATCTGATGGACGAAGCCTTTAAGCCTTATCGTGAATTTGTTTATACCTACCATCGTCTGGCGCTCGACGAAATGACACAGAATGTTGCCAATGCGCGTGCCCGTATAGCCGAAGAATTGCCCGTTTTGCGTACGGTAAATCGGGCTCGTCCTGCCACCTACGCTGTCAATACTTTCCTCGATGCCAAAGCAGACGAATTAGTGGATATATTCAGCAAAGGCACTCCTGAGGAGAAGAAAAAAGTATATGAAATCCTGATGGATATCGACCCCACAAGAGGCAATACTTACGACAAAATCAACCAATAAACAGTATCCGATACAGTGTTAAAACATCTTTACATAAAAAGCTACGCACTCATCAGTGAATTAGACCTCGATTTGAACAACGGCTTTACGGTTATCACGGGTGAGACGGGTGCCGGTAAAAGTATTCTGCTGGGTGCACTCAACCTCGTATTGGGAGGAAGAGCCGACACCAAAGCCATCAGCGAAGGACAGCAAAAATGCATCATCGAAGCCGAGTTTGACCTATCTTCCACTCACTTGGAACAATTCTTCTCTGCCAACGATTTGGACTACTCTGCTATTTGCACCATTCGTCGGGAAATATCCACAGCCGGCAAATCGCGCTCGTTTATCAACGACACACCCGTTGCCGTTGCCATACTCAAAGAACTGAGCAACCAACTCATCGATATCCATTCGCAGCACGAGAACCTGCTTTTGCAGGACAACAGTTTCCAATTGGGCATTGTAGATTCGGTAGCGCAAAACGCTCAGATACTGACAGATTATCAGCATCTCTACGGACAATATCGCACCACAGAGAAACAACTCGCTGATTTACAGGAACAAATCAGAAAACAGCAAACCGACAACGATTATATCCTGTTCCAATACAACCAATTGGTGGAAGCCCGGTTGCAAGCAGATGAACTCGACTGTTTGGAACAGGAAGAGCAAACGCTGCTCCATGCCGAAGACATCCGGACAGCATTGTCGGCAGTAGGTTCCTGCATGGAAGAAGACAACACCGGCATATTGGTTTCGCTCAAAGAAGCCGTTTCACAGTTCCGCAAGATAGAATCTTTTTTGCCTGCCAACCAACTTTCCGAGCGACTGCAATCGGCTTACATTGAACTCAAAGATATTGCCGAAGAGACCAATACCATTGCCGAGCGAACCGACTATGACCCGAAACGCTTGCAAACCGTGCAGGAACGTTTGGATTTGCTGCATACCCTCTTGCAGAAACACCATAAAACCGATATGCAGGAGCTCATCGGTTTGCGTGAGGAACTCGGCAAACAAATCAGTTCATATGAACATTCCGACGAAGAATTACAGCGTTTGCAACAAGTTTTGCAGCAGCAATACGGCCAATTGCAAAAAGTTGCCAAACAACTAAGCCAAACACGGCAAGCGGTAAAAACCGCTATCGAAACCACTTTGCAGGACCAACTGCTTTCGCTCGGTATCCGCCATGCACGGGTGGAACTGCAAATCACTGACACGGAACAATTCCGGCACAACGGAACCGACGATATCCAGTTCCTTTTTGCCGCCAACAAAAACCAGGCACTCCACAATGTCGCCGATGTGGCTTCGGGCGGTGAGATTGCCCGCTTGATGCTGTGTATCAAGTCGTTGATTGCAGACAAACAAGGACTTTCCACCATCATCTTCGACGAAATCGATACCGGCGTATCCGGCGAGATAGCCAACCGTATGGGCGAAATTATGCAGGAGATGGGCAAACATCGCCAAGTAATCAGTATTACCCACCTGCCGCAAATTGCAGCCAAAGGCAATGCGCATTTCAAGGTATTCAAGCAAGATACCGCCACCTCCACCGAAACGCATATCAGTCAACTGACAGCCGAACAGCGCATATGCGAAATTGCGCAAATGCTTTCGGGCGAAGCCGTTACGGATATCGCTATTGCCAATGCCCGACAATTGCTGCAACCCGATACCCAACAACTATAACACATATTACGCATAATGTTACCTTTAGCAGAACGCCTTCGTCCCCATAGTTTGGAAGAATATATCGGTCAAGAGCATTTGGTCGGTAAAGATGGGATTTTGCGCCAAATGATTGAGCGCCGTACCCTGTCGTCGTTTATCTTGTGGGGTCCTCCCGGAGTGGGCAAAACCACCTTGGCACGCATTGTGGCACGCTGCTTGGAACGCCCTTTCTATACGCTATCGGCAGTTACATCGGGCGTAAAGGAAGTGCGTGAAGTGATAGAAAAAGCCAAACGCAATTCGGGGCTTTTCGGCAGTGGCAACGCCATTCTGTTTATCGACGAGATTCACCGTTTCAGCAAATCACAACAAGACAGCCTGCTTGGCGCAGTGGAAGACGGCACAATTACGCTCATTGGCGCCACCACCGAAAATCCTTCGTTCGAAGTGATTTCTCCATTGCTTTCGCGTTGCCAGGTATATGTGCTCAAAAGCCTGACAAAAGAGGACCTGCTCACTTTGCTCCACCGTGCGCTTACCGAAGATGAATATCTGAAAACAAAAAACATACAAGTGCAGGAAACCGATGATTTGTTGCGCTTTTCAGGCGGTGATGCCCGCAAACTGCTCAATATTATCGACCTGCTGACTGCTACCGGCGATGAACCCGACAACGAGCCTATCGTCATCACCAATCAGTTGGTTAGAAACTGTTTGCAGGAAAATCCGTTGGCATACGACAAAGACGGCGAGCTGCACTACGACATCATTTCCGCCTTCATCAAGTCGATTCGCGGTTCCGACCCCGATGCAGCTGTCTATTGGTTGGCACGCATGATTGCTGCCGGCGAAGACCCCAAGTTTATTGCACGCCGATTGGTGATTTCAGCTTCAGAGGATATCGGTCTTGCCAATCCGAATGCGTTGCTTATTGCCAATGCCTGTTTTGATGCGGTATCGAAAATCGGTATGCCCGAAGGGCGTATTCCGTTAGCGACAGCCACCGTCTATTTGGCTACTTCGCAAAAAAGCAATTCTGCATATCTGGCAATTGACAATGCTTTGGCGGAAGTAAGGAAAAGCGGCAATCTGCCCGTTCCGTTGAACTTGCGCAACGCCCCTACTGCTCTGATGGAAGAACTGGGCTATGGCAAAGACTATATGTATTCGCACAACTACCCCAATCATTTTGTCCGGCAGCAATTCCTACCCGACGGCTTGCAGAATACGCATTTCTGGCAGGCACAAGGCAGTCCGGCAGAAAAGAAAATAGCAGACTGGATGCAACACCTTTGGGGCGACAACAAAAGCGAAAAATAAATGTTGTATTCTCCATTGTATTATAAGTTTTTCTGTCCAAATGACTGTTTGCGTTTTCTGAGTAGCCAATCCTAATTTATCAGCAATTTATTTATAGTATCTCCTTGATTATTATTATTTCATTCCGGTAAATTTTTGCAGCATTTCTCGCTATAGTCATCTTTTGCCTTTTCCGGTTTGCAAATATACGACATTGCTGCCCGATTTCATTCCCAAACTTTTGGGAATAGGAATCCAACATAATGTTATATCTTTGCAACGCGTTAAGTACCTGCAAAATTGAGGAACTGAGTACCTAAAGAAGTGAATAGTTGAGGAACTGAGTAGTTGAGGAACTGAATAGTTGAGGAACTGAATAATTGAGGAACTGAATAATTGAACTTTATATGCACCTACATTTCGAGTGGTTTTTCTGCAGCACCTCTCGCGCTACTCATGCGCTACCCATACGCTACCCATGCGGCACTTGCACAACACTATCAATCATCCATACATCTCCACATCTTTACAACTCCACAACCAAACAAACAAATTCAGTACCCCTTGCGCACCTCTCGCGCACCCCTCACAAGGGTTATATAGGGTTCATATAAGGGTTTTGGGAACTAAGTGGTTGAAGGGGATGAAACATTGTAGAGACGATGTGCACATCGTCAGGCAGAAGCCGACCGCTTTTAATTTGCCGAATAGAAATAAAAACCGTATCTTTGCACGATAATACAAACCCGAAAACAAAGAGAAACAAAACACATAAATAACCCTGTCAATCTATCATATTGCCATGAAAAAGCACATTCTGTTCATTATCGCTTGCCTGCTACTGGGCACACCGGTTGTCCGGGCATTGGACAAAGAGGCATTGGCAGATTCTATCACCGTCTTTGCCAACCAATATGCCAAAGTGGGCAAAGTGAGAGTCAACCGCATTTTGATACGCAACCAGCGAGTCAACGTATTTGCCAACAAGAATTTGAGTTGCATGCCCCTGACGCCCGACAATGTGCGTCAATTGCGCCAAAAAGTGGGTACGATAGTATTAGGCAAACCCAAAGCCGAAGTGCTTATCTATACCGACGGATACGAACTGTCGGAACTCATGGGCCGGCAATACCAGTCTGCCAGGAAAAAGCGCAAAGGCTATACACTACCCCAAACCACTCCCGTTACGAAAAACATATCCGTTCCTTACAAAATAGACAAAGGTTTGCAAGACATGCACCTGGCTGTGTATGGCAGCCATGGTATCTATTATCAGCAAAAGCGGCAGAACTGGCTGTTTCAACGCGCCAAGCTCTTCACAACGGTTGAGGACTTGTACACCTCTTCTTATACGATGCCTTTCCTCGTACCCATGCTCGAAAATGCCGGAGCTGTGGTTTTCCAACCGCGCGAAAGAGATACGCAACTGAACGAAGTGATTATCGATGACAGTCAGATCCGTTTGCCTGCGGGTTGGACTATGAGCCAAGACAGCGGTTGGGCTACTCCCCTGCGTCCGATTTTGGAAGGCGAGAATCCGTTCCGTGCTGGACACTATCTGCAAGCCAAAGGGCAACCCAACCGTGAGAAAACACAGGACTTGGTCTATATGCCGGAACTCGGAAAAGAAGGAGAATACGCAGTGTATGTTTCCTACAAGTCGCTTCGCAACAGTTCTTCCGCAGTGGAATATACCGTACACCACAAAGGAACGGAAACCACTTTCCGCGTCAATCAGCAAATGGGCGGAGGCACATGGATCTATTTGGGTACTTTTGCTTTCGGTACGACACCCGACAACTACGTAAGTGTCAGCAATTTCGGCAAAGCAAACGAAACGGTGACTTCCGACGCAGTGCGTTTCGGCGGTGGAATGGGCTCAGTGGCGCGCTATACACAATCGAACGCCATCGACAATATCCCGTCGTCGGTACTCAACGAGAACGATACGACCGTGGTTGACACTACTCCTCATTTCGACCTTTCGACGGCACAAACGAGCGGTTATCCGCGTTTCATAGAAGGTGCACGCTATTTTATGCAATATGCGGGTATTCCCGATTCGGTATATAATTTCTCGGGCAGTACCAACGACTATATTGACGACTATGCCGGACGCGGACGATGGATCAACTATCTTGCCGGCGGTTCGGTTGCCCATCCGAAAGCCGGCGGACTCGGTATTCCTATCCATTTGGGATTTGCTTTCCACTCCGATGCCGGTACCACACCGAACGACTCCATCATCGGTACACTGATGATCTACACCGACTTCAACAACAACGGAAGCCACCAATATCCGACAGGTGCCAACCGCTTGAACAATCGCGACTATGGCGATTACGTACAGACACAGATTGTGGAAGATATACGCTCCTGTTTTGCTCCGGAATGGCAACGCCGTATGCTGCACAACAGTTCTTACAGCGAAGCGCGTGTACCCGAAGTACCGACCGTGCTTTTGGAATTGCTTTCGCACCAGAACATGGCAGATATGCGCTATGGTATGGACCCGCGTTTCCGCTTTGTAGTGAGCCGTGCCATCTACAAAGGCATGCTGCGCTTTATTCATGAGCAATATGGTACGGAATATGTTGTGCAACCGCTTCCTCCGCAAAATTTCGCCATCAGTTTTGCTGCCGGCAACCAGGTCCGTCTCACATGGCAAGCTACCGAAGACCGTCTGGAGCCGACTGCCCAAGCAGAATACTATGTGCTTTATACCCGTATTGACGACGGGGATTGGGACAATGGCAAACAAGTCAACAAAAACCAATATACCATTGCTCTGCAACCCGACCACCGTTACGACTTCAAGGTAGTAGCAGGCAACCGGGGCGGCGTATCGTTCGCATCGGAAACACTGTCGGCTCACATCAGTTCCAAAGAGAAAGGCAAAGTGCTTGTCATCAACGGCTTCAACCGTGTAGGTGCGCCCGAAAGTTTTACTATCGACTCCACCTATGCAGGCTTCGTTCCGTCGTCGTACAGTGTACCTTACGGCAAAGATATCCATTACATCGGTGCGCAATACGAGTTCGACCGTTCGTTGGAATGGATGACAGATGACGACCCCGGTTGTGGTGCATGCTATTCGAACTACGACCACTACGTGATGGCAGGCAATACGTTCGATTATCCCGTCATGCACGGCAAACAGCTGGCTCAGATGAATTATTCGTATGTTTCGTGTTCCGCTTCTTCGGTGGACAGCATATCTGACGAATTTGATATCGTTGACATCATCATGGGCAAACAGAAAGAAACCGTTTTGGGTATTCAGAAGCAACTGACTGCCTACAAGACTTTCAGTCCTGCTCTGCAAAACGCCATTGCCCGATATACTGCTGCCGGAGGCAATCTGCTTCTGAGCGGTGCCTACATCAGTTCGGACATCTACAAGAACCCGCTTGCCGGCGAACAGGACAAAACCTTTGCAAAAGAAACGCTGCACTATACGCACCGTACATCCAACGGCACGAAGAGCGGCAAAATCAGTTTGCTAGCACCGTTCACAAAACAAACTTTCAGCTTATATACAGAGCCACAGGAAGAGATTATCCACTGCGAGAATCCTGACGGCATTGCACCTTGCGGCGACCATGCGGAAGTAATTGCACGCTATGCCGACAATCAGGTTTCTGCCGGTATTGCCTACGACTACAACAACCGAAAGATGCTCATCTTCGGTTTCCCCTTGGAGTGCATCAGCGATTTTAGTGCGCTCTACCAAGAATGTATCAACTACCTAACAAAATAGTATATGTCGAAGAAAAAAAATCTGCCCCTATATCCTGCTGTCGAGATAACCGGTATTGCCGCCGAAGGAAAAGCACTCACACGCATAGACGATTGCGTAGTGTTTGTACCCTACTGCGTGCCTGGCGATATCATCGATTTGCAAATCACCAAGAAGAAGCACAATTTTATGGAAGGACGTGTGGAACGCTTTGTTTCGTACTCCGACAAACGTACTGCCCCCCGGTGTCCCCACTATGGAACATGCGGTGGTTGCAAATGGCAGATTCTGCCCTATGAGGAACAACTGCGCTATAAGCAACAGCAGATCTACGACAACCTCACACGCATTGGCAAAGTAGCCTTGCCGGAAATATCGCCTCTTCTCGGTTCGGAGAAAATCTACGAATACCGCAACAAACTGGAATTCACCTTCTCCGACAAGAAATGGGTGAGTTGGGACGAGATTCATGCAGCAGGCGGTATCGACAATGTGGACAAAGGGC
This sequence comes from Bacteroidales bacterium, assembly GCA_022783865.1. Taxonomy (GTDB): domain Bacteria; phylum Bacteroidota; class Bacteroidia; order Bacteroidales; family Paludibacteraceae; genus Colicola. Next base: position 15,104 of record JALFYY010000025.1, read on the forward strand.
ACGGCGTCGGTTTCCATATCCCGTCGGCTTTCGACAAGGTGCTCGATATACACGAATGCCACCTGATGGACCCGCTCAACAATCAGATACGCAACGAGATACGCACTTATGCATTGGAGCATGAACTTTCGTTCTTCGACTTGCGCAACCAAACAGGATTGTTGCGCACTATCATTTTGCGCAACAACCACAAAGGCGAGTATATGCTTATTGTCGTCTTTGGCGAAGAGAACCGGGAAGCGCAAAACGCCTTGTTGGAGCATTTGCACCAACAGTTCCCGCAAATCACATCGCTGCTCTACGTAGTGAACACCAAAGCGAACGACACTATCAACGATCTGCCCGTTCTGACTTACTTCGGTGCCGACCATATTATGGAACAAATGGAAGATTTGCAGTTCAAGGTAGGTCCGAAATCGTTCTACCAAACCAATACGGAGCAAGCCTACGAACTCTACAAAGTGGCACGAGGGTTTGCACAACTCACCGGCAAAGAAACCGTTTACGACCTCTATACCGGTACGGGCACCATTGCCAACTTCGTAGCCCGTCAGGCACGGCAGGTCATCGGTATCGAATATGTGCCCGAAGCGATAGAAGATGCCAAAGTGAATGCCACTATCAACAGGTTGGACAATACCCTCTTCTATGCCGGCGACATGAAAGATATCCTCAACAAGGAGTTTATCGCCGAGCACGGACGACCCGATGTTATCATCACCGACCCGCCTCGTGCCGGTATGCACGAAGATGTGATAAACACCATTCTATTTGCCGCCCCCGAGAGGATTGTATATGTGAGTTGCAATCCGGCAACACAGGCACGCGACTTGAACCTGCTCGACCCTGACTATCAAGTGACAAGAGTGCAACCCGTTGATATGTTCCCTCATACGCAGCATGTGGAGAATGTAGTATTATTAGAACGCCGGAGCAAACAAGCACTATGCGCCATTGGTTGACCTACATATTGCTTTCAGTCGGCATATGCTTGCAGGCACATACCTGGTGGGTGGGTTTCACCGACAAAGCAGGCACTACCGGCTCGCTTGACAATCCGTCGGGATATCTGTCTGACAGAGCCATTCAACGGCGGGAAAAGCAGCATATACCTATCGACTCGACCGATTTGCCTGTCAGCGAACGCTATCTGCAAGCGATACAGGACGCTGGTTGTGAGTTGCTATTCACTTCCCGTTGGAACAACGGTGCCGTGGTATGCTTCTCCGATATGGATATCGTGCCTCAGTTGCAGCAACTCTACTTTGTTGATACCGTACAACTGACGCAAAACGACCCGGCTCCTCTGCATCAGAAAAAGAAACTGCCTCCTTTGGCACCGCCTACCATCGGCAACAGTACCAAAGAACAACTGCAACAAATCGGTTTGGAACAACTGCACAATGCCGGATTCCACGGACAAGGCATCAGAATTGCCATTGTGGACAACGGATTTTACAAAGCAGACCAATGGCAAGCCTTCGACAAGGCACGGGAGCAGATAGTCTTCACCAGAGACTTTGTATCGGCAGAAGACGATGTATATCAGACGGGTACACACGGTACGATGGTGTTTTCCACCATAGCCGGATATATTGCCGACCAATATCAGGGTACAGCCACTGAGGCGGAGTATTGTCTGTTCCGTACCGAAGACGATGCTACAGAAAGTATCCGTGAGATTGATGCCCAAGTGGCTGCCTTTGAATTGGCAGACAGCTTGGGAGCCGACATCATCACTACCTCGTTGGGCTACGGCACCCGGTTCGACGACCCGGCAATGGACATAACCTATCGGATGCTCGACGGCAAAACGATGCGCAACAGCCGTGCAGCCACTATTGCAGCCCGCAAAGGAATGACAGTATGCGTATCGATGGGCAACGAGGGCAACAACGATTGGCACTATATGCTCTCGCCTGCCGATGCCGACAGTATTCTGACAGTGGGCTCTGTAACCCGCTTGGGCGAACACAGTACGTTCAGTTCGTATGGTCCGGCTGCCGACCTGCGCACCAAACCCGACATCTGTGCATTAGGCTCGGAAGCGGCAATCATCAGTGCCACCAACGGAGATATTACGTACGCTAACGGCACTTCGTTCTCTACACCTATTGTTGCCGGAATGGCGGCATGCCTATGGAGCGCCTTGCCGGAACTGAGCAATATGCAACTCATCGAGAGCATTGTGCGCTATGCTTCGAATGCCAGTAGTCCAGATGATGCACTCGGCTATGGCATTCCCAACGCTTGGAACACCTATTGCCACTATCGTACAGGCGTTGAAGATTTGCCCCTATGGGAAAGACTCACCGACATACAGCGGATATACAACCTGCAAGGACAAACTATTGACCTCAGTTTCGAAGAATTGCCCAAAGGGCTGTATATCATTCAGTCGGGCAAAGGCTGCTATAAGATTATGAAACCATAAAGAAACAAAAAAAGGGTAAGCTTGCTACATCGCACTGCTACAACCTCCTACCCTTGCTTCGGTCAAGACCTGGGGGAATTCAGAGGGAGCTAGTCGTGTAGGACTTACCCGATGCAAAAGTACTGCTTATTTTTCACATACGCAAATCTTACCGACAATTTATCGCTATACCGACAATATGCTGAGCCAATTTCTGAAATATCACATCTTGCAAGAACTCCCTTTCACCCCGAACGAGGAACAAAATGCGCTATTGGACAAATTGGCTGTCTTCCTCACCGACCGCCAAACAGAACGGGTATTTCTACTCAACGGCTATGCCGGTACGGGCAAAACCAGCATCATGGCAGCCATGGTGAAAGCACTGAACAAACTCCGGCAAAAAACCATTCTGCTTGCGCCTACAGGCAGAGCGGCAAAAGTGCTGTCGAACCATGCAGGCTATCCTGCCTACACCATTCACAAACGTATCTACCGGCAAAAGCAATTGGGCGAAGACAGTTTCGGACTTTCGTTCAACACGCAGAAAGACACTTTCTTTATTGTGGACGAGGCTTCGATGATATCCAACCAACCGGCGGAAACCGCTTTCGGCACGGGGTGTCTGCTCAACGACTTGATACAGTTTGTGTTCTCCGGCAGCAACTGTTCGCTCATTCTCATCGGCGACAATGCCCAGTTGCCTCCTGTGGGACAAGCCAACAGTCCTGCATTGGACAGCGATTATCTGTCGTCGTACGGACTGAATATCACCACGCACACCCTCACACAGGTTGCCCGGCAAGCCCTCGATAGCGGTATCCTATTCAACGCAACCCGACTCCGTGAACAACTGGCTCAGAACGATGTCAACCGATTGCCGCATTTCCAAACCGAAGGCTTCGGCGACATCCGCTTGTTGTCGGGCGAAGAGATGCTGGAAGAATTGGAACGGGCTTATAGCGAAGCGGGCGAAGAATCGACCATTGTCATCACCCGTACCAACAAACGGATGAACCTATACAACCAAGGTATCCGCAGCCGCATACTCTGGAAGGAAGAAGAGATAGCAGGCGGCGACCGCATCATGGTGACGAAAAACAACTACTTCTGGACCCGTCAATACGAAGGTATCGACTTCCTTGCCAACGGCGACATGTTCGAGATAGAGCGCATTCGCAATTTCAGGGAACTCTATGGATTCCGTTTTGCCGATGCTTCGCTGCGTGCTGTGGACTATGATTGGGAAATAGACGTAACGATTTGGTTGGATACCCTTTCCACCGAGTCGCCCGACCAAAGCTACCAACTGCAAACCACCCTGTTTGAGCGCATCAGGGAAGATTACCCGGAGATACGTTCCAAAAAGGAACTGGTACGCAAGATTATGGAAAACCCCTACTACAACGCTTTGCAGGTGAAGCACGCCTATGCTGTGACTTGCCACAAGGCGCAAGGCGGACAATGGGAACGCGTCTTTATCGACCAAGGCATCATCAGCGACGAGCAATTAGGGACAGACTATTATCGCTGGTGCTACACTGCCCTCACCCGTGCTACCGGGCAGGTGTATCTAATCAACTTCCGGTAGTGCGCCATTTTTTTAGTCTCCATTCATATTCATCTGTCTAACATCGCTAAAAGTAGGTTTTCACTGCAAATAGGAACTGGTCGATGAATATCTGCTTGAATGCAGTGATGTTGTTTTTCCTTAATCGGGACAAAGGTACTAATTTTTCGCCGAAAATCGGGACAATTTATCCTGTTTTTTTTGTTTATCCGACCTTTTTTGTCCCGATTGACGAACCGCACTGTATCCGCATGGCACTCGAAAGGCAAAACCGGTACAGCATTTGGCTTTCGAAAAGCACAGCAACACCGGAATATAAAACGCCTTAGCGCAGTGGAAGACGGTCAGTCCCGGAGTGTGAAACAACAAAACAACTCGGGGCGTAAACCAATGGAGCACAGCGGAATGTTTGCGCCACGAAATACGCAGTAACCACGAAGGGTAAAACGCCTGAGCCTTGGCGGTGGCGGTCAGTCCCGAAGTGCGTTACAAGTACGTCAAAGAGCACTTTGCTTTTTCTTCCGTCTCACGACGTCAGGATTATCTTTTGCGCAGATAAAGCATAACCCGCAAAAGAAGGATGAGCAGCCCGAGGGCTGTGAGTGCAGTACATATCTTATAGAACCGCGGCACATAGCGTACCCTGACGGTCTCGGTCCGGACATTGTCGATCATCACCGTGTCGCACCGCACCACTATGCGCTCACGCCAACGGGTGTGCCAACGCTCCATATACACCGTATCAGGACTGCGGACAGCAGGCAAAGCAGTAGTGCATTCATCACCCGACAGGAGCCATGCGCCCGGGCGGTACTCCACCCGTATGCTGTCGTGCAGATACGTGCTGTCGGTAGCCGACACGGTTGCCGTGCGCTTATCATTGACAGCGGAAACCGTAGAAAGCGGGCTGCGGCAGCCGCTCAACAAGATAACGCTCACGAGTAGTGATTTCAATATAGATTTCGTGGTTGGCATAGGCTTCGGTTTGCAGGATTTCTACCAAGGATTGTTCGGTCTGACGGGCATTGAAAAGCAGTTTAGAGTGTGCTGCCCGTTCGCCTACCAGTATGCAGCCGGCAGTGTCTTCTTTGCGGTTGCCGGCATGGAGACGGATGCCTTCGAAGCCGGGTACATAGTGCAACAAAGGCAGTATGCGTCCGAACTTGGGCGAACGGGTGAGCGTGAGGCGGTACCAGCCTGCGGGTATTGCGCCTTTGGGGTGTTGCGCATTGGGCACAACAGGCGGTTCGAGTGTGCTGCAAAACGGTTTGCCGTCGATAAGAAGAGAGCCGAGGGTCTCTTCAGAAGTGAAACTGGTGCGTAAGATAGTGAGGAGCATGATGTATTTAGTTGATTTACAATTTGACAATTTACGATTGGAACGGGCATAGCCCTATTTACGATTTTCAGACGGGGCACGCCCCGTCTCTACAAGGAGAGGGGAAATAATTATCTATAATTGCGAGCAGGCTATTTGTTTTTATACTTGTAATCTATTCCGAGTACGGTACCGCTGAAGGTGAGCATTTCGCCGAAAGCGGTGAGTACCGAAGCGTCAATCACGCCCATAGGCGGAACAAAGAAAGCGGTCAGTATCAGTATGGCTCCGAACGAAGCCATACCGATAGCCAATAGCAGTTGCAAAGTGCTGCGCATAATGAATATCTGATATTTGATATTTAATATTCAATATCTGCGTTTACGCCTGTCCGTAGTTTTCAGCGAAGATGAAACCGCGCAAGGTCTTGTACTTGGTCTGGTTCTTGAAACGCTGAGCAGCGGCTTGGCGCTGCGTGGGGTCGGACATCACTTCACTCACTTTTGCCTGTGCGGCTGCGAAGGCGAGCATTGCGTCTTTTTGTCCGTCGGTCGGATTACCCTTGTGAGGGTTGCAGATGCGGGTGGTGAAGTTGGTACCGCTGTCACGGCGGTGCATGAAGATGGTTTGGGTGTGACGGCATACCTTGCCGGAGATGTGGGAGATGGGATCGATATAATAAACTTTTGCCATGTCTTGAAACACCCTCAGGGACTGACCGCCACCGCTAAAGCTCAGGCGTTTTACCCTTCCGGGTTTCTGCGCCTTTCGTGCCGCAAACATTTCGCTTTCGCTCCGTTGGTTTGCGCCCCGAACATTATGCGGATAGGGGAATCCCTATCGGGATTTTTGTTAAAAGGTTAATAATTTGTTTTTTAGGGCGATCTGCTTTGGCAACACTCGCTCGCTTGCAACCTTCTGCGGGGCTGAACGCCTTCCGCTATTGCTCAGCGTTATACCCTCCGAAATTGCTACGCTTTTCGTTTTGCAAACACTGCGTTGGTTTACAAAACGAGTGTTTGAGCATAGCTCCCGGAAACGTGCCGCGCATCTCATCCCTAAAAATCCGAAAAAACGGAGAAGGAGAAGAACGAGAAAGCACTACCAAGACAAGAACGCAAATGATTAAAGTTAGTTAAGTTTAGATTCCCGAGTACTATGCGGAGGCGGGAATCTCTATCGGGATTTTTGTTAAAAGGTTTGTTGTAAAATTGAGTAGTTGAGGAGATGTAGGAGACGGAGCGCATCGTCGGTATTTTCTAAGACGGAGCACGCTCCGTCTCTACACAGGAAACGCTTTAGTCGGTGAGTTTGGCGTACTCTTGGGCGAAGGTGTAGCCCCAAAGGGTGCTGTAGCGCTTCTGCGACTTGAATGCTTTCTGCAATGCTTCACGCTGCGTAGGGTCTGCCAAAGCGGTGCGGGCAGCCATTTGCGCTGCTTTGAACTTCTCACGATGTGCGAGCTGCTGCTCGGTAGGCTCAGCAGTGTTGGGATTGCAAATCTTGCCCGTATAGAGCGTGCCGTTGCGTTTCGCAAAATAGACGTCGGAGTGAGAACAGATTTTGCCTCGGAACTCTTTGACCATCTCGATTGGAATGTACTTTGCCATAGTTTAATTTTACAATTTGACGATTTTACAATTTGACGATTCAGTTCTCTGTTAATTACCATTAATGCTGCATTGTTCAATATGAATCACAAGTTCGCAAACGAAGGCTCATTCATCATTGATGTTGCATTGGCGGGTCAGGTAACAGGTGCCTGATTGTCGGTTAATAATGCCGGTTAATATCACTGCCCGGCGGAATGCTCCTTTTTCTGAGGTTGCAACTGAGAGCAAGGCGATAAACGCTGCAACAACAGATTATCTTATCTTTCCGCAAGGCAGGGAAACCATCGTGGCGATTGATCAGGTCGCCGTCTGATTTCGAGTGCAAAGATACGGC
>JALFYY010000006.1 GCA_022783865.1 Bacteroidales bacterium
GGAAACGGACAAAGGAGGAAAGACTATTTACTATTGACGGTTTACAATGGACAATTGGACAAGTTACGATTTTGCGGGCGGGGACGCCCACATCCCGACAACACCGGATATTGGATATTTTAGACGGGGCACGCCCCGTCTCTACAGGATGAAGCGGATTGGAAAAGAAGAAAGACTTTTTGTATATGGGAAAAATATTGTAATTTTGCACAAGGAAACAGCATAGCGGACAAAAGAAGAACCCAACCACTATGCCAACCAAACAGACCAGCTATAACAACGGAACAGACAGACTATTCCTTATATATAGCCAAAAGAAAACAGATATTATATCGCAAGAAGAAAAGAGATTATGCACAGAAGCGGATTTGTAAATATCGTGGGCAATCCCAATGTGGGGAAATCGACCCTGATGAATGCATTGGTGGGCGAACGCATCTCCATCATCACACAAAAAGCACAAACCACAAGACACAGAATAATGGGTATCGTCAACGGGGAAGACTACCAAATAGTATATTCAGACACACCAGGCGTACTGAAGCCCAACTACAAGTTACAGGAACAAATGCTGGATTTCTCCCAATCCGCATTATTGGATGCCGACATCCTGCTCTATGTGACAGATATTCAGGACAACCCCGAGAAAAATGCCGAGTTCCTCGAGAAGGTGAAAACCAATCGCGCGCGCGTACTATTAATAATAAATAAGATAGACCTGACGACGCAAGAGACTCTGGAGAGTTTGGTTGCGTTCTGGCACAAAGCCTTGCCGGAAGCTGAGATTTACCCTATTTCCGCCAAAGAGAAGTTCGGTGTAGAGGGTCTGTTCAACCGCATCGTGGAACTGCTGCCCGAATGCCCGCCTTTCTTCGACAAAGAGCAACTGACAGACAAACCCGCCCGCTTCTTCGTGAACGAAATCATACGGGAAAAGATACTGCTCAACTACGACAAGGAAATACCCTATTCGGTTGAAGTTGAGGTAGATACATTCAAAGAGGAGGAACAACTGATCCGCATTCAAGCCACAATTTATGTGGAGCGCGACTCGCAAAAAGGTATCATCATCGGCAAACAAGGCAGTTCGCTCAAACGCGTAGGAACGGAAGCGAGAAAAGACCTGGAAGCCTTCTTCCAGAAAAAGATATACTTGGAACTATTTGTGAAAGTGGACAAAGACTGGCGGCAAAAAACAAGCCGTCTGAAACACTACGGATACGACTTAAACTGATGATTGCAAGCATTTTTTAAGGGAACATCTTCCACCCCAAACAGAGATATGCGGCTAACCAACACAAAGGTTGGTATTTTGTATATATGTTCAAACAAATTCTTCAACAGAAAGTCTTTCGGTTTCGGAGATTCACAAATCGCAAGTATGCGGCTTTCTGCTCTATGCACAAGATTGTGAACATAGGGCAAGTAAGCAAACATGTTTGCAATCTGGAACTCTTGAAGGCAGGCAAAGCTGTGGCAGTGTGCGGAATGATTACACTGAGTATCAGCGCATTTGCCGACGACGGATATCCTCCCGAAAGCGACGCTGTAGCCACTGAACTTCAGATAGAAGAAGTTGAGGTAAGTGCGCAACGTTCTCAATTCCAGTCGGACATATTCCGGTTAGTCAATCAACTTACAGCGACGGAAATTGCCGCATTGCCCGTGAACAGCGTGGCGGATTTGCTGCAATATCTCCCCGGCATCGACCTCAGAGAAAGAGGTTCAAGCGGTGTGCAGGGCGACCTGAGTCTGCGTGGCGGTACGCACGACCAAGTGAAAATACTGGTGAACGGTATCGACATGACCGACCCCCAAGTGGGCCATTATTCGATGGACTTGCCGTTGGACGTGAGTCAGATAGAGCGCATCGAGGTAATGCAAGGCACTAATTACGGTTTGGGCGCATTCTCGGGAGCCATCAACATCATCACCAAAAAAGGCACTGCCGAAAGCAAAGGTTATGAGGTGAACGGGAGTTTGGCAGCCGGCGAATACGGTCTTGTCAATCCTGCTTTGAGCGCAAGTGTGCAGCGGAAGGAGTGGTACTGGAGTAGCGGCGTAAGTTATAACCGGTCAGATGGTTATGCCGACAATACCGACTACAAGATTATGAACGGATATCTCAGAACCGGCTGGCGGGATTTAGATTTCCAAGTCGGGGTACAAATGAAGGACGCCGGTGCCAACAGTTTCTATTCGCTCGCCTACCCTAACCAGTTTGATGCGACCAGGACGCTATTTGCCGCCATCGCTTACGAACACAGGATAGGCGACTGGGGTTTACAAGGAAACGCTTACTACAGAGCGCATTACGACCGTTTTGAACTATTCAGAGACGGCAAAGACAGCGAGGGTCAGCAAGCCCCTGAGTGGTACACTGCCCCCAATACGCATTGGACACACACGAGCGGTGCACGGCTGACCGGCAGTTGGAGCCAATGGTGGGGCAAAACGAGTGTGGGCATTGACCTGAGAGACGAATATATAGAAAGCAGCAACTTAGGCACTCATAACCGACTGAATGTGAACTATTTTGCAGAACAATGCGTTTATATCAACGGCTTTTCGGGCAGTGTGGGTGCCAGCGGAACATGGAACTCGACATTCGGGCATGATTATGCTTTAGGGGCGAACTTTGGCTATGAGATAGCGAGAGATTGGAAAGTGTTTTTGAACTTCAACCGCGCCATAAGGATTCCGACCTACACAGACCTTTATTATCAAAGCGCGACACAACTTTCGAACCCTAACTTGCGTCCGGAGAAGGCTTTACAATTGGAAGCAGGCATAAAATATACGGGCGAGCACTGGTATGCCAGCGCATCGGGCTATTACCGATGGGGACAGGATATCATCGACTGGGTGAAAGAGCCGGTGGACAGCATAGTACAATGGAAAGCAGTGAATTACACCCGAGTGAATGCCGGTGGCGCAGAAGCGAGTGTGGGCGTACAAGGCTACGAATATATCCGAAAGATAGAGCTTTCGTACTCGTTTTGCGACGTAAACAAAGACGCCGGCGAGATGCTGAGCAAGTACGCCCTTGATTATCTGCGCCATAAGGTAAGTCTAAGAATTGACCATAAGATATGGAAGGGCTTTGGCGCCAGTTGGTGTTTCAGATTTCAGCAACGGGAAGGAAGTTATTCAGACAGAGAAGGCAATATATGTCAATACCAACCTGTATTTTTGATGGACGGGAAGTTGTATTGGGCTAATAACCAAGTCCGTGTTGCTTTGGAGTGCCAGAACATGACGAACCAAAAGTACTATGATTACGGCGGTATTTTACAGCCTCAGCATTGGGTGCAAACGAAAGTGGAATGGAAGCTTTAAAACACAGAAAATAACGTAAATGTTTAACCGGAAAATGATAGCGAGCCAAAGACCTTGCTATCATTTTTCTTTTTGACAGAAAAAGCATTATCAGGTGCTTTGAATGAAGGCATCAGGTAGAACGAAAAGATCCGAAAAGCGGCAGAAAAGAAATAATATGCTGTCGGATTTGCGCAATTAGCAAAATTTTTGTACCTTTGTTTGCTTAATATGTGCAGACGGAACGGAAAGGGAAACGAAACAAGGGAAAGAGAGCATGCCAGCTTGTATTTTCCTCAAAATCAAATACTAACAGGCACAAAAACATTATATACTATGAGTAAGACAATCTCTATTGCCAATCAGAAAGGCGGTGTAGGCAAGACGACCACTGCCATCAACTTAGCCGCAGCTTTGGCGCAAGCAGGCAAACGCACTTTGTTGGTGGACGCCGATCCACAAGCCAATGCGTCGTCGGGTTTGAACATCGATATCCGTCAGTCGGAATACACTATTTATGAGTGTCTGATCAACGGCATTGCCCCTCAACAGGCTATTCAAGCCACTGCACAGGAAAATCTGTGGGTGCTGCCTTCGCATATCGACCTGATTGGCGCCGAGATAGAAATGATTTCGATTGACAACCGGGAAACGCTGCTGAAAAACATCTTGGCAGACATCAAAGAGGAGTATGACTACATCCTGATAGACTGCTCTCCTTCGCTGGGTTTGATTACGGTTAACTGTTTGACTGCCAGCGACTCGGTGATTATTCCGGTGCAATGCGAATACTTTGCGTTGGAGGGCATTTCGAAGTTGCTGAACACGATAAAGATTATCAAATCGAAACTGAATCCACACCTGCAAATAGAAGGATTCCTGTTGACAATGTACGACAACCGCTTGCGTCTGGCAGGGCAAGTGGCAGACGAGGTAAGACGACACTTTGACAAACTGGTATTCAATACGATGATTAGCAGGAATGTACGTTTGTCGGAAGCCCCGAGCCACGGTATGTCGGTACTGAGCTACGACGCCCAGTCGAAAGGTGCACAGAACTACACCGATTTAGCTAAAGAATTGATAGAAAAACACAAAGCATAAACCAAGCACTATGATAAAGCCAAAAAACACCGGATTAGGACGAGGATTAGACGCCCTTATCGATACAACACATGTGAAAACCGACGGCTCGTCGTCCATCAACGAAATAGAGATTGAGAAGATTGTTGCCAATCCGAATCAACCCCGCCGCAACTTCGACTCCGAAGCATTGGAAGAATTGAGCATGTCAATCAGAGAATTGGGCGTGATTTCACCCATCACCTTGCGCAAAAACGACGATGACACCTACCTCATTATTGCCGGTGAACGCCGATACAGAGCGGCTCAAATGGCAGGTTTAAGCACCATTCCCGCCTATATTCGCACTGCCAAAGACGAGCAAGTGATGGAAATGGCATTGATAGAAAATGTGCAACGCGAGGATTTGGACGCCATTGAGATTGCACTCGCCTACCAACGGCTTATGGACGAATATCATCTGACGCAGGAAAGAATGTCGGAGCGTGTGGGAAAAAAGCGTGCAACCATAGCCAACTATTTGCGTCTATTGAAGTTACCTGCCGAGATACAGATGGGTATCCAGAAGAAAAAGATTGATATGGGTCATGCCCGTGCGATATTGGGACTGAAAGAACCGACCGAACAATTGCAACTATACAAACGCATTGTCAGTGAAGGGCTAAGCGTACGCAAAGTGGAAGAATTAGCCAGCGGCGGCGAATTGCAAAAACAGGCAAAACAGAAGAATCCCGTTGCACAATTGCCCGAACTGGAAACGCTTCAGCAAGAGTTAAGCCAGTTTTTCGGTACGAAAGTGAAGATGAACTGCAACACGCAAGGCAAGGGCAAGATAACCATTACTTTCGGTAACGACGAGGAGTTGGCAAGCATTATGCACAAATTGGATATGCGCCGTTGAGACAGAGGTGGTACATATTGATTGCAATAGCTATTCTTCCTTTTTGGCTAATGGCACAAGAGGCTATCAATGAGGAAGAATGGGTGAATGTCACTGCCCTTTCGCACGAAGATACGATAAGCGCAACTACCACAGAAACACCTATAGCAGAGCAATGGCGGCCTGACCCGATGCGTGCCGTTTGGATGGGAACAATCATTCCCGGCTACGGGCAGATATATAATCGGGCTTATTGGAAACTGCCGATTGTATATGGTGCATTCATGGGATGTGCATATGCCATCAGTTGGAACAACCGTATGTATCAGGACTACAAGCAGGCTTATCGGGATATTCTGACTGACACGGACGGAACAAAAACTTCGTATTTAGACATGTTGCCGGACGGATATACCTTGGAAATGATGGGCGGAAAAGAGAATTATACCCGTGTACTGAAAAACGGCAACGATACATACAGGAGGTATAGAGATCTATCGATTGTAGCAACTGTTTTGGTGTATGCCCTGTCAATCATAGATGCATACGTTGACGCACAATTGTATGACTTTGATATTTCTACCGATTTGACAATGAACATTAGTCCGCAACTCTATCAAGACGATTTTAACAACCGCTCAGCAGAACTGCATTTTGCTATCAAATTCTGATGAAAAGATACATTATATATATATTATTGGCATTTGCATCGGGCGCAACGGCCCAGGAAACAATAAGGACAGATTCTTTGCCGGACAGCATAGCTGCCGACGTGCTGTTAGACATCGATTACCGCCTGATGGAACACACAATGCAATGGCTCGATACGACAGAATGCGACGCTGTACACGAAGTGATGCAATTGCCCGACTCGGTTTATATGGAGCGCCTTTGCTCATTGCCCTACGTGATTGAAATGCCGTATAATCCGCTCATTAAAAGGTATATAGAAATTTATGTAAATGAGCGCCCAAAGCAAGTAGCACGATTGAAACGATTGTCGGAATACTATTTTCCTATATTCGAAGATGCACTCCACCGCCACGGATTACCTGAAGAACTGAAGTACTTGCCGGTGATTGAATCGGGGCTGTTTGCCCAAGCCCATTCACCCATGGGTGCAGCAGGATTATGGCAATTTATGCCCAGCACTGCAAAAGGATACGGCTTGGAGGTTAATTCGTTGGTTGACGAACGATTAGACCCACTAAAATCGACAGAAGCAGCTTGCAAGTTCTTGCGGCATCTGTATAATATCTATCAGGACTGGAACTTGGCGATAGCCGCATACAATTGTGGTCCGGGCAATGTAAACAAAGCCATTCACCGTGCCAACGGAGAACGGGACTTCTGGTCGATTTTTCCGTTTTTGCCCAAAGAGACAAGGAGTTATCTACCCCTGTTCATTGCAGCCAATTATGCTATGAATTTCGCCGACGAACACAATATCTGTCCGGCGGAACGCATCTTTCCGATTGCAACGGATACGATAGCCACTGACAAGCGGCAACACTTGCTGCAAGTGGCAACAGTACTGGATATCGACATAAAGGAATTACGCAGGTTAAACCCTCAGTATCAATTAGATGTACTGCCAGGCGGAAAGATATATGCCTTGTGTTTACCCCAAGAAAAAACAGCTGTGTATATTGCCATGGAAGACTCTGTAGTGGCATACAAAGCCGATTCACTAATCAACAACCGAAGGAAACAGATTGAGTTAGCGCAGAAAACGAGTGCAGACGGGTATTCGGTAAACGGCATTACGTATTACAAAATAAAAGAAGGCGATACGTTGAGTGGCATTGCCAAAAAGTTCAGGTGCAGCGTAGCCCAACTGCAGCGATGGAACTCTCTAAAAACCACCAACATACGTGCCGGAAAGACACTGAAAATACACAGATAACAGATGGAGCGTATTTATTATTCAATCAAAGAAGTGAGCGAACGGGCGGGTGTACCCTTTTCTACACTCAGGTATTGGGAACAAGAAATTCCGCAACTCAGACCGCATCGCAACGAAGGCAAGACCAGATTTTACACCCCGGAAGATGTACAGTTGATTGAACAAATCAAGTATCTCAGAGAAGACCAAAAACTCACTATCAAAGCCATCAAACATCGGCTAAATGTAGATAAACAGGGTGTGGAAAGCCGGCAAAAGATAGCAGGATTGCTAAAACAGATAAGGCAAGAATTAGTTGATATACAAAGCAATATATGAGATTATGAAACGATTGGATTGGAAAACAATAGCCTCGGAGGCTGCCATTGTGGTGATATTCATTATCGCTGCCATGATATATTTTACGCCCGTGTTAGAAGGCAAAGTGGTATATGGAGGCGACAACATCAACGGCATTTCCGCTGTCAGAGAGTCGTGGCAATACCACGAGAATACGGGCGGTTACACATGGTGGAACGGGTCGATGTTCTGCGGTATGCCCAACTATCAGATAGGCGGTGGACGCACTATGATAGAGCAAATATTATATTATGCATATCGCTTTTTCCACTGGGGCGCACGCAATGTATTGTCTATCTTTTTGTTCTATTTGATTGCATTTTATCTGTTGCTACGCACATTCAAAATCAATCGTTGGATCAGTATGGCGGGGGCTTTTGCCACGTCGCTTTCATCGTATTTCTTTGTTATTATTGCCGCGACACACAACGCCAAATGTATATCCATCACTTGGATGACTATGGTTATTATCGGTTTTGTATTGATATACAGAAAGCAATACGGTTGGGGAAGCATTTTGACAATGTTCTTTACGCTGATAGGATTTTTCCGCCATCCCCAGATGTCGTATTACATCTGCATGCTCATCGGCATTCTGTTTTTTGCTGAATTGGCAATTCATTGGCAAGAACACCGTTGGAAAGATTTCGGGATTGCCACATGCCTGTTTGCCGCCTCGTTTATAATTGGCTTAGGGAGCGGCAGTGCCAGCGTTTTCACCAATATGGAATATGCAGAACAGACGATGCGAGGCGGGCATTCCGATTTAGAAAAATCAACCGACAACCAAAACAAAACCAAAGGATTGGACTTGGATTATGCAACGGCTTGGAGCTATGGTATAGACGAAACGATGACCCTGATGATACCTGATTTTGAAGGTGCAGCCAGCGGTTACAATGTGGGCAAAGATTCTGAACTCTACAAACAATTGGTGAAAGCCGGTATAGATAAAAATACAGCCAAACAGTTCTGCCAATCGGCACCCGTATATAGAGGTGAAAAGCCTTTCACATCGGGTCCTGTTTACGCTGGCGCAATAGTTTGTTTCTTATTCATTTTGGGATTATTGATAGTCAGAGGTCCCTACAAATGGGCATTGCTCGCAGCTACATTGTTCTCGGTTTTCTTGGCTTGGGGACATAACATGATGTGGTTGACAGAGATATTCTTCAAATATTTCCCGATGTACAACAAGTTCCGCGCTGTGGAGAGCATCTTGATTGTGGCAGAAATCACAATGCCGCTTTTAGGCTTTATGGCACTCAAAACGATAACAGACAAACAATCAGACTACAAAAAGTTGAAACGCAGCCTGTTTGTTGCCGGCGGTATCACAGGGGGCATTTGTTTGTTGGTTGCCTTGTTTGCCGGCAGTATAGATGTCACATCTTCGTATGACAATGCTTGGAAACATCAGCTACCCGATTTTGCTTACAATGCTATTTTAGCACAACGCACTGCCATGATACAGGTAGATGCATGGCGTTCGTTGATATTCATATTGTTAGGTTTCTCTTTAACCTTCTTATACAGCTATGCCGTTTATCAGAAAAAGCAGGCACAAGGCTTTTGGGCGAAGCGGGAAATATGGTTTGGTTTTGCATTGACGGCATTGGTGATTGCCGATATGTGGACCGTTGACAAACGTTTCTGCAACGATGACAACTTTGTATCTGCCAAAGACCGCGAAAAACAATTTGCCATGCTTCCTTACGAGAAAGAGATACTGCAAGACACCACCTATTATCGTGTACTCAACCTTTCTACCAACACTTTCAACGAGGCACGAACGAGTTACTATCTGAAACATATAGGCGGCTATCACGCGGCAAAATTGCGTCGTTATCAAGACCTTATAGATCAACATATCAGTCAGGAAATGCCGCTGTTGATGCAAGCTATTGCTGAATCGGCAGGTTTTCAGACACCCATTGATGCCGACAAATTGTTCCCCGTACTGAATATGCTGAACATGAAATATGCCATTGTTCCGTTGCAAAACCGGCAAGCCGTACCTGTCGAAAACCCATACGCAATGGGCAATGCGTGGTTTGTGGACGATTTGCTGATAGTGGATAATGCCAACCGGGAATCGGATGCACTGAATCAGATAGACCTGCGTCATACTGCCGTACTAGACAAAGAGTTTCAGGAAAAAGCAGGTGCATTGCATACGGAAACCGACGAGGAAGCATGGATAGAGGTGACAAAATATACTCCTCCCTGCATTGAATATCAATCGCATAGCACAAAGGACAAGACAGTTGTATTCTCGGAAATTTATTATCCATACGGTTGGAAACTATATGTTGACAATCAGCTCATCGACCATTATCGTGTGAACTATATGTTGCGTGCTGCCAATCTTCCTGCCGGAGACCACCAAATCAGATTCGTATTTGAACCTGAGAGCGTAAAGAAAGGAAATATACTGTCAATGATATGCCTGACTATCATGCTATTAACCATGATAGGCGTGGTAAGTTTCAGCATCATAAGCAAACACAAACAAAATCGCCAGGCATGAAAGAGCGGATCATTGGATTGGACATACTGCGCGGAACAGCGATTGTAATCATCATTGCTATTCATGCGTACGCATTGTTTTCTGCCGATACCTACATAACGAATCCACTTGCCCGACATGCTTACAAATGCATTTTCAATATGGGAAATGCATTGTTTATAATGATTAGCGGTGCATTGCTTCTCCGGGAAGTACAACCTGTTTCCACTTTCATGCAGAAACGCTTCAGCAAAATAATCATCCCGTTTCTCATATGGAGTATTGTATATTATACAGCGGCAATCTGTATGCATAAATATCCGGAGATAAGCAATTGGAAAGATGCTTTGCAGATGTTTGTTCCTTATCTGTTCAATAACAAAATCAATACATTGTTCTGGTTTATTCATCTGATAATAGCTATCTATCTGCTCACACCATTGCTCCAAAGAGCCATAACCGGAAAAAAGGCTGCCACCTATGCATTCTGCTTATGGATCGGCTATATGATTCTACGGGATATCGCACCCGACATATACATATGCCAAATATCACACAGCCAACTGCTTATGTGTACAGGTATATTCATTGCAGGGCATTATATTTACGCCTATGCATCCGATTTTCGGCATGCAACTGTCTATTACGCATGTGGATTTCTTTTGCTGTATGCCATCAATCTTGCTGTTAATACATGGTGGCATTATTGCTCAACCGTTACCACCTTGCAAACATGTTGTCTGTTTGGTGCAATCGTTTCGCTACGCATTGATACCCAACGCAAATGGACCGGTTTTGCAGTGAAATTGAGCAGGTATAGTTTTCTCATCTATTTTCTGCATATTTTTGTACTGAATGCCATACTACTGCTATTCCCAATGGCTGGAGTACATCTTTTGCCTTTTACAACCGCCATTGGTGTTGCTCTCATTTGTTATATCGCAGGCTGTCTGGCTGATTTGTTACCCGCCCGATATAAGCATTGGATTGGGATATAGTCAAATTCAAACGTATAAGTATGAAGACCATTCGCATTTTATTCACTGATTTCTATGCAGGCTTTGTTGCTGAAGAATCGTTGTTATATCGCCTTCTGAAAGAGCAATATCATATTGAATTGTCTGGCACGCCCGATTACCTGATTTATTCGGCTTTCGGCAATGAACATCTGCGCTATAACAACTGTGTAAAGATATTTTGGACAGGCGAAAACCAGTCACCGGATTTCAATCTGTGCGACTATGCCATCGGGTTCGACTATTTGGAATATGGCGACCGGTACTTGCGCTATCCGCTCTTTTACCACTATGAAAGAGACATGGAAAAGGCTATACGAAAACACTGGATAACCGGCGATACTTTGGCGGAAAAGACCGGTTTTTGCAGTTTTGTCTATTCCAACCACAATGCATCGAAAGAAAGAGATACCTTCTACGACCTTCTTTCGCAATACAAAAAAGTGGACTCCGGAGGTAAATACCGCAACAATATCGGCGCACCCGTCGATGATTTGTATGCCTTTCAGAAAAAGCACAAGTTCGCCATTGCTTTCGAGAATACTTCTATGCCGGGATACACCACCGAGAAACTGCTTCGTGCCTTTGCAGCGCAAACCATTCCTATCTATTGGGGCAACCCACGTGTAACGGAAGAGTTTAATAATAAGAGTTTTATTAATTGCCACGAATACACATCGTGGAACGAAGTCATCAAAAAAGTGAAGGAACTCGACAACAATCCTGAGGCATACAAAGCCATGCTCCAAGAACCGGCTTTTACTACCCGAATGGATGCAGAAGAAACCCTTAAGCACACACCGCTTCGTGAATTTCTGTATCATATCTTCGACCAAGAGCTGTCCGAAGCCAAACGCTATAGCAGGGATTATTGGAATCAAAAACTGCTTCACCAAAGAATAAGAGAATACCGTTCCTACAAACGCTCGCTCTATGGTATTGCGCAACAAATGTACAACAAAATCTTCTATCCTCTTGCCCGTAACAGCAAATGGGGATGGCAATTGACCAGTAAACTCATGAAGATTTTCAAGCGGTAAAACCAACCGCAAGCAAGCACTTTCGCAAGTAATTGCCAATACTTAAAATTCATTAACGCAATATCCACCTTCTACTTGACAATTCTGCAGTAGGTCTCAGGCAGGTCTCGCGCAGGTCTCAGGAAGTCTCGGAAAAAGACGACAAAGGTGGATTTTTAATATGTGTTTACACTTGCCACACAGCCATATCTGACAGATACAGGATTGGCATAGGTTTTGTTATATCAAATATAAGAAACGTGCAAACCTTTGACTATAATTGCCAAAAGATTGCACAATTGTATAACAATCTAACACACTACAACTATGAGAAACTTATTTTCATTGCTCGGTGGCATCGCAGCAGGTGCACTGATCGGAATTTTGTTCGCCCCACAAAGCGGAAAGGAAACACGCGACAAAATCAAAGAATTGCTACAAGAAAAAATGCCAGACCTCTCCAAAGAGAAACTGGAGCAATTGGTTGACCAAGTCATTGCCAAAGCCAAAGGACTGCATGTCAATGTAGAAGTGAATGACGCTGACGAAGATGGAGCCGAAGCCTAACCAATATCAACAACTGCTCAACGACAGCAAATCGTACCTGAAAACGAGGTACGACTTGCTCCGATTGGAACTGCTCGATAAACTTTCACTCATTTTGGGTATTCTCATTGCAGTCATCGTTGCGCTCTTTCTCGCCTTTGCCGCCATAGCCTATTTTTCGGTGGCATTAGTGGGCTGGATGTCGCTTTATCTACCCGTCTGGGCATCATGCTGCATCTTGGGAGGTGTGTTCCTGATAGTGTTTGCCGTTCTTTGGTTGTGCCGGCAGCAAGTATTTGTGAATCCGTTTATCAAACTGCTCAGCGGCATTTTGTTCCGCGAGCCGGAAACAGGAAAGGAGGCGGAAGATGAAAGCCATGCATGAAATTAGCACGCCGCAAGATATTGTTTTGCACCGCGCACGACTCCTGCAAGAGTTGAACAAACAGGAGAAAACTTTAGGCAAAGATGCCGACCGCATACGGAAATCGTGGAACAGCGTTTCTTCCATCGTCTCGACCGCCTCTACCGGACTCAATTGGTTTTGGATGGGCTTCTCCGTCATCAAATGGCTTCTTCGCAGGAAGAAATAAAGTATCAGAAACTATAACATAACGTGAGTTCAATGAACTCACGTTATGTTACTTGCATTGAGAATTCTATACTACACTCCCATCAACCAAAAACTACCGCTAAAACAACTCTAACTGTTGTACGGGCATATTCATTGCCACCGACTTATTGCACCTGAAAAGTTCCATCTGTCCGAATTGCTTATCGGTTATACAAAGAATACCCACACTGCCATGCTCCGGCAAACTATTTTTCACCCGTTTGATATGGACCTGTGCATTCTCCACACTCGGACAATGGCGTAGATAGATAGAAAACTGGAACATAGAAAAACCGTCATTCATCAGTCTCTTGCGGAACTCCGCATACACCTTCCGATCCCGTTTGGTATCTGTAGGTAAATCGAAAAACACGAGTATCCACATAATTCTATATTCACTAAAGCGTTTCATCTATTCCAATTCTGTCTCACTCAAGTCCGGATACACTATTTTACGCAACTCACCTTTGAAACATTTCTGCAATGAATTGGCAGTTTGCTGTACTGCGACCATCAAGGGGCTCCGTCTTTTATTGATACACACATCCAAAGTAGGTATAATCAGAAACTCTCTTTTGAGGTCGGTTGTGATTTCTTCCGTATTCACCCCACTACGCATTAATTTTACAACCAGATTATCAACATACGGGCGATACGGCTCCATAATATCATCAGCCAAACAATAAGCATTATATCGGTTATGATGATGTATTCCCAAAGTAGGAAGCAAACCGCTCTCCACCAAAGCACGAGCCACTACTGCACGCAAAACTGCATATCCATAATTCAGCCAATTGTTTGGATATACACCATCTCTATCACGTGTAAAACCCTCTATTTCCGGAAACATATTTTTCCAATAGTAAGCAGCTGCCCGAGCTTCCAAATTATCAGCATCACCACTTCTCACATTGTTTGCCCACACCAACATATTTTTCACATCTTTACCATGTACCATCCTGAGCAATGCAGCCTGATTGCGTATTTTCTGTTGTATGGTCTGTTGCCACAGTTGCTTTTTCAAAGGAACAGAAGCGTCTATCTGTTGGCGAAAACGCTCGCTTTGAATCGTATTGCCACACAAGGGCAACATTAGTCCGACAGGCAAATGAGCCGAATCACAAGTAATAACGGCACAATTGTTCTCCAACAGTTTTTCCAACAAGCCTTGTGTGACAGTAATCTGTTTATGATCAAGCACTACAATACCTATATCCTCTATCGGAATAGTGATTACCGCATCCCGTTTGAGACTATCCGACACAGGCGCATTTTCCACCTCCGGTATCTTAAATACCAGTTGCTCATGCTTCAAAGAAAGATAAGCAGGATTGGAGAAACAGAGGGTGCGCTTAATCATAACACAAGTCCATTTATTGCAATGATATTACCCAATCGATCCACTTTAAGCGGTACACAGATTTCCTTGATCATTTCACCGGTAATAGCCTTTTCCATCTTATTGGATGTTGAAAATTCCAATTTATCAACAATCGGTTTTGCTGTTGTTGCTTTAATAAAGAAAATCGCGGTTCCTGAAGCAGACACCATCTTATATATCCTATCTGTATTTATTTGTGAACGCCTTGTATCGCCATTCACATCCTCTATTGTTGGCACATAAACCAAATCATTAGGCGACAATACAAATAATAATTTATTTCCACTTTCATCTATTGAAGGAGCTACACTCTGTCCTTTTTTCTGACGTTCAACAACCACATTCAAAGGAATGGTTGCATATTTTCGTTTACCGTCTGCGGTTTGATAGATACCTACAAACAAGTTTGTGCCTTTTTCATTCTCAACAAACTTCTTAGATTTATTTCCAACTTGACCGACCGCAAATTTATTTGCCTGCTCATAAATACGCACTTTCAAAATAGGCTGATGGAATTTACCATTATTCAATTGGATAATGTTGCGGTTCATTTCATCTATACCATCGGGAGAGAATGCCAATTCTGGATTATTCCCTTTTGCAGACAAGTGTGCAAGTAGGATTTGCTGTATCCCCGTATCGGTAATTTTATCTTCTATTTTCTCTTTAGTAAAAGTCGTATCCAATGGTTTGCGCGTAGCAAAATACCTATCATTTGTATCTTTTGTGAAATAATACACAGAGATATGCTTTATATCCACATCGCTCCAAATATCGATATTTTGCTCCAAATAGGCTTTTATCTGTTTTAGATTCCATTGTTGTGCAAGCAATTCTTTTAATTTTGCTTTCAGTTCTTTGTTCACAATGGAATCAACCTGTTCAAGCGCTTCTTTCAATGATACAGTTTTCACCTTACGCAAATTGACTTCACCAAACACCGTATCTTTATGAAGCGACTTACGGATTGCCCAATTTTCGCCTTTTTCCTGCGGTACGAAAACCTTTTTTCCGTTATCATTGTAGTGTTCATAGCGATTGATAGTCTTATTAATGACACGCAAATTCTGCTTAAAAGTAACAACAATGTTATTTAATGCGGCATATACATCTTGTGTGAAGCAATCCCAAGGCTTCAAGAACTCACGTGCCACCTCTATTTGTTCTGTCTTCCCTTTGCGCACAATCTCTGTTTTTTCATATCGTCTTAACTTTCGTGACAACTGATAGCGATTGGCCTTATTCTCGGACTTAGCAGCCTCATTATTCAGGAGGTTTACATGATCGCGTGTTGCACAAGCTATAACGATGGCATCCATAGCATGATGCCGATGGTCGATACGCTTTTTATTAAAGCCTTTCTGATGCTCAAGAGGAACTACCGGGACTATATGACCGCTTGCATTGACATATGTAAAAGCATGCGAATCACTTAGTTTATCCATTCGCTCAAAACGAGGCAAAATAATCTTGTTCCACACATCGTTCACACCCCACTCTTGTTTCAATCGGTCGGTAATGCCACCCGTACAAGTAATCACATTTTTCGATATTGCCTCCTGCTCCCCTTCTTCACGCACTATATTAGACAACAACCCTTTTATCAACTTACTGATATATCTGCTATCGTTCAACTGGCGTGCTATAAACTCATCGGGTATGTCATCTAACAACAATTTCTTCCTTTTCGGAGAATGATCATCATAATGCTCTTTCACAAAAGATTCATATTCTTCCAATGAGAATATTTTCACCTTTCTGCCAAATCCCAATTCAACAATTTCCCCTTGATGTTTGGCAATAAAGTCATGCCCCAACATGTTGCCTTTGAGTCGGTTCACTTCCGCCTCGCAAATCACTTTATTACTGAAAGAGTCATCGAAATAGACCGATTGAGGTATAACATGTTCTATCTCATATTCTGCTGTAAATAATTTCGACAAAGGAATAGTCTGTCCTGTATAAGGAGACCTATATTTCTGTTCTAACCACGCCTTATAGCGCGTAACTTCCGATGAAGTTACTTGAGCCTGTTTCGACACCTTGCTTATAAAATCGTAGTCAGCATCGTCTTTTGACAGATTCCGCAACGCATACTCTTCATACAAGCGCAATATATCCTGCTGGCTCGGAGAAGCAGGGCGCACATTTTCTATTTCTGGCAATGAGTTCTTGAACTCCATCAGCATTGCCTTTATGCGCAAATTGGTATTCTCATTTTCCTGTACTTGCTGCGTTAAGTGCTTCCGTTTATCAGCAGAATTTTTCATTTCACGACCCAATTCCACATGTATCTCATCAATTTGTCCCACCTGCCTCCATATATCACGTACTGTGCGCAATGTTTCCGTTACGACTTGTTCCACAATAGGATTTCGCAATGAATGTTGTTTGAAAGTTTTCAAATACTCATCTATAGAGTCAGGAGTTTCCCATTTATTGACATCCTTTGCCTCAGCATGCCTATCATAAACCACATAACATGCCAACCACAAAGGCAATCCTTTAAAGTCGGATAGTTGAGACAAATGCAAAGCCTTTTCTCTAACTCTATTGCGTATGTTTTCATCGTATTCAGCAGTAATAATCTTATCTATCCTATCTCGCGTGTTCGCATCTATCTTATCGGCAGACCAATATCGTCCCATTCGCATCAAAGCCAACAATTTCTTTATCGCTTTAGCCGAATAGGCGCCATACTCTTTTTGAAACGGCGGACATTTAGCAAAAACCTCTACAAATTTCTCGCCTAAATTATGCTTATCTGCAAATGAATGTATTGCCCGCTGCAATTCTTGTTTATCATCTATAGAATACAATATATGCCACAGATTTTCTTCGACATCTGCTGTAAGGAAATCCGCACTTATATCTGCTTTTTTTAAGCGAGCCAATATAGTTGCCCGTGTTTCGTTGCAAGGATAGTCCTTGTCCTCCACATAATTCCAACGATATTTATCCGCCTCTTTCTTCAGACCGAACTTCTCATATCTCAAGAATGTCTTTTGGTTGATATCTTTCCTATTGTATAACCAATCAAACA
Source organism: Bacteroidales bacterium (assembly GCA_022783865.1). Classification (GTDB taxonomy): domain Bacteria; phylum Bacteroidota; class Bacteroidia; order Bacteroidales; family Paludibacteraceae; genus Colicola. Next base: position 17,654 of record JALFYY010000006.1, read on the forward strand.
AATCGGCATAAGCATCTTCGGTTGGCAAAAACCTATTCGTAACATCATAGTCCAGTTGCAGTTTGCCATTTACCACAGTTTCGCGTTCATAGATACGCAAATTGGAGACAAATTGCCACAATCGGAATTCTTGGTACAACGGATTGGATTTAGCAATACACTTTATAGGAGATTTTTTGAGTTCTTTTGTATCCTTATCCACATAATAGTTCACCTCATACGGGCAATCACTTATCAATGATTTCTTTGTTTTCAATGGACGCTGATAAAACAGAATGTCATCAACAAACAAATGCACAAAGTTCTGTTTTACTCGTATATTTCGATGTGCTTCATTGGTTGGATATAACAATTCTACACACTCTTTGTACAATTCCCTATCACGCAGTTCCGGAATAAATTCCGTTTGTTTCTCCAATATCGCTATCAGTTCCTTTTTATAGTACTTTCGTTCTATCGTATGCACCAATTTCCCGCGTACTTTTTGCGTTGGTATTTGCAAAAGAGTATCGTAGATATACTCTCCCACTGTTTTATGTGACAACTCAATGTCATGCTCAGTTTTTTTCTTGCGCAAAGTCCAATCATTTTCTTGTGGCACTCTGAAAGAGCGTTTTATTGTTCCCTCTTTATCAACTTTCGGTTGCCCTTTGTCGTCTAAATCTGTAGTAACAATAAACTCTTTCGTCTGACCTACCCAATCTAATGGCACTTTACTTGCTCTGCGATATATCCAACCATTCTCAAGCACTACATTATACCATGTATCATTGCCTTTCTTCTCTCCGGTATCTTGTACATCAATCACTTTCAGCGCATGAAACTCCACCAATTTCTTTGTATCTTCTTCCTCTTCACCACGTAACTGATAATAGCCTCTCTTCTGATTAAAATGCAACAACAGCCAAGCTAACTCTTCTTTTGTCAGAGGCTGGGTTAATGCTTTCTTACGCAGATAATAGATAGTCCAGTCCAAAGGTATTTTTCTATCATCAGCCAACAAATCCGGTTGGTTTGCCCGAAAATCAGCCAACATTTCCCGAAATGAATCCATAAACAAGAATTCATTCTTACCTTCTGCATTCGGTTTCCACGCCAATGGCACCTCTGTATCTATTTTGCCATAACGATCAAGATGCAGTGCATAATGCTCCGGCAAGAAACCCATTCTGTTCAATACCCTATGTAATCTTTCACGCCGCAACAAATAACGCTCACGCAATCGTCTAACGCCACGTGCTTTCGTCCGCTCCGCCGTTTGAGAGATGGAATTACCCGCATTGAATTTCCCCAATATATCCTCACCCATAGGAATAATACGACTACCGGCAGCCGCTATATTTCCATGTGCCTCTTCTTGACGGACCACAGCCCAGCCAATACTATTAGTACCTAAGTCTAAACCCAAAATTTGCTTACTCATATGCTATCAGATTAAAGTTTTTCTATTTTTATCTTCTATTATTTGGTCATTTCGATTATTTGTTTTATCTTTGCAAAACAAATTTTGAAGCAACTCACAATAAGGATTATTCCGTTGTGAAAACATTCAGAGTGGGGCTTTAAGCCTCGCTCTCTATTTTTGCTACAAAGATAGTATATTTTGGCTTAATATGCAAAAAACAGGATGAAATCTTTGTATTTAATAACAAACTATGATAGTTGTATTTTGATGTGGAATGTTTATACAACTTTTTTCTTGATTTTATTTTGCGGTCTCGGAAAAAAAGCAGTATCTTTGCAACGGAATCTATAATATCGCTTTTACTTTTGAGCAAGTCAGGCTCTATCGTGAGGTTTAGCCGCGGTGTATACTCCCGCTTAACAATGGAGTTCACCTTCAAACTTGAGAAAAGTAAGAGCGTTTTTTATATTTCGTATGTACGTATGTTAGCATCACCATTTATTACTATATGAATGTGTTTGATGTAGATAGGTGTCTTATATTCGTTGGCGCATGTTTTGAAAAACGCTATATCTTGCAATAATTTTGCCTCTGAAAACATTGTCTTATCGTGGATGTATAGACAAACGTCTTCCCCTATGTAATTTGTCTTACTTGCTATTTTTTTAAGTTGTCTGTTTTTATTGAGTAGCTCACTGCCGAATATACCTTGCGTAACAGATGCAATATCCATAATTTTTCCGTCCAGTTCGAGGTCAAGTGCCGGAAGTTTATTGCCATTATTATCTTGTGCACTTTCATCTCTAAGTATTGCACGATGTCCCTGTTGGTAGAGTTGGTTTTGGCAAGCGAGTTCCAGTTGTGTACTCGTTAGATTGTCTTGTTGTGAATTGCTTTCAAAATTTGTAACTTTGCACTCGCAATACAACACTACCGCTACTTACGTATTATGACATTTTGTTGTGAATTGCTTTCAAAATTTGTAACTTTGCACTCGCAATACAACAGCGTGGGGACACAACATTCGTCATTACAAGTTGTGAATTGCTTTCAAAATTTGTAACTTTGCACTCGCAATACAACTGGGATTTATACAATAGCCCACAAGCACTTGTTGTGAATTGCTTTCAAAATTTGTAACTTTGCACTCGCAATACAACATGTGTTAAAACATTCCAAAGCGATATTTTGTTGTGAATTGCTTTCAAAATTTGTAACTTTGCACTCGCAATACAACATGTGTAAAAACATTTCAGAGTGACATCTTGTTGTGAATTGCTTTCAAAATTTGTAACTTTGCACTCGCAATACAACCTGAAGAAGAGATACTTGCAATAAAGCGCGGTTGTGAATTGCTTTCAAAATTTGTAACTTTGCACTCGCAATACAACGGGCGTATGATTATTTGCGCCGGGACGGCTGTTGTGAATTGCTTTCAAAATTTGTAACTTTGCACTCGCAATACAACAAAGGAATGCTTTTGCCGCGTCCTGTCTCTGTTGTGAATTGCTTTCAAAATTTGTAACTTTGCACTCGCAATACAACACAAGAGTTGAAACAGGTGGTCAAAGAGAAGTTGTGAATTGCTTTCAAAATTTGTAACTTTGCACTCGCAATACAACTCTGAAGAAGAGATACTTGCAATAAAGCTGTTGTGAATTGCTTTCAAAATTTGTAACTTTGCACTCGCAATACAACGGATAGTTGGAAAACTCGCACCCGGTTACGTTGTGAATTGCTTTCAAAATTTGTAACTTTGCACTCGCAATACAACAAATATTATTTGTACCTTTGCAGTGTAATGTTGTGAATTGCTTTCAAAATTTGTAACTTTGCACTCGCAATACAACTTTGACACGTTCAAAGAGGCCAAAGACGCCGTTGTGAATTGCTTTCAAAATTTGTAACTTTGCACTCGCAATACAACAACAAGCGAAGAACTTGTAAAGTATTTTGAGTTGTGAATTGCTTTCAAAATTTGTAACTTTGCACTCGCAATACAACAGTTCGGGGATTATGCCCAGCGCAACGTCGTTGTGAATTGCTTTCAAAATTTGTAACTTTGCACTCGCAATACAACAATTCCGATGTTAGCATATTATGACATCTTGTTGTGAATTGCTTTCAAAATTTGTAACTTTGCACTCGCAATACAACTCAATGTTTGTATCAAACAAGTAATCAACCAATTACAGAGTGCTATAGAAAATAAAAATATCATCTCATTGAGGTGATATTTTTATTTTATATTAGGGATTTTTACTTTGTGGCATTACGTAATATATATAAGGGTGTTTAGTTGGCAAAGACAATACATTTCGAGACGTATCCATTCCCAAAAGTTAGGGAATGATGATTGGCAAGTTTGTTGTATATTTACAGTCCACTACAAAAAAAATAGGGAACAATCATAACAGATACATTACATCTCGTCTTTCCACAGCATCCCGTACGCCCCCCTTGCACAACGGATACGGCCGTCACTTTGAAACATGGCCCTTCTGCAGATTGCTCAGAACAATTTTCTGTTCAGGTGTGATACGGTAGCTCTCACGGGCTTTTTGGATAGCTTTGTGACGAGTCCAATCGTCCAATTCCGAAAGGCTGGACAATGCGGCATCCCACTGCCAAACCAATGCCGTGGCAAAATACCAAGCCTGCATCATACGTACATAGTAATGCTCTGACGCAACCGATGACACCATGACAGGATATTCCTCACGGAACTCCTCCTTCAGAAAATGCTGCATCAGCATACCGATACCGAAACGGACAACATAAGGACGCTCATCGCCCAGCCACCGCATAACCGACGGCAACAGTTCCGCCTTGTGCCTGCCAAAAACACGGGGCGAAAACTGGTCGCATGTCGCCCAATTGTCGATATAAGGCAGAAAAGCCTCTGTTTGCTGCATACATAGTCTGAAATCTTTCGTTTCTGCCACCAAGAACGCATGCAATTGGTTTTCATCGAAATAGCGATGCGGAAATTCGGCAAGAAAATCTGACGCAACCGGCTCTTTGGCAAGTTGTTTTGCCAACCGGCGCAGAACAGGCGTGCGCACTCCGATAAACCGTTCACGGGGAATATCGGGTATCAGTTTTTGCTGGAAATCGGCATAAGCCTTGTCTTGTTCGGCAAGCAACAAGTCGATAACATACTGCATAAGTATTTAATTTGAAATGATATACATCTGTCTATTGTCCGTTCAGCACGAACAAGGTCACTTCCGGTCGCGTACCGATACGCAAGACAGGACCTGTCGTTCCGGAACCGCACGACACATAGACGTACATTTTCCCGCAACGGTACAACCCTCTGTTATAGGCAAATTCCCAATCGTTAATCCATATCAACGGATAGAACTGCCCGAGATGTATATCCGTAAGTTGCACCACCCGCACCGGTGTATATCAGAAACCTTAACAGTGAGAATACACTATGTTTCCAAACAAGAGTGGAACAACTCGTATGCCTCTCACTATTAAGGTTTCAGACTATTGAAGTCATTTAGTCGCTCAACTTGGCGCAGATGAACTCGCGGTTGAGGCGTGCGATGTTGGCAAGCGATACGCTCTTGGGGCATTCGGCTGCACACGCACCTGTGTTGGTACAGTTACCGAAACCGAGTTCGTCCATCTTCGCTACCATGGCTTTCGCACGTTTGGCGGCTTCCACTTTGCCTTGCGGGAGCAATGCCAACTGACTTACTTTGGCAGCCACGAAGAGCATGGCAGAACCGTTTTTGCAAGCAGCAGCACAAGCACCACAACCGATACACGAAGCAGCATCCATCGCCTCATCGGCTTTTGCCTTGGGAATAGGTATGGCATTGGCGTCGGGTACCCCGCCGGTATTAACACTGACGAAACCACCCGCCTGCATAATCTTGTCGTAGGCACCACGGTCCACCATCAAGTCCTTGATAACAGGGAAAGCGTGCGAGCGCCACGGCTCAATGGTGATAGTTTCACCGTCGTGGAACTTGCGCATATGGAGTTGGCAAGTAGTGATGGCAGAGTCGGGTCCGTGCGGATGACCGTTGATGTAGAGCGAACACATACCGCAAATGCCCTCACGGCAGTCGTGGTCGAATGCAATGGGGTCTTTGTGCTCACTGATAAGTTGCTCGTTGAGGATGTCCATCATTTCCAAGAACGAAGCCCCTTGGAAGATGTTCTTCAGTTCGTAGGTCTCGAAATGACCTTGCGCCTTTGGTCCTGCCTGTCTCCAGACGCGGACTTTGATATTAATGTACTGATCCATAGTTGATTAGTTCTTGTAGTTACGTGTTTTGCGTTCGGTGAATTCGTAGTCGAGAGGCTCTTTGATGAGTTCGGGGTCGGTGTCTTCGCCGGTGTATTTCCAGCAAGCCACATAAGAGAACTTGTCGTCCTGACGGAGCGCTTCGCCCTCTTCGGTCTGATACTCTTCACGGAAGTGACCACCGCATGACTCCTCACGATTGAGCGCATCGATAGCCATCAGTTTGCCAATCTCGATAAAGTCAGCCAAGCGGAGCGCTTTCTCCAGTTCGTTATTGAGAGAGTCAGCCGTACCCGGAATATAGACATTGGTCCAGAACTCCTTCTTGATGGCATCAATCTTCTCAACAGCCGTCTTCAACGATTCGGCAGTACGTCCCATACCTACGAAATCCCACATGACAAGACCCAATTCCTTATGGATACTATCCACAGAGCGTTTGCCCTGGATAGCCATGAGGCGTTGAATCTTATCGTCGATAGCCTTCTCCGCTGCCGCAAACTCGGGCCGATCGGTTGACATACGGGGTACACCAATCTGGTCGGCAAGATAGTTCTGGATAGTGTAAGGCAATACGAAATAGCCGTCGGCGAGACCTTGCATCAACGCAGAAGCACCGAGACGGTTGGCTCCGTGGTCGGAGAAGTTGGCTTCACCGATACAGAAGAGTCCCTTGACGGAAGTCTGCAGTTCGTAGTCCACCCAGATACCACCCATAGTATAGTGGATAGCGGGGAATATCATCATCGGGTTCTCGTAAGGATTCTCGTCCACAATCTTTTCGTACATCTGAAAGAGGTTGCCGTATTTCTGTTCCACCACGTCTTTGCCGAGTCGCTGGATAGCATCGGAAAAGTCGAGGAAGACAGCCAAACCGGTATTGTTAACACCATAGCCGGCATCGCAACGCTCCTTGGCAGCACGTGAAGCCACATCACGAGGAACGAGGTTACCGAAAGCAGGGTAACGGCGCTCCAAGTAGTAATCGCGGTCCTCTTCGGGGATATCACGTCCTTTGATTTCGCCACGCTGCAGACGCTGTGCGTCTTCGAGTTTCTTGGGTACCCATATACGTCCGTCGTTACGCAAGGATTCGGACATCAAAGTCAGTTTGGACTGGAAGTCACCGTGCTTAGGAATACATGTAGGGTGAATCTGTGCGTAGCAGGGATTAGCGAAATAGGCACCATGGCGGTACATCTGCATAGCAGCAGAGCCGTTGGACGCCATAGCGTTGGTAGAAAGGAAGAAGGTGTTGCCATAACCGCCGGAAGCGATAACTACGGCATGACCGAAGAAACGCTCGATACGTCCGGTGGTGAGGTTGCGTGCAATGATACCACGGGCACGGGGTTCGCCGTTCTCGTCGTTAATCATGACGATATCAAGCATTTCGTGACGAGTGTACATCTTAACCTTTCCCTTGCCAATCTGACGGGAGAGTGCGGAGTAAGCACCAAGCAAGAGTTGCTGTCCTGTCTGACCTTTTGCATAGAAAGTACGGCTTACCTGCGCTCCACCGAAAGAACGGTTGTCGAGCAAGCCTCCGTATTCACGGGCAAAAGGAACACCTTGTGCGACGCATTGGTCGATGATGCTGTTGCTCACTTCCGCCAAACGGTAAACGTTGGCTTCACGGGCACGATAGTCGCCACCCTTGATAGTGTCGTAATAGAGACGATAGACAGAGTCGCCGTCGTTCTGATAGTTCTTCGCCGCATTGATACCGCCCTGTGCAGCGATAGAGTGTGCACGACGGGGCGAGTCCTGAATGCAGAAATTAAGTACGTTGAAGCCCATCTCTGCGAGCGAAGCCGCAGCGGATGCGCCTGCCAGACCGGTACCTACCACGATAACATCGAGGCGGCGTTTGTTGGCAGGATTGACCAGTTTCTGATGGTCTTTGTAGTTGGTCCACTTCTTCTCGAGAGGACCTGCAGGAATCTTCGCCATCTCAGGCGTAATGATTCCGGTTTCTTGTTTCTTTGCCATATAGTAAAGTTGTTTTATTCATTCATATTAAACGCAAGGTTATGCGCACAAAGAGCCGAAATACATGCCAAGATAGTAAACGACTACGGAAGCGAACATGAGGACGATAAGGGTAGCGAAGATGCAACCAATGACTTTGATACGCTTGAGCCAGATATTACTGCTCCATCCGATAGTGTGCAAAGCACTCCAGATACCATGCGTAAGGTGGAACCAAATAGCACCCAACCAAACAAGGTACAAAACACAATAGAGAGGATGTACCCAAGACGCCCACGGAGTGAAAGCAACGCCTTCCTGTACGGCAGCCGGATCATAAATGCCCGAGAAGAGATACTTGACGTAAGCTGCACCATTCTGAGGGTCGAACGCACCCGTCTTTACACCAAAGAGTTCCTGGAACTGCATTTTCGACCAGAAATTCACCAAGTGAAGCACAATGAAACCCAAGACAATGAAGCCCAACACGAGCATATTCTTAGAGTTCCAGTCAACACCCTGCTGACGTGCAGTAACGGCATAGCGATCGTTGCCACGCGCACGGCGGTTGAGAATAGTCAGATAGAGTGCATACACGAAATGGATAAGCACAAGCAATGCCAAACCGAGCGTACCGATAATGGCATACCAGTTGGCACCGAGCATCCGGCAAATCCAGTTGTAAGCATCTTCCGAGAAGATAAGTGCGATGTTCATAGATGCGTGAAAGAGCAAGAAGAACACCAACGCAAGTCCCGTAACACTCATAACGAGCTTACGGCCAATTGAGGAATCTTTTAACCACATAAATGTATAAGATTGATTTATAATAAATAATAATGTTTTCTATGTGCAGTTTTTAGTCGGTACAAAGATAATACATTTTTGGGAAATGAGCAAATCAGTTATATAGTCAATAGTTAACAGTTAATAGTTAATATTGCATTAACAGGCAAAAGTACGCCTTGCAGCGTATGCGGACAAGACGCACATATATTTGACCGGACAAGTCCTATTTGACAATTTGACAACCGGACAATTTGCAGGCAGTACGCCCCATATTCCGACATTCATTGCGGGCGAGGACGCCCACACCCCGACAAACATTGCAAACTGACAGCAAGATAAGTGCTTGATAATATGGCGATAGTACACGAATCACCCAGTAATCACCCAGTTATCACCCAGTAATCACCCAGTTATCACCCAGTTATGACAGGTAGGTGCAATGAGAGTGAAAAGAAGATGAAATGAAGACGGATGGAGGATAAAACAAAGGTGAAATAAGAACGGAAAGAGGACGGCTTTTAGCAGTCGGGAAAAAAGTTGTAACTTTGCAGCACAGACAAAAACAGTTTGGAGCATGAATATAGAAGAGATACGGGATTATCTGCTGTCGCAACCTAATGTGACAGAGGACAATGCGTTCGGCGAGGATATACTCAATTACCGGATTTACAACAAGATATTCGCCTGCATGACACTCGAAACACCGGACCATATCGCTATGAAATGCGACCCCGAAAGGGCATTGGACCTTCGCGACCGCTACACCGGTATCGTACCCGCATGGCACTGGAACAAAAAGTACTGGAACGACGTATATTTCGAACACGACGTACCCGACGAACTGATACGGGAATTAGTGCAACACGCCATGAGCGAGGTAAAGAAGAAGTTGCCCAAGAAGTTGACAATAGTTAATAGTTGATAGTTAACAATTAATATTCATTATCGGGTCGGTGTACACCTTACGGCGTACACGGAGGGGACGCACATATATTTGACAATTTGACAATTGGACGATTTGCGGACGGTACACATGCACACCGGTAGTATTATGGGGATTTTAGACGGGGCACGCCCCGTCTCTACAATATATCATCAGGAATTTTAGACGGGGCACGCCCCGTCTCTACAATACATTATCGGGCAATTTGGCGGAAAAGGTGAAGAAAACAACAGAAAGGTTTCGTATGTGGCAAATTATTTGTATTTTTGCAGTCCCAAATAACTTGGGTGAATAATACACATAGCCAAGACAAATAACGCACTAAACGCCGGTGAACGATGTACTTGGCTCAGACATACAAATCACCTGAGCAAGCGAACAATACACCACAAACAGACCATTGGAATTTATCAGTATCATCCTATTCGCCGCTATGCTCTGTTACAGTTACTACAGAGCGAGGTCGGTATTGCACCCTGCCGTGGTGACTTCTGCACTATGGCTTGTGATGCTGGTACTATATGCAACGATTGACCATGGACTCTACCCTCTTTCCGACAAGTTCCATATCGCTCTGCTTTGTTGGGGATTGCCTTTGTGCATAGCATCGTTGGCGGTACAACATATACGGATCGGCATTCCGATTGTAGCACGAGGAGAAGCCAATCTGACAACGGTAGCGATCCTCCAGCCGATTGTGGCAATATGTGTGGTGATTGCCACAGCCGCTATCCTATACAGAGGGCATGTATATGACCCGGACAACCTGTTTCACGGCATCCGCACGGCAAGTGTCATTTCTCTACAAGGCGGCAAGCATACAGTGAGTTTCCCTATCTGGGCGAGCCTTGCTTTGGAGATAACCAATATGCTGCTCTTGCCGATATGCCTGTATCTGCTGTTTATTGAAGAGAAACGGAATTGGCTGAGCATCGGACTGACGATTGTACTTGTTATCTACACTGTGATTCGCAGCAACAAGACGGTGATTGCCCAAGTGGGATTAGCGTTCTTGTGCATTATGTGGTACAAGAAACGCATCAACAAACGGAATTTTCTCTTTATACTCTTGGCATTGTTCGCTTTGTTCTTGACAGCGCATCTACTCCGACGGACAAGCGACAGCAGTGAGTTTGTGTTCCTCGATTTCATTACGATGTACCTGTTTGCTCCTCTGCCCGCATTTGACCATGTACTGAATCTGCACCACCCGCTTATCGAGCAGTTTCACGGCGAATACACGTTCCGTGCTTTCATACGGTTTGCCCAGTGGTTCGACCCAACCATAACGGGCAACGCTGACCCCTTCAACCTGAATTATTGGGTATATACTCCGGTACACGTGAATGTATATACGACAATGTTTCCGTTCTATGCCGACTTCGGTTATATAGGCATAGCGATATTCGGGGCATTGTACGGGGCAACCGGCGGCATTATTTACAAACATATGACAGAGGGCAACGGAGCGAGCCTGCTGATATACTCCTGTTTGTTTTATATATTTGTGTTCCAATTCTTTGCAGATTTCGGCATGACCTACTTCTGGAGTATCGTGGGATTGGTAATCGGTTGCACATTGCTGTTTACGAAAGTGAGGATATGACAGGGAAGACATCGATCATATTAGTGAATTACAACACAAGCGAGATGACACGGCAGTGTATCCGTTCGATATACGCACAAGTGAGGGAGCCGATGGAGATTATCGTGGTGGACAACGCTTCGAGGGACAATTCGGTACGGGATATAGCAGCGGAATTCGAAGATGTGCAGGTGATAGAAGCAGGCGGAAATATCGGTTTCGGAAGCGCCAACAACTTGGGCGTACGGACTGCTACAGGGGAATACATATTCCTGCTCAACAGCGATACCATCCTTAGGAATGACCCGCTACCCTATTTTATAGAGGCACTGCAAGAGAACGAACAGACAGGCGTTGTGGGAGCGTATCTGACAGACCAAGACGGGAAACCGTCGTTGAGCGGGGGAAGGACTTATTCGATACAGAAATACTTATCGTTGGGCATAAGAGCCTATCTGCATTTGGTGGGTAGCAAGCACCAACATCCGAGCCATCCGCAAGTGGACTACGTGATAGGGGCAGACATGTTTATGCGGAAAAGTCTGTTTGAAGCAACGGACGGGTTCGACGAGAGGATATTCATGTATTTCGAAGACGTAGAGTTATGCGACAGAATCACACGGTCGGGATACAAGAACCGGCTCGTGAAAGGACCGGAGATAGTACATTTGGAGAAAGCCGAGGGACAGAACATGTTCGTCAAGATACATAATATGGCATCGCTCATGTACTGTATGCAGAAGAAATATCCAAGGTGGCAGTTCCGTCTGTTCCAACTGACGTTCTTCCTGCTCAAACTGCCGCTTATGATATTGAAAGGCGAAAGGGAATATGTAATGGCGGCATGGCATTGGGAACGCTACATGCGCAATAATAACGATATAAAGCATACGGAAAGATGATACAAGACAAAATCTCACCGAAGACAAGAGAAACGATATTTATCATATTGCTTCTGCTCTTGCCGTTTCTGAGTCCGGCAATGGCATTGTTTACCGGCTTAATAGTTGCTTTCACGATAGGCAATCCGTTTATCCAACACAACTCCATCTTCACCAAGATACTGCTGCAAGCATCGGTGGTGGGACTCGGTTTCGGCATGAACCTGACGGAAGCCTGGGAAGCAGGCAAAACAGGCTTTGTGTTTACCCTGTTTTCGATTACGCTGACCATGGTATTGGGTATATGGCTCGGCAAATTACTGAAAATCAACACTAATACACGCACTTTGATATCCGGCGGTACGGCTATATGCGGCGGTAGTGCGATTGCCGCTATCGGTCCGGTAATCAATGCGAAAGACAGCGATATGACCGTAGCATTGGGTACGATATTTACGCTGAACGCCATTGCACTCTTTATCTTCCCTCCCTTAGGCAACCTGCTCGGTATGGACGATACACAGTTCGGCTATTGGTGCGCGATTGCCATACACGACACATCGTCGGTGGTAGGCGCCGCTGCGGAAAGAAGCGAACTTGCACTTCAGATTGCCACGACTACGAAACTGATACGGGCACTATGGATTATCCCGTTGTCGCTGATTATTGCCGTTGTTTACAACCGCAAAGGCGAAGGCGGACAGGGCAAAAAGAAGATAACGATACCCTGGTTCATCTTCCTCTATATCATTGCGATGGTGATTGCCACTTACGTGCCGCAGGGTGAAGCAATATACAGCCAACTGACCAGTATCGCACGCTACGGGATGATATATACCTTGTTCCTGATCGGCTCGGGCATGTCGTGGAAGAGCCTTAAGGAAGTGGGAGCCCGACCTATCCTGTTGGGTGTCCTATTGTGGATCATCATATCAGTAACCGCTGCATTGGTAATACTTTATATGTAAACAAAACGTTTAGCAGGACACCGGATATGGCAACCAAGATAGAGAATATCGGCAAGAAAGACGTGATGTGGGGCTATGCGAGCACCATCTTCACGATAGGCGCAGGAGTGATTCTGCTGCCGTTTATTCTCTATAAATTAGAGGCTTCGACGGTGGGACTATGGAACATCTTCCAGACTATCACATCGCTCATCTTCCTGTTGGATTTCGGTTTCAGACCGTCGTTCGCAAGGAACATCAGTTATATCTTTTCGGGCGTCAAACAGTTGCAGAAAGAAGGCGTAGCCAATGTGGAAGAAGATGCGCAACCCGACTACGGGCTACTGAAAGGCACGCTCACGGCTATGCGGAAGTTCTATATATGGATGGCTGTGGCTGTGTTTGTAATATTGAGCACTGCTGGTACGGCATATTTCTACTATATATTGCAGAAATACACCGGCGACAAACAGGATGCGCTGGTGGCCTGGATACTACTAATTACCATCAACTGCTACAACCTCTATACCCTCTATTACGATGCGCTTCTGACGGGAAAGGGGTATATAAGGCAAATGCAACAGATTACTATCTTAGGGCAAGCGGTCTATCTGATTGTAGCCATCTGTCTGCTATATGCGGGCTTCGGGCTGACCGCCATCGTGGCAGCACAACTGCTTTCGACCGTTATCCGACGGATTATCACTTACCGGGTGTTCTTTACGAAAGAGATCAAGCATCAGCTTTCTATCGCTACTGAACAAAATCCGCAAGACATCATCAGTGCTATCTTCCCGAATGCGGTGAAGGTAGGACTCACTTCTTTAGGTGCATTCTTAGTGAACAAATCGGCTGTGCTGATAGGCTCGGCATTCCTGCCATTGGCTGTGGTAGCGAGCTACGGTATCAGTGTGCAGGTGTTGGATATATTGAGCCGTTGCGGTGCGGTTTATTACCAATCGTTCGTACCAAAGCTGGCGCAATACAGGGCGGAACGCGATATTCCGCATCTGAGAAAGATTTACCGCTACAGCACCTTGTCGCTCATCGCCATCTTCGTAGCAGGCGGATTGGCTTTCGTCTATTTGGGTGATTGGGCACTTCAGATTATCAGAAGCGACACTCATTTCCTGGAACCTGCCATGCTCGCCGTGATGATAGTCATCCATTTCTTAGAGCAGAACCACGTGGTAGCAGCCGGTTTCATTATGGCGGACAACAAGATACCATTCTTCATCCCGTCTTTGGTGAGCGGTGCCGCAACCGTGATATTGCTGTGGGTGTTCCTGTCGGTAGCAGGTTGGGGCGTATGGGGTATGATATTGGCACCCGGTATCGCACAGTTGGCTTACCAGAACTGGAAATGGCCGTCGGTGGTCATCAAAGAACTAAGAGAACATAAAGAAATCAACAATTAATCATAAACATTACTGTTATGAACACACAGAAAACCATTGCCGTAGTCGGGTTGGGATATGTAGGTCTTCCGCTTGCTATCGAATTCGGCAAAAAGTATCGGGTCATCGGATTCGATGTAAACACCAACCGAGTACAAGAGTTGGAAAAAGGACAAGACCACACTTTAGAGGCTGACCTTATCGGAATGAAACAAGCCACCGATCTCTTCCATTCGGTAGGCAATGTAGGACTCAGTTTCTCGAGTAACGCCCAGGATTTGGAGCAGGCACAAATCTATATCGTAACCGTACCGACACCTATCGACCGGTTCAACAATCCCGATTTGACCCCCTTATTGAAAGCTTCTGCCACTATCGGCAAAACACTGAGGAAAGGCGATATCGTCATCTACGAATCCACCGTTTACCCCGGCTGCACGGAAGAAGACTGTGTACCCGTACTGGAAGCGAACTCGGGACTCCGTTTCAACAAGGATTTCTTCTGCGGCTATTCGCCCGAGCGCATCAATCCAGGCGACAAAGTGAATACCCTGACCAAGATACGCAAAATCACTTCCGGATCTACAGGAGAGATTGCCGATGAAGTGGATGCACTCTATAATTCCATTCTGGAGAACGGTACGCACCGTGCACCAAACATAAAGACCGCCGAAGCCGCCAAAGCGGTAGAGAATTCACAACGCGATGTCAACATCTCCTTCATGAACGAGTTAGCACTCATCTGCGACCGCATCGGCATTGACACCAACGACGTTATCGAAGCGGCTGGAACCAAGTGGAACTTCCTCAAATACCGCCCCGGATTAGTAGGCGGACATTGTATCTCAGTAGATCCCTATTACTTGGCTCATAAGGCAAAAGCGCTCGGCTATAACCCAGAGGTTATTTTGTCGGGCAGACGCGTCAACAACAGTATCGCCAAGTTTATCGCCGACAAAACACTCAAGCTCATGATTCAGAAAGACCACAAAATCAAAGGGGCAAATGTCCTTATGCTCGGCGTTACGTTCAAGGAAAACTGCCCTGACTGCAGAAATACCAAAGTGGTGGATATCGCTACCGAATTAGAAGACTTCGGGTGCTGCGTCGATATCTATGACCCATGGGCTGACCCCGATGTGGTAATGCACGAATACGGCAAACAGCTCATTCCCGCTATTGACCCCCTGAAGCACTACGAAGCTATCATCGCATGCGTCAGTCACGACCAGTTCAAAACCTTCGACTTCAGAAAATACAAAGACAACAATGCCGTCATCTTCGACGTCAAGAACTTCGTTGACAGAGATTTGACGGACGCACGCCTATAAAAGCATACATATAGAACAAACGGCAGCGGAGGGCATGATAGCCGTCTGCTGCCCGTTGTTTTATACTATACGTTGACTTACACCAAAACTCAACGAAAGAAGCACGAAAACATACGGATGTTATATGTCGTTGCCGTATGGTTGCCGTCCTTTTGCTTTTATTCTCCCGTTCGCTGACAGCGAGCCAAGGCACACAACACGAAATGCCCCCCGAATGGCTCGCTTTTGCGCCGCATAGGAGTTATGCGGCGCGCTCTCTATCGGAAGCCCACTGGGCTTCCTTCATGCCGTAAATGAGAGGAAGGAGATATATAAACGAAAGGTAAGTGCCAGCAAGAGGGAAAGTGATAATGAAGAAAAAGGCTGGCTGTTCCTCAGGTATCCCTTCGCTATCCCTAAAGTATCCCTAAGGTATCCCTAAGGCAGAAGACACGAGACGGCGGCTGCGAGCAAGCAAGACCAGTTGAACACGCCTGCTCTCCGACAATGATCCGGTTCT
>JALFYY010000020.1 GCA_022783865.1 Bacteroidales bacterium
ATCAGACAATCCTTCCTGGATTTTATGGAGAAAAAGGGACACAAGATTGTTCCTTCCGCACCCATGGTAATCAAAGACGACCCGACACTGATGTTCACCAATGCCGGCATGAACCAATTCAAAAACATCATTTTGGGTAACGACCCGATACAATATCCCCGTGTAGCCGACTCGCAAAAATGCCTGCGCGTATCGGGCAAACACAACGACCTGGAAGCCGTAGGCAACGATACCTATCACCACACCATGTTCGAAATGCTGGGCAACTGGTCGTTTGGCGACTACTTCAAAGAAGGTGCTATCGACTTTGCATGGGAATATCTGACCGAAGTGCTGCATTTGGACAAAGACCGCTTGTATGTAACCGTATTCGAAGGCTCTCCCGCCGACGGTTTGGAGCGTGACAACGAAGCTGCAAGCTATTGGAAAAAACACCTTACGGAAGACCGCATCATCAACGGCAATCACCACGACAACTTCTGGGAAATGGGTGATACAGGACCTTGCGGACCTTGCTCGGAAATACATATCGACTTGCGCGATGAGGCTGAACGGCAGAAGATTTCAGGTCGCGACATGGTCAACAAAGACCACCCGCAAGTCATCGAAATCTGGAACATCGTATTCATGCAATACTATAAGAAAGCCGACGGCACATTGGAGACCCTTCCGAAGAAAGTGATTGACACCGGTATGGGCTTCGAGCGTTTGTGCATGGCACTTCAGGGCAAACAATCGAACTACGATACCGATGTATTCCAACCTATGCTCCACAAGATTGCCGAAGTGTGCAGCAGCAACAATTTGCAAGTGGCATACGGCAAAAACGACAAGATGGATGTGGCTATGCGCGTGATTGCCGACCACATACGTACTATCAGTTTTGCCATCACCGACGGACAGTTGCCCGGCAATGCCAAAGCCGGTTATGTGATTCGCCGTATCTTGCGCCGTGCCGTGCGTTACGGCTATACTTTCCTTGGTCAGAAAGAAGCTTTCCTCTATAAATTGGTACCACAACTCATCGACGATATGGGCGAAGCTTATCCCGAACTGAAAGCACAGCAAACACTTATCGAGAAAGTGATAAAAGAGGAGGAAGAAGCTTTCTTGCGCACATTGGACAAAGGTATCTCGCTGCTCGACAAACTGATGAAACAAGCCCAAAGCAAAGTGGTTTCAGGCAAAGACACTTTCACCCTCTACGACACTTACGGATTCCCGCTAGACCTTACGGAACTCATCTTGCGGGAAAACGGTTTCAGTTGCAACGAAGAGGAGTTTGCCGCTGAAATGCAGCAACAGAAAGAACGTGCCCGCAATGCCGCCAAGAGTGAATTGGGCGACTGGGTGGAACTCAAAGAAGGCGAAACCGAGTTCCTGGGTTACGATGAGACCGAATGCGAGACCGAAATATTGCGCTATCGTTTAGTGAAACAAAAGAACAAAGAGTTCTATCAGATTGTTCTTTCGAAAACGCCTTTCTACGCTGAAATGGGCGGACAGGTAGGTGACAGCGGATGGTTAGGCGATATTGCTATTGTTGACACCAAGCGTGAGAACAATCTGGCAGTACATATTGCCAACAGTTTACCGTCAGACATCGAGAGCAAACTCGTGGCACGCATCGATACAGAACGCCGTCAAGCCATCGCTTGCAACCACACCGCTACCCACTTGCTCCACTTGGCATTGCGCACCGTACTCGGTTCGCACGTTGAGCAAAAAGGTTCGTTGGTAACTCCCGAAAGTCTGCGTTTCGACTTCAGCCATTTCCAGAAAGTGACCCAAGAAGAATTGCGTGAAGTAGAGCGTTTGGCTAACCGTTATATCCGTCAGAACTCGCCATTGGAAGAGAGCCGCCATACACCTATCGCACAAGCCAAAGCCATGGGCGCCATGGCTTTGTTCGGCGAGAAATACGGCGACGATGTGCGTGTTATCAAATACGGTGCCTCTTGCGAACTTTGCGGTGGTACGCATGTGCAATCCACCGGTCAGATTGGCAGTGTCCGCATTCTGATGGAAACCAGTGTGGCTGCCGGGGTACGCCGTATCGAAGCCATTACCGCAGGAGCTGTAGATGAGCTTTATTACAAACAGCAGGATATGATTCAAGACTTGCGCAGTCTGTTCAACAATGCTCCCGATTTGGGTGTAGCCATTCAGAAAGCCATTGACGAAAACGCTACACTCAAAAAGCAAATTGAGGAATATATGGCAGAGAAAGCCTTGCAGTTCCGTGACGAACTGATTCGCCGTGCCGAAGATATCAACGGTACGAAACTGGTTCGCCTGACAGGTGAAATCAATCCTGACATGGTGCGTAACGTATTGCCTCTCTTGCGCGGCAAATTCACCGACCAGCGTTTTGCAGTGGTGGGTGCAACCACATTCGAGGGCAAGCCTATGCTTTCCGTATTCCTCTCGCAACCGCTTATTGATGCAGGTTTGCACGCAGGCAATCTTATCAAATCTGCCGCTAAACATATTCAAGGCGGTGGTGGCGGACAAGCTTTTATGGCAACCGCCGGCGGCAAAAACGCTGCCGGACTACCCGATGCTATGGAAGAGATACTAAAGCAGCTGTAAGCAATTAATAATTAATAGTTAATATTGCATTATTGGGCAAGGAGCCGCTTGAAGGTACAATTGAGCAATTGAAGAACCAAATAATTGAACAGTCAACCACGAGATATTAACTATATCATTAAGAGATATGACCGATTTTCTTTCTTTGGCATTACAACGCCGCAGCATACGCAAATATACAGACCGGGCTGTTGAGCAAGAAAAGATTGAGCGCATTTTGCAAGCCGCTTTGGCTTCGCCATCGAGCAAACATCTCAATCCGTGGGAGTTTGTGGTGGTGACCGACCACGAAGTACTTTCCAAAATGGCAGGCTGCCGGACCTATGGCAGTCAGATGTTGCTCCAAAGTCCGTTGGGCATTGTGGTTTGCGTAAATCAAAACGCCACCGACACATGGCAATGCGACGGTGCGATTGCCGCCATGAATATGCTGCTTGCTGCCGAAGACGAAGGTTTGGGAGCATGCTGGGTACAAGTTTACGGGCGTGAGAATACCACCCAACTGCTTGACGGAACCACCCATTCGGAGTCAGCCGAAAGCTTGATCCGCCACTTAACAGATATACCCGAAACATCATCAGTACTCTGCATTATATCAATCGGTTACAAAGCCGAAGAGAAGAAGTCTATCAACCCAGAAAAACTACAATACGAAAAGATTCATTATGGAAAATACACCCCGCACACAGAAAACCGCTAAACCCGTTATTGCCATCACATCGGGCGACCCGAACGGCATTGGTTACGAAATATTGCTCAAAGGATTGTTTGACCCGCATATCGTATCGATTTGCTGTCCTGTCATCTATGGTAATCTCTCGATAGCAAAAAAGCACCTCAGTCTGCTGAGCGAAGAAATGCACAATATGCAGCTGAACCTCATCAACTCAGTAGAGCAAGCCAAAGACGGGAAAGTGAACATCATCAATTGCTATCCTGACGATATTCCTCTCCACATCGGACATTCCACACAGGAAGGAGGCAAAGCATCGTATCTGGCATTGTCGAAGGCCTGTGCCGACCTCAAAGCAGGCAAAGTGAGCACCATCGTAACAGCTCCTATCAACAAAGAGAACATTCAGTCCGAAGATTTTCAGTATTCCGGTCACACCGAATACCTAACTGCTCTCTTTGGCAAAGAGCACGAATCGCTGATGATGATGGTGTCCGACCAAATGCGTGTAGCGTTGGTTTGCAACCACGTTGCTATCAGCAAAGTACCGCTTTTCATCACCGAAGCACATATCATCAAGAAACTGACGATACTCAATCAGACCCTGCAAAACGACTTCACCATCCGCAAACCGCGTATCGCCGTTTTGGCACTCAATCCGCATGCCGGCGACAATGGACTGATTGGCACAGAGGAGAAAGAAATCATCATTCCCGCATTGGAAAAAGCCAAAGAGAAAGGCATTTGGGCATTTGGTCCGTATTCTGCCGACGGCTTCTTCGGTTCGGGCAAATACAAACACTTCGATGCCGTGCTTGCCATGTATCATGACCAAGGTTTGATACCATTCAAATCGTTGGACATGAATGGAGTAAACTACACTGCTGGCTTGGATATTATCCGCACATCGCCCGATCATGGTACGGCTTACGACCTCGCCGGCAAGAATCAAGCGGATGCCACTTCGTTCCTGCACGCCCTGTATATGTCAATCGATTTGCTCAAAACCAGAGCAAGCAACCATGAGCTCCTGAAGAATCCTTTGCAGAGCAGAAATAACGATAAAACAGCTGAATAATCACACCATAAAACCATCTGCCTTATTATGAGAAACACCTTATTATGTATCTGCCTTGCTGCCCTTGGTCTCACCGGCTGCAAAAATACCGGTCGCACACTTACGAGCGCCACCGGCAGTATCTACGAAGTCCTTATCGTTGTCAACAACTCCGAATGGGAAAGCGAGATAGGCGACAGCATTCGCAAATATATGGAAGCCGATATGCCTTGTATGCCACAGATGGAACCTATGTTCAAGATTTCGCAGATTGCGCCCGCACTTTTCGATGACCTGTTCAAGCCCGCACGCAACCTGCTCATCATTGATATCAACCCAGAGAAATATACGCAGAACAAAATCACCTATGCGCAAGATTACTACTCTACTCCACAAGCGGTTTGCCGTATTCAGAGCCCGAGTGCCGAAGAACTTGCCACTATGATAGGCGATTATAGCCAAGCAGCACAAAAGTATTTCATCAAGCAAGAACTGAACCGGCAAGGCAAATTCTATCAGTCATTCAGCAACAAAGAAGCCCGCAAAGCATTGAACAAACGCTTTGGTTGCGACATGCTTATTCCAAGTGATTATCAACTCATTATGGACACCACCGATTTCCTGTGGGCGGTGAACGACAATGGCAGTATGCGCCGCGATGTAGTGGTATATTCTTATCCTTATACCGATCCTAACACTTTCACCTACAACTATCTGCTCCATAAGCGTGACTCCGTAATGCACCGATATATACAAGGCAGCATAGAAGGCACCTATGCAGGAACAGAATACAAACAGATTCCGCCTGTCTTTTCGCCGATTGCCGTGCAAAAAAATGCCTATGCAGCAGAAATACGCGGTTTGTGGAAAATGTACGGTGGCATGTCGATGGGCGGTCCGTTTGTGCAACACACCCGTTTGGACGAAATCAACCAACGTGTCATCACGGCGGAAGTATTTCTTTTCGCTCCAGGACAACGCAAACGCAATGCACTCCGGCAGGCTGAAGCCATCCTCTATACTCTCCAATTACCTCAGGAAATCAATGCTATGGACGAGATTGTAGTGGTAGCTCCGGCAAAAGAATAACGATTTTCTCTTTGTGCAATTATTATGTTCCGCCGCACCCGTTCAGTCAAAAGATGCGACATGTGCTCTGTACGCGAACATAGAAGTACTAATCCTTTACGCAAACTCCGAAAGGAAATGCAAAAAGGATGGAACAAGCAAGCAGAAACAGAGCATTTGGAAGATATAGAAAAAATACGTAATTTTGCACCTATAAAATAACTACTACTAAGATATAATGACAAAGCACTTATTTTCTTATTTCAACGAAATCTTCCCTGCTTATTGGGAACAATCGGCATTGGAAGATTACAAAGGTACTGTATCTTATACTTATGGAGAGATGGCAGAACAAGCAGCACGCATTGGTGTAATGTGTGAAGCAATGGGGATAAAACCGGGAGATAAAGTTGCTATCTGTGGACGCAATTCGAGCAATTGGGCTGTCGCTTATTTGGGAATAACGCTCTATGGCGGTGTCATCGTTTCTATCTTGCAGGATTTTTCGGGCAAAGACATACAACAATTGGTAAATCACTCCGATGCAACCTTGTTCTTTGTCGGACCATATATGCAGAAAGTGCTCGATATGACCACAATGCCTAACCTCAAAGCTGCTATATCACTCACCGATTTCTCGCTCATTTATGCGCCTGAACAAGAAAAAACAACAGCTCAATTGGCAAGGGTTGATACTCTCTTTGCCGAGAAATATCCGAACGGATTCGGCAAAGACGATATTCACTATCGCACCGATAATATCGACGATTTGATGCTCATCAACTATACTTCCGGCTCCACAGGTTCGCCCAAAGGCGTAATGCTCACCTATCGCAGTTTGAGCAACAATGTAGCCAATGCGATTCATGTTCTGCCCAACAAGCCGGGAGAAAAAATAGTGTCCATGTTGCCATTGGCACACATGTACGGACAATTAGGAGAGTTCTTGTATCAGATAGCTACCGGCTGTCATGTATATTTCCTTACCAAATCCCCTACTCCGACCATTCTGCTCAAAGCCATGCAAGATGTGCATCCTTATATAGTGATTACGGTGCCGTTGGTAATCGAGAAAATCTATAAAAGCAAGATTTATCCGGTCATTTCCAAATCGTTCTTCCGCAAAATGTGGAACAAACCCATTATAGGCAAATTCATACATAATAAAATCAGAAAAAGTCTGCTGAAAGCCTTCGGTGGCAATGTCCGCTATTTCCTGTTGGGCGGTGCAGCACTCAATCCGGATGTCGAAAAGTGCCTGATGGATATACATTTTCCCATCAGTATCGGTTATGGTATGACCGAATGCGGTCCTCTCATCAGCGGGCGTTCTTGCGAGACATTCGTCTATCGCTCCGGGGGACAGGTCCTGCCTGGTATGGAAGCCATGATTGACGACCCCAATCCTGAAACAGGAGTCGGTGAAATCATGGTACGGGGCGAAAACACAATGATAGGCTACTACAAAAACGAAGAAGCCACCAAAGCTATCTTCACCGAAGACGGATGGATGCATACCGGTGACCTTGGTTATATCGACAACGATAAAAACATCTTCATCAAGGGGCGCAACAAAACCATGATTCTTGGTGCATCCGGACAGAACATCTATCCCGAAGAAATTGAAGACAAACTCAATAACCAGCAAGGCGTTATCGAATCGGTAGTGGTAGAACGCGAAGGCAAACTCATCGGTTTGGTATTCCCCGACGGCAATGCAGAAACCGAGGAACGCAGTCTGACCGACATCATGAAGGAGAATCTCGAAAAGCTCAACAAACTCTTGCCACGCTATAGCCAACTGAGCAAAATCGAGATAGTGAAGAAAGAGTTTGAAAAAACGCCAAAGAAGAGCATCAAGCGATTCTTGTACAAATAATTAACGCCTTTGTGTATCGTCAAACAAGCCTGCTTTTCTCCTATAAGGAAAGCAGGCTTGTTTTTTGGCACAGCTTTTGCACTACACATTTTATACGAACCAAAATCACAATGATTATGAAGAAAAGTATCATTCTAACTCTTTGTGCCACTGCGTTTTCCGCTTTCACTATGGCACATACCGTCAAAGCAGATCTCACTGACGCTGTTGTTTTCCTCAATGGTGCCGAACTTCACCACAATGCCACCATCAGTATTCAACCAGGCGACAACGATATCACCCTTACCCATCTCAGCCCGATGCTCGACCTCAACAGTCTGCAGATAGCATTGGGTACTACCGGCGTTGTACTTTCCAACTACGAGTTTGCGGTTGACCACTCAGCTGCCAAACAATACTCACCTATCGCTCTGCAACTGAAAGATTCCATCGATTATTATACCGACTGTCTCTGTCGCAATGCCAACGAGCAACAAGCAATCAAGGATATGCAAACGCTACTTCAGGAAGGTATCAAACAGAGCCTCAGTGTTGACAAACAACGCATCTCCAATGCAAACATCGATAGTCAACTTAAATATTATCAACAACAACATTTGCTGCTTGCTGAACAGCTTCTTAGCCTTGAGAAACAGCAAAACATTGCCAACCGTAAACTCGAAGAGTTCAACAAACAATTTGCCCAAGAAGAACAAGCCAATCAAACAATGGGTACACTCCGTCTCAAACTCAACGCATCTAAAGCACAAACACTGCCTATTGCCATCCGCTATTTCACCCAAGGAGCTTATTGGCGCATGTCGTATGATATGAATATCACTGCCCCTACAGCACCTATCCTCCTCACCTCCAAAGCCAATGTGATACAACGCACTGGTCTCACTTGGGAGAATGTACATCTCATCCTTTCTACCGGTCGCCCTTCGCACAATAATACGCTGCCCGAGTTTGATACATGGTTTCTCCGTGAACAAACGTATGGTTATGCTGCCAAAAGAGGAATGTTTGCACTCAATGCTGTGGCAACTGCTGCACCTGTTCAATATGATTTCTTGGAAGAAGAAGCCGGTGATGCCACCATTGAATCCTATGTCACCCAAACCGAAGAGCAACTTTCAAAGGAATACATTATTGACCTGCCTTATACCATCTATGGCAATGGCAAAGAACAGATTATAGCCTTGGGCGTACAGCAAATACAGGATGTGACATACGGGTACTATACTGCTCCTAAACTCAGTTCCGAAGCTTATTTCACAGCGCAAATCAACAACTTGCAGCAACTCAATCTAATGAGCGGCACTGCGCACATTACGTACAACGGCACTTTCTACGGCGATACCCGTATCAATCCCAATACCACTGCCGACAGCCTCTTGCTCACTTTGGGAACTGACCCCGAGATAGCCGTCAAACGTGAACTCATCAGTGACTATAAGGCGACCAAAACCATTGGTTCTACCACCACTAAAACAATAGCATACCGCATCACAATACGCAACAACAAACGCCAAGCCACTGACATACGTTGGCAAGAACCTTATCCCGTTTCTGGAAATAAGAGCATTATTGTGGAACTGACCGACCGCACCACACAAGCTGCTTTCAACGACACAGAACGCGGCATTCTCACCTACGAATGCACACTCCAACCGGGAGAAAGCAGAGAATTTGTAGTGGAATACAAGGTAAAATATCCCAAAAACATGCGGATTAACCTATAAAATGCTATCCAACACTCAACTTTTCCAACTCCTGCCTGCCGAACCTAACTAGCTAACATACATTTTTTTCCTGCGACAAAGTCCGGCAGGCTTTCTCTTTGCGACACACTTACACACCCAAAGATTTGGGTATTTACGAAAATAGTTGTAACTTTGTCGCACTTGTTGAAACAACCCAACTTATAAAAGGCTAACATATAGAAAAATAACTACCGGATATACATAATAATCTTGGTAATAAGTGTAACTTGCTAAGCAGAGGAAACACCGGGAACCGATATACCAACTAAATGTAAAAACCAATGAAGTTTGAAAGAAACCCATGGTTCGTCAATCTGGCAATCAAAACCGTTGGCGGCTATCAGATGAGAGCCCTACGATTGGCGAGCATGAATCCTAAATTCTCTTGTGCAAACACTTTGCGCAACATTCTCAATTATGCCAAAGACTCCGAGTATGGCAAAGAACACCATTTTGCCGAAATACTCCACGAAGCGAAAAACGACAACGAAAAGCTCTATCGGCTTTATCAAAAGCATGTGCCGGTCAACGACTACGAAGCCCTGCGCCCTTATGTAGAGCGCCACAAGCAAGGTGAGCCGAATGTGCTTTTCCCCGGCAAACCCCTCATCTATGCCACCACTTCCGGCACCACCAACGAGCCCAAATGGATTCCGCTCACACAACGCTATCTTTCCAGCGTTTATGGCAAAATGACCTATGTGTGGATTTACAATTTCATCAAACATTGCCCCAACACTTTCGCCGGAGGAGTGGTATTTATTGTAGGAAAGCTCAAAGAAGGAGAAGCACCCGATGGCACTATCTTCGGTTCCGTATCAAGCCTTACACAGAAGAAAGCACCTAACTTTATTCGTCAACTCTACGCGTCTTATCCCGAAATATTCGAAATCAACGACTACAACTCACGCTACTACACACTGATGCGTATGTGTATCGAGCGCAATATCACCCTGCTCATCACACCCAATCCTTCTACTATTCTGGAACTCCAGCACAATGTTGACGAGAACTTCGACGAATACGTCAACGACATTGCCAACGGTACTATCAGCGACAAGTTCGATATCCCCGATAATATACGCAAATCGTTGTCTGCCAAAATAAAACCCAATCCTCAGCGTGCCGAAGAACTGCGTCGTATCAAACAAGAACACGACCAAGTATATTTCAAACATTTCTGGCCCGACTTGCAATTGCTCAGTACTTGGAAATGCGGCAATACACAAATCTATCTCAATAAATTCAAAGACTATTTCTCGCCCGAAACCTTCCATCAGGAACTCGGCTATTTCTCTACCGAATGCCGCTTCGGTTTGGTTTTGGACGACACTAACAATACCGTTCTCTTCCCGCATTTCCACTACTACGAGTTTGTGGCAGAAGAAGATTTCGGCAAAGAGACCCCGCATGTCTATCAGCTCCACGAGTTGCAAGAAGGCAAACGCTATAATGCGTATGTCACCACTTTCTCCGGACTCTATCGCTACAACATGAACGACTTGGTAGAAGTAGGACCTAACTTCATGAATACGCCCACCGTCCATATGGTGCAGAAAATCAATGGTATCGTTTCGCTCACCGGTGAGAAACTCTACGAACAGCAATTCATCCGTTCCGTACGCAAAGCTGAAGAACTTACCGAACTCAAAACCAAGTTCTTTGTCGGTTTTGCAGATCTCGACAAGTCAACCTATCATTTCTATTATGAGTTTGCAGATCCGTCGGTTACGCAACAGCAAGCCGAAGCATTTACACACGTAGTGGATTCCACTTTGCAGAAAGAGAACTTGGAATATCAGTCAAAACGAGCTTCGTTCCGTTTGAACGACCCGATTACCCATCGTCTGCAACCTAACGCTTATCATTTGTTCAAGAGCAAATGTTTGGCAGAAGGCTTCCGTGACGGGCAATTCAAGTTCAACCTCCTTATGCAGGATGAAAAACGCCACAACAAATTCAAAGAACTCACCATTGAAGATTAACAACTTACTATAATCCATTTCACTAAACTTTAAACTAATTATGGAACAACAGAAACAAGCAGTACGTATTCAAACGTCAATACTCAATGCTGCAGAAAAGAAGGTGCTCGTATGGCTCGCAGAGCGTATGCCGCGTTGGGTCACTTCTGACCTGCTGACCGTTGTCGGTATCTTTGGTGCAATGCTCATTTGTGCCGGATATGTCCTCTCCAATATCAATATCAATTGGCTCTGGCTCTCCTCTGCCGGATTGGTAGTCAACTGGTATGGCGATTCGCTTGATGGCACACTTGCACGTGTACGCAATCAGCAACGCCCGCGCTATGGCTATTTCCTCGACCACAACATCGATTGTATCAACGAGGGACTGATGTTCATCGGTGCCGGATTATCGTCGTTGATGAACCTGAGCGTTGCGCTACTCATTTATGCCGCTTATCTGGTCCTCACCGTCTATGTCAGCATCAATTCGCATCTCAAGAGCGAGTTCAAACTCACATACGGCAAGATGGGACCAACTGAATTCCGGCTCATCATTATTATCGTCAATACCCTCTTCCTCTATATCCCGTTCCTGCGCGATTATAGTTACACTTTCAATTTCTTTGAAGTTCCTGTAACGGTCGGAATGTTAGACTATATCGGTATTGCTATCTTCGGCATTCTCCTCATTATGTATGTCGTAAGTTTTATCAAGGATGCCAAATATTTTGCCGAGCTCGAACCGCTCAAGAAAAATGACGTCTCAAAAAACAAATAATACGCTATTGCGTTTCGTAAAATTCAACATATCTACTCTTGCTGGAACAGGAGTGGATATGTTGGTTTTATGGTTAATGTCTGATTTCGTATTCAAAAACAATTATTGGGGGGAATATCTGCTCTCACCGCTTATTTCTTTTGAATGTGCCGTTCTGACCAATTTCACCATTGCCTATTTTATCGTTTGGAAAGACCGTATTTCACGGCGTTCGTGGCGTTCATACTATCGTCATTATTTTGCTTACAATCTGTCGTGTACAGGTGTATTCTTCATCAAAATGGGATTTCTGTTGGTCATCGAACGGTTGTTCAAATTAGATGTATTGCTTTGCAATATAATAGCACTCTGCTTCTCCGGTATCTTCAATTTTATCATGAACGAATGGGTGATATTCGGTAACAAACACCGGCACGGAAAGACAGACAATGCCGGTTCCACAAATCAGGAAGAGCAGTAATCTCTTTCCCTTTACATCATCATCAGATGTTGCCTTTCTGTAGCATACCATACGCTACCCATTGGCATATCATACAGGGGTCATACAAGGATTATATCTTCACCTCAGCAACACAAAAAAACTATCTGCCGGACGCTGTTTGATAACTTTCTTTTTATTTGGCACATAGTTTGCTTATACAAAAACAAAAACATCAGCTGTATGATACGTGCAATCAAAAAAGACATTTATTATATCGGAGCGGATGACACTGTTTCCGAGTTTTTTGAGAACCAATACCCTACTCCGCAAGGGATGGCATACAACTCCTATGTAATAGACGATGAACGGATTGCCGTCTTGGATACTTCTGACATACATACTGCAAACCAATGGCTTGACAATCTGCAAGAAATTCTGGCGGGTCGTACACCTGACTACCTGGTAATACACCATATGGAACCCGACCATTCGGCAGTTATTCCTGAAGTTCTTAAACTATTCCCGTCAATCACCATTGTGCTTTCGCAGTTGGCTGCCAAGATGTTTCCTCAGTTTTTTGATACCGGCAAACTGCCGGTTCGTCTGATGGTCGTAGGAGAAAATGATACACTCGACTTGGGAAAACACCGGTTGCAATTCCTGATGGCACCCATGGTACATTGGCCCGAAGTAATGGTTTCTTATGACACAACCGGACAGATACTCTTTTCTGCAGATGCCTTTGGCAAGTTCGGTGCTTTGTCTGAATGCGGTTTTACTGACGAAGAAGATACAGGTTGGGCAAACGAAGCACGAAGATACTATGTCAATATATGCGGCAAATTCGGGGTTTCTGTACAGCAATTGCTAAAAAAGACACAATCGCTTCCTCTTCAGATGATATGCTCATTGCACGGACCGGTTATTTCCAAAAACATTGCACATTGCATATCTCTGTATGACAAATGGAGCCGCTACGAAGCCGAAGAAAAAGGAGTACTGATTGCCTATGCGTCAATCTACGGCCATACGGAAACTGCAGCGAAATATCTCGGAGAAAAACTGCTACAAAGCGGTTGCGAAAACGTGAAACAGATTGACCTCTGCACTACCCATTTTTCATATGCCTTATCCGAAGTGTTTCACTACGACCGGATAGTTCTGGCTGCCTCGTCGTACAATGCGAGCGTATTTCCTCCCATGTATCATCTGTTGCACAACATGCAGGAAAAGGCATGCCGGAAAAAACGCATCGGACTCATTGAAAACGGTTCGTGGGCGCCTTCGGCAGGACGAATCATGAAAGAAATGATTGCCGGGATGAAAGAAATGGAATTGTTGGAACCCGTCGTCACAATCAGGAGCAGTATGAAAGCACAGGACATGGAGCAACTCAATCAATTGTGCCGTACACTGCTCAGTTGAATGAACAAATAGAAAAAACGTCTGTCACAGACAATATGTTTAACCAATAATTTTTTAATAGTTATGAAAAAGTACAGATGCACCGTATGTGGTTACATTTATGATCCGGCAGTAGGAGACCCCGCTAACAACATTGCTCCCGGAACAGCATTCGAGGACCTTCCCGAAGATTGGGTTTGCCCTGTGTGCGGAGTCGGAAAAGAAGACTTCGAAGAAGAATAAACCAACAATAAAGGCGTTCCGTCGGGAACGCCTTTATTGCATATTCGGTCACCAATGATTGATATTGACACAATCAAAAATCAGCCCCTTGTCTAATATGAAGTGATGCCAGGTCTTGTTTGATTTGCTGTTGCAAAGCCTCCAAAGAACCAAAGCGACATTCTTTCCTTACAAACGACAACAAATGCACTTCGATTGGCTCTCCATAGATATTTTTATCAAAACCGACAATATACACCTCTATACTGAGCCGATTGTTTCCTACAGTAGGATTAGTACCGATATTGAGCAAACCGGCATAGCTCTCGTTTTGCAAATATACCAGCACTTTATATACCCCCGCCATCGGAAGTAATTTATCCTGAGAAAGCAACTTGATATTAGCAGTAGGAAAACCCAAAGTACGACCTATATGCTTGCCTTCAACAACTTTCCCGGCTATGCAGTAACTATATCCCAACAGATGATTTGCCTCTTCAACATTGCCTTCTGAGAGCAAGTTACGAATCAAAGTGGAACTAACTCTTTCTTCTGCATATTGTTCCATTTGTAACAACCCGACACCAGTTCCGACAGAGGCTTTTTCGTAATCGGCAAAAGCAGTCAAACCGTCCGAACCGAAACGATGGTCGTAACCCATCAGAAGCGTATCCACACCGTAATCGTGATGAATCATGCACAAGAAGTCGTGCGCAGTGAGGTGCTGTAGTCGTTCAAAATCGAGCATCACCACTCTATCTACGCCCGTTTGCTGCAATAATTGCAAGCGTTCTTCTTTCGTGGTAAGCAACTGAGGAATATAGTCTGAGTGCAGTATCCTGCGAGGCGATACGCTGAAACTGAATACCACCGAACCGGTATTCAGTTCTTTCGCCATTGTCTGCAATTTTTGCAGCAAATAGCGATGCCCGATATGTACTCCATCGAAAAATCCTACCGTTGCAACTGCCATCGTATCAGAGTTTGATATAAATCTTCTTCCGATAAAGGATATGCCCGATTGCCCACAATACGGCAATCAACGAGAGCGCACATACAAGCGAACCCAACTTGTCACCGAACAGCGGTTGCATACAGACTTTGTACCAGAATCCCCAAACAGAATAGCGGTCACCATGGAAACCGAATTTGATATTCGCCATCGTAATCGACAATATGCCCGAGAGAACAAAGATAAACAACGGATTGGCACCAAAGCTCTCGAAGAACACAGACCAGCGGCGTTTGCCACAGATATCAATCACCCAAATAAGCAAGCCCAACAAGAGAGAAGCCAAACCGCAAGTTACCAATACGTAACTTGCCGACCAAAGGGATTTGTTGATCGGGAAAGCGTAATCGAGCAAGAAACCTGCCATCATGATAATACTGCCAAAGATGAAGAGGCGGTTGATTTTCATCCAGTTATCAATCTCTTTCTTTTGCTCTGCCGGCATAATCAAACTACCTGCCATTACGCCCAAGAGTACGTGTGCCACACACGGAACAGTGGAAAGCAGACCTTCCGGATCGAAAGCGATACCACCCATGTGATACATGTGGCTATCACCCAATACAGCCACATCGACACGGGCAACGATATTATCCGCAGTCAGTTCGAAACTATGTGTTACGCCTATGATGATGCAATAGACAATGAGCAATACTGCAGCCACCCAAGGCGCTCTTTTGGGTTTGAACGCCAACAGGCACAAACCGCCCAAGAAGGAGACAATACCCAAACGGGGCAATACTCCCATAAAGCGCAAGCGTGCTATCGGATTGTTCCACAATGCATCCGCCCATGATCCGCCCGAGGAAAGAGTGCGACAGAAAATACCGAACCAGTTGATTGCCCAACCAATCAGTACGAGCAAAGCACCCCGATAAAGAAGTTTGCCGAAAGTACGCCAAGTAAGCCGGTAATCAAACTTGCGATAGGAAATGAACATTGCCACTCCCATTACGAACATAAAGAAAGGGAAAACCAAGTCGGTAGGTGTACAACCATTCCAAGCGGCATGGCGAAGCGGTGCATAGATATGTGCCCAACTGCCCGGATTGTTAACTGTTATCATTCCGGCTATGGTAATGCCACGAAGGACATCCAAAGCCAATAAGCGTTTTGATTGTGTTGCCATTGTCTGTATTGATATAAGATTAAACCAAGTACAAAGATAGTACTTTTATCGTATATACACAACCAAAGAGCGGTTAAGAAACCGCTCTTTGTCAGGAATGGTTGTATATCAAACGATTACTCTTGGTTGAGCGTAAAGCGTTTGAAATCGGTGCAAGTGATGCCGGCTTTCTTCAAAGCGTCTTTCACTGTTGCATTGCCCGACTCGTCCATGATATACTTTTGCTCGAGCAAGGTGTTCTCTTTGTAGAACTTAGCCATACGGCCGTTGGCGATGTTCTGCACCATTTGCTCCGGCAAATTAGCCTCTTTCTCGGCAGCCGTTTTAGCTTTGAGCTGACGTATTTCTTCAGCTTGTGCCTCGGTGATAGATCCTTTGCGGATACCCTCTTCGAGGTGCTCTTCGCTTTCTGCAATATAGAGGTTGAAACCTGCTTTACGCAAAGCACCTTCAACAGCTTTCTGCACTTGCTCCGCTTTTGTTTTGTCGATAGCTACAGACATCTCACGGTCTTTCACTTCTTGCGGTACACCTGCCTCGTCGATAGCGATAGGCGACATAGCGGCAATCTGCATTGCAACACCATGGATAGTATCGTATTCAGCATTCTCCTCTGCAAAAGCAGCGATGGTAGCCAATTTGTTACCCGGGTGAATATATGCAGTGGTGGTAGCACCTTTTACAAAGAAATAATCATCGAGCGACATCTTCTCGCCGGTAACACCCGAACGCTCTGTTACGAGTTCTTCAATAGTACGACCGTCAATCTTGATAGCACGCAACTCTTCAATATTAGCAGGTTGGTTATCGATAGCAGCATCGAGAATCAACTTGGTGAGAGCAACGAAGTCTTCGTTCTTTGCCACGAAGTCGGTTTCGCACTTCAAAGCCAAGAGAGCAGCGAAATTTCCGTTGGATTTAGCCACTACGCAACCTTCGGCAGCTTCACGGTCGGAACGCTTGGCAGCAATAGCCTGTCCACGTTTACGGATGAGTTCGATAGCCTTCTCCATATCTGCACCGGCTTCTTCGAGCGCTTTTTTGCAGTCCATCATACCGGCACCAGTCATGGTACGCAGTTTCTGTATTTCAGCAATTGTTACAGCCATAGTAGTAAAAAGTTTTATTCAGACCCGCCTTCCGGCAGGTCTGAGATGAATAAATTAAGCGTTTTCTTCGGTTGCAGTTTCGGTTGCCTCAGCAGCAGGTACTTCTACGTGTTCTGCTTCTTTTTTGGCACCCCCTTTGCGAGCGCGTTGACGTTTAGGAGCAGGAGCTTCTCCATTTTGAGCAGCAGCTGCAGCTTCGTCAGCTTTTTCTACTTTACGCTCTTCCAAACCTTCTTTGATAGCAGCACAAACTGCATTGAGGATAACCTCTACAGAGCTGGTAGCATCGTCGTTAGCAGGAATTACGTAGTCGATTTCGTTAGGGTTGGAGTTGGTATCAACAATACCGAAAACAGGAATACCCAAACGTTGTGCCTCGCGAACTGCGATGTTCTCTTTCATTACGTCAACAACGAAAATTGCAGACGGCAGGCGAGTCAAATCGGCGATAGAACCAAGGTTCTTCTCCAATTTCTCACGTTGACGTGTGATTTGCAATTTCTCGCGTTTAGAGATGTTGTCGAACGTACCGTCGTTCATCATCTTATCGAAAGCCGACATCTTTTTAATAGCTTTGCGGATGGTGAAGAAATTGGTAAGCATACCACCAGCCCAACGCTCTGTGATGTAAGGCATCGAAACTTCTTGTGCCTTGGCAGCCACTACTTCTTTAGCTTGTTTCTTGGTAGCAACAAACAGAATCTTGCGACCGCTTTTAGCGATGTTCTTCAAAGCTTCAGCAGCTTCTTCTACTTTAACGACTGTTTTGTTCAAGTCGATGATGTGGATACCGTTGCGCTCCATAAAGATGTAAGGAGCCATAGCGGGGTTCCATTTGCGTTTGAGGTGACCGAAATGTGCGCCAGCCTCGAGAAGTTCTTCAAAATTTGTTCTCATGACAAATAGTGTTTTAATTGATTTGATTGATTATTGGTTATTTTGTATTCAGGGCTCTTGCAGGCTTTCCGACCGAACGGCAAAGAACTATGACGCCATCCGGCAAGGCTTGACAATATTTCTCTTCAGAAACAGCGCAATACCTTTCAAAATCAACAAGAGAATCCTGCAGTAGTCCGCAAGGGAGTCTGCAGGATTTAGAATACGTTTTGTATTAACGTTTACTGAACTGGAAGTGTTTACGGGCTTTGGGCTGACCGGGTTTCTTACGTTCAACTTCACGAGCATCACGTGTGAGGAATCCTTCTGCCTTGAGAGCCATTTTGTCTTCCGGATTGATTTTTACCAGAGCACGAGCGATAGCGAGACGGAGTGCTTCGGCTTGTCCTTTGAAACCGCCACCGTTGAGGTTGACTCTGATATCGTATTTTTCTGCAACACTCAAAGTATTCAATGGTTGCTTAACAATGTATTGAAGGATGGTTGAAGGAAAATAAACTTCCAAATCGCGTTTGTTAATAGTGATCTTACCTTGT
This sequence comes from Bacteroidales bacterium, assembly GCA_022783865.1. Taxonomy (GTDB): domain Bacteria; phylum Bacteroidota; class Bacteroidia; order Bacteroidales; family Paludibacteraceae; genus Colicola. Next base: position 18,490 of record JALFYY010000020.1, read on the forward strand.
CCTTCGCTTACGAAGATGCGTGCAACAGCAGCTTTTCTTCTACCTAAAGCGTTTACTACTTCCATTGTGCGTATTATTTAAGAGTGTTTAAATCAATTTGTTTAGGTTGTTGTGCCTGTTTGTCGTGCTCTGCACCGGCAAAGACATAGAGATTGGTGATGAGTTTGTCGCCAAGACGGTTCTTGGGGAGCATACCTTTCACTACTTTCTTGATAAGACGGTCAGCACCTTTGTCTTTCAAATCTGCAGGAGTAAATTCGCGTTGTCCGCCAGGATATCCGGTGTAACGAACGTAGTTGCGTCCTGTCCACTTGTTACCGGTAAGAACGACTTTGTCTGCATTGATAATAATAACGTTGTCACCGCAGTCCACGTTAGGTGTGAAACTCGGTTTGTACTTGCCGCGCAAGAGCTTGGCTACTTTGGAGCACATACGGCCCAATACCTGGTCTGTTGCATCAATCACAACCCACTCTTTTTGAGCTGTTGCCTTGTTGACAGAAACAGTCTTGTAACTTAAAGTATTCACTTTGTTTTTGGTTTTTAGACCCGGCCTACAGACATCTCACTGCACAACCGAGCGTAATTATTAATTAGTTAACTATATGCCGTTTAGGCTTTTACTACCTCCGAACAAATGTCCGAAACAAGTTTCCGCACTGAAACGGCTTGCAAAAGTACAACTTTTATTTTGATTGTGCAATAGTCGGCAGCAGTTTTTTGCATATAAATCAAATTATTCAGTTATAAGCACACAAGGAACATACAAAGCCTATACAAAGCCCATGTATGTCCCATGATGCTACGGGTATTCTACGGGTGTGCTACGGTGCCGGCAGCACGATGAGTGCTTAGTTAACAGTTAATAATTAACAATTAATATCTCAGAATAGTTATAAAGATAGCACAAGGTATGCGTATGGGTAGCTGAATCACCAAGTAATCACCAAGTAATCACCAAGTAATCACCAAATAATAACCAAATAATAACCAAATAACGATAGGACAGTGGGACGAAGATGACAGGAAGACGGGATTGACAAGGCGGCAATTTTAATTCTCCATTGTATTTTTCATCACACATATTTTCAAGATAAGAGATATATCATAAAATTATCGTATCTTTGCAGACGAATAGAATTGAAAGGACAAACTTATATTATAAAAAGGACAAACTTATATTCTTGAACGGTATCGTACAGATGACGGAAAGATATCTGACCATAGCGGGTGAAGCAGAAGGAATTTACAAAGACAAAGGAAGTAAGTTCTTGGCTTTTGCCGTGCCGGCGGAAAGTATAGAAGACGTAAAAGAACAACTGGAACAGTTCCGGCAACGCTATCACGACGCGAGACACGTATGTTACGCCTATATGCTCGGTGCGGAACGGCAAGATTATCGCGCCAATGACGACGGAGAGCCATCGGGTACTGCCGGACGACCGATATTGGGACAAATCAATTCGCGACAACTGACGAACATCCTCATTGTGGTGGTGCGCTATTTCGGCGGTATCCTATTGGGGACAGGCGGACTGATAACGGCATACAAAGAGGCGGCATCCGATGCACTGAGCCGGGCGGAGATTGTAGAGAAAGACGTAATGATACGCAAGACATTACGCTTTCCTTACGAAAAGATGAACGAGGTAATGCGCTTGCTGAAAGACACCCAAGCCGTGATAACAAGACAAGATTTTGATGGAGAATGTATCATAGAATGTAATATAAAACTAAGTTATGCAGACCGATTTTGATGATATCCGAGCCTATGAAGGCGAAGAGTTGCCTGCTGTTCTCGGGCAAATAATGAGCCATCCGACCGTAAGAGGACTGTTGGAAAAGATTCATCTTCCCATTCCGGAGCCGCCCTATACGGATGCAGAAGGACAACTCTTAATCCCGTTTTTAGATTTTCTGGCTCACACGACCACGCAAGGTATCGAACTCATAAACGAACAGTACCGCCCAGCCGGAAAAGGCATTTATCTGACGAACCACCGCAATATCATATTGGATACGGCATTCCTTTCGCTCTTGCTCTACAAGCAAGGTGCAGAACGCCCGTATATCGGTATCGGTAACAATCTGTACGCTGAGCCATGGATCGAGCATTTAGTGAGAGCATGCAAGGCATTTACGGTAATCAGAGGCGGCTCGCCAAAGGAATTGCTCACGCACGCCCAACATCTGTCCGCCTATATCAACATGCTGCTCGCCGGCAACCACCCTATCTGGCTTGCCCAAAGAGAAGGCCGCGCCAAGGACTCGAACGACCGTACAGCCACTGCGGTACTAAAAATGCTCACGATGGCAGGCGAAGGCAACTTCCTGCAGAGAGTGGAGAACCTGAATATCTGCCCGGTAGCCATCAGTTACGAATATGACCCTTGCGACTACCTGAAAGCCAAAGAAATGCAATTGAAACGGGATCATCCCGACTATAGGAAGAGCACGCAAGATGACGTGGAAAACATGAAAACGGATATGACAGGTTTCAAAGGACATGTGGCTTATACATTGACACCTTCCATCAACAAGGAATTAGCCGCTATCGCAGCAGCAACGACGGTGAAAAACGAACAAGTGGAAGCCGTAGCGAAACTGATTGACAGACATATTCACACGCATTACAAAATCTACCCCACGAACGAGAAAGCACTCGATATTCTGCAAGGCGGCAGCAACGATTTTGAAACGTATATAGAGCGACAGATAGAGAAGATAGACATAGAACAGAAAGATACGGCATTCCTCAGAGAAAAGTTGCTCTATATGTACGCCAATCCGCTTATCAACCAACAAGATGCACTGCGAAAGGCTTCTTTGTAACAATCAGAATGAATACGATGAAAACAGCTATTTTCCCGGGATCGTTCGACCCGTTTACAATAGGACATTACGACGTGGTACGCCGCGCCTTGCAATTGTTCGACAAAATCATCATCGGTATCGGTACGAACGCCACCAAACAACCGGTGTTCAGTGTGGAAGAACGACTGAAACAGATTGAGGAGACATTCAGGAACGACCCTCGCGTGGAAGTGCAAGTGTATGATTCGCTGACAGTTGACTTTGCAAAACAGACAGGGGCACAATTCATCCTGAGAGGCGTAAGGTGCATTGCCGATTTCGAATACGAGAGGAATATGGCGGAAGCCAACAAAGAAATAGGCGGGATAGAAACGATATTGCTTTACACATCGCCCGAGTATGCCCATATCTCTTCGACTCTGGTACGGGATTTGTATTCGTACGGGAAAGACATATCGTCGTTTTTGCCATAACAGATTGTTTTAGTATGAAAAGATATATTTTAGTATTGTGTACTGCCCTTTTGAGCGTATCGGTGCCGGCTCAAAAGACCCCTGAGATAGAAAAGAGCCTGAACATTTACAACGACGTAATGCGACAGTTGGACATCAATTATGCCGATACGATTGACGTTGAGGACCTCGTGACGACCAGTATTCATCAGATGCTGAGGAAGATAGACCCTTATACGGTGTATATCCCGAAAGACAAGACCAACGACCTGCGTTTCATGACGACAGGCAAATACGGCGGTATCGGAGCCGTCATCATGCAAAGAGGAGATACGGTATGTATCAACAATCCGTATGAAGGTATGCCCGCTCAACTCAGCGATGTGAGAGCAGGCGACAAGATATTGGAAGTCAACGGTGTACGGGTGATTAAGAAGACTACGGCGGAAGTGTCGGATTTGCTGCGTGGTGTACCTGACTCCAAAATCACCATCAAACTGAAACGCGACGGCGAGAAGAAACCATTAGTCAAGACATTTGAACGGCAAGAGATAAAAATCAGTCCGATAGCTTATTCGACCGCACTGAACGACAGCGTGGGATATATCGCCTTCACGGAATTTACGGAGAAGTCGGCAAAGGAATTCAAGAACGCTTTGGACGAGTTGGTAGCACATCACGGGACCCATTCGCTTATATTGGATTTGCGCTCGAACGGAGGCGGCATCATCGACGAAGCGATAAAGATTGTGAATCTGTTCGTAGACAAAGGCACGGAGATAGTAGCAACCAAAGGGAAAACCGCCAATTCGCACCGCACTTACAAGACCACCCAACAACCGTCTTACCCGGATATGCCGCTTGTCGTTCTAGTGGATCACAATTCGGCATCTGCGGCAGAAATCGTATCGGGCGCATTGCAGGATTTGGACCGAGCCCTGATTATCGGGCAACGGACTTACGGCAAAGGATTGGTACAGTCGATCCGCCCCATTGCTTACGACGGCAATCTGAAAGTGACAACGGCGAAATATTATATCCCATCGGGCCGTTGCATTCAGGCAATAGACTACTCGAAACGCCGGTCGGACGGGTCAGTAGAACAAGTGCCGGACAGTTTGAGAAAGGAATTCAAGACCTTACGCGGTCGGACAGTTCGCGACGGAGGCGGCATTGAACCGGATATCATCTTGTCGGATTCGAGCAAGGTTGGCATTACGTATTCGCTGTATGTGAAGCAAATGTTTTTTGACTATGCGACACGCTATCGCCGTGAGCATGAACGGATTGCACCACCGACAGAGTTCCAAGTGACAGACAGCATTTTAGAGGACTTCATGAACTTCTTGGACGAACAGGAATTTACGTACCAGACGGAGACTTCGAAATACTATGAGGATATGCTCCGAATGGCGCATAACGAACTACTGGATTCTATGGTAATCAAAACATTAGAAGATTTGCAAGACAAAATAACACCTTCGTTCAGAGACGCAATTGCCGCCCAGAAAGAGGAGGTAAAACTGATGCTCGGACAAGAGATTGTGCGCCGCTATTATTTCCAAAAAGGCGAGGCAGCATACAGTTTGCGATTTGACAAAGAGGTGGAAAGAGCGTTGGAGGAGATAGTTAATTTGACGATGGAGTATTTGAGAAGATGAGAAGTTGAGGAGATGAGAAGTTGGGGAGATGAGGAATTATTGCGGGTGAGGATTGCACAAGTACTCCCACACTCTGACAGAATATTCTATACCAAAACAAGGCAGCCGGTCGGTTGCCTTGTTTTTATTGTAAGATATGGATACAATACCGCTATGCGAAGAGCAGAATCATCAGTTGCGCCATCATCACACGCATAAACATAGTGAGCGGATAGACAGTGGCATAACTGACAGAAGCCTGGTCGTTGCTATTGGAAACGGACATGGCATAAGCCAAAGCCGGTGGATCGGTGGTACTGCCGGCAATGAGTCCCATTAAGGTAAAGTAATTCAATTTCATGAACTTGCGAGCTATAACGCCCACGATAAGCAACGGTACAACCGTAATAATGACGCCATAGAGAATCCACATATAACCACCATTGATCACCGTTTCGACGAAACTTTCTCCCGCTCCCAATCCGACTGCCGCCAAGAAAAGCGAGATACCGATTTCGCGAATCATCTTGTTGGCACTGGTAGTGGCGAAAGTAACAATATGATAATAAGGTCCCCAGCGTCCGATGAGAATAGCGACAATCAACGAACCGCCCGCCAAACCGAGTTTGAAAGTTTGCGAAAGCCCCGGAATAGGAATGGGCAATGTGCCGACGATGACACCCAAAACAATACCGATAAAAATCGGCAGCAAGTGAGGAATATCCAAGCGTTTCATCTCATTACCAAAGAGTTCTGCCACCTGCGGAATATCGTCTTTGTTACCCACAATCATTAATCGGTCGCCCAACTGCAAAGCCAAATCAGGCGTTGCCAAAAGGTCGATACCTGCACGGTTGACACGCGTGATGGTAACATGATACGATGCGAGGTCAAGATTGCCGATACGCTTTCCGTTCCACATCTCTTTGGTGACCACAATACGACGGGAAATGAGTTGGGAAGCATCGCTCTGTTTCTTGGCTGTGGGCTTGATTTCGCCCAAAAGGCGCAACGGAGCAAGATGTTCCTGATCGGTAAGCGTACGCATTATGTCGTTGATTTTCACAACAGTACTACCGGTTGCAACTTCTTCTACGCCATCGGTATGAATGACACGCGACACAACCATTTTCACTTGGAAGAGTTTGCGCAACTCGGCAATAGTGATGTTGTCCAACTGCGGATTGGTGATATGAATATCCACACAGATTGGTTCGGAACCGTTATCTGCCTGCTCTTTGAGCTGATTCTCCTCCTTATCCAAACGAATACGGAAGATGAGACGGATGAGCAACATCGAAAGAATGATACCAATCACGCCCAAGGGATAAGCGACGGCATAACCTGTTGCCATTGAATGATTTGCAACGCCATAGAGATCACTATAAGCTTGTTCGGCAGCACCCAAACTGGGAGTATTGGTCACAGCACCCGACATGACGCCCACCATGGTCGCCCAATCGACATCCGCCAATAGATAAATGACAAAAGTACAGACGCAAGCGAGCAATACAATGCTGACAGCCAAGAGATTGAGCTTGATCCCCCCTTTGGAAAACGAGGAGAAGAAACTCGGACCGACCTGCAAACCAATGGAATAAACAAAGAGAATCAGACCGAAGTCTTTGGCAAATTGCGCCACATGGGGTTCGAGCCGCATACCAAAATGCGAGCAGAGAATACCGCAAAACAAAATCCACGTCACTCCCAAAGAGAACTTACGGATTTTCAACACGTTACTGAGGATATGCCCCACTGCCATGGTAAGCGTAAGCACCATGAGTGACTGAGTGATACCCGGTGTGAAAAACAATGTCTGAATATATTCCTTCATAATCAAGAGTATAATTATATAATTGACTATTATTTCGTTACAAACAAACTACATTGCTTGTTGATTTCTCCTTTCTGCCAAGACAAAAAAAAATGCATGACACTCCGGGGACAAGTGCATGTATTTCATGGTAGTGCAAGGTAAAAAGAAAGTGATCAACCATAGAAAGGCGTGCCTTTCCGAAAGCGGCTGCAAAGGTAATACTTTTTATAGATATGGCAAAACGATGGCAAAACGGGGTACGATTGAACGATTAGAGGAGATGAGGAGATGTGAAGATGAGAAAGTGAGAAGGAGAGGTACGACGTTATGGAATGGGGGGCATTATTTTCCGCAGTTATACCTATGTACTAAAATTCCGATCAGCTCTTGCATATATGAAATAAATATAGTACTTTTGCAAATTGCATTGTGCGGGCATTCCGCATGATACATATTTAACCCTATTGTTTAACTTTTTAGCAGTCTAAAGAACGTAAGAATCAACAGATTAGCGGCACGATTGCCAACAACCAAACTGAAGATACGAACGGACGGATTAGACACACAGATTCCACAATGGAAGAAAATCAATCACTCCAGAACTTCGACTGGGATGCATTTGAGAACGGTACTGACGCTCAAGGCAAATCAAAAGAAGAATTGACACAAATGTATGACAACACCCTCAACGCTATCAAAGACAATGAGGTAGTAGAAGGAACCGTCATTTCCGTTGACAAACGCGAAGTAGTTGTAAACGTCGGTTACAAATCGGACGGCGTTATTCCCGCAACTGAATTCCGTTACAATCCCGACCTGAAACCCGGTGACAAAGTAGAAGTGTACATCGAAAGCCAGGAAGACAAAAAAGGTCAATTGGTGCTCAGTCACAAAAAGGCACGCGCTTCACGCAGTTGGGAACGTGTAAACGAAGCATTCGACAACGGCGAAATCATCAAAGGTTACATCAAATGCAAGACCAAAGGCGGTATGATTGTTGACGTACTCGGCACAGAAACTTTCTTGCCCGGTAGCCAAATCGACGTTAAACAAATCCGCGACTACGATGTATTCGTAGGCAAAACAATGGAATTCAAGATTGTGAAAATCAACCAAGAGTTCCGCAATGTGGTTGTTTCTCACAAAGCTCTCATCGAAGCTGAGTTGGAAGCACAGAAACGCGAAATCATGAGCCACCTTGAGAAAGGTCAGGTATTGGAAGGAACCGTCAAGAACATTACCAACTACGGTGTATTCATCGACTTGGGCGGTGTTGACGGTTTGATTCACATTACCGACTTGAGTTGGGGCCGCGTAAGCGATCCTCACGAAGTTGTTGCACTCGACCAAAAGATCAACGTTGTTATTCTCGATTTCGACAACGAGAAGAAACGTATCGCTCTCGGCTTGAAACAACTCACTCCTCATCCATGGGATGCACTTGATTCGAACTTGAAAGTAGGTGACAAGATCAAAGGTAAAGTAGTAGTGATGGCTGACTACGGAGCATTCGTAGAAGTAGCTCCAAGCGTAGAAGGTTTGATTCACGTATCGGAAATGTCGTGGAGCCAACACTTGCGTTCCGCTAACGACTTCTTGAAAGTAGGCGACGAAGTAGAGGCAGTTATTTTGACTCTTGACCGTGACGAAAGAAAGATGTCGCTCGGTTTGAAACAACTGAAAGAGAACCCATGGGAGAACATCGAAGAGAAATACGCTATCGGTTCGAAACACACTGCCAAAGTTCGCAACTTCACCAATTTCGGTGTATTTGTTGAATTGGAAGAAGGTGTTGAAGGTTTGATTCACATCTCCGATTTGAGCTGGACCAAGAAAATCAAACATCCTAACGAGTTCACACAAGTAGGTGCAATGATTGACGTTATCGTATTGGATATCGACAAAGAGAACCGTCGTTTGTCGTTGGGTCACAAGCAATTGGAAGACAATCCTTGGGATGGTCTGGAATCGACATTCGGTGTTGGTACAGAGCACGAAGGTACAGTGGCTGAATTGACCGACAAGGGTGCTGTAATCACATTGCCTTACGGCGTTGAAGGATTCTGCACTACACGCAACTTGCAGAAAGAAGACAAATCGGCCGTAAAGGTGAACGACACTCTGAATTTCAAAGTTATCGAATTCAACAAAGATGCCAAACGCATTGCATTGAGCCACCTCCAAACATGGGAAGCTCCAAAAGAGGCTACAGAAGAAGCTGCTCCTAAAGCAAAGAAAGCAAAGAAAGAGCCTGCTATCCAGCAACCTACATTAGAGAAAACCACTTTGGGTGACCTCGAAGCTTTAGCTACTTTGAAGGCAGAAATGGACGCTGCAGAAAAAGCGACTAAGAAACCTGCAAAGAAAGCAACCAAGAAAGCTGCTGAAGACGCTGCTGAATAATCAGTTTGCTACAAATACAAAATAAGGATGGTGTAAGACCGTCCTTATTTTGTATTATTACATCAACTTCAATTATTACACTCCATATTATAAACACTACTATATATAGAGAGAGAGAGCATTATGACTGAGAAAGAAAAGATGTTGGCAGGAATGGTATATGATGCCTGCGATGCGGAATTGATTGAAGAACTGAACAGCGTAAAAGACCTGTGTCACGAATACAATCTGTTGCGACCAACGGATATGGATAGCAGGAAAGCCTATTTGCAAAAGATATTAGGCACATCAGACGAGGATACTTTTATCAATCAGCCGTTTTATTGCGACTACGGCAAACATATCCACGTCGGGAAACGGTTCTTTGCCAATTTCTCGCTCACCATATTAGACGAAGCACTTGTCACGTTCGGTGACGACTGTTTCATTGGTCCGAATGTGAGTATCTATACGGCATGCCATTCGACCAACCCGCTGGAAAGAAACACCCGTCAAGAATGGGCAAAACCCGTACGGATAGGCAATAATGTATGGATAGGCGGCAGCGTGACGATACTGCCGGGAGTGACAATCGGCGACAATGTAACAATAGGAGCAGGAAGCGTAGTAACACGGGATATTCCGGCAAACAGCATTGCCGTAGGCAATCCTGCCAAAGTGATAAAAAGCATTTGATATGCGGTCAATCGCAAAATAATGCGTATCTTTGCAGTCGGAATCAAAAAGACAAGTTACCATGCTCCAATCAATGACCGGATACGGCAAAGCAGAATGCCTTATCCAAAACCAAAAATACATTATAGAACTGCGCTCGCTCAACTCGAAACAGATGGATCTTTCGATGCGCCTTGCACCCGTCTTCAGAGAAAAAGAACTGGATATCCGTTCGCTTTTGGCGCAACAATTAGAGCGAGGAAAAGCGGATTGCACTATCTATCAAGACAATAGCACCGCTACTGAACAAAGCCAATATACCCCCATCAACTTTGAGGCACTGCAGTACTACGTGAGCCAACTACAAAACTTTGCGCAAGAAAACCATCTGCAAAGCGACATTTTGGCATTGGCAATGCGTATGCCCGATGTAACAAAAATACAAGAGCAAAGTACCCTCACAAACGAAGATTGGCAAACATTGCAAAACGGCATAATGGAGGCTGTGGCACAATTCAACGCTTTCCGTTTGCAAGAAGGAAAGGCATTGCAACAGATGTTTACAGAAAAACTGAATACGATACTTGAGCTACTTTCACAAGTGGAGCCATTAGAAAAAGAACGCATCGAAAAGATACGTACCCGTTTGGAAGACAACCTATTGCAACTCTCCACTAATCTGCAACAAGCCACCGACCGCAACCGTTTGGAACAAGAGATGATTTACTATTTAGAGAAACTTGACATTACGGAAGAAAAAGTGCGCCTTAGGAATCACATCCGCTATTTCTTCGAAGTGATGGAAGGCGAAGAAGTGAAAGGCGTAGGCAAAAAATTGGGCTTTGTAGCACAAGAAATGGGACGGGAAATCAACACCTTAGGCAGCAAATCAAACCACTCGGAAATGCAAATCATCGTAGTGAAGATGAAAGACGTATTGGAGCAAATCAAAGAGCAAGTGCTCAATATCTTATAAACAGTTTTACAACAGAAACACCTTAGAGATTACGATTATGATTCTTATATTTTGCGCTCCGTCGGGGTCCGGCAAATCAACCTTTGTCAAACACCTGTTAACACATTACAACAATTTTGAATTATCTGTTTCCGCCACATCGCGTGCTCCACGCGGACAAGAACAAAACGGAAAAGAATATTATTTCGTCAGTGCCGAGCGTTTCCGTCAACTCATTGCAGAAGACCAACTCATAGAATATCAAGAGGTTTATCCTGACCACTTCTACGGCACCTTGCGCTCAGAAATTGCGCGCATACAAAATGCTGGACACCATGTGATTTTTGATGTGGACGTGAAAGGCGGACTGAACTTGAAACGCATTTTCGGCGATGATGCGTTAGCCATTTTCATTCAACCGCCTTCGATTGAGGAACTGCACCGAAGACTGATTGCGAGAAATACCGACAGCGCAGAAATGATTGCACAACGCGTGGAGAAAGCGTCAAAAGAATTGGAAGATGCCCCCTACTTCGACGTTCGCATTCTGAACGACAAACTCGATATTGCCATTGCTGAGTTGGAAACATTGTTGCGAAGCAAGGGAATAATCAATTAAGGTGTTATTATTCGCTGTCTGCATCTATGCGCATTGCCATTTATAGCGGTTCGTTCAATCCCATCCACACAGGGCACATCCGATTGGCAGAACACATTCTAAGTCATACTGATACGGAAGAATTGTGGTTTGTAGTTTCCCCTAATAATCCTCTGAAGAATCCCAAAACGCTCACTGATGAAAAAAAGCGGCTGCGTTGGGTGGAATCGGCAATAGAAGATTACGAACGAGAGACGGGCAAAAAGAGCCGTATGGCGGCATCAGATGTGGAACTGGATTTACCACGACCATCGTTTACCGTCAACACATTGCGTTATCTGACAGGGCGATATCCACAACATCAGTTTTCGTTGGTTATCGGCAGTGACAATATGGCACGGTTTGACCAATGGCGGGAATGGGAGTACATATTGCAGCACTACCCTATTATTGTTTATCCCAGAACGGGCGACAACCTCACAGCACTGCAACAGCAATATCCGCAAATGCAAGTATTGAAAGATGCTCCGCTATTTGACATCAGTGCCACGATGATCCGGGAAAAAGTGGCAAAGGGAGAAGATATTAGCGAATTTGTAGCACCGAGCGTGGAAAAAGAGTTGAAGAACACTAATAATTCTCCATTAATTAATCATTAACAAGCAGCGTTGCCCCCTTTGATGATTATTAATATGTTTTACAACGCATTACGGGAGAAGAAAGTTATTTCCGCATTTTTGGGAATGAAAACAGCAGAAAATGTATTATCTTTGCAAGCGGCAAAAGGAAGAACGATTTACGGAGTTGAGCGAAATGGAAAGTAGAAAGTATGTAAGGGGTGCGCAAGGGGTGCGCGAGAGGTGCTGCATAAACACCAATAGAAAGGTAGATGAACAATAGGTAAAATGTTCCTTCAATCAGAGTGCCGCATGGGTAGCGTATGGGTAGCGCATGAGTACCCAAAAGAAAATGAGATGACAGGTGGATGGATTATTGATTAATCCAGACTAAGAAATCGTTGGTGCGGACACGGGAAACGAAAATTTCTTCATCAATAGGGAATGGCGGAGCCACTTGCAAACGAAGCCGTCCGGAAAGATGACGCGAAACCACTTGAATGGAATTGACGTTCATCAAACATCCACGATTCACACGGAAGAAATCACTCGGGTCGAGCATTGTTTCGAGCATATCCAATGAATAATCAACGATATAGTTTTTTCCCTCGAATGTGATGAGATAAGACGTTTTCTCTTTTGAATAGAAATAGGCAATATCTTGTACCTTGACAATGATAAGTTTATCGCCCAAACGCACCATCAAACGCTGTTTATAAGCGACTGGTGAATTGCCCTCACGTTCGGAATAGAAATGTCCGAAAATCTCTTTATTGCTGCGCTGTTCCTGATTTTCACGACAATGATTCATCGCCTTAACGAGCAGTTCAGGATCGATAGGTTTGAGCAAATAATCGACACAATGTTGCTGGAACGCCTGAATAGCATAAGTGTCGTAAGCTGTTGTAATAATGACTTTTGCGGTAATATCAATACGTTTGAAAATTTCGAAACAGGTTCCGTCGGAAAGTTCCACATCCATAAAGATGATGTCGGTTTCGTTTTGACGCAACCAATCAACTGCCGCCGAAACGGCATCGACAACCCCCACAATTTCGACATCGGGGCAATTGGTAGTAAGCAGTTGACGGAGATTGGCTTGAGCCGCAAATTCATCTTCGATAATAAAAACTTTCATGGCTGTATGATGATTGATTAAACATTCTGTTTATTAATGAGAGGCAGACGAACAGTATAGGAATCATCGTCTTGCAATATATCTATATGCCTGCCTGTCAGTATATGATACTGCTGCTCGATATTGCTCTGCCCTACCCCGGAAGAAGTGGAATTCAAACGAGGTTGCACATTATTGGTGACAGAAAGACTATCACCATCAATATAGATTTTGATATAAAGCGGGTGATCCTTATTGACAATATTGTGTTTAACCGCATTTTCCACCAAAACCTGCAAAGAAAACGGCACGACAAGACACTGATAATAATCGTCGGGAATATCAATATCTACTTTCAAGCCATCCTGGAAGCGCTCTTGGAGCAAATCGCAATACGAACGGACAAATTCACATTCGGAACGCAAATCGATGGTATCGTTTTGCTCTACATTAAGGAAATAGCGATAGACGCCCGCCAATTTGTGAATAAAAAGAGAAGCATGCTCTTTTTCGCCCGATTGCACGAGATAATCCAAAATATTAAGGCTATTGAAGAGAAAATGCGGATTAAGCTGCTGTTTCAAGAGACCATATTTATATTGCGATTGCATAGCTTTATCCTGCTCGGCACGAATAAGAGAACGTGACTTGCGATAAAAGAAAAACAATTCTAACAAACTGATAAATACCAAGTTGAGCAGCACAAGCGTCAAATAGGAGAAGACCATGTGCCAAAAAAGTTGGTTCACATCAGCGGCGGGAGATTGCAACCATTCACGAATATATATAGGAGCCAAACCAACCAATGAAACGAGCAATACCGCCAACAAATCGAGCCAGAAATGCCGTACGGAATGCTCCACGATAGAAATACGGTCGTTGATAAAACGAAGGACAAAAAAATCAACCACAAAAGTGAGAAGAATCGTCCATGTATTGCTGAAAAGAAGCGAAAGATAATCGACATTTTCGAGTTGGATACGCTCCTGCAGCTTGTCGTAAACATCAACAAACATAATGCGGAAACCCAATATAGCGACAACAACTACAAAGAATTGCCACAGATTGGATTTGAGAATATGTGAAGCTTTGTTCGTCATAGCAAGGCGACATCAATACTATTCTTCGATGCTATTTTCCGGATTGCCATTCTTCAGCCGTCGGGCTATGAAATAGGTACTCCAGCCCAAAATTTCGGTTGTCAGAAAAGTGCAGATGATATTCGGCAGATACGACGGATAGTTTTGCGTCAGAAACGTCAACCATTCAGCACCTTTCGTCCCCATAAAAAAGCCGGCAAAACAAAAAAGCAATGCCACTACAGCGGCAATATCCAAAGGCAGACGACATGTATATGCCACCAAGATAATCATCAGAACAGTCAAGCAAGTAAGTGCTATTTCGTCGGAAATACCAAGAACCGCAAACAGCAATACGATAGCGACGTGCGCCAAAGCAAACAAGTGGATAATCAGATTTGAACGAAGTACAATGCTTTTCATAGGCTACCAATTGTGTTTATAAAAAAACATATTGTGTATAGTTTGCAAAGGTAAGAAAATAATTGCAATGGAACAAATTTTCTTTTAAATTGACCCGACAGCTACCCGACGGCTAGAGGAGTGCTACAGGAGTGCTGAATTCCAACTCACCACCAAACGGACTTTGCGGCAATAGAATCTGAAGATGACAGATGTGCCACTTGGAAACAGACTGTATATGTATTTTTCTATTGATTTAGTAAGACTTAACGAATAACGTGGAAAAGTATTTTCAACAGAAAAAGCAAAAAAAACGGAAAACATTTGGTTGTGTCAGAAATTTATTGTAATTTAGAGCCCGAAAATGGAACTATATTTTGTCATTAATTTAAAAACCCTAATATTATGATTAAGACCACCTTTAACAAATTGCGCAGCGTCAAAGACAGCCTGCCCTCCGGAAGTTCTGCAAAGATTGCAGAAGAATTAGGAATCAGTGCCGATATGGTACGCAGTTATTTCAGAGCAAGTGCCGAAGACGGTACGGGTATTCATATCGAGCCGGGTCCGGACGGTGGAATTGTTACTTTGGACGATACCAGAATATTGGAAGTAGCCTTGCGTATGGCATGGGAAGCAAACGCATAAGAAAACTATAAATCATCATAAACAAAGAAAGCTATCCTTCGAAGAAGGGTAACTTTCTTTGTAATTATTATGCAACAATCATACATAACACAACGAAAAGATGAAAAAGATTGTATTTATTTTGGCATTCATCGCCTCTGGATTCGGAATAGCAAAGGCCTACGAATTTCCCGGATTTGAATGGAGCGTGGGCACGGACGTAACAAGTGCGTACTTATTTCGAGGGTTGAAATATGGCGGATTGGCTGTTCAACCCGAAGTGGCAATCGGCTATGGCGGATTGAAATTGTCCGCTTGGGCAAACATCAGTGCAGAAGACTACACTTTCAGCACTTTTGCACCTGAGTTAGACGTCACTTTGAGTTATTCGATTGCAGGTCTGACAATAGGTTTTAATCATCAGTATTACTTCGACGGAACCAAGTACTTTGACTTTTCCAACAGCACTTACGAACAATATGAGAACGACGATTACAACTCAAACCAGAGTGAAGTATATATCGAATACAATTTGGGCGAAGTGCTGGAAAAAATTCCTTTACACATCGGTTGGTACACCTATATTGCCGGCGACGACATGTATCCTGTCGTACAAACGATTGACGGAAAAGAAACTACTGTAATGAAGCGTGCATATTCGTCGTATATTGATATTGCGTACGACATCAATCTGCCATTGGGATTTACGCTCACTCCTACCATAGGTATGACGCCGTGGAAGAGTTGCTACACCGATTACGAAGGAGATTTTGCCGTGAACAATGTGAGTCTGAAACTGAATTGGGAATTTGAAGTAGGAGACCATTTCTGCCTTGATGTTTATGCACAAGGTATGATTAATACATACGGCATCACCAAAGAGAACCTGATTCCGAAAATCCAAAACAGTTATAACAACCAACGCCTCAACGGCGCTATCGGTATCGGATTATGGTTCTATTAAAATCATAAGTTATGGATAATCGGCGATTTAGAAGATTGCTAACAGAAGGTGCTATACTCATCGGTTGTTGGATAATCATAATCTTCTGGATAAAAGATGACAAACCGAAATACTATCACAACCAAGGTCAGGTTTTCGGCACGTATTACAACATTCGATATAGCGCCAAGAGCAATTTGGAAAAGCAGATTTTAGCGAGTTTCGAAGAGTTTGACAACAGTCTGTCGACATTCAACAAAAAATCGGTTATTTCACGCATCAACACCAACGAAAACGATTCGACGGATGCGTTTTTCCGCGCGATGTTCAGTTGTGCCAAAGAGACTTACGAAATTTCGGAAGGCGCATTCGACCCGACCGTCGCTCCGATTGTGAATCTTTGGGGATTCGGATTCAGAAAAAAAGAGCAAGCAACTGAGAGGACAATTGACAGTTTGTTGCAATTCGTCGGTTTCGACAAAGTTTGGTTGAAAGATGAACGTTTGGTGAAAGCCACTCCGGAAATTATGCTCGATGCGTCTGCCATTGCCAAAGGACAAGCGTGCGATGTGATTGCCGAACTGCTGCGTGAGAATGATTGCAGGAACTATTTGGTTGATATAGGCGGGGAGATTGTTTGTCAAGGTGTTAACAACAAAGGAGAAGCATGGAAAGTGGGCATCAACAAACCCGTGGATGACAAAACGGGAAGCGTAAACGAACTGCAAGAAATCATACAATCGTCTGCTCTGTGTATGGCTACATCGGGCAATTATCGGCAATTCTATTACGAAGAGGGACAAAAGCGTTCTCACACCATCGACCCGCGAACCGGCTATCCCGTAAAACATAACTTATTGAGTGCCACCGTGATAGCACCCACTTGTATGCAAGCTGACGCCATGGCTACAGCTTGTATGGTCCTCGGTGAAGAAAAGGCGCTGCAAATGACTGAAAGTATCGAAAATACAGAATGTTATCTGATTTATGCGCAGGGTGATAGCACAAAAGTGATGATGAGCCAAGGAATGGCACAATACATTCAGCAATAAGGATATAGAATAAAATCTGATAAGCATTTGCAGATAAGAGAAATTATTTGTAATTTTGCAGGCTAATTAGTAAGATGAAGGAAAAGGGACTTATCATATTGTTTATTGCTTTATTTACAGCAAGTTGTGGTGAATATCAGCAATTATTGAAATCGACCGATCCGGAGTTGAAATACCAAAAAGCCGTTGAGTATTTCGACAAAAAGGAGTATGTGAAAGCACAATCGTTGTTCGACGATGTGGCTGCTTACTACAAAGGAACGGAGCGTTCGGAAGATGTACTCAACTATTTGGCACGCTGCTATATGGGGCAAAAAGACTATTATGGAGCCACCGAATACTACCAAACCTATATCCGCAACTACCCCAAAGGCAGATATATCATCGAAGCCCGTTATATGATCGGACATTGCTATTATTTGGATTCGCCCGATGCAAGATTAGACCAAAAGCAGACCAATCTTGCCATCCAATATCTATCGGAATTTATGGGCCTGTATCCCGAAAGTCCATATATAGCGGAAGCGCAAAAGGAGTTGGATGCGATGTATAACAAATTGGCACAAAAGGAGTTCTATTCGGCTCGATTGTATTATAATTTGGGAAGTTATTTGGGCAACAACTACGAGTCATGCGTGATTGTGGTGAAAAATGCGTTGAAGAAATATCCGGGCAATCTGTATCAGGAGGAACTTTGCTGGCTGATGCTGCAATCGCGTTACCAATTGGCACTCAACAGTATAGAAAGCAAGAAAGAGGAGCGATACAGAGATGCGACCGATGAATACTACAATTTTGTTACGGAGTTTCCGAACAGCAAACATCTGAAAGCGGCAGAACGCATCCACAAAGACTTACTGAAAAAGATTAATAACTAAAAACAAATACATAATATGGATTACAAAAAAAGCAAGGCACCTCATAGCACTATCACACGTGATATGAGTGTATTGGACCAGAAAGTAGGGAATGTTTACGAAAGCGTTGCCATCATCTCGAAGCGTGCCAACGCTATTGCAAGCGATTTGAAAAAAGAATTGGACGCCAAACTCCAAGACTTTTCGATTCCACAAGACAGCGTTGATGAGGTTTTTGAAAACAAAGAACAAATCGAAATCTCCCGTTCGTATGAATTGATGCCGAAGCCGACCCTGATTGCCACACAAGAATTTTTGGAAGACCAGCTCGTTTATCGTGACGGTTCTGCCAAAGACAAAGCCTTATCATAAAAAACAAGTTTTATCGGCTGTATATATCCCCGCTTATATGGCGGGGATAAACTTATAATAACATCAGCATATGCTCAACGGGAAACACATATTGATTGGTATTACAGGTGGAATTGCCGCTTATAAAATACCGGAACTCATTCGCCTTTTGCGCAAAGAAGGAGCGGAAGTGCGTGTAACGGCAACAGCCCACGCATTGGAATTTGTAACGCCGCTCACATTGCAAACGGTATCGGACAACAAGGTATATACCGATATGTTTTCGCTGCACAACGAGCATACTACCGAGCATATTTCGTTGCCCGAATGGGCTGATTTGATGATAGTTGCACCCTGCACTGCCAATACGTTGGGAAAACTGGCAAACGGCATTGCAGACGATGCCCTTTCAACAGCTTTCATTGCAACAAAAAAGCCCGTACTGATTGTACCGGCAATGAATTGCAACATGTACGGACATCCTGCCACACAACATAATCTGCAAACGCTTCGGACTTGGGAACATATTCACATTTTGGATTGTGCAGAAGGCGATTTGGCTTGCGGAACGCAGGGGAAAGGGCGCATGCAGGAAGTGGCGGCTATACTGAATGCCGCCGATAGCATTTTGGAAGAGAAAACACTGCTCGGGAAACGCATTTTAATTACGGCAGGACCAACCCAAGAACAGATTGATCCTGTACGCTTTATATCCAATTATTCATCCGGAAAAATGGGTTATGCACTCGCTCGGATTTGTCAGAAAAAAGGAGCGGAAGTTATTCTCATAAGTGGTCCGACCGAACAAAAGTTCGACGGACAAACCATTCGCACCACATCAGCGGAAGAAATGTATAAGGCTTGTGTGGAGGAATTCCAGAAGGCGGATATCACCATTTTATGTGCTGCCGTAGCGGATTTTACACCGGAGACAAAAGCCGATCAGAAAATCAAACGGGAAAAAGAAGATTTCATACTTCGTTTGCACCCTACTCACGACATTGCAGCCACTTTGGGGCAACAAAAAAAGAATAATCAGCTTTTGATTGGTTTTGCCTTGGAAACCCAAAACGAAATCAAGAATGCACAAAGCAAAATAGAGCGCAAAAACTTGGATTATATCGTGCTTAACTCGCTCCGGGACAAAGGTGCCGGATTTGGCACAGACACCAATAAAATCACGGTTCTCAGCAAAGATGGCAGCATAAAGACATTTCCACTGAAAAGCAAAGAGGAAGTGGCAAGGGACATAGTGACCATATTTGATGATTGAGCAAATTGACTATTATATAGTTATACAATACAAATATCCTGCTTGTTGACATCGGCAAACAGGATATTTGTTTATTACACCTTTTCCTGAATATGAGCATTCCTCTACATTCCGAGTGAGGGATGGTACAAGGGGCGTACAAGGGTTATACAAGGGTTTTGGGATAAGAATGCAACACTATCAAAGAATGAAACTGACGCCGCAGAAATAGGTGCGAGGAAGCGACGGACCGTAAATATACGAAGCATCGCGGTCAATACCATGATCAAAATCCTTTTGATAAGCATTCAGGATATTCTTCACACCGGCATTCACTTCGATACTATACTCTTTATATACAGGAATCAGATAGGAGAGTTTACAACCGAAATCAACGAAAGCTGGTGTCTCCACCTCTGTATCCTCAGGAATATAACCGGCAAAGTGCTGAATAAGCATACTACCCGTTGCTTTGCCGGAAAGAGAAACAGTGAAACCTTTCAACGGTTCCGTACTCACAACGGCATAGCCGTAATTATCAGGAGTGCGGAACATACGGCGTTGTGGCGCAATCCGAGGATTGTCGGTCCACTCCACAGGATCGATATAGAGACTCTTTTGGAACGTATAGCCTAATTGCACCGTGAGCCAATGCGACCAAACGAGTTTCCCTTCGATATTCAATCCGGCAACTCTTGCACCCGACTCGTTCGTCCGCAAAAGAAGAAGATTACCTTGCTCGTCATGTCCGGTTTTCTCCAAAGCAAAGACATCGTTGAGTTGCGTGAAAAAGCCTTCGGTAGTAAGATTGGCTTCCACACTGCCCCATCGTTGATACAAGTCAACCGAGCCGCATACACTATGCGAATATTCAGGACGGAGATTCGGATCCAACGAAATCAACGACACTTCTCCACCAACGGCACCCACGTGCAAATCCTCATCGTAAGCCTGTGGTGCCCGATAACCGGCGGCATAACTGATACGCAGAATCACATTGCGAACAGGGGTGTAACGCACATTCGCACGAGGCGAGAAAATAGGCTTGGCAACCAGATTATGCTTTTCCAGACGACCGCCTACGAGAATGGAGAGTTTGTCGTTCTGCCACTCGTTTTGGAAATAACCGCCATAGAGGTGAACGGTTTGCGTGATATCACGGTGATACCCCAAAATCCGGTCGTGCAAACGATTGAAGGTATATTCCGCTCCGACAGTGAAATTGGCAGGAATCCACGTCTTCTGCATCCACGCCAAGCGATATTGCACACCCGAAACAGACGTAATATCATTGGAAGCACCATAAGCATCAAGATTTTGCTGTGTACCGAAATAACTTTCCCGATCGACATACTGCGCCGAAGAATAAACTTGCAGATGATGACGATTGTCGGGTGTATAATAATCAAAACGCAAACTTCCGGCATCGTTGTTGTGGCGCAATTGTTCGGCAATATCCGCCTCGTGAGGAGGACGGTCAAGCAGATTGCCGCCTCTGCGGAATTCGTACATATGGTGATATTCCGCCGTCAGGCGTATATAATCGGTAATCTTGAAGAACGAGCGGAAACCGACAGTGGTATTCTGCAGTTCTGGAATCTCGGAGAAACCGTCACCGTCGTGGTCGTATGCCTGACGATTGCGTTGTACTCCGAAAAGGTATGCGCCCATCTTGCCGCTTTTTGAAACGATAGAAGCATTGAGAGTCACATTGTTATCAATACTTCCATCGCGCAAGACATGGATGTCTTCGCCCAATCTCAAAGAATTTTGAACAGGGTCTTTGGTAATGATATTGACCACCCCGCCGATGGCATTCGCACCAAACAATGCAGAACCGCCACCACGAATCACTTCGATGCGGTCCACCATACCGGCAGGAATCTGCTCCAAGCCATAGACCGATGCCAAAGAACTGAAAATAGGACGGCTATCCATCAGGATTTGCGAGTATTGTCCGTCCAAACCGTTGATACGCAACTGCGGTGCACCACAATTGGCACAGGAGTTTTCAACCCGTAAACCGGTCTGATAATCCAAAGCTTGTGCCACATCCGACGAAGCTGTAAGCGCGAAAAGTTGAGGCGTAACGACATTCACAATCGACGAAGCGTCACGTTGTTTGGTGGCATAACGATTGGAAGTGACCACCACATTATCCATCATCACAGAGGTTTCATCCATTGTGGCATTCACCTCGATAGTTTTGTTCTCTTCAAGAATTACTTTCAGTTCAACCGTATTATATCCCACCATCGAAAAAACGAGCGTTTGCTCACCTAAAGGCAGATTGGTCAGAAAATAGTGCCCCGACTCGTCGGTAACACCCCCGAGATTCGTCCCTTTGATTTGAATATTGACAAAAGGCATATGTTCTCCCGTAGAAGATTCAATAACGTGACCGGAGATATTGGCATCTGTGGCAGCATAAGCAACTAAAACACTGAATAACAAACAGAAAATAGTAATAATGCGCTGAAAATAACATAGTTTGAGTTTCGCCATATACAACTTGATTTTATACCTTATTTAACTAATACCTTCATTATTTGTTTTTGCTGTGCAAAGGTAGCATAAAAAAAAGTTATCCTACAATCCCCCATTTTGGGGATTTTCAGTTATGGCAAAAACAGAAACAATCCCGACAAACGGCTATCGCATGAACAAAAAAAAACAAGCCGCCTTTGCTAGAGGGCTTGCTTTGTGACAAAGATTAATATATGGTTGGATAATCAATCTTTCTTTCCGATGCGAGCGAAAAATCCCTTTTTGCGCTTGGGCTCTTCTTCAGCAACTGTTTCTTCGGCAGGAGCAGCTGTTTCCTGATTTTCCGGCACCCATTCCTGACGTTCTTCGATGGTTCCCAATTGCTGTTCCACATACGACATAACGTCTTGCAAACCTTCTTTGAAATGCGCAAAATCCTCTTTATACAAGAACACTTTGTGTTTTTCAAACACGGGAGCCTCAGCATCCAAACCCGATTTTTTCTTGCTCTCTGTGATGCAAAGATAAAGGTCCTCGTTGCGAGCTTTCTTCACATCTAAATAGTAAATCCGTTTACCGGCTTTCACAGAGCGGGAATAAACTATTTCGGGCTCTTTCTTTTCCTCAAATTTATTAGTTTCCATATAGTTATAATATTGATTGGATAATCCGATACAAAGGTACGATAAGTTTTTGTACCCTGCAAGAAAATAGCGAAAAAATAAATAGCAGAAGAAGAAAAATTTGTTTTCACGAAAAACAAGTGACAGAGGGCAACACAATGTTGGCAAAAAAATATGAGAGAATTTGCCTAAACACTTGCGTGTTCAAGAAAATTGACGTATCTTTGCACGCTGTTTCAAAAAGATGGAAAGTTGCCGGAGTGGTCGAACGGGCCGCACTCGAAATGCGGTGTACGGGTAACTGTACCGGGGGTTCGAATCCCTCACTTTCCGCAGAATACCGATAGATGTCAGGTCTGTCGGTATTTTTTATTGTGCGTTATCACATATATGCGGTCTGCCACCGCCTATATTGACCGAGAACAAACTATTGTTGCAAGGCACGGATGCGTTGAACCAAAGTTGGATGAGAGTAGTGGAAGAAAACGAAAGCCGGATGCGGAGTCGGATTGGATAGCGAATGAGCTGACAACTTTTTCAACGACGACACCAAAGCCCCGGCTTTGCCATGCTCTCTGACAAAAGCATCCGCTTGGTATTCGTAACGCCGCGAACATGCATTCGACAACAACGACAGCAACACATTCAGCGGCTCATACAAGATGTAGAACAGATAGAGGTTTACATGAAACGAAGCCGGACAACCTATCGCACCGGCACACAGATTATATTGCAAAGTCAATCCCATCAGCCAGTAAATCAGCAAATTAGTTAGTGTAGAGAGCGTAATCTGTTTGATGATATGATGGTATTTCTGATGCCCCGCTTCGTGCGCCAACACCGCCACAACCTCATCGGTAGTGAGTTGCTCGATAAGCGTATCGTAGAGTACAATGCGGCGATGTTTGCCCCAACCTGTGAAATAAGCATTGGCATGAGTGGAACGCTTGCTGCTGTCCAATACATAGATTTCCTGCAAATCGAACTTGGTTTCACGGGCGAACTGCTCAATGGCATTGCGCAACTCACCTTCGGGCAAAGGCGTTTGTTTGTTGAACAAAGGCACAATCAGCTTTGAATAGAACTCGCTCATAAAGAGCGAGATGGCGGTCATTACCGCCCAAGTAATCAGCCAAAACCAATGCGGAACAGCTGAATAGACAAGCACCATAATCGTCAGCAACATAGCATTGAGCAACACGGAAAACAAAATGCCTTTTGCCTGATCAGTCCAGAAGATACGAGGTGTCTGCCTATTGAAACCAAAACGCTTCTGCACCCCGAAAACAGAATACAAATCGAAGGGCCAATGAACAACCGTGCCTGCCACCATCAGTATGCAGAAGAAAAGAACCGCCATCAGCACATTGCGCCAAAGTTCAGATCCGATACCTACCGTCCAAGAGTGAATCCAACCATCCAACAAGCGGTAGCCCGCAAAAAGCATAACCAAAGAGACGAGCAAGTCGAATATATTGATAATCCAACTGAGTTTGAGATTGGCATTGCTGTACCGGAGTTGCTTTTCACGCTTTTCTTCCGTATAGATATCGCTGATTTCGGGTGGAACAGGACGGCTATTATACGATGTATTCAACAACGAAAGTACCCTCCCTAATGCGAAATCGAAAACGATTAGTGCCAATATGATGTAAAAAATCCAGTTCATCGGTCTTCTGTTTTATTGGTGCAAAGGTAAGAATTTTTTTCGAGAGAAACAAGTGAATTGTCCGGTTTGGATGGTTTCGCCAATTGGGCGGAAAGTGTCACAATGTCACACAGGAAAAGAGTTGAAGGGTCTTTTTTTATATATTATAATATATTATAATATACTCCCCTATATCCCCCAAAATCGGGGGATAAATTCGGACGAAAAAGGGTCAGATTTCGGGGAAAACAGGCAAAAAAACGCAGAAAAAACGGGAAAAAGGGTGTGATTGAGCGAGGAGGGGGGGGGTATAGAGAAACGGAGTGTGACAAAGTGACGATGTGACAAAATGACACGAGGGGAGTGCTAGGGCAGTGCTGAGCAATTTGAGGATTGGACAATTTCACGATTTGACGATTTACGATTTTGATGATTGCGGTCAAGACGCCCACATCCCGACAGATTGATTTACGATTTACCGGCTATATGCGATTGTGCAATGATGTCAACAAAAACGCTGAAAAACAGACAAATTGTCAGCAAAACGATAGTTTTTCATGGTATTTGTTGCACATTTGCTACGTTTATTGTAATTTTGTAGCGAAAAGAGGAACGTTTCTTACTCCACTTTCCACATCAAACCAAAAGAGAGAAAAATATGAAAAAGGATATTGACGAATTAGACCGTAGAATACTGAGTATCATAACGAAAGATGCCCATGTATCAACGAAAGAAATAGCCGACCTATGCAATGTTTCGCGTAGTGCAGTTCATCAACGCATTCAACGCATGTACACTATTGGCGCCATAACGGGTTCGGGCTACTATATCAATCCGAAAATGTTGGGCTACCAACTTTGTGCCTATATCGGTATTACATTGGAAAAAGGCAACCTCTACAAAGCCGTTTCTGCAGAATTGGAGAAGATTCCCGAAGTAGTTGAAAGCCAATTCACGTTGGGAACATATTCGCTATTGGTCAAACTTTATGCCCGCAACGACGAACATCTGATGTCGCTCTTGAACGACCATATTCAGGAAATTCCGGGTGTGGCGAAAACCGAAACCCTCACGGCACTCGACCAACGTATCAAACGGTCGCTACCCATCATCATTGAAGAAGACGATGAAGAATAGAAACATTTAATAATCATACAAACAGTTAGTTATGCAAACAGTAGTTAGCGGTATTCGCCCGACGGGCAACCTGCACTTAGGAAATTATTTCGGAGCTATCAGAAGTTTCTTGCAAATGCAAGAGGAATATAATTGTTTCTTTTTTATTGCCGATTGGCATTCTCTTACCACACATCCTCACCCCGATAATCTGCGTCAGAACGTCAAAACGATATTGAGCGAATATCTGGCATGCGGCGTTGACCCCGAAAAGTCAACCATTTATGTGCAAAGCGATATCCGCCAAATCCCGGAACTGTATCTCTATCTGAATATGAATGCCTATATAGGTGAATTAGAGCGTGTTACATCGTTCAAGGAAAAAGTCCGTCAGAACCCGAACAACGTGAATGCGGGTCTGCTGACCTACCCTACATTGATGGCAACAGACATTATTATTCATCATGCCGACAAGGTGCCGGTGGGCAAAGACCAGGAACAGAACATGGAGATGGCGCGTTTGTTCGCACGCCGCTTCAACCGCATCTATGGTGTGGAATATTTCAAAGAACCGGCTTCGTTCTCGATGAGCGACAAAGCATTGAAAGTACCGGGATTAGACGGCTCCGGCAAGATGGGAAAAAGCACCGGAAATGCCATCTATCTGATTGACGATGAAGCCACTATACGCAAGAAAGTAATGAAAGCCGTTACCGATTCCGGACCTACCCGAATGAACCAAGAGAAGCCCGAGGTGATACAGAACCTCTTCACATTGATGGAAATCGTTTCGGAGCCTTCGACCTTGGAGTATTTCAACGAGAAATGGAACACTTGCGAAATCCGCTATGGCGATATGAAAAAGCAACTGGCTGCCGACATCAATGCTTGGTGCACCCCTATCCGAGAGCGTATTTTGGATATTCAGAACAACGAAGAATATCTGAAAAAAGTTGTTCGCATCGGAGCGGAAAAAGCTTCTGCCAGTGCTGAACGCACGCTCCAGGACGTGAGAGAAATCATTGGTTTCCATCGTTAAACCATTAGACTTTACCATATGAAAAAGACTATCATTCTGCTGCTTTTAACTTGTTTCTGTTTGGGCTCGGCAAATGCGTGGAACGCTGTAGGACACCGCATTATTGCTGAAATTGCCTATCAAAACCTTAGCAACAAAGCCCGCCGGCAGGTGGACAATATTCTCGGCAAACGAGGTATGGTTTATACGGCATCGTGGGCGGACGAAATCAAATCCGACACCATCTATCCCTATTCGCACGTATGGCACTATCAGAACTTGCGTGCCGGTATGACACACGAAGATCTGGATTATCTCTATACCCATCCTACAGCAGAAGGACAGCACTTGTATTACGCTTTGGACAGCCTGACCAACTACTTGAAAACCATCGATAAAACAGAATCCGATGTACTCAAATTTGTGGTTCACTTGATGGGCGATTTCTTCCAACCCATGCACGTGGGGCATCCCGAAGACAAAGGCGGCAACAAAACACAAATGCGTTGGTTCGGCAAAGGTACAAACCTGCACTCGGTGTGGGACCGCTACCTTTTGGAATATGCCGAACTATCTACTACTGAATATGTTACATTCCTCACCGACCGCTACAGCAATGACAAAAAAGCCATTCAAAAGCGCACAATGCAAGAATGTATTTACAATATCTACGAACTGCAGGAAGCCATCTACGGGTATCACGAAAAAGGCGACAACAACACCTATCACTACGCCTACCGCTTCCGCTCGGATATGGAAGAGAGTCTTTATACGGCAGGTATCAAATTGGCGCAACTGCTCAACGAAATTTACCGATGAAAAGATGGTTGCTCATAGTGAGTTTGGCAATGGGTGTGTCGGTCAATGCCGATGATTATATCAACGACGTTTACTATACACCCGAATTAGCAACCCGCAAAGCAATGGAACAAACCATTCTGACACCAAAATACCCGAAAAACATCAAAGAGATTATCTTTATTGATGATAGTATCAACACACAGCCGCTTGACACTCTGTTGATTGAAAACACAAGACCGGAATGAATATGCGACGGGAGTTTTCGCTCATATTATTCCTCTGTATAGTTCATCTGCTGTGGGCAATCGATTTAGACAAAGAGAACACTCTCGGCTTTGATATTCAAGGCACTGCGCGCTATGTGGGTATGGCAGGTGCGATGACAGCAGTGGGCGGTGACGCTTCGGCTGTACGTGACAATCCTGCCGGATTGGGCATTTTCCGGCACAACGAATTGTCAGTAACACTGGATTATCAGCTACAGCCGTCAAAATCGGGTTTCGGACCGGTTAACGACCGCCTGACAACGCAATTCGGCTTGCCGCAACTCTCATGGGTGATATGCTTTGGCGACAACGACCGGCTGAAAGGTCTTGTTTTCAACAACCTGATGCTATCCTATCACCGTGTGGTACAATACAAGCGCAACCTTAATCCAAGCGGTACATTTGCCATTTCACAAACCGACTTGATGGCTGAACTCACCAACGGATTGACAAAGAACGACTTTGATCGTTCTCTTGATGATGTTTGGGACGACATAAACATCGGTTGGCTATCTGTCTTGGGCTACCGGGCAGGATTGATTGAACCAGTCGATTCAGCGTCAACTGACTGGCATTCAATTCTTTCTCCCAACGAGCAAGTGAGCGCAAATTTGAATATCCAAGAATCCGGAACGTCCGATGAATATTCAATCGCCTATGCTGCCAATATCAGCAATCGGATTTACTTGGGCATCAATATGAACATCAGCACGCTACTCTATTCAAAAACAACCACTTATACAGAGCAATTTGACTATGGCAGCGGATACGCACTTCAGTCTGAAATACGCATGAACGGCATCGGTTGGAGCACCAATATAGGCGTTATCTATCGCCCTGTCAACATGTTGCGTATTGGTGCCTCGTGGCAATCGCCCACACTGATGGCGGTGAACTATTCTAACAATGGTTCCATCGAAAGCAATGTGGATACCACCGGTATTTCCCGGCAAATTTCCACTCCCTATTATTCTTATTCATCCGACAAATATCAACTGCCCATGCGGAGCACTTTCGGTATGACGTACCAGTTCTCGACAAAAGGATTGCTTTCGGTGGAATATGATTATCTGCACCATTTCCGGCATGAGACCGCAGACCGGCATTTTCTGAAGATCGGTGGAGAATATGTCTGTCAGAATTGGTTCTTCCGCTTGGGATATGCTTTCCAATCGGCTTTTATGAAATACGAAACAGAACCTTTGTTTAGACCAATCGAAACGGATACACGTACCGATACGGACTTCCGCAATGTGTTTTATGCCCATTATGCAAGTGCAGGCGTAGGTTTTCGCAATCGGAAAATAGTAGCGGAATTGGCTTATCAATACCGTCTGCAGCATATCAGGCAATATGCCCATTATAATCAAGTTGATACACCTTTCGAACTCTATCCGCAAACGCATCGTATCGTACTGACTTTGGCTTTCGGCAGGAGTCGGTTCTGAAAAATGAGTTGAAGAAAGAATTGAAGAATAAGAATCGGCACAAAAAAAGAACCGCATTGTACTTTACTCGAGAAAACTCCTAATAAATAGGATTTGAGATATAACTCACCTTTGTAATCTACCCGGAATCCGAAGAAACAGTAGCACGCCATTAGCAAGCCATAGACCTCGTTTTGAAATAATGTGTTGAGTTTTCCGGTCTCTGACAATGCAGTTCCCATGATTTCTATTCTTTTGCAAAGATAATGAAAAATTCCGGAACAGCAATACTATTCGCCTTTCTCATGTATATTTTATGAAAAAACCGACAGATATTTCCGTAATCGAAAATATTGTCGTATCTTTGCACATTCTATGCGATGAACCCAAACGGGGCAAAGCATGGAAACAGATTGTAAACTTAAAAACACAACATAATTATGGCAAAAAAGAAACAAAAACAAGAAGAGAACTTGGAAACTGTACAAGAAGCGTTGAACACTTCGAGTCGTTGGATTGAGAAACATCAAAATCTGCTGATGTGGATTTTGATTGCTATTTTGGCTATAGTAGTCGCTGTAATGGCACTCAACAACTATTACCTCGCTCCAAAGAGCAACGAGGCTAACGAAGAAGTAGCAAAAGCTGTGGTTTATTTTGCTGATAATAATTTTCTTACAGCTGTCAATGGTGACGAAGCCGACTGCCTCGGTTTTGCTGCAATTGCTGACGAATACGGTATGTTCAAAGGCGGCAAATTGGCTGCACTTTATGCCGGTATTTGCTACTACAATCTCGGTCAATACGAAGATGCTGTTACCTATCTCAAGAAATTCAGTGGCGACGATTTGAACATTGCTCCTGCTGCCAAAATGAAATTAGGTGACGCTTATGTAGCATTGGACCAAGCAGATAAAGCTGTGAAAGAATTTGAGGCTGCTGCCAAAAGCGAGAACGGAATCATAGCTCCTATCGCTCTGAAAAAAGCAGGTATCGCATATCTGAGTTTGGATAACAAGAAGGCTGCCAAACAGGCTTTCCAGACTATCAAAGACAAATATGCTACCAGCGCAGAAGCACAAGATATCGACAAATACATTGCCAACATTGCTGACTGATGGCAACCGAATTGCACAATTTGTCGGTCTATAATGCCGAAGACCTACCGAATGCTGACGCCCTCAGACGTCAGCGTTTTGGTATTGTTGTAGCCGATTGGAACAGTCATATTACCCACGCTATGATGCGTGGTGCTATCGAAACTTTGCTCCGGCACGGCGTCCAAGCACAACACATCTCGGTAACGCACGTCCCCGGTACGGTAGAACTCACCTATGGAGCGTGGAATATGCTGACTTCCAATCCATTGAGTCCTTTCCATGCCATCATTGTTATCGGTTGTGTCATTCAAGGCGATACACCGCATTTCGATTATGTTTGCCAAAGCGTGACACAAGGCGTGACACTGCTCAATGCACAAGGAGGAATAACCGGCGGCATCCAAAGAACACATACCCCTGTTATTTTCAGTGTATTAACTACACTCAACGAGCAACAGGCACTCGACCGTGCAGGCGGGCGATTGGGTAACAAAGGTGTGGAAGGCGCACAAACGGCTATGCGCATGGCAAACCTCAAAGTGCAAAATTTGGAATAATTTCTTGCGTAAACACTTGCGAGGTTGCAATTTTTATTATACCTTTGCACCCGCAAAACCAAAGGGGTCGCCCTTCGACAAAACGGGGGTAGTTTCCAGAGTGGCCAAATGGGGCAGACTGTAAATCTGCTGCGTAATCGCTTCGGTGGTTCGAATCCATCACTACCCACTTCATCCGAGCAGAAGGCGGACAATATCCGTCTTCTGTTGTTTATATAATGGCATATCCTATAAATTATTGCTATGAAAGTCTTTAAGTTTGGTGGCGCATCAGTCAAAAATGCTGCCGGTATCAGAAATCTCATCCATATCGTTAGTCAAGAAACCGACCGATTGGCAGTAGTCGTATCTGCTATGGGAAAAACAACTAATGCGCTTGAGAAAGTGGTGAATGCTCTTTTTGCAGGCGATGAGTCTGCTGCCATGGCGGCACTGGAGGAAGTACGTGACTTTCACTACAATATCGCTCAATCGCTTTATGAGCAAGGCTATCGTTTCCTGCAAAACAAGATTGATGGTATCATTTCACGCATTTCGTCTATTATAAATAAGGAGATGCTACTCCAAACCGAAGGGCATCCTACCCAATACGACGAACTCTACGACCAAATCGTTTCGTTCGGTGAAATTCTGAGCACCACTATTATTTCCGTGGCACTCAATCGCGAAGGCATTGTGACGCACTATGTGGATATGACCCGTTGCCTGCGTACCGACAATACTTTCCGGGAAGCAAAAATCGATATGCACGCATCGGCAGAACTCTTGCAACGGGAATGGAAGCGCTACGATTTTCCGGTGCATATCCTTCAAGGTTTCATCGGTGGAACCGAAGACGGGCGCCCCACCACTTTAGGACGCGAAGGAAGCGACTATACTGCTGCCATTGTTGCCAATCTATTGGAGGCGGAAAGCGTGACCATTTGGAAAGACGTACCGGGTATTCTCAATGCCGATCCCCGTATTTTCGACCACACTACCCTCATCCCCCGACTCACCTACTACGATGCCGTCGAATTGGCATATAGCGGGGCGCAAGTCATTCACCCCAAGACCATCCGGCCACTCGAAAACAAGCACATTCCGCTTTATGTGCGACCGTTTGCCGACTACAATGCTACAGGTTCAGTCATACAGCAAACAACGCCCAAGCCCATTGATGTGCCGGTATTCATTTGGCGGAAAAACCAAGTACTGATTACCGTTCGTCCAAAAGACTTCTCTTTCATTTTGGAAAACGGGCTCAACCATCTGTTCGATGTTGTCTGCCGCCACCGGCTCAAAGTGTCACTTATTCAAAGCAGTGCCGTAACTATCTCAGTATGTGTGGATAACAGCAGGTATTTGGAATATGCATTGCAAGAACTGCAAGCCGACTATCGGGTCACTTTCAATAGCAACCTATCGCTCCTTACCATCCGTGGCACCACGCCCGAAATCATCCGGCAGCAGACCGAAGGCAAAACCATTCTCCTCAGTCAAACCACACGCCACACGGCACGCTATGTGATAGTGGACTAAGTTCCCATACTTTGGGTTATTACCTGAATTTGGGCCTCTAAGCAAAACAACGTAATATATTTATCCGTAATTTTGCAACCGGAAACAACAGAAACATATGGTCATCTACCCGGCAATGAGCTGACTGCTACCTTGCAAATGAGGGATCATGCAGGGTTCATACAAGGATCATAGGGAGAGACCAGACGTTTGACCTAATATTTTCTCGCATTTTATGAGTCAACCTATTTCAGTATAAGACACTTGTCCAATCGCGTCTAAAAGTTGAATACTGCCATATAAAAACGATGTGCACATCCTCTTGTGCACATCGTCTCATATAATCAAACCGCAAACGCACTCATGCGCTCTCCCCTGCATACACCGTCAACTATACAAATTAATGGTTCATTAACGGCAATTAACGAAGCCCCCTGCGCTTATCGGTACCCTATAATATAGATATTGGATATTAACTATTTAACATCCTTCTGAACAGGTGTCTTTGGGAAAACAATCCAAAACGCCACAGCCACCAGCAAAGCAAATCCGGCAAAGATATACCAGCTGGTTTGCCAACCGTTCCACGTAACCATAGCGCCCGCTTGTTGTACTTCTTCTGAATAAACGAAGTGATTGACAATAGCTTGTGCCGACAGCGTACCGATGGTGGCTCCGAAGCCGTTAGTCATCATCACGAACAGTCCTTGTGCCGATGAACGCAGATTCTTATCGGCTTCCTGATCCACATACAGCGAACCGGAAATGTTAAAGAAATCGAAAGCGAAACCATATACCACGCAACTCAGCACAAACAGCAATACCATCGGGAACGACGGATTGCCCAAACCGAACAAACCGAAACGCAATACCCATGCGAACATTGCCATCAGCATTACCGATTTGATACCGAAACGCTTCAAAAAGAAGGGGATAAACAATATGCAGACAGCCTCACAGATTTGCGATACCGAAATCAGCAAATTGGGATGTGCCACGGCAAACGTATCAACAAACTCGGGTATGTTCTTGAAACTGTCGAGGAAAGGATTGGCATAGCCGTTGGTTACTTGCAGGCACATACCGAGCAACATAGAGAAGATAAAGAACACAGCCATCTTTTTCTGTTTGAATAGCGAAAAAGCCTCCAATCCCATTGCTTCCACCCATGTTTGTTCCTTTTCGGGTTTGCCTTTCACAGGGCAAGCCGGAAGTGTCAGAGCGTAAGCGGCTAACAACAGACTGAGCCCGCCACTCACTACATATTGCCAACTCGTACTTTGCAAACCGCAAAGGTCCACTATCCACATCGTAGCGATAAAACCTACTGTTCCGAATACGCGGATAGGCGGAAAGTCTTTCACCGTATCTAATCCGGCAACGTCTAACGCATTGTATGCTACCGAGTTGCTCAATGCCAAAGTGGGCATAAAGAATGCTACCGACAAGGTATATAAGCAGAACAACGGAGCAAACATCACTGCATCGACTGCCATATAGCCGTACACACCGGCGCTTATCATAAATACGCCTGCAAGCAAATGGCAGAGCGACAATAGTTTCTGTGCCGGAATCCAACGGTCTGCCACAATACCCATAATAGCGGGCATAAACAGACTCACAATGCCTTGGATAGAATAAAACCAGCCGATGTTCATTCCCATGCCGTGGTTGGCAAGGTAGTTGCCCATTGATGTTAAATACGCTCCCCATACGGCAAATTCGAGGAAATTCATAACAATGAGCCGTAGTTTCATGTTTTTCATAATGATAATATTTTGTTGTATTTCAGTTACTCAATTAAACACCTAAACATCTAAACAACTAAACAACTAAACAATCCCCCTCAGAACTCACTCGTAAAGTGGAACCTGATATTCTTGTAGTCTTGTTGTGCCATTTGCAATACATAACCGCTGTCTGCCATAAACACATCCCGACCGTCTTTGTCGAACGCCATATACTGTGCCTTGCGCTTCTTGAACAATTCCAGTTCTGCCGCATCATCGCTCTCTATCCAACACGCTTTGTACATCTGAAGCGGCTCCCAACGGCACTTGGCGTTGTACTCGTGTTCCAAACGGTATTGTATCACTTCAAACTGCAACTGCCCCACCGTACCGATGATTTTCCTGCCATTGAGTTGGCTTACGAACAACTGTGCCACTCCTTCGTCCATCAATTGGTTAACGCCCTTGTCCAATTGCTTTTGCTTCATCGGATCGGCATTCTCGATATACTTGAACATCTCGGGCGAAAACGAAGGCAATCCCTTGAAGTGAAGTTCCTCGCCGGCTGTCAGTGTATCACCTATCTTGAAGTTACCCGTATCGGGCAGACCGATGATATCGCCTGCAAACGCTTCATCCACAGTCTCTTTCTTTTGTGCCATAAAGCAGGTGGGCGATGAAAAACGCATCTGTTGCCCTTTGCGCACATGCTTGTAATACACATTCCTTTCGAACTTGCCCGAGCATATCTTGAAGAAAGCAATGCATGAGCGATGGTTCGGGTCCATATTGGCATGTATCTTGAAGCAGAATCCCGTAAACTTGTCTTCCATCGGCTCCACTTTGCGTTCTACGGCTTCTACAGCCAAAGGAGAAGGAGCAATACGCACAAAGCATTCCAACAATTCTTTCACACCGAATGTGTTCAATGCCGAACCGAAGAACACAGGTGCCAACTCGCCTGCCAAGTAATCCGCATGCGAGAACGGGTTATACACACCCTCTATCATCTCCAAGTCCTCACGCAACTTCTCCGCATCCTGCTTTCCTATCAGTTCCTCTATTTGCGGGTCGTTCACATCGTCGAAACGAAGCGACTCCGTAACATGCGTTTTGTCGGGCTGATAGAGGTCCAAAGTCGATTGGAAGATGTTGTAAACGCCTTTGAAACGTTGTCCGCTGTTGATAGGCCACGAAAGCGGACGCACATGGATACCGAGTTCCTGTTCCACTTCGTCCAAGAGGTCAAACGGGTCTTTGCCTTCTCTGTCCATCTTGTTGATGAACACCATCACCGGTGTTTTGCGCATACGGCATACTTGCATCAGGCGCCTGGTTTGTGTCTCCACACCTTTGGCGGCGTCAATAACGATGATAACCGAATCCACGGCTGTCAGTGTGCGGAACGTGTCTTCCGCAAAGTCCTGGTGACCCGGTGTATCAAGGATATTGATATGATAAGTAACCGGTGTATCTGCTTTCTCTTTGAGGTCTCCTGCATTATCCGCTTGCGCTGCAGAAGGAGCAATGCCTGTATGCTCTTGCGTTGCACTGCCTTTTGGTATAGTTGCATTAGCAGTAGCAAAACTATTGACTTGCGCTGTCGGTTTGTAATCAAATCCCATAACGGATGTTGCCACAGAGATACCGCGTTGTTTCTCTATTTCCATCCAGTCGGAGGTAGCTGTTTTGCGTATCTTGTTCGATTTCACGGCACCCGCCACGTGTATAGCACCGCCATATAACAGCAGTTTCTCTGTCAGAGTGGTCTTTCCCGCATCGGGGTGTGATATAATGGCGAACGTCCTCCGCCTCAATATTTCCTGTTGTTCTGTATTTGATAACATAGAATTATTGTTTCTCGTATAGTTTTTTTCTTTGGTGCTTATCTGTCGGTTGTTTATTTATCCGCACAAAATCTTCAGTTTGCAAAGATACAAAGAAAATATGAATAAATAGCAGTTCTTGTGCAAGAATATGATATGGCGAAGTCGTTGTTATGTAATATTGGGTTGATTCGCCTGCAAAGATAACACATTTGCACTCGTTTTCCTTCCCAAACTTTTGGGAATAAAAATCCAAAAAGTGGTCGTACCTTTGCTACACGTCACAGACCTGTTTTTATCTGCATTTCGTTTGGCTACTCATACGCTACTTATGCGCTACCCATACGGCACTTGTTTTGTGCACTACCTATACCGTTTCAATAGTGTATATTTTGCGTATATCGGGCGTATCTTGAGCGTATTGCAATTACTCAATTATTCATCTACTCAACTACTCAATTAAGGCTTTGCCCGCGCAATTCCTGCAGCATCCCTTAGGCAGTCCTCATGCACCCCTCACAAGGGTTATACAGGGTTCATACAAGGGTCGTGTGAACTAAGCGGTTGAAGAAGATAATGCAAAGAAGAGACGGAGCATGATGCCCCGTCTCTTCTTTGCACCACCATTAATGATATATTAACGGACATTAATGGAGGATACATCTTATCGCAATTTCGCACCGAAACGTTCTTCAAAAGTCTTTTGCAAGCGAGCCATTACGTTCTCTATCTGCTTGTCTTTGAGTGTGTTCTCGGGGTCTTGCAGTGTGAATGAGAGTGCATAACTTTTTTTGCCGGCTTCCAATGTTTTACCTTCGTACACGTCAAATAGTGCTACTTTGCGCAGTAGCTTGCGTTCGGTGTCGAATGCAGCTTTGCGCAGGTCGGCAAACTGCACAGACTTATCAACCAACAATGCCAAGTCGCGCTTTACTTCAGGGAACTTGGGCAGATCAGTGATAACAGGCTTATATTGCTTGTTCTGACGCAGCAGAGCTTTCCAATCAAGGTCAGCATAGAAAACATCGCTATCAATATCAAATTGCTTGAGCAGTTTGCGGTTAACAACAGTCATAAAGCCCAAAGCCTTGCCGTTGCCTGCCAGGATAGTCAATCCATCGGCAAAAAGCTCGTTCGCTTCCAAAGGCAGGAGCGTCAGTTTACCCATATCCACACCCAAACGAAGAAGCAGGTTATTGACGTAAGCGTGCAACTGATAGAACGATGTTTTCTCCTCGGCACGCACCCAACTTTGTGACGTCTTATTGCCTGTGAGCCAAAGTCCCAAGTGCATTTCTTCGGAATACGCACGCAACGGTTCTTCCGGTTGCGCAGCTTCCTGATGATAATGATAGCAATTGCCGAACTCGTAGAATTGGAGGTTCGGACGGTTGCGATTGACATTGCGCTGGATACTCTCCAATCCGCCATATAACAAGGTTTGGCGCATAAGTGCCAAGTCGGCAGAAAGCGGATTGAGCAGTTCCACTGCATTCTCACGGGGATAAACAGAATTGCCCTCGTAGTAAGAAGTTTTGGTCAGCGAGTTGTTGAGTATCTCGTTGAAACCCTGCGCTGTAAGCATTTCCGAGAGTTTGCGTTGGAGAGCGGCACTATCGGGTTTCTGCGAAAAAGAGAGATTGCTGTTCAGGTGCTCCGACATCTCTACGTTGTTGTATCCATAGATACGCAGGATATCTTCTATCACATCGCAATCGCGTTGTACATCAGTACGATAGCGGGGCACTTCAAGGTGATAAATAGTATCATCATCGGTGGTCTGCTTGTCGGCAATGTTGATTTCGAGCGCACGCAGGATAGTCTCTATCATATCTTCACCCAAGCATTTGCCTATCAAAGCGTTGGTTTTGTTGAGACTCAGTGTTACCGCAAACGGTGCGAAAGGTGTCTGCACCTCGTTTGTAACAGGCTTTCCGTCAATGATATCAACAGGCTCGCCTACTATCGTTCCGCCTGCCACTTCCTGAATGAGCAAAGCGCAACGTTTGAGCACATACATAGTGTTGTTGGGGTCGCAACCACGCTCGTAACGGAAAGAGGCATCGGTACTGAGTTGGTGACGCCGTGCAGTCTTGCGAATGCTGACGGGATTGAAATAGGCTGACTCAAGGAATATATTGGCAGTATGCTCTGTAACACCCGAGAACTTACCGCCGAATACACCTGCAAGGCACATCGGCTCTTCGGCATTGCAAATCATCAGATCGGCTTCATTGAGCGTGCGTTCCACATCGTCCAAAGTAACGAACTTGGTGCCCGATGCCACATTCTTCACTTCAATAGTCTTGCCCGTAATCTTGTCGGCATCGAAAGCGTGGAGGGCTTGCCCCATCTCGTGAAGTACGAAATTGGTAACGTCCACTACGTTATTAATCGGGCGAAGACCAATGCTTAACAAGGCATTCTTCAACCAATCGGGTGATTCTCCTACGGTTACGCCGGCAATCGTCAGACCCGAATAGCGTGGACACGCATCGGCATTCTTTACTTCCACACGGATAGGAGTATAATCGGCTTTTCCTGTTCGGAAAGAATCTACTGCGGGTTTGGTCAGTACAACCGGCGAATTGGCTCCCATACGGGCGGCATAGTAAGCATACAAATCGCGGGCAACGCCATAGTGGCTCACCGCATCCGAACGGTTAGGAGTGATGTCCACCTCAATGAGATAATCGTCTTCTATATGGAAATAGTCGCGTGCCTCCATGCCAACGGGTGTATCTTGGGGCAATACCATAATGCCGTCGTGACTTGTTCCTACGCCAATCTCGTCTTCAGCACAAAGCATACCGAACGACTCGACACCGCGTATCTTCGATTTCTTGATGACAAACTCCTGGTCGCCATCGTAAAGGGTTGTTCCCAAGGTTGCCACAACTACCTTCTGTCCGGCAGCTACATTGGGTGCGCCACAGACAATCTGCAAGGGTTCCGCCCCTACGGTAACGGTAGTTACGTGCAAATGGTCGGAGTTTTCGTGCGGTACGCAGGTAAGTACTTCGCCTATTACCAAGCCGCGCAAGCCGCCTTTGACGGTTTCGATTTTCTCTACAGTTCCGACTTCCAATCCGATAGAAGTCAACGCCTTAGCCGTTTCTTCGGCATTGTCGGGCAAGTTGATGTAGCGTTTGAGCCAATTGTAAGATATATTCATAATGATGTCACAAATAATTCGTTTTATACCAAGG
Source organism: Bacteroidales bacterium (assembly GCA_022783865.1). GTDB lineage: Bacteria > Bacteroidota > Bacteroidia > Bacteroidales > Paludibacteraceae > Colicola. The sequence continues at coordinate 57,428 of JALFYY010000020.1, forward strand.
TGCAAAGATACGAATAATTTACGAATTACACAGCAGGGCGGATGAAAATAGAATAAAAACATTTATTTATACGCTTGATGGCGTATGCAGGCATGGCGGAGCTTCTGCAGTTGTCTTCGGGCGTGTACAGGGTGCATTGCGGCAATGCGGCATGCAAGACGCTGATACCGTAAACATTACTCCACCGCCCTCGTGCGGAAACAATCATACAAGCAGGCAAGCTCTTCGAGAGGGCTTGCCTGCATTGTATAAATGCAGGTTTTATAATATTGGACACCTGCCTTAACAGAATAACCGATATGATGATGCCCGAATGGCAAAATTGTAGTATCTTTGCAACAGAAAACAACCTATTTGCAGACATGGATATTCAGGAATACATAGAAAAATACAGCATGCAGGAAGATGAGGTGTTGCAATTTGTAAACCACAATACGCATACGCAAACCATCAATCCGAGAATGCTGTCAGGACAGATAGAAGGACGATTGCTTTCGATGCTCTCGAAAATGATACGCCCCAAACGTATCCTGGAATTAGGCACATTCACAGGGTACTCCGCCCTTTGCTTGGCAGAAGGGCTTGAGAAAGACGGCGTTCTGCACACAATAGAGCATAACGACGAGTTGGAAGACATGATCCGTCAGCACCTCAGTATGAGTCCGTTAGGAAAACAAATCGTGCTGCACATAGGCGATGCGAAAGCGATTCTTCCAGATATGGAAGAGACATTTGACCTCGTCTTTATGGATGCCGACAAAAGAGAATATACCGAGTACTACGAATTGGTTTTCCCCCGTCTCAGACAAGGCGGATATATTCTGGCAGACAACACGCTCTGGGACGGACACATAGTGGATACGGCATACGACAAAGACAAGCAAACCATCGGGTTACGGCAGTTCAACGAGACTGTGGCTCAAGACGAGCGCGTAGAGCAAGTGATACTGCCTGTCAGAGACGGTCTGACTATCATCAGGAAACGTTGAGAACAGCCCGAAAGTTTGTCGGGAGTATAGAGAGCCTTCGGTGAGGGTGGCTTTATTGTGCGGCAATTGTACGGGAATTGTACGGCAATTGTACGGGGATGGATGCTTAAAGGCATGTATGGAGTACAATGATGTGCTATAATGCTACGCTTTATGGTACGGCAATGGTACGGCAATCGTACAGGAATGGTACGGGGACGAATGCTACGTGGTATTTAATAGTTAATAATTAATAGTTAATATTGCATTATCGGACCGGGCACGTCTATGGTGTATGCGAGCGGGGACGCACACAATTTGGCGATTTGACGATTTGGCGATTATGCGAGCGGGGACGCACACGATTTGACCGGACAAGCCCTATTTGACAATTTCACAATCGGACAATTATGCAGGCGAGACGCCTGCGCTCCGACAAAAACAAGACGGGGCATGCCCCGTCTCTACATTCTGATTTCCAAGAATTCAGATGCGATAAATCGCGCCTCTACATTGCATTATCGGACAATACAATGGTAGTTATCAGACTATCTTGTCGAAGCCTTGACCGTAAACACCGATGACTTCGGACTGACTGATGAAAGCATTGGGATCGATTTCTTTCACCAAAGAAAAAATCTTCTTGGATTCATTCTTCTTTGCCAACACCGTCACCACATGCATTTCCTCTTTGGAATACCAACCCTGTCCGTCGAGAATGGTGACGCCACGAAGTACCTGCGTATTGATAGCATCGGCTATCAGCTCGTATTTCTTCGAGAAAATGAAGAACTGCACCGACTGACGGACTTTGTTCATAATCATATCCACCGCATTCGACATCATGAAAGTGAAGCACAAACCGAACAAGACTTTTTCGATATCCCTTACATTAGGTAAGAAATAGGCACTGGAAATAATCATCAAATCGCAATAAAAGAGTACTCTTCCGAGCGGCACATGACGATACTTGTTCACAATAGCCGCAATGATGTCGGTACCTCCCGATGTTCCGTTGTTCAAGAAAGTAATGCCCAATCCGCAGCCGCACAAAACACCTCCGATGATACTCGCCATAAAAGGCTCGTGAATCATCGGATCCGAGGCAATAGGAATGACTTTGAGCCAAAAGGTGAGGCAGGAAAAGCCGTAAAGGGTTCTGATACAGAAACGCCGATCGACCAATTTCCATGCGATTAGCAACAAAAGACTATTGATGAGAAAAGAGGAGAGCCAAATAGGAAGTGCCCTGTCGGTTGCGAAATAGAGTATTTCACAAAAACCGGTCAATCCTCCACTGACGACATTGTGCGGGACCAGCATCTGGTTGACAGCCAATCCATAAGGCGCCAAGCCAATGAAAATAAGGAGCAGTTCACGCACCGTGACAATGGGTTTCATCTTATGGTATTTCCCAATCTGCTTTTTGTAGTCTGCAATCTTGCTCATTTTGTTAGGTTCGTATATATTATAAGTTGTTTATCAGAACTTTACCACGAGATTACGGTCACCAAACCCGTTATCAACGCGCGCCACGGGAATCCAGAACTTGGCATCGCGTACCCACGGAGCCGGATAGGCGGCTTTCTCACGGGAATAAGCATGGTGCCACTCGTCGGCAGTGACTTCATATTCTGGGTGCGGGGCATTGAGCAGGACATTGTCGGTTTTGTCAGCCTTGCCCTGAGCCACCTCGTCGATTTCTTCACGGATGATGCACATTGCCTCAACGAAATGCTCGAGTTCACGCAGCGATTCGCTTTCGGTTGGTTCAATCATGAGAGTGCCATGCACAGGGAAAGAAAGCGTAGGCGCATGATAACCAAAGTCCATCAAGCGTTTGGCAATGTCGGTTTCGGTGATACCATATTGCTTGAATTGGCGGCAATCGAGAATCAGTTCATGCCCTACCCTGCCATTGCTGCCCGTATAGACAATATCGTATTTTCCGCTGAGACGCTTTGCCAGATAATTGGCACTGAGAATGGCTGCCGCCGTAGCTTCACGCAATCCGTCTTCTCCCATCATGCGCAAATACCCATAGGAAATAACCGCCATATTGGCATTGCCGAACAACGATGTAGAGACACGGTTGGCATCCGTGGAAGGCAGAGAACCAACAAGATGCGGCGCTACACAAATAGCTCCGACACCCGGCCCGCCACCCCCATGCGGCGAGGCAAACGACTTATGGAGATTCAGATGGCAAACATCCGCTCCGATAGCGGCAGGGTTGGTATAACCGATTTGTGCATTCATGTTGGCACCATCCATATAAACTTGTCCGCCATGCTCGTGAATAATGTCGCACATCTGCCGTACAGCCTGCTCGAAAATGCCGTGGGTAGAAGGATAGGTAATCATACAACCCGCCAAAGTATCTTGATACTCAACGGCTTTGGCAGTCCAATCCCCAAGGTCGGTATTGCCTTGGTTATCGCACGCCACTACGACAGGCGTAAAGCCCGCCTGCACGCAAGATGCAGGATTGGTGCCATGTGCAGACGCAGGAATAAGCAATACTTTCCGATGCTCCTGCCCCTGCTTTTTGAGATAGTCGCGTATCACAACCAAACCGGCATATTCTCCGGCAGCACCCGAAGTAGGCTGCAGAGATGTTGCCACAAAACCCGTGACAGTGTTAAGGAGCGTTTTGAGGTCATCGAACATCTCGTTGTACCCCTCGGTTTGGCAAGACGGCGCAAGCGGATGAACACCCATGAAACCCGGATAAGTAAGGGGCAACATGGCAGCCGCCGGATTGAGCTTCATGGTGCAAGAACCCAGCGGAATCATCGAGTGCGTGAGCGATATATCTTTGCGTTCCAATCGTTTGAGGTAACGCATCATTTCGGTTTCGGTATGATAGATGTGAAAGACTTCCGCCCCTAAATAATCGACATCACGCACGAGGTCTTCGTCCAATGCCCAAAGGTTGCGGAACGCCTCTTCGGAATCCTCCTGCGGTGCGAGATTACCTCCTGCTTCGGCAAAGAAAGAGATGAGGTCGTTCATATCATCGAGCGAGGTCGTTTCGTTGATACTCAATCCTATAGACCCGTCGGGTGCATAATAGAAATTAATGCCTGCTTCTTCGGCTGCCTGACGGAAACCGCTGAGCGACATTTCCTCCGGCAGAGAGATTTTGAGGGTATCGAAGAACTGCGTGTTCTCCTGACCATAACCGTAGGCTTGCAACATTTCGGAAAGATAAACCGCCTTGCCGTGGATATTTTCAGCAATGGAGCGAATACCTTCGGGTCCGTGATATACGGCATAAAAGCCTGCCATCATGGCAGTCAAGGCTTCGGCTGTACAGATATTGGAGGTTGCCTTCTCGCGTTTGATATGCTGTTCGCGCGTTTGCAAAGCCAAGCGATAGGCAGGTTTGCCATAAGCATCTTTGGAGAGCCCGATGATACGTCCGGGCATGTCGCGTTTGTATTCGTCTTTTGTTGCCATATATCCGGCTGTCGGCCCTCCATAACCCATTGGAATACCAAGGCGTTGCACACTACCGCAACAGATGTCGGCACCCCAAGTGCCGGGTGCTTTGAGCAATGCCAACGAAAGGATATCGGCAATAACGGTCAGTTTGGCACCTACGGAATGGATTTGCTCTGCAAAATAGGTATAATCTTCAACCAAGCCATCGGCATTGGGCCATTGCACCACTGCACCAAAATACTCGGCAGTCGGAACAAAATCCTCGTAATGCCCCATTACGATTTCGATACCCTGCCCCGCTGTACGCGTACGCAAAACAGCAAGTGTTTCGGGGAAAACATGTTCATCTACAAAGACTTTGCAGGCATTGTTTTTGACTTGTTCGCGCGTACGCAAGTTCCGCATCATCGTTACGGATTCGGCAGCCGCAGTGGCTTCATCGAGCAAAGAGCAGTTTGCCAAAGGCAGTCCGGTGAGGTCGGAAATGACAGTCTGAAAAACAAAAAGCGCCTCCAAACGACCTTGCGACACTTCGGCTTGATAGGGAGTATAAGAGGTGTACCATACGGGATTTTCCAAGACATTGCGCTGAATGACAGCAGGCGTAGCCGTATCGTAATATCCCCGACCGATATAACTCTTGAAGAGTTTGTTATTCAACGACATACTATAGATACTGTCGAGGTGCTCTTTCTCGGTAAGCGCCTCAGGCAAGTCCAACGGCTCTTTAAGCAGGATGTCTGCAGGGATGGTTTGTGCAATCAATTCTTCGACAGAGGCGGCGCCTACAACTTGCAACATTTGTTGACGGTCGTCGTCGGAAAGCCCGATATGACGGGGTTTTAGATGGTTTTGCATAAGCGGTATTATAATGCTTGGTTTCGATTGGCAAAGATACAACAATTTTGCGGATACGCAAAATACAATTGAGGATTGAGCCGAGCGTTGAAATTTACGTAAATACCAACCTGTCAATTGAAGAATTTTACGTAAAAACATTCACTCAATTGAAGATTTTTACGGAATTTGTTCATTTATGACTATTTGTATTCTTTATGCAAAGGTTGCCAATAGAACTATTTAGCCATTACTATCGGGCAATGGAACCAAAAATAAGGACAAAAGACTTTCTACTATTTGAGAAACTGAACGGACAGAGTCTTCACTGCGCAAAAGTAATCAGTCTTGTTTCCTTTATCATTGCTCTATATTCCTACCATATTCCTTCTTCGGATGTTGGCTTGATATCGGCTGAATCCTGAATCACCTACTAATAACCTACTAATAACCTACTAATAACCTACTAATCACCCACTAATCACCCACTAATCACCCACTCATGCAGGCTCATGGGTATTAGACGCTTATCTCTATCTATCTTCAGGCGAGGCACGCTTCGTCTCTATTTATTCGCAACTTCCTCCTCTACTTCTTTGCAACACCCGTCTCTACTTCTTTGCAACCTCACATTGCCTCACCTCCCAACTAAGCAGTAGTTTCCCAAACCGCCTATTTCGTATATCACAAATTATTTGTAACTTTGCAAGATAGTTTGCAATATGCACAGAGTGTGACGTGCGCGCATTTAACTACCTACATATAACTCATTTACGCACATTCAGGGCATTGATAACAGTGTTCGGAATGATGATTAGTGTCGCAGCCACAGGGCAAACCGACAGCATTTCCGTTACCGAAACTGAGGAATTGTTGACAGCTTCGGACAGCATTACGACTCCAATATCGGCTGTATCTGACAGTCTTTCCAATCCCTTGGCAACGGCATCGGACAGCGTTACCACTCTTTTGCCAACAGCATCTGACAGCATTCTACCACAAGATCCGGCATTGGTGTCTGCGCCCGACACAATACAGAAAAAACGACAGATGATAGATGCCACCATCTCGTACAACGCCAAAGATTCGATTGTACTGCTGGGCAATGGTACTGCCATTCTGCACGGTTCGGGCGAAGTGCATTACAAGACCATGAAACTGACCAGCGACTATATCCGCGTGAAGATGGATAGTTCGACCATCTACGCCCGCGGCGTGCAGGACACCACCACTGGCAAATGGTCGGGATTGCCTGTGTTTGCTGACGGAAAAGACCAGTACGAGTCGAAAGAGATGACATACAATCTGAAGACGCAGAAAGGTTTTATCAAGCACGTAGTGACGGAACAAGGCGAAGGATACATCATCTCTGACAAAACAAAGAAAGTAGGCGAGGACATCTTGATGATGGCTGACGGCAAATATACCACTTGTGACGACCACGAACACCCGCACTTCTATCTGTCGCTGACAAAAGCGAAAGTGAAACCGGGCGATTATATTGCCACCGGACCTGCCTATTTAGTAGTAGGCGACGTGCCTTTGCCGGTGGCTATCCCGTTTGGCTTTTTCCCCTTTACAAACACCTATTCTTCGGGATTGATAATGCCGAACTTCGGTGACGATTTCAGTCGCGGATTGTATCTGAGAGGATTGGGCTACTACTTTGCCATCAACGACTATATCGACCTGCAAGTGACCGGTGATATCTACACCAAAGGCACATGGGCGATATATGCACAATCGAAATATGTCAAGCGGTATAAGTTCAACGGCAATTTCTCGTTCAACTACCGCACCGATGTGACCGGCGAAAAAGGCATGCCTGACTATGCAAAACACACCAACATGAGTATCCAATGGACCCACACGCAAGACACTAAAGCCAATCCGTACAGCAATTTTTCAGCGAGCGTCAATTTCTCCACATCGGGCTACAACCGCAGCAATATCAACAGTTACTACAATGCTGCCGCCAATTCGGAGAACACCAAATCGTCGTCAATCAGCTATACACAGCGTTTTCCCGATTCCCCATGGAGCCTTTCGATGAGTGCATTGGTGAGCCAACGGACCAAAGACTCGACCATCAGTCTGACTTTGCCGGATATTGCCGTGACGATGAGCCGTGTATATCCGTTCAAACGCAAAAATCCCGTGGGCAAAGAGAAATGGTATGAAAAAATATCGCTCAGCTATTCGGCTTCAATCAAGAACAGTATCGATTGCAAAGAGAACTACCTGTTCCACTCCAATTTCCTGAAAGACTGGAAAAACGGCGTGCAACACCGCATACCCGTATCGGCATCATTCACTGCGTTCAAGTATCTGAATATCAGTCCTTCGTTCAACTACAACGAGCGTTGGTATTTCCAACGGACCGACCAGAGTTGGGACGAACATGAAAACCAGGTACACCGCGACACTACCAACGGATTCTATCGTGTATGGGATATGAGTATGGGCGTCAGTCTATCCACCAAACTCTATGGTTTCTACACACCTATCCGCAAACTGTTTGGCGACAAAGTGGACCGTTTCCGCCATGTACTGACCCCCAGTATCAGTTTCAATTATTCGCCAGACTGCGAAGCTATCCGTGCCAAACTCAATCACAACTACTACGGCACCTATCTCCGTCCGGTAGTGAACAGCGCCACCAACGATACAGTTTACGAAGAGATACAATACTCCCGTTACCAAGGGGCTCTGTTCGGCACCCCAGGAAAAGGAAGCAACGGAAGTTTGGGATGGTCGCTCGGCAACAATATCGAAATGAAGATCCGCAACGACAAAGATACAACAGGCAAAGCCCCCTACAAAGTGATTTCGCTGATTGACAATCTGTCGATTTCCGGTTCATACAATTTTTTGGCAGATTCGTTGCAGCTATCGAATTTCCGGGTGCAACTGCGCTTGAAACTGCCTCTGAACTATACGCTCAACCTGTCGGGCGAATTCGACCCCTACATGTACGGTCTGACGCCATCGGGACGCCCCGTGCGCATCAACGAATTCTACTGGAATCACGGCAAATTCCCGCATTTCAAAGGTACCAGTGCCAATTTCAGTTATACCTTTAACAACGACACTTTCCGCAAATGGTTCGGCAAGAAGACCAAAAACAAGCCGACTGACGAAAATGCACAAGACGGAGAATTAGACGAAAACGGCATGCCTATTATGCCCCAAGAGCCTCAGAAAGAGGAAACCGAGGTGGAAAACGGCTATATGAAAACCGAAATACCATGGAGCCTAAGCGTCAATTATACCGTGCGTTACGGCGAGAGCAACGAGTTTGACTATAAGAAGATGTACTATAAAATGGTATGGACACACAACCTTTCGTTCTCCGGCTCTTTGGGGTTAGGCAAAGGATGGAAAGTGAGTGCCACCACATCGTATGATTTCAAAGCCAAACAATTCACCTATACCAACTTCAACGTATCGCGCGATTTGCACTGCTGGTCGATGTCCGCCAGTTTCGTGCCGTTCGGGCCATACAAGAGTTACACCTTCCACATCGGCGTGAATGCCAGCATGTTAGCTGACTTGAAATACGACAAATCGAGTGCAGAAAGCACCAACCACCGTGTAGATTGGTGGTAAACAGAATGAAATATTAACCCATAAAAACAATAGCGTTATGATTGAGAATCAGAAAGTAGTAAAGGTTATCTACGACCTCTATGTAGATGGCGAAACCGAAGGCAACGAAGAATTGATGGAGCGTGCCACCGAAGAACATCCCTTGGTATATTGCCATGGCGAAAACATGATGTTGCCCATGTTCGAAGCCAACCTTGCAGGCAAAGAAGAAGGCGACGAGTTCGACTTCCGTATTCCATGCGAACAAGCCTACGGCGAATACGACGAAACAGGCGTGCTTACGCTTGGCAAAGAGATGTTCGAATTAGACGGGAAGTTCGATGACTCGCGCGTCTTCGTCGGCAACGTAGTTCCCATGACCACCACCGACGGACAAATAGTGAATGCACAAGTGGTAGAGATAACCGAAAAGGATGTAACCATCGACCTCAACCACCCGTTGGCAGGCGAAAATCTTCACTTCAAGGGCAAAATATTGGAAGTGCGTGATGCAAGCGAAGCCGAACTGAAAGCCATCAGAGGCGAAGGTTGCGGATGCGGTTGTCATCACGACCATTGCGATGGTTGCGAAGGTTGCAACGGAGAGTGCTAAACAATTAATAGTTAACAATTAATAATTAATATCTCAAACAATATACTATGGCAAATATTTTAGCGATAGTGGGGCGTCCCAACGTCGGGAAATCGACCCTTTTTAACCGTCTGACCAAATCCAGACGGGCAATTGTAAACGAGCAAGCCGGTACGACACGCGACCGGCAATACGGCAAAAGCGAATGGAACGGCAAAGAGTTTTCCGTAGTTGACACCGGTGGATGGGTGGTCAATTCGGACGACACTTTCGAAGGTGAAATCAACCGTCAAGTCAACTTGGCTATATCCGAAGCGGATGTAGTATTATTGGTAGTGGACGTAGAACAAGGCGTTACTTCGTTCGACAGCGAAGTGGCACATTTGTTGCGTCAGTCGAAGAAAGAAGTCGTGCTGGCAGTCAACAAGGTGGACACTTTCGACCAACAATATGCCGCTACGGAGTTCTACAAATTAGGATTAGGCGAACCTTATATCCTTTCGGCTGTCAACGGATTGGGAACGGGCGAGTTGCTCGACGAGATATTGTCGCGCTTCAATCCCGACAAGAAAGAAGAGGACTTGGACGACTTGCCGCGTTTTGCTATCGTGGGGCGTCCTAATGCCGGTAAGTCTTCTATTCTCAATGCCTTGATAGGCGAAGAGCGCACTATCGTAACGGATATTCCGGGCACGACGCGCGACTCTATTTATACCCGTTACAACAAGTTCGGCAAGGACTTCTATTTAGTGGATACGGCAGGTATCCGCAAAAAAGCCAAAGTACACGAAGACTTGGAATACTACTCTGTCGTCCGCAGTATCAGAGCCATCGAAAATGCCGATGTGTGCATTCTGATGATTGATGCCACCCGCGGCATCGAAAGTCAGGACTTGAACATCTTCTCACTGATCCAGAAGAACAAAAAGGGATTGGTGGTATGCGTCAACAAATGGGACTTGGTGGAGAGCAAAACCAATGCCGACATCAAGCACTTCGAAACCACCATCCGTGAGCGTTTGGCGCCCTTTACGGATTTCCCCGTCATCTTTGCCTCCGCCCTGACCAAACAACGCATCTACAAGGTGATGGAAACGGCATTGAGCGTATATGAAAACAAGATGCGCAAGATTCCCACTGCCAAACTCAACGAGAATTTCCTGCCGTTGATAGAGAACTATCCGCCACCGGCATGGAAAGGCAAATACATCAAAATAAAGTATGTGACGCAGTTGCCCAACACACAAATACCGACCTTTGTATTCTTTGCCAATCTGCCGCAATACGTGAAAGAGCCTTATCGCCGGTTCCTGGAAAACAAGTTGCGCAGTTGGTGGGATTTTTCGGGAACGCCCGTCAATATCTTTATCCGCCAGAAATAACGGCAATGCACAAAAACGAACATCCTGCCCCGAATGGAGCAGGATGCTTTGTATATACACCGTAAATAGGGCTTCGCCCTGTAAACCGTACATCAAACGGTGTCCATGAAACTGCGTTGCACCTTGTTAAAGATGATGATGCCCAAACACAGCAGTACCACCATAAATGCCGCGCTGTAACCCAGCAAACTCCAAGAAAACTCCCCTACACCCAGCATGCCGTACTTAAACGCCTCGATGATGCCCGTCAACGGATTGAGCGACATCAGAAAGCGGAGTTTGCCATTCGTGATAGTAGAGAGCGGATAGATAACCGGCGTAGCGTACATCCAGAGGCTCACAAAGAACGACAACAAGAGTTGCAGGTCGCGGTATTTGGTTGTCATCGAGGAGAACAGGATACCGAATCCCAACGACAAACCTGCCGTCATCAGTACCAAAAGCGGAAGCAGGAAAGCATACCAGTTCGTGTGGATTTCCGCAGGAGTGAACAACTGATAATAGAGGTAAACCACAAAGAAGAGCATAAACTGAATGCCGAAGCGCACCAAGTTGCTAATCACATCCGACAGAGGCACCACCAAACGGGGGAAATACACCTTGCCGAAAATTCCTGCATTCGATACGAACGTGTTGCTCGTTTTGGTCAAGCAGTCGGCGAAGTATTGCCAGAAACATATACCCGCCAGATAGAACAAAGGCTGTGGAAGACCGTCGGTCGGAATCTTGGCAATGCCGCCGAACACCACCATATACATGACGGTGGTCAGCAAAGGTTGAATCACGTACCAGAGCGGACCGAGGATAGTCTGTTTGTATTGGGTAATGATGTTGCGTTTGACAAACAAGGCGCACAAATCGCGGTAGCGCCACAGTTCCTTGAAGTCAATTTCCAAGAGACCTGTCTTCGGCTTTATTTCAGTTGTCCATTGTTCCATAGCGGTTGCAAAGGTACAAATAATTTATGATTCAGCAACCATCTTTCTATCTATTTTCAGTTTAAATTCCCACCGGTATCTTCTTCTGAGAGAGATTGCATATCGTTTTCATGCCGCTTTCGGCTCCCCGATTCCGCTATCCGTTTCCTTTAGGGATCTTTAGGGTGAAGGAAGCCCGGTGGGCTTCCGATAGAGAGCGCCGCATAACTCCTATGCGGCGAAAAAGCGAGCCATTCGGGGGGGGGGGGGGGGGGGG